>CAVPCA010000049.1:0-80857 GCA_963702315.1 uncultured Pseudomonadota bacterium
CCAGAAGAGCCGCTCGGGTCCGACCCGCAGCAGCAGGTGGTTGAACAGCGGGCCCTCTTCCAGATCCGGGACCGACGCCAGGTCCTGCCGCATGACCCGGTCCGCCGCAGCCACCGGGTCGGTCCCGCCGCTCAGGTCCAGCAGCGGGGCGGTGAAGTCCGGGACTGGTCCGAGGTCCTGCATTGGCTCACCGTCGACCTCGGTGAAGCGCAGGCGCGTCGCCTCGTCCTCCGCGACCAGCGCGGTCAGCGCGGTCTGGAGCCGCCCGGGGTGGACCGGGCCTCGGATGTCCAGGAAGCCGCCCATGTTGTAGACCGGGCTGCGCGGGTCGAGTCGCTGGGCGTACCAGACTCCGCATTGCCCGGCGTTGAGCGGGCGTCCCTGAACGGCCGGGCCGGGCATGGCAGGCACCTCACAAATTCGTGGCGGACGGCGGCGGACCGGGTAACGGCTAGTGCGAGTTCTGGATGAAGTTCAGGATGTCCTGAACGCTGTGAAGTTCTTCGAGGGCATCATCGCTGAACGAGAGGCCGAAGCTCATTTCCACGTCGGTAACGATGTCGACCAGGGTGAGCGAGTCAATTTGCAGGCTCTGCATCCCACTCGGGTGAATTCATTTCCGGAGCGAGTTCCGGAGCGCGCACCGCCACGATCTCGTAGACCGTGTCCAGGTTGGTGTTCATGATTTTCCTTTCTCGGCGGGGTTTCTCAGTGGAGGTAAGCGGTTTCTTGAACCTGCAGGCCGGGCCACGTCATGGCCGCAGCCGCCCAGGTCACCCCGCCACCGAAGGCGACGAGGAGCAGCTGGTCGCCCGGCGCGAACTTGGCCTCCAGGCTGGTGCCGTGGGGTGAGTTCGGTCAGCAGCGCGACCGACCGAATATCACAGCGTTTCCTATCGGTGACAGTGGGTAATTCCTGTTAGAGATCCGGATGCCACGGGGGAGCTGATCGGGGACAATCGATACGCCTGCCGATGCACCCCGGCCACACCGGGCGTCAGCCCCGCCTGCGGCGGGGGTGCCGCCGCAGTCCGCGGACGTGCCGCGGCAGGCCGGGCCCGCGGACGTCGCGGCCAAGCCGACCACTGCCACGAAGTACATCACGTGGATGACGCTGGCCATGATGACCACGGCGTCGGTGGCGAGCCTGCGAGCCGCGCCGCCCATGGCGGTGTTCGGGCTGGCCGCGGTGTTCCTGTACGCCGTCCCCGGCGCTGCTGTTCCTGCTGCCGACCTCCCTGGTCGCCGCCGAACTCGCCTCCGGCTGGAGCGGCGGCGTGTACAAGTGGGTGGGACTCAGCCTGGCGAAGCCACTGGGCTTCCTCGCGGTGTGGTGTCAGTTCGCGACGCTGCTACAGTTCCTCCGGGCAATTTACGTTGTTTGATTTCAGTTCGAACCAATTCGGCAAACTCCGCCAAACTCATGGTCGTTGATTGCTCACTACCTAAGCGACGTACAGCAACTGCTTTATTAGCCACCTCACGGTCGCCAATCACCAGCAAATAAGGTACATGTGCCAAGGTGTGCTCGCGTATTTTAAAGCCAATTTTTTCATTACGCAAGTCCAAATTCGCCCTAACGCCTTGATTTCGTAAAAAAACTTCTATTTCGCGGCAATATTCGGCCTGCCTATCGGTAATATTCATCGCCACAGCTTGGACAGGGGTTAACCAAATGGGCAAACCGTCCGCATAATGCTCTAGAAGAATGGCAATAAAACGCTCCAAAGAACCACAAATAGCACGGTGCAGCAATACGGGGGACTGTTTAGCGCCCTTTTCGTCAATATAATAAGCGCCCAGACGCGTCGCTAAGAAAAAATCGACTTGCATCGTTCCACATTGCCAATGTCTGCCCAAGCAATCTTGCAAAGAGAATTCGATCTTGGGTGCGTAAAATCCCCCCTCTCCTTTTGAATACTGCCACTCTACCTTGGCTTGATTAAGCGCTTCGGCCAGTGCAGATTCGGCTTGGTCCCATGCCACATCATCGCCAATTCTTTTTTCCGGACGGGTGGAAAGCTTGTAGATAATTTCGGTAAAGCCAAAATCTTGATATACCTCTCGCAGTTGTTGAATAAAAGCTAATACCTCAGCTTGAATTTGGTCAGGCGTACAGAAAATATGTCCGTCATCTTGGACAAAGCCACGCACCCGCATCAAACCATGCAAAGTTCCGGAAGGTTCATTGCGGTGACAACAACCAAATTCTGCTAAACGAATCGGTAAATCACGGTAACTTTTCAGGCCTTGTTTAAATATTTGGATATGACAGGGGCAACTCATTGGTTTGATCGCATATTCACGATTTTCTGATTCGGATAAAAACAAATCGTCAGCAAACTTTTCTAAATGTCCGGACTGCGCCCATAACGTGACATCAACCAGTTGCGGCGTATTGACCTCTTGGTAGCCATTAGCCACATATTTATCGGCTAAATATTCGCGCAAGGTCCGCACAATGCTCCAGCCGTTGGGATGCCAGAACACCATGCCTGGCGCTTCCGGCTGCCAATGGCAAAGATTCATTTTTTTAGCAATCAAGCGATGGTCTCTTTTTTCCGCTTCAGCTAACC
This sequence comes from uncultured Pseudomonadota bacterium, assembly GCA_963702315.1. Lineage (GTDB taxonomy): Bacteria > Pseudomonadota > Gammaproteobacteria > Coxiellales > Coxiellaceae > JAFEDN01. The sequence continues at coordinate 2,577 of CAVPCA010000049.1, forward strand.
GTTGTAAATAGGTTTGTAAAGCTTTTGCATCACCCCAGGCGGTGCCATAAATTCTTTGTAACATTTTATTTTTCGGATCGCCGCGCCAATAAGCGCGGAAACTTTGGTTAATTTAAAGGCGGTTAATACACCGGTGCGCGGACATGGGGACCGCGGCACAAGTCAATAAACTCGCCTTGCTGATAGGCAGTGATTTTCTGATCAGCGGGGATCTCTTTGATGATCTCTACTTTATAGTGCTCACCCATTTTGGAAAAGATATCGATAGCTTTATCGCGGTTTAATTCTAAGTGCTCTACAGTTAAGTTTTGTTTAGCAATTTCCTGCATTTTGGCTTCGATAATTTGCAAATCATCCGTGGAAAAATGATGATCGCAATCAAAATCGTAATAAAATCCATCTTCGATAACTGGGCCAATGGTGACTTGGGCTTGCGGAAATAATTGCTTCACCGCCTGTGCCAAAAGGTGGCGGTGGAATGACGAATCACTTCCAATCCGGCGGAGTCTTTGGCGGTCAAAATTCTGAGTTCGGCATCTTCCGAGATTAAGTAAGATAGATCGACAGGCTTGCCATTGACTTCCGCAGCTAAAGCCGCTTTGGCTAAACCAGCGCCGATGGATTCGGCAACTTGCTGTGCAGTGACCGGACCTGGAAACTGTTTTTGGCTGCCATCCGGCAAACGAATATTGATCATGTTGTTCCCTAATAATTTGTTTGGGACGAGTGGGATTTAATTCTCGCCCTGATAAATTGATTTATAATCCTAAATTCCGCAGTTGCCTCCGTAACGAGAAGACCTAGTGCGCACCGTACTCATCCGTACGGTGAAGAAAAAAATTCACAAAAAAGCCTCAAGATTCAGTGCAATAGGTCTTCGCAGTAGTTATTTTTGAAAATCAATCGAACCGGGAGCCTACTGTAATTCATTGTCATTTCCACTGCAACTCCCCCTTACGAACCCCCATCAGGGAAGGTTTTTTTACGAAAACTATTTTGGGAAATTATTCACCTATGTGAGAAGTCAAGACTATAATTTAAGCTTTTAAATTCTGGGCTGCTTTTTGATCGCATTAATCTATTTCGGTTACTACTCAGAGGAACGATGTTTTGTCTGGCTTCCTCTGCAGAAGATTTTTGCGAAAGTGACCTAGAAATTCGGGCAATAGTCTGAGACTCCTCCTGATCAACTACATCGGATATGTAGTTGGTATCAGCAAATAGAAGTTGTTTTCCACTGCTTTCGGCAATTCTTTTCAAGCCGTCCCCTATCTGGATTAATGATTCTAGCGTTGTCTCTAGCTCATCCAATTGCAGTCTGATACGTTCCCGCAGCATTAATAAAACATTGACATTTAAATTAACAGCACCATACTTATTTTCACTGCCAATGGTTCGTCCACCTTCATAATAATAACCTTTGATTCTATGAGGGCAGCTTTTGCTGTCTATACCAAAAATGGTTTTTAAATCTGCCGTCGGTTCAACTGTTTTAAACCAATTTAATAATTCTTTATCTATTTCCTTGAGTCGCGCAATCCAACCTGATAATGGACGCATATTTTCAATGTGTTTATCAGGCAAATATTGAGATGCGATGGCAATGAGAGCGAAATAAGTTTCAGTTGTGAGGTGGATGAGGCGTATGCTAAGCATCGAAGTAGAGTTATAAGAGGCGAATAGCAACCCTAAATGCGTGATGAATAAGTCCATCATGCCAGTCCTGAAGTAATTCTGGACAAAATCACTTGAATTTTCACGCAAGTCATCCGCAATATGATGGGCAAGAATTTCCATCAACGGCGTTAACAATTCTTGGCCCATCTTTATGCCCTTTTCATTAATAAATCGAGCAATACCATTGAGATCTTCTTGCGAGAAGCTGAACAGATAATAAGAATCAGAAATTATCACACTGTGAAAATACTGCTGATAACTAGCAGGCATATCGGCTAAGTGAATCAAAAATTCATAAAAGCCTGCATTTAAGCTTTTTTCTAGGGTAGAACTAATATACGAAAATTGATTGATTAATTGCTTTTCTTCCTGGGGCGTCGGCAAATAAACTAAACTATTTTTTTCTTCAGATTCTCTTTCGCCAACGTAGGAAACACTTGAGCCAGTGGTAGGAATATTATTGGCAGGCAGGACCAGTGGTGGTAGTTTACCAAATATGCGCCGTTGTTGCTCGGCAGGAGTTTTTCCCTGACGATGGGCCTGTATGCCAAATCGTCCATTTAAAGTTTCGACGATAAAGCGCCAGGTAACCATTTTTTTGGCGCCGGTAACCACAATGGGTTCGCGATTAATAAATAGCTCAACTAAAAAAAAGAAGTTATTTTGTGACATATGTATCATGAGTTCTAGGCCTTTTTGTGTGATATCATCTGCTAACCCTCCACCATGTGTGCCACTAATCAAATGGGTCAATTCCTCTTTTATCTTTTCAAGTTTCAATCCTTGGGTTATTGCCATACTAAATAGCAATTGACCTAATAATAAAGAATCCATAGGACATACGATCACCCCTTGTCCCCGAAAAGCAGCTAGGGGTTTAAGCACAACTTGAGGATATTTATCATCCTGAAAGTCATTAGACATTTGTCCTTTAATATCACTAATATCACCAATAATTTGAGCAGCAAATTGAATACATGAATTCATTAGTTTTTCACGTTTTGTTTTTAATTGTTGTTGTTCCTTCACTATATTTTTTTCGTTTAAATCTTTGCTAATTTTTGCTAATTGCTTGGATAATTCTTCCAAAGAAACTGTCGATTTGATCTCAGTCGATTTGATCTCATCAGAACTGTGTGCCGAGGATTTCGAAGACTGATGTTTTAATGTTTGTAGTCGGCTCCAACAATCTTGCCATAAAACATATGCTTCTTGCCTTCGCTTAAATAAATCATTATCATTTAAAAAATTAACACCTTCTTGTAATAAAGGGTTGAAATTAATCAGGGCGCCAGGGGGCATTATCTCATTTTGCATAATTCGCTGAAAAGCTTTGTCATAACATTGTAGTTGAAAAAGAAGCGAACTAGAATCGACAGGATAATTAATCCCCAAGTTTTTTAATAGATTACGAATTCGCGTTGGTTGAACGCCTGATTCAATGACAACTATTTTAGGCGTTCGCCCTGGCCATAATTGATGGTGCTTTTCTTCAGCAAATTTTTTGATTGCTTGACAAATTGTCTGATGTTCTTGTTCTTTAATTTCGTACAATTTCATTTTCAAAGCGAATGCATAGTTAATTTTATTTAGGGGATTTTCAAAATCAATAGAGCTACTATTTAAAATCAGAGAACTAAGTGGCTCAAGTTCGGCTTCTTTATAACCAAGAAAATAAATATTGGCTTGTTCTTCCTTCGTTAATACTTGTTGAGCCAGGCCCTTAAGTTTGCCGATGGTGGCTAATTCTGTATCAATATTACTTCCAAGTAATGTGCTAATCGTCTTAACTATTTCGTCACTAGTTCGACAAACCACGATGACGGGTTCGGGACCGCGCAGAGATTGTAAATAGGTAATATGAGTCATGTCGTCGCCTAGAGGAGCAAAGCTGCTGACGTAGCCGACATTCATTTCAAGCACGTGCAAAGATTTTCGCCAAATGACATCTAAGGAAAAAAACATTGGGTTCGGTGAAGTAGGATTAATGGTTGATATAACGCTGGTAGTGGTGGTAGTGGTGGTAGTGGTGGATTGAGGCGGTAATGAAGGTTGATCTGTTGTTGATTCGGAAACCAAATCTTTTTGCATAAAAATTCCTCCTGAAACCTTTTTGTCTGATTTTTACCCAGTAATTTTGACTTGTCAAGTCATCTTTGAGACACGCCCAGGGACACCTCACGAAAATTAAATCTACGCAAAACGTTCAATTTTGGCTCAGGTTTGATGAAAAATTGGGCAAAAAAGCGGAGCATACACAGGTATGTGAGCATTTTGAGCACGATTTTTCGTCAAACCTGAGCCAAAAGTGGACGTTACCTGGTTTTCATGAGGTGGCCCTGGAGACACGCCACTATAAACATACCATTAATGAACCAATGTGCTGAAGCTACACATATTTTCACTCTATGCCGCTGAGTGAAAGCTCAGTGCGTTCTAGCTGTTGGGAAGGCGGAATTTTCAATTCAAAGTTTAAGAGATTCAACACCGGCAACCAATCTTTGCTTAATTTAATTGATAATTCATTCAGATCATCCTCGTAATTTATTATCTAAACGATGTGTAATCGTACGTCTTGGGAAACAAAATGGTTCAAAAATTAGGCACGAGTGGGATCGAACCACCGGCCACCACCATGTCAAGGTGATGCTCTACCACTGAGCTACGTGCCTGTCGGGGGCCTAAAGATATCATTTATTCAATTTGCTTTCAAATCAGCGTGTCCTACTATTTTAATCGTTATGCCAAAGAAAATAGATAGGCCGACTTGGGTTCCTGAACCGGCGATGGTTGATAAGTCTGCGATGAAATTGTTTATGGACGAAGTCAATCGGCGGTTTCGATTAAAAATTCAATTTTATCCTGAATTGCATCAGTGGTCGGTGGATTATCCCGAGGATTTTTGGGGAACCCTTTGGGATTATTTTGGGGTTATTCATCAGACGTCTGCAGAGAAAGTTTTGGAAGTTGGGCGGCGGTTTCAGGAAACGCAGTGGTTTTTGGGGGCGCAATTGAATTTTGCTGAAAACTTGTTGCGTTACCGGGATGAGCATACTGCACTTATTTTTGTTTCTGAAGATGGCCAACCTGAACAGATGTCTTATCTTGAACTTTATCAAAAAGTTTGTGCATTCGCTGGTTACCTTAAAAAATTAGGCGTTAAACCAAATGACCGGGTGGCGGGGATGTTAGCCAATACACCACACGCCGTTATCGCGATGCTGGCGGCAACTGGTTTGGGCGCAATATGGTCGGCTTGTTCGCCGGATTTTGGAGAACAGGGGTTATCGGATCGATTTTTGCAGATCCAACCGAAAATTTTTATTGCAGTGGATGGTCATGTTTATAATCAACATCGATATCAGCATGTAGAAAAAATTCGAGCGCTGCAACGCGATATTAAAAGTATTGAGCATACCATTATCGTTAACGTTGTAGAAAAAAATTTGGATTTAAACCATTTTTATTCGCCAACGGTGTTGTGGGATAAAGGATTTGAAATAGCTGCAGAAAATTTTTCATTTTCTGCTTTCCCTTTTGATCATCCGCTTTATATTTTATATTCTTCAGGGACCACGGGTAAGCCCAAATGTATTGTTCACCGGGCTGGTGGCGTTTTGTTGCAACATCTTAAAGAATTAAAACTCCATGCAAATTTAAAGCGCGAAAATACCATATTTTTTTATACTACCTGTACCTGGATGATGTGGCATTGGTTAATCAGTAGTTTAGCTGTCGGTGCAACGATTGTCCTTTACGATGGTAACCCTTTACCAAAATCGCAGCCTTCCCGATTGTTTGATTTAATCGATGCATTACAAATTACACATTTTGGCGTGAGCGCAAAATGGATTGAAATGATAGAAGCCAGTCATTTGTTTCCTCGGAAAACCCATTCTTTAGCTTCATTAAACACTATTCTGACGACAGGCTCCCCGCTCCTCCCCAAAAGCTTTGAATATGTTTTTAAAAATATTAAATCCAATATTTGGTTAGCGTCTATTTCTGGTGGGACTGATATCATTTCCTGTTTTGCATTAGGGAATCCTTTGCTGCCCGTTTATCCAGGTGAAATTCAGTGTTTAGGTTTAGGAATGAACGTCAAGATATTCAATGAAATAGGAGAGTCTGTTGCAGAAAGCGAAGGTGAATTAGTGTGTACTACCCCTTTTCCTTCCATGCCAATTTATTTTTGGAATGATCCAACGGGAGAAAAATATTTTCACGCGTATTTTGATAAATTTCCTGGCGTATGGACACATGGCGATTATGCCAAAATAACCACCCATCACGGATTGATTATTTACGGCCGTTCCGACACCACTTTAAATCCCGGCGGCATCAGAATAGGCACCGCAGAAATTTATCAACAACTCGCTTCATTTAAAGAAATAGCAGATTGCATGATAGTCGGACAAAACATTAAAGGCGACGAAAGCATTATTTTATTTGTGGTTATGAATGAAAATGCTCAACTCACCGAGATATTGATTCAGGCGATAAAAAAGCAAATAAAAGAAAATGTATCCCCACACCATGTGCCGGACAAAATCATTGCCGCCCCTGATTTACCTCGCACCCTCAATGGCAAATTACTAGAAATCGCCGTTAAAAAAATCATAAACCATCAATCCCTAGATAATCTAGAATCGATCGCCAACCCTGCTTCATTAGAATTTTTCGAAAAAATCAAGGTTGAAGAAGTGCGTTAAGGTAATCTTTTTCGTTACTTGGGTCGATGTCATTAAGCTCATCTTGCTCGATACTTGGGTCGCTGGGTTTAAAGAAGCTTTGTTTTCCAAAATCGGTTAATTTCACCGGAGAATCATGCGTAGAAACATCAAACCTTGCTTGACGCCAATCTGGTGTTTCTTCATCTAAAAATTCCTTCTGTTGAGCTAAAAATTCAGCTATTTTCTCTTGTATTTGTTGAATGATTTTAGAATCGTCAATAGGAATTTCATCTAATTCAATAGATTCCTTTGACAGCTTTCCGGGATTTAATTTATTATTGACCGTCACAGCCACTTTACAAAAAATTTCCAGTCCATCCAACCCGGCGGCCACTCCTAGTAAAATGGCTGATCCCCCCATCGTGACTGGAATCAACGCGATGCCTGCACCTGTTAATAATATTTTGGCAATTTCATTGGCAATAGCTAATTTATTATCTTTTTCTTTTAGTTTCAAACCTAAATTCAAACCTTTTCCTAACAAATTGAGACCCGGAAGAGCATGGCCTGCTACACTGGCAACTTTAATCGCATGGGTAGCGTGTTGACCGAGTCCCGCTCCCCATTTGGCGGCATCATTTACTAAGATGGCAGATCTCGCACGAAATCCTTTAGCTTCTTTTAAAGATGCAGGGCCTTTTCGGTTATTAGAAAGTGCTCTTAGGGCAGCAGTCACTAATCCTAAATCAATAAATTTCATATCTAAGGAATTATCCATGACATGGGCGGCCAGCATTGTGCCGGCTGAGGCGACACCTTCCCCTCCTTGTAAAATTTTCTCTTGAGCAACTGATTTTTCTTCTTTTTTAGATTTATTCTGGTTTTTGACAGGTGAAAAATATTTTTTTGCTGATTCTATAAACTTCTTCATACCTTTTTCTCTCAATATTTGTTTTTAAGATTTTTTTTCGTATCTTATTTTCGTTATATTTTTTATATTTTACTGAGCAAATATTAAGAACTTGTTAAATCTGGAACGAACTTATCATTATTTTTGCAGGTTTTAATAGAGTTTTATTAGGGTTTTATTAAACCTAAATTCCGCAATTGCCTCCTACTGCGAAGACCTATTGCACTGAATCTTGAGGATTTTTTGTGGATTTTTTCCTTCACCGTACGGATGAGTACGGCTTCAGGAAAAAATCCACAAAAAATCCTCAATCTTCAGCGCACTAGGTCTTCTCGTTACGGAGGCAACTGCGGAATTTAGGTTAAAGAGACTTAAAGAAAAATTAAGAATTTAAGGTCTAGCGCCTCGTCAACATTAAATTTACGGGTTAGCGCTGACACGTCATCCTTGCTTTATGATTTATAGTCAAAATTAGCATAATTCAAGATTAAGGGCCCTAAGATCAAAGCGCCTATGCTTGTGTAATAACATTCCAATAGGCATAATACTTCTTAGTTTTAGTTTTTTAGTTAAAAAAAGGAGAATCATTATGAAATACACAGAGTTTGAGAACTATTTTATGATCAACAAACCGAAAACTTCGACCAGAGTAGATAATGATTTCCAGCTTCATGCACGAAAAAGAGACCTTCTCACTCTGCTTGAATTTTCTATTCCTCAATTAACGACATTCAACCCCATACTTGATACAACTTTCTATCAGGAATTAGATAAAGCAGCTCTAGCTTGTGTGGATGATTTTACGCGTGGTACTGGGCACGAGGATCATGATTTAGACGACAAGCCTTATTATGTAACGTTACTTGAACATACCAAATCCTTAATGCCTCACACAAAGCTATCGTTATCAAATGAAAATTTTATAAGCATTGCTTTTTCAAATGAAGCACTGAGAGATTATTTCGGGATGTGTTTAGGAGGCATTCAACAGACCTTTAGTCTGCAAGAACAAGAATCGATTCGAGACGATATTAAAAAAACATTCCCAGGCGCTCATAAAGATATCAGCACTGCTGTTACAACTCTTGAGGACCATCTGAATATTTTTATTGCTGCTGTGATTGACCCAGAATCTAAAAGGGCTTATCCATTATTTAAAAATAATGAAATACGTAAAGTTTTCTATAGCTTTTTTGATTTTGATAATGAATTTTGGAAAAACGGAGTCTTAACGAATCCTGTAGTATTTAAATTTATGAGTATGGACTTTTTTCTGAGTAATCGGCAGTTAAACAGCACGAAAAACATAATGCTTTATACCTTCTTTCATAATTCTATGCCAAAACCTCTGGTAGATATCATAGTTGATTATTGTTTTGAACCCCCGACCTTTTAATAATCATATACTTTCAATTTGGGGATCTGATAATCTGAAAATAAGATTTTAAAGTAATTTAATTGTTAGGGACGGGCAGCCGGAGAAGCAAATTAGCCTGAGATTGCTGGTTGCCTCGCTGATCCGTTGCCGCCCAGCAATTTCCGCTGAAGCGGAAATTGCTTCCTGGTTTAGATGCTGTGTCGCAGCAAAGCTGCAACTCAGCAATGAAGGGGGAGATCGCTGCCGCTCTTCTCCCCCTTGCGAACCCCCATCAGGTAGAGAAAAAAATATCAAAAAAAATAATACCGAAAAGCACTAAACTTTCATTAGGTTGTTGAGCGAGCCCGTTGACGCAGAGCCCGGAGGAATATCATTGCCAGATCCTCTTTTTACAAGGATGTAAAAAGAGGAAGCGCCCCACGGAGGGTCGTTCAAGCGGTCTGGCAATGATATTCCTTCGATGCGGCCAGGCGGCAACGGGCTCGCTCAACAACCAGCAGGCTTTGGGTAATTTGCAATAATTTGCATCAATGCTCATCCTGGAGGCCAGTGCATTTCGCGGCCGCCGAGTAGATGTAAATGGATGTGATAAACCAATTGTCCGCCGCCTTTGTTACAGTTAATAGAAACGCGGTAACCGGGTTCGGCAATGCCCATTTTTGCGGCAATATTTTTGGCAGTTTGGATTAAATGGCCCGCTAAAAATGTATCCTCAGCGGTTAGATCGTTTAAGGTGGCAATATGTTTTTTGGGAATAATTAAATAATGTGTGGGGGCTTTGGGATTAATATCCGGAAAGGCAAGCACCTGATCATCCTCATACACAATGGTGCTGGGAATTGCTTTATTGACAATTCTACAAAAAATACAATCCTTCATGCTTACTCCTTGCTTTATGTGTTATGGTCGAAATTAGCATAATTCAAGGTTAAAATCAAAACGAATCGATAACTATAGCTTGCACAATAGCTTCCCAATAGGAATAATATGCCCTTAACTAAAAAAGGGGAAGTCATCATGAAATATTTAGATTTTTATAATAATTTTAAAAAAGCAAAACCGGTAGGCGACGCCAGAATGGGTGGTGACCAATTCTATACTTTATGCACGAAAACAAATTATTCTCGAGCAGCTTGAATTGAGCCTTCGATTGAAGAAAGAAAATCCCATGCTTGATCAAGCTTTCTATTCTATGCTAGAAAAAGCAACTCAGGATCTTAACGATGATTTTGAGCATAGTTATGATAACAACATTACCAATATGTTGATCAGTAAGCCTTATTATTCAGAATTACGCGAATATACCGCATGTTTATTGCCACATCAGGCATTACTGAGAATGCTAAGCGATTTTATACGCATAACTACATCATGAAAGATTATCACTACGGACCTTAACTTAACTCAGGAGTTCCCACGGAGGGGAGCCTTTTATGACAGAGATAATAGCGTATCTTGCTTGCGCAAAATAAATAGGGCAAGACAGCCCATTAACATCGGCCAAATTGAAAAAAATAAAATATTTTCACCCTGAAAAGGCGGCCAATAGTATCGATAAGCGGCAATGGTATAAGCGGCAGTAATTAAAAATACTAAAATGTAAGACAACGTTTTTTGAAAACCAATCAGGAAACAAGCGGCCAATAGAACTTCAAATGCGCCTAATGTATAAATTAGCATGGTGGGTAACACCGGCAGATGATAGAGATGATTTAAACTAGCAGCAGCAGCGCCAGGACGTAAGAATTTATCAACCGCCCAAATTAACAATGCGGCAAACACGCCAATTCTCAATAATAACAAACAAATCGGTACTGGTTTTTTCATTGATTCATACTTCCTATTTGCGCTAAATTCGCTAATACACGAATGGCGACAGAAATCACTGCAAATTCTTTCACACCAATGCTGCGCAGGTCAGTCAATATATTTCGCCAACGTTCCACTAAATGCCGCCTTCTATCTAACCATGCATCCACTTGCTCTTCAACATTTTCAGTTTCAGGATGGATGTGCCGTAAAACTTCAGCGGTCAATTGTCTTTCTAATACATCTAAATCGGCTTTGTAAGAGGATTTTGCTAAAAATACCCAGTAGCTGTCTCCCCCCTCATACGCATTAATTTGCCTCCTAAACCAAATTAATCTTAATCGATCTATCAAAATAAAATAAACTTGTGCGACGTGTTTGATATCGATCATTTTTTTAGTGGCAACTTCCACAATATTTAAAGCATGATAAATAGGTTCAATGCAAGCAATTCTTAATGCAATATCATGCGGCACATTGGCGGCTATCAAAGTTTCTTGACGCGTTTCTAAACTGGCTTTATCTTCACCTAAAATATATTTGGGCAAGCGCCGGAATAAATGCACAATCGGATCAGCAAAACCGGTAATAATCTCGTGAATATCCAAATGTTCCTGAAATTGACGTAATAACCAACGCGATGCACGCCTTACCAAGGTAACAATTTCTTCGTTTATTTCATATTGCACAAAAGCGTTTATTTTATAATCCAATGACTCAATATCAGTATAAAACTCACTCATATGAAAGATACTGCGCGCTGCAGTATAAGCACGCACAATCATCGGCACGGTGGCGCCGGTTTCATCTTGCATTTGAAAAACAAAGGTGACTCCCATGTCCGCAATTAACCGGTTACATAATTGCGTAGCAATAATTTCACGCCGCAAACGATGGGTGTTCAATTCTTCATGAAATTCTTTACGTAACGGCGTCGGGAATGGTTCTTTTACCCGTTGTGATAAATAAGGATCTTCCGGTAAATCTGAATCCAAGATCTGCTCTTTTAAATTGATCTTGCTATAAGCCAACAAAATCGACATTTCCGGTTTGGTAATGCCTTGTCCGCTCAATTTACGTTGCTTTAATTCTTTATTGCTCGGCAAAAATTCAAGTTCACGGTCTAATTTTCCAGCCTGTTCCAAAGCAGTGATATGGCTAATAAACAATCCTGAATGTTTTTTTGATAAGGCAGACAACCAACTAATCGCGCGATTTTGCTGATAATTATTTTGCAAGACTAATTCAGCCACTTCCTGGGTCATCTCAGCCAAAAGTTTATTTCGATAGCCCATATCAATTTTATGCAGGGCGACGGCCTGATTGAGCAATATTTTGATATTGACTTCATGGTCTGAACAATCCACCCCACCGGAATTGTCGACAAAGTCGGTATTAATTTTTCCTTCATTGAGCTCGTATTCTATGCGCGCGAGCTGAGTAAAGCCTAAATTCCCACCTTCACAAACCACGCGTGCGCGTAATTGATCGGCGTTAATCCGCAATGCATCATTGCTGTGATCGCCTACATCATGGTTAGATTCGCCACTCGCTTTAACGTAAGTGCCTATTCCACCGTTCCAAATCATATCCACCGGCGCTTTTAACAACGCACGAATTAAATCGCTGGGAATCATCGCATCTTTATCGGTATCCAATAATTTCTGGATTGGGCCGGTTAAACTAATCGACTTCAGCGCACGTGAATAAATACCGCCGCCAGCTGAAATTAACTCTCTTTTGTAATCCGCCCAAGAAGAACGGGGTAAGTTGAACAACCGTAACCGTTCTTCAAAATTGGCTTGTAAATCTTTAGGATCTGGATCTAAAAATATATGTTGATGATTGAATGCGCCCACCAGCTTTAAATGGGGAGATAACAACATGCCATTGCCAAATACGTCGCCACTCATATCCCCAATACCCACTACGGAAATGGGATTTTCATCAATATCAATGCCTAATTCCTGAAATTGGCGTTTGGCAGATACCCAAGAGCCACGCGCGGTAATGCCCATTTTTTTATGATCATATCCAATGGACCCACCCGAGGCGAAAGCATCGCCCAGCCAATACCCTTTTTCTAAAGCAATGCTATTGGCGATATCAGAAAATGTCGCCGTTCCTTTATCCGCTGCAACCACCAAATAGGTATCTGCTTCGTCATAGCAGGTGGTGTCCAAGGGAGCTACGACATTGTTGTTTTGTAAATTATCGGTCAGGTCCAACAAGGCGTAAATAAATTCCCGATAACAAGCAATCGCTTCTTCAAGAATTTCTTCTCGAGAGCCGTCAACGGGTAAATTCTTGGGAAAAAATCCGCCTTTCGCCCCACCAGGTACAATCACGGCATTTTTAACGCGTTGCGCCTTCATTAATCCTAATACTTCCGTACGAAAATCTTCACGACGATCCGACCAACGGATGCCACCGCGCGCGACAGTTGCAGCGCGTAAATGCACGCCTTCCACACGCGGGGAATACACAAAGATTTCAAACATCGGAATAGGCAAAGGCATTTCAGGAATTTTTTGCGGGTTTAGTTTAAAAGACAAACTGTTTTTAAAATGTCCCATAGCGTCCACTTGAAAATAATTGGTGCGCATGGTGGCGTTAATCACATGTAAATAGCGCCGCAGAATGCGATCGTCATCTAAGCTACTGACTTTATCTAATTGCTTGTAAATATCTTCTTCGATTTGCAGACATAATCCTGCTCGATTCTCAATCGATTTGAGATTAAAACGTGTTTGAAATAACTCTATTAATAATTTAGCAATCGCTGGATTATTGACCAAGGCTTGGGCAATATAGGCTTGGCTTAAATTAAAGCCAATTTGGCGCAAATAACGGGCGTATCCACGCAACACCGAAATTTCCCGCCACCCCAATTGTGCTTCTAAAACCAATCGATTAAATGAATCATTTTCCGCCAATCCTAACCAAGTTTTATTAAATGCTTGCTGAAAAATACCTTTAACTTGTTCAACTTCAAATTCCGGCTCACGCAGATAGGTCATGCCGAAATCATTAATCCAAAATTGGCTGCCATCTTTGCGAGTGATCGAATACGCTTGTTCACTTTCCACGCGCAAGCCCATATTTTCGAGCATGGGCAAAGCATCAGATAAAGAAACGGTAAATTTAGAACGGTATAATTTAAAACGAATCACATCTTTTGATGCACCGAGTGGGCGGTAAAAACTCATCCCTAAAGATTTATCGGTGGCTAATTTTTCAAGTTCTTCAATATCGAAAATGGCGTTACGCGGCGTAAAAGTTTCTCGATAGCCGGCTGGAAAGGCATGGATGTAATGATTAATAATCAATGGCCCCCTCTCCTGACCAAAATGCTCGAGCGCACTGATGCGGAAACCATCTTGCCAGGATTGGCCAATAATAATTAATTTTTGTTCCAGTGGTTTCAGTTGATAAGCTCGACGCTGGGTTGGATCAACCCGCACCGTATAATCAATTCTCACTAAAATGGAGGAAGAAAACTGTGTGCTAAAGCCCACTTCTAAACCCCCCAATTCGTTTTGTAAAATATCTTGCATCTCGCGTACGAGATCGGAATTAAAATTTTCTCGAGGGACAAAAACTAAACAATAAATAAACCGTTTAAATGTATCTTCGTAAATAAATAAACGGATCCTGCGCCTTTCCTGCAAATATAAAATATCCATCGCCAGTTCATAAAGTTGTTCTACATTGGCTTGAAACAGGATATCACGCGGTAAAAAAGCAAGGATATGCAATAAATCTTTGCCGGCATGACTGCGCGGCGGCAATCCAGATTTATGAATAATGGCTTCTACTTTTTTGCGAATAATGGGAATTATTTTCGGAGAAACAATATAAGCACTGGAAGTAAATAACCCAATAAAACAGTATTCGCTAACCAACTCTCCCTGTTCATTGAACTCTCTAAAAGAAATATAATCGGTGTAGGCATTGCGATGTACAGTCGATCGAAAATTAGATTTTGAAATAATGACTGACCCAAGTTCCGGCGATACATTGGTTTCGAAAACTTGATCTTGAGTATTTTGTTTCAGAATTCCCAAACAAGATTTGGGATTCAGTACTAAATTTTTATATTCGCAATAACCGAGAAAAGTAAAATGGTCTTCTAGTATCCATTCTAAAAAAGCAATCATTTCTTTTTTTTCTTCGGTCAAAAAATTACTTTGCACATAATGCGCAATAATATTTTTTACTTTTTGACGCATCAACTGCCAATCAGCAACTGCCGATCGCACATCATTTAATACTTTGGTTAATTTATTTTGGATTTGTTCTAAAACTTTTGGATCCGTTTGCCGGTCGATTTCCATATATATCGGCGCTTCAAGCAGTGCTTGCTCACGCTGCTCGGCAAACGCTAAAATCTCTTTGACGTTTCCATCTTTGTCTCTAACCACTCGCATGCCGCCCATATGGATCATCAGATAAATGGTTTGATCTACGGCCATGCGCATGGAATCCACCAAAAACGGCATGTCATCACTGACAACCTCAACGATGGTATGCGGCGATTGCCAACCCTCTTCAACGTAATGAGGATTAAATACTTTGATCTTCAATTCACCGGCAGTTCTCTGATTCATCAATTGCCAGTGCGAGAGAACCGCCATATATAAATCAGTGATACTACGCGCCTCGAGTTCTTCTAAAGAAGAATGCATAAAATAAAGCCTTATAAATTGCAGAAATTGGTCAATACCGCCTTGTTTAGGGTCCCATTTCTTATTGGCGTAAGCCACAATTTTGTCTATAAGCTCTTTATTGCTCAAAGATGGTGTCCGCTGATTATTTGACATTGTTGTTGACCTTTATAATATAACTCATTGAATTTAATTGATTTGTATGAAACTGCATAATTTTTATGCATT
Organism: uncultured Pseudomonadota bacterium; assembly: GCA_963702315.1. Classification (GTDB taxonomy): domain Bacteria; phylum Pseudomonadota; class Gammaproteobacteria; order Coxiellales; family Coxiellaceae; genus JAFEDN01. The sequence goes on from CAVPCA010000049.1 coordinate 17,919, forward strand.
CCTTATGGAAACATTAAGAAAATATTAAAAAACGCTTGCAATCGAGAAGAAAACCAGGTATCATATTGTAATAAGTACATAATTTTGTTTACTGTCCTGCGCATCAGGAAACCTGATGCTTGGAATGAAGGGGGAGAATCGCGGTTCTCCCCCTTGCGATCCCCCATCGCGAGATGAAGGGTCCATCAATTGCAAATTTGATTTAATATACACTCCTGTGAAGTGAAAAAAAAGAACTCCTGGAATGATTTAATATAAAGAGGTTTCTGTCATGCGTATTCTACTGGTTGAAGACGATGAATTATTGGGCGACGGAATTCGCACGGGTTTAAAACATTACGGTTATACCGTGGATTGGGTAAAAGATGGCAAAACTGCTTTCCGGGTTGTGACATCTCCCAATGAAGATTTCGATGTCATTGTTTTAGATTTGGGTTTACCCAAAATGTCTGGGTTGGATTTATTAGTCAGCATCAGGGAAAGACACATCGCCACCCCAGTGGTGATCCTCACCGCTCGTGAATCTGTAGAAGACCGGGTCAAAGGTTTAGACGCCGGGGCGGATGATTATCTCACCAAGCCTTTTGATTTAGACGAACTTTGTGCCCGTATGCGCGCTTTACAAAGGCGCTCAAAGGCCAGGACCAATCCCGTCATTACTTACGGAGACATCGAATTAGATCCGGCTTCTCATATGGTGCACCAAGGAGGCAAAGACGCGAATATTTCCAGGCGTGAATTCGCATTGTTGCAAAAATTATTGGAAAATACTGGCCGCGTTATTTCGCGTGAACAACTCAACCAAACTTTATATGGTTGGGGAGAAAACATAGACAGCAACGCCTTAGAAGTTCATATTCATAATTTACGCAAACGTTTTGGCACCAATTTAATTCGCACTGTCCGCGGTGTAGGGTATATGATTGCCAAAGAAGAAAACTAGGCAATATATGCATGCTTTATGACTCCATCCATTAGAACTTTTTTACTCATCAATTTGCTACTGAGCGTAACACTGATTACCTCATTAGCGATTGTCGGAAATTTAGTACTCTCACATAAAGATATCCAAAAACAACTCGACACCCAATTAGTGCACACCGGCGTTAGTTTGCGGGCTTTTTTGAGTTCAAATCTCTCGCCGGAAGATATTCAAAGTATTCAAAAAAGTTTAGTGGTGGATCGTCAACTCGCATTAAATATGCCGATGATTTCACATCGTACGCCTTTATCCAATTCACCCGAAGAAAATAGTTTCTTTATTGAGTTTCAAGTTTGGGGGCCCAATAATCAAATGATTCTTCACTCACCTGCCGCACCATCAGTTCCATTTACCAACGGGAATTATGGTTTATCTACTGTTGACTTAAAAAATCAAAGATGGCGGGTTTTTACCGTCAGCGGTCAGGATCATCAAACGATTATGATTGCGGAGCACGCTAATTACCGACAAGCGCTTGAGAATCGTTTAACCCAAGATTCTATATTTATTATGTTACTCAGTTATCCTTTTTTAGGTGTTCTGATCTGGTTTATTGTGGGTAGAGCGCTGTTGATTCTAAAAAAAGTCACGCGTGAAGTGAGTCATCGCGCACCGAGTTATCTTGAACCCTTTGATTTATCTTCAGTCCCATCGGAAATCACGCCCTTAGTCGAAGCTTTAAACAATTTATTTGGCAGATTACACGATGCCTTTGAAAGAGAAAAACGCTTTACCGCCGACGCTGCCCATGAACTTAAAACGCCGTTAGCCGCCATCAGCGCGCAAGCACAGGTGGCTTTACGCACGCAGGAGGAACAATCCCGCCGCGAAGCACTTTCCAAAATTTTAGCGGGTGTGCAACGCAGTACTCACGTTATACAACAACTGCTCACATTGAGTCGCATGGTGCCTGAGGCGACCATTCAAGAAACCGCGCCGATTCGGCTGAGCCGCGAAGTAACAGATATAGCGGCCATGCTGGCGCCAGAAGCCATCCATAAAAATATTGAATTAGAATTCCTCTCCCCTGACAGCACAGCTTGTATTTTAGGAAGCGCCACAGCCATAGGCATACTGATCAGGAATTTAATTGATAACGCTATTCGCTATACGCCAAAAAACGGCTTGATAACAATATCGATTGAGGAAACCGCCAAACATGTCACGTTCATTGTGCAAGATAATGGGCCCGGCATTCCAAAAGAATTGCGCGAACGCGTATTTGAACGTTTCTACCGCATCGTCGGAAACGAAAGCCCGGGCAGCGGCCTAGGCCTTGGCATCGTCATGCAAATCGCCAAGTTACACAACGCCGAAATCCAACTGCTAACCCCCGAATCCGGCGCCGGCCTCGAAGTCCGCGTTAAATTTCCCAAAGCAAAATAACGTAAATTACCCACGCTTCTATCTCAACTTATCCCATACCCCGTGAATATTTCCCACCGCCGCCAACTCGCTGGTTTAGGTGCTCCACGGGTCCTGTCAGCTAAAAAAAAAACCCAGAGATCTTTTCAGATTCTGGGTTTTATGTTTTTTAAATTAAAGAAATAATTAGTAGCTTCCGCCGGGACGGCCGCCGCCGTTGCCACCGCGAGGCCCGCCGCCTGAGCGGCCACCGAAGCCACCGGATCTACCACCACCTGAACGGCCGCCACCAGCTTCACGTTCTTTTGGCGGTTTGGCAATGCTTACTTTGATCGTACGACCATCGACTTCTTTGCCATTCATCTCTAACGCCGCTTGAGCAGCATTTTGATTTTCAAAGGTAATAAATCCAAAGCCTTTCGAACGATTTGTAGCGCGATCCATTACAATCACCACACTGGAAATCTGCCCATATTTAGCAAAATGCTGAGACAGTTGGTCTTCCCCTGTTCGATAAGATAAATTACCCACATAGATTTTCGTATTCATGTTTAACACTCTCAAAATAAATTAACAACAATGCAGAGCAGACCATTCAGAGAGCATAAACACGCCGACTCAAAATGCTTGCAGTGCTTTCCACGACAGTAGCACACATAGTAACTCATGTCCAGAACAATTATAGCATTATCATTCGCTTCGCTCAAGCGCCCCTCAAGGAAAAAATTCATTAAAAACAGAGATAAACCCTAATGGAAAATCTCCTAATCAGTCTACAAAAAAAGTTATTCACAAAAACTGTGGATAACTCTGTTGATAACATATCGAATAGAAATATTTTCTAGGCTAAATTTGAGTACTTAGCACAGATTGATTTTAGTTTGAACAAATATTATTTTCTAAAAATCAATAACTTAGGTGAACCTCAGTTATTTCATCCATTGCGCCCTAGCAATTCATGCTCACTTATATATAATCGAAGAACCCTGTGTGCAACTAATCGATTTTTTTATTCATGTTTAATAAAACTCTGCTGCAAATAGATACAAATGTTTTAATTATCACGGCCACCAGTCGTTTAGCTAAAATGATGAGCTATGCTTATGATCAAGAACGAATTACCCAGGGCAAAACCACTTGGCAGCCTTTTCCAGTTAAGCCTTGGAAAGAATGGATAAAGGAGTTATGGCTATCCCAACACTCAAGGCCAGAATCACTTTTAAACCCCCAGCAAGAACATGCGCTTTGGTTAGAAACTACCGAACAGCCTTATGCGTTGGTAGAAGAAATTCAAAAAGGCTGGAGATTAGTTCAGGATGAGTTAATCCCTTTAGCTGAATTAAAAAAACAAGCATCCACTTTAGAGACTCAGCAATTTTGTGAATGGATAGAAAAATTTCTGAACGTTTTAGAGACGCATGATTGGGTTCCTGAAAGCATGCTCGGCTGCAAACTGCTGCAATTAGGTAGAGAACAAGTTATCTCATTACCTGGCATGATCAAACTCGTCGGCTTTGAGGAATTAACACCCATTCAAAAGGCGCTGATTGAACTCTTTAAAAAAACCAGTCAAATTATTCAACATCGCTCGCATCATCCAACCAGCCACCCACTCCTGCGAAGTTTCCCAGATTTTTCAACAGAACTGCAACACATGGCATTGTGGGTTAAAGAACAAATAGAAAAAAATAGATTGCAATCGATTGCTTGTATCAGCCCTCATTTATCTCAATACCGTCAGCAAATCCTGCAAACGTTTAATCGCATATCCTTCAAGAAAAGTATCGCATATCGCATCTCGGGCGGCGAACCCTTGGCAAATTTTCCTTTGATCGCCATTGGCTTTGAAGCGTTAAAGTTGGGATTGGGGAATGTTGATTTAGAAACCATTAGCACAATTTTACAATCACCCTATTTATGCCAAAACCCAGCCGATATCAATATGGGTGCTTTTTTAGCTGAAGAATTGCGTAACGGTCAAAAATCAGAATTGCCATTAAGCGCTTTCTTCAAACCTTTGGCCGCTTGGCAAAACTATTATCCACAAAATACGTGGGTGCAAAGATGGCGAAATTTTCTGCACATTATCGAAACACTGCCTGCGGAAGCTTTACCCAGTGAATGGGCGGAAATGTTCCACGCGCAATTGATTGCTTTGGGCTGGCCCGGCGCACACGTCAAAAATCATGCCGAATTTCAACTGACCACACGTTGGCGCGAATTTCTCGAAGAATTTACCGGTTTAGATCCACTGACCGGAAAAATCACCCAACTGAAAGCCTATCGTTTATTCGCTCACTTACAAAAAAGAATTTTATTTCAACCTAAGCAAGCCGAAGAAGAACACATTCAAGTGCATATTTTAGATATGTTGGAAACCTCCGGCTTAGAATTTAACGCCATTTGGGTGATGGGTTTGAATGAAGAAAATTGGCCGCGCCCACCGCAAATTAACGTTTTTTTACCCTATGCTTTGCAGGAAAAAAATAAAGAATGGGAATATGCATATAAAACGACACCACGTTTACAAAAATCTGCTCCTGAAATTGTATTTAGCTATTCTGCAAATACATCCGGCCAAACGCCGGAGCCCAGCTCACTGATCAAAGATTTCAATTCTTGCCAGGATAACAAGACCTCCCCTGCTTTTTGGCCATTCTGGAAAGATGAAATCGGTAAAGCCGTGGAAGAATATGATGAAGAATATGCGCCGCCACTCAATCCTGCAGAAAAAGTGCGCGGCGGCAGTAAAATATTCACGCTGCAGGCTGAATGTCCTTTTAAAGCATTTGCAACAATTCGTTTAGAGGCCAATCCGTTAAATAAACCCGTTTTAGGCATTTCACTCAAAGAACAAGGTAAATTATTACATCTATGTTTAGAAAAAATTTGGAAGCATTTAAAAAATCAAGAAAATCTACTTGCTCACTCAGAAACCACTTTAAATGATTTATGTCAACAAACCACACAATCAGTTGTGCAAGGCAATACGATATTTGTGACGGTTGAACAAACTCGTTTAAAAAAAATATTATTGCGCTGGTTAAATTTAGAAAAAGCAAGACCCCCTTTCGCTGTTCTGGAACAAGAAACCAAGCGTTATGTGAACATTGGCGATTTAAATTTAACTTTGCAAATAGATCGAATTGATCAACTCAATCATGGCAATTTGATGCTTATTGATTACAAAACAGGAAAACAAAATATCCAGAGTTGGTTTAAACCCCGTCTCGAACAACCACAACTGCCTTTGTATTGTATTTTCGGCAATACTGCCAATACCGCTTTTTCGGCTTTAGCATTTGCTGAATTTCGTCCTGACCATTTAAAATTTACCGGCATTCATGACGAAAACCTAACGGATTCAGATTATTTTCCAACAGGCGTTAAATCTGCAGAAAATTGGCAAGCATTGTTAGATGATTGGCGAGATCAATTACAAATATTAAGCAATGAATTTTGCCGCGGATACGCCATTAAAGATCCCGGCGGAGAAAAAACGCCTTGCCGGAATTGCTCACTGCATTCACTATGCCGCATTCAAGAAGGGTGAGGTAAAAATATGCTTATGCAAAACGATGAAAAAGAAAGAGAACTTGCTTTAGATTGCACAAAATCTTTTATTGTGCAGGCGCCTGCCGGTTCGGGTAAAACTGAATTATTAACGCAGCGTTATTTAACTTTATTAGCGCATGCTTGCCAACAGCCCGAGGAAATTATTGCCATTACTTTTACCCGCAAAGCGGCTATTGAAATGAAAAATCGAGTTTTTGCTGCTTTAGAGCTTGCGAAACAGGCTACTGCTCCGCAGGAAATGCATCGACTGAAAACTTGGGAATTAGCAAAAGCGGTTTTAGAGATCAATCAAACTCAACATTGGCGATTATTAGAAAATCCGCAACGATTGCAAATTTTTACAATCGATGCTTTTTTAGCGCAATTAATCAAAAAAACACCGCTAACAGCTGGCGCAACTCCATCTTGCCGCTTTGTAGAAGACGCAACAGTCTATTATACGCAAGCGACCGAAGAAATTTTGAAAAGCTTAGCCTCTAATAACTCAGCAGCACTTAAAACGCTTTTATTGCATTTGGAAAATCAGGTTGCTAAGTTAGTGGAACTCTGTGTGTCATTATTAAGTAAACGCGACCAATGGTTGCCTTATATTGTGCCGGCCCAATCGAATCCGCTTTTGCTAAAAGAACATATGGAAAAAGGATTATATCATTGTGTAGAAGAAGCTTTAGGCAAGGCCAATGCACTTTTTAGCGCAGAATTAAAAACACGGCTTTTTCCCCTCTTAAAATGGACAGCATGGCCAAAAGCCAACCCTGAATCCTATGCAAAGTGGCAAGCCTTAGCCAATTTATTCTTAACCCAAGGGGGAGAATGGCGCAAAAAAGTGGACACGCGCCAAGGGCTTCCTCCTAAATCAGCGGAAAAAAAACAATTTGAAGAAATTCTCGCGGCATGTCAAGACAATTTTTCACTGCAAAAACACTTGCAAGCCATTCAAAATTCCCCACCTTTGCATTACAAACCCGAACAATGGCAGATCATTGCCATTCTTTTGGAATTGTTACCGATACTTGCCGCACAATTGCAATCGATTTTTCAACAACAAAACGTGATGGATTTTGTCGAACTGAATTTAGCAGCCTCACGCGCTTTAGGTGAAGAAGATCAACCCTCGGATTTAAATCTCAAACTGGATTATCAGATCAAGCATATATTGATTGATGAATTTCAAGATACTTCCGTTATGCAGTTTAATTTACTTAAGAAATTAATTTCCGGATGGCAGCCGGATGCAGAAAGAACCTTATTTTTAGTGGGCGACCCTATGCAGTCCATTTATCGTTTTCGCAATGCTGAGGTTGGTTTATTTTTTCGCGTAAAACAACAAGCCTTATCTCATTATTTGCATATTCAATCTTTACAGTTGAAAACCAATTTCCGTTCTTCACCTGAATTAATCAATTGGTTTAATGCAATATTTCCAGAGATTATGCCCGCAAAAATCGATTTAGCCACAGGCGCCATACCTTATCACGCTTCCTTATCCGCTCATTCTTTTAATGCTGCAACACCTGCTGCTGCAACAGAGTTTTATTTTTTTTCGGATGATCGAGCAGAAGCGCAAGCAGTGACCGCTTTGATAGAGCAGTATCAAGCACAAAAACCAGATAACACGATCGCTGTCCTTGTGCGTTCACGTACGCATTTAAAAGAAATATTACTGGCGTTACAGCTTAAAGCTATTCCCTTTCAGGCGATAGACATTAATCCACTCGCCGCCAAAAGTGAAGTACTTGACCTTGTGGCTTTGGTTCGAGCACTGATGCATCGCGCTGATCGCATCGCCTGGTTATCTTTGTTACGCGCCCCTTTTTGTGGATTATCTTTAGCAGATTTACACATTATTGCGCAAAACGCAGAGCATCGAACGATCTATGAATCGATCAATCAATCTAAACAATTACCACTCTCCGCTGATGGCCAATTGCGTATAGCACGTCTCCTTTCCGTTCTGCAACAGGCTTTTTTAAATCAAAACCGGACTGGCTTTGCCAACTGGATTGAAAATACTTGGATCAGTTTGGGGGGACCGTCTGGGTTGAATCATTTATCACAAATTGAAAATATTCAAGCATTTTTTAACTTATTGCTGAGCTTAGAAGAAAAATCTGAACACTGGCACTTAGAAAGCTTAGAACGTGAGCTTAAAAAGCTATATGCCCCTTCACAATCTCAAGCCAATCTTAAATTGCAAATCATGACTATTCATAAAGCAAAAGGCTTAGAATTCGACCATGTCATCGTACCGGCCTTACATAAAAAAATTGGCGTCGATGAACAAGCTTTATTGCTGTGGTTAGAAAGAGCCGGTGCGAAGGACAATGATTTAATTTTAGCGCCAATTAAAGAACGAGCTGGTGAAGATGATCAGATCTACCGCTATTTGCGGCAAATCGAAATCGATAAATTAAATCATGAAAGTATTCGCTTACTTTATGTTGCCGCCACCCGCGCTAAATGCTCTTTAGATCTCCTGGCGACAGTTTCTCAAGACGAAAATTATCGCCCACCTGCCAATACTTTTTTGGAAAAACTGTGGCCTTTTTGTTTAAGGCAATATCATCGCTATCTGCAGAAAAATGAAATAGCCGCTACTTCAGAAAATAAAATGTTAGTTCCGCAAAAGCTAAAAAGAACGCCTGCTCGTTACACAACACCGTATTTTCTGGATCAGCCTATTTCCACTAAACCATTGCAAAACTCATCTGCTCCTGATTTCAAAGTAACTCATCTAAACGCCAAAACAGAGGGTATCGCCATCCATGAAGCGCTGGCTAGTCTAGCCAATTTGGGACATCAGCCTTCAGCAGCAGAATTCAACGCCCTCCTACACCGCCTACAGCAAAAATATCCGGCCCATATAGCGAATGTAGAATTAGCCTTGCAAAATACACTTAAAGATCCGCGTGGCGCTTGGATTTTATTTGGGCCTCATACAGAAGCAAAAACAGAATATGGCATAAAAGCTTATCTGGATAACCAAATCATTCATGCTATAATGGATCGCACTTTCGTGGATACTGTCGGCATTCGTTGGATTATCGACTACAAAACCACAGCTCCGGAGCTGGAAATCGCCGAACACCAAGCACAATTGGCGCGCTATGCGCGAATCATGACGCTGATGGAAAACCGTGAAATTCGGTTGGGATTATATTATCCACTAACCAGCACGTGGAAAGATATTGAAATTGGGATAGTGACACATGGCTATTGATATCTCGCATAAATTAATTGTCGCCATTTCATCACGGGCCTTATTTGACCTGAATGAAAGTAATCGTATTTTTGAAGAAAAAGGGATTGATGAATACGCAAAATATCAAATTGAACATGAAAACGAAATCCTTAAACCAGGTGTTGCTTTTCACTTAGTCAAAAAATTCTTAAATCTAAACCAATTCGGCGATTTAGTTGAAGTGATTCTGTTATCCCGCAATAGTGCGGATACTGGTTTGCGTGTATTTAATAGTATTGAACATTACCATCTGGAGATTACCCGCGCGGTTTTTACCAATGGGCAAAGCCCTTATCAATATGTAAACGCTTTTGGCTCACATCTTTTTCTTTCCACCCATCGGTCAGATGTAGAAAATGCTTTAAAAGCAGGCTGCGCTGCGGCGACCATTCTTTCTGCGCAAATAGCTTCCCAGCCCAATCAAGAATTACGTTTTGCTTTTGATGGCGACGCCGTTTTATTTTCTGATGAAGCTGAACGCGTTTTTCAGGAGCAAGGCTTATTGGCGTTTACCACCAGTGAAAAAAAATCGGCCCAATGCCCTTTAAGCGGTGGGCCTTTTAAAGGTTTTTTAGCGGCGTTGCAAAAATTGCAACAATATCTACCAAAAGAAAATTGCCCCATTCGCACCGCTTTAGTCACTGCGCGGCAAGCGCCTGCACATGAACGCGTGATTCGCACTTTGCGTTCCTGGCAAATACGTATTGATGAAGCATTTTTTTTGGGCGGCCTGGAAAAAAGCAATTTTTTACAGGCTTTTGGTGCAGATATTTTCTTCGATGATCAACAAGGACATTGTGAAACAGCGCGGGAAAAAGTCGCCACTGCTCATGTCCCGCACGGTCTGATGAATCAAAGTTAGGAGGTGATCATTGAAAGCTGACAATTTAATTTGGATTGATTTGGAAATGACGGGCCTTCACGTTGACCATGATCATATTTTAGAAATCGCAACTCTGGTGACCAATTCGGATTTAGAAATACTGGCTGAAGGCCCAGCGATCGCTATTTTTCAGCCGGAAGAGGTATTAAACACCATGGACGATTGGAATGTTCATCATCATTCACAATCAGGATTGTTGGATCGCGTGCGCAGCAGCCTTTTTGATGAAGCGCAAGCGCAAACGTTAACCTTAGAATTTTTGTCACAGTGGGTCCCACCCGCTAAATCCCCCATGTGCGGCAATAGCATCTGTCAAGACCGGCGTTTTCTTTGGAATTACATGCCGGCCCTGGAGATTTATTTCCATTACCGCAATTTAGATGTAAGCACGGTCAAAATCTTAGCCCAACGTTGGGCGCCGCAGGTGGCTGCCGGCTTGAGCAAATCAACTACACACCAAGCCTTGCAAGATATCCGCGACTCAATTGAAGAATTGCGTTATTATCGGAAGAATTTCATCAAATGTAAGGAATAAATCTATGTTTAATGTTTTATGTCCCATCATTGCCTATTTATTAGGCTCATTACAAACTTCATTACTGCTGATGAAACTCTTTAAATTTCCAGATCCACGTATCCACGGTTCTGGTAATACTGGAGCGACCAACGTTCTGCGTACCGCTGGCAAAAACAAAGCACTGATCACTTTGATGGGTGATTTGCTGAAGGGATTTGTCGCTGTGCTGATTGCAAAATTGTTGGGCGTGACGGGTTTCTTTTTAGCTGTGACTGCATTGGCTGCCGTCATTGGCCATATTTTCCCACTCTTTTTTCAATTTAAGGGCGGCAAAGGCGTGGCTACCGCGATCGGCGGTTTATTGCTGCTCTCCTTTTGGATTTCCATATTTTTAATGATTATTTGGCTGATCGTCGTTTTTACAACCCGCTACGTTTCACTGGCCTCGATTATTACCGCAGCGATCGCGCCTTTTTTAATGCTGGCCGCCAATACGCAATTTTTCTTTCCTTTGCTCGTCATGTCCGCACTGATCATCTGGAAACATGCAGACAATATCCAGCGGTTACGCAAAGGTGTGGAACGCAAAGTTAAGTTGACACAAGGTAAGTCGAGCTAGTAATGAATTCAAAAATCGGTTAAACTAGCGTTTTTTATAAATTAGGAGTTTATTTGTGGCCAATACCGCACAAGCAACCAAACGCGCAGAACAAAGTCAGCAACGCGCAGAGCGCAACGGCGCAGAGCGCTCTAAATTACGTACAGCAATCAAAAAAACCAGAAAAGACGTCAAAGAAACTCAGGGCCCGCTAGATTTAAAAGCCGTAACCTCCCTTATCGACAAAAATGCCAGAAAAGGCATGATCCACAAAAACAAGGCCGCTCGCTTAAAGAGCCGCATGAACCGCAGCCTCAAAGCCAAAACTAAAGGCTAGCTGTCACTGATTCTCCAGGTAAACCATAATGGCCTGACTCAATTGCTCTGTTCCTTTACGATTTGCAGCTGAAATATAAAAAATCGGACCGGGCCAGTTGTTATACGTTGATGCGATTTTTTGTCCTAATAAGCTTGCTTCCTCTTCCCCAATGACATCAATTTTATTGAACACTAGCCAGCGAGGTTTGGCAGCAAGATCTGGATTGAATTGTGATAATTCATGGTTAATGACGCGAATGGCTTTTTCAGGTTCTTGGCTGTCTATTCCAGAAATGTCGACTACTTGTAACAATAAACGTGTGCGGCTAAGATGTTTTAAAAAATGGGTACCCAAACCCACACCTTGACTCGCGCCTTCAATTAAACCCGGAATATCCGCCACCACGAAACTTTGAAATTCTCCCACTCTAACGACACCAAGGTGAGGATGCAGTGTGGTGAATGGGTATGCGGCGACCTTAGGGGTAGCCTGCGAAATAGCCCTGATTAAGGTAGATTTTCCAGCATTGGGTAATCCGCATAATCCAACATCGGCTAGCAGTTTTAATTCCAAACGCAGATCACGTTCTTCTCCGGGGGTGCCTGGGGTGGTTTGGCGAGGGCCGCGATTGGTGCTGCTTTTAAAGCGCGCATTGCCTAAACCGTGGAACCCACCTTTAGCAACCAACAATTTTTGACCGATTTCAGTGAGATCACCGATTAATTCTTCAGTTTGGACGTCATAGACAGTGGTGCCGGGCGGAACGGGGATGAAAAGATCATCTCCACTTTTGCCGGTGCATAATTTTCCCATGCCGGATTGGCCGTTTTGGGCTTTTAAAATTCGCTTGTGTCTAAAATCAGCAAGGGTGTTGACATGGGGTTCGGCGAGCAGATAAACGCTTCCACCATCTCCGCCGTCTCCACCATCCGGGCCGCCTTTGGGTACGAATTTTTCACGCCGGAAACTTAAACAACCAGCTCCACCTTTTCCAGCAATAACACGGATTATAACTTCATCGACAAATTTCATATTTTTTTATTTTTATAAAAGAAAAGTGGATGCAAAATTTTCAACTTATTCCATATCCCGTGAATATTTCCCGCCGCCGCCAACTCGCGGGTTAGCCTCTCCACGGGGCCTGTCAGCTAGCAAGTCGGCAAGCAGCGGGAAATATTCACTCTGCAAATGCGTTCTTTGGCGTTCTTTATTTGGTGATCTATTGTTTGGTTTCTTCTACGCAAAACGAATTGATAGTTGCTGCTGCCTTTGCGGATGAAAGAAACTTTGCCGGCGACTAAGGCGTACAGTGTGTAATCGCGACCAATGCCTACGCCATTTCCGGCATGATATTGCGTGCCGCGCTGACGGACAATGATGTTGCCTGGGATAACGGCTTCGCCGCCAAAACGTTTAACGCCTAATCGTTTCGAATGAGAATCCCGACCGTTGCGGGTACTACCCCCCGCTTTCTTATGTGCCATAAATTACTCCCGTGTTACGCCGTTTTTTTAAGACCGTGTGCTTCAATGGCCGTGACTTTAATTTTAGTAAAAGACTGACGGTGCCCTTGATGCTTTAGGTGATGTTTACGACGTTTGAGCTTGATAATTTTAATTTTTTTATCTCGCCCATGCCCAACAATTTCAGCGGTGACCTTGGCATGGCTCAGCAAAGGCTGACCGACCTGAGATTCTTGCCCATCGCTGACCAATAAAATTTCATCAAAAGTAACGACGCCACCCGTTTCAGCAGGAATTTTCTCCAATTTGAGCGTCTGGCCCAAACTAACCCGGTACTGCTTGCCACCGTTGCGGATAATTGCATGCATGTTCTTACCCCTTAACCTTCTCTTCAAAAGAGGGTTATTTTAAGACAGTAGAAGCAAATTAGCAAGCTCTATTGGTGCTTATGCTGATGTTTTAGAAATGACTTAGATCTCAACCTAGAAATACCCTCAGCTAAGATAATTTTCATTAGCGATTGATAAGGTACATCTCCTTTATTAGCAAAAATTTTTAGCTCATTAAAAAGCGCTTCCGGTAATCGTAAAGAAATAGTTTTAGTCGAAGCTTTTAGATTGGGAAACTTTGCCAGCTTTGCTTTCGACCAATCTATATGATTAGTCGAGTCATGTTCTTGCCAATATGCTCTTTCTTCATCTTCATTATTAAATTTTGGAATCTTCTTTAGCTTTGCTCATAAATTTTACGCTCCTTTCTATGCATATCACGAGCTGAAATGACTCTTATCAGAGAATTTCTCACTGTAAAAGAAATAAATAGCTCGCGGTTATCATCCGTCCTACCCAAGGCATACATACGAGTCTCACTACTCGAATGTTTAATGTCTTCCGCTAATAAAAGCGGCTCATTAAAAAATATTTGCTCACATTCCCAATTGGAAACACCATGCTTATTAGAGTTTTTATTGCGATTACCTTCATCCCAATCGAAACCAACAATCTGCTGAAAAAATATGTCCTTCATATACGAATTGTATATTATCACAATATATAATCAACCTCGCAAAGTCTTTATGCAAAAATCTTTATCGATCTTATTGCTGATCTTTTTTTAAGCTTAGGTTGTTTATGTGCTTAGCAATCTAGAGGTTTTAACTAATCGTTCGGCGATTTGACTTGACACCGGGGGGCAGACTCCCTAGCATGGTCTCAATGAAAGCCATCGACAGACCTAATGTTTCATCGCGTCAAATCCTCAGCGAGATACAGGAATTATTAGCAAAGGATTTGGAGGCTACCGATCATCTGATTACGCAACAATTGGTCTCCGACGTTCCCATCATTCAAACTATAGCCAAGCATATAATAAAGAGTGGCGGCAAGCGCCTTCGGCCTTTGCTGGTGTTGCTAACCGCGAATTATTTTGGTTACCAAGGCTGTGAACATCATGAACTGGCGGCCATTATTGAATTTGTACATACCGCCACCCTACTCCATGACGATGTTGTCGACGGCTCCAAGTTACGGCGTGGTCAGGAAACCGCCAATCAAATCTGGGGCAATCAGGTCAGTGTGCTGGTTGGCGATTTTTTATACTCACGCGCCTTTCAATTATTGACTCAGCGCAGCCATATCGCGGTGATGAAAGTGCTGGCGCAAACGACCAATGAGATTGCTGAGGGCGAAGTAACGCAATTGGTTTATCGCCATGATCCCACGGTAAATGAAAAAGCTTATTTAGAAGTGATTCATCGAAAAACCGCTTGTCTATTCAGTGCCGCCGCACAAATCGGCGCTATTTTGGGCAGGCGCCAGTAATGAACAAAAAGCTTTTGCCGATTATGGTTTGAATCTGGGCATGGCCTTTCAAATTGTTGATGATTTATTAGATTACATGGTCAACAAAGCTGATATGGGCAAAAATAAAGGGGATGATTTATCGGAAGGCAGACCGACTTTGCCCTTGATTTATGCTTTAGAAAACGGCTCTGAATCCGACAAATTAGTGATTCGCGAAGCCATTGAGACGGGTGATGTGACTCAATTAGACCAAGTGGTCAATACTCTCATTACCACCAAAGCTCAAGAATATACCTTATCGATTGCAAAAAATTATGCCGATAAAGCGCGGATCGCACTCGGTCAACTTTCCGGTTCCGCAACCAATACTTATTTTCAAGCGCTTGACCATCTCATCGATTTTGTCTTAAATCGTAATTATTAAAATATCTTTTCGGGGTGTGGCTCAGCCTGGTAGAGCACTGCGTTCGGGACGCAGGGGTCGCAGGTTCAAATCCTGTCACCCCGATTTCTTTCTAAATTGTTCAATACCTTTAACTTCGATCTGCTCAGTCAATGGAAATTTTAGCGCCCCGGGAATAACGACATAAAGCTTTTGCAATCCTAATAATTTTACCGCATGCTGCATAGAAAGCGTTATCTTAGGATGGTCGGTGTATTTTACTTCAAAACCCAATTTTTGGCCCTCTTTGAAAAGCAAAAGATCTAGTTCGGCATCATTATGAATTCCCCAAAAATAACACTCCTCAGCCCTTACCTTATAGAATCTAATGACTTCTTCCAAAGCAAAGCCTTCCCAAGAGGTGCCTAATTTTGGATATGTCATTAAGTGGTTGAAAGTATTAAGGCCAGCCAAGCTGTGTAGAATTCCGCTATCTCGAAAATATATTTTAGATGATTTTACCTGCCTTTTTTTAATATTTTCAAACCAGGGTTGTAATTCACGAATCATAAAAGTCCCGGTTAAAATATCCAAATAATGCCGCATAGTATTGTGAGAAGAGCCCATCGCGTTCGCAATCATTGAAGAATTAAAAATTTGGCCATGATAATGGATCAGCATCATCCAAAATCTGCGTAAAGCTGGTGGAGGAATACGAAAACCTAAATTAGGGATATCCCGCTCCAAAAAAGTTGCAATGTATTCTTGTCTCCACTGACCACTGATCATATCGGTTTCAGCCAAGTAAGACTTTGGGAATCCGCCACGAAACCATAGCTGATCAACGCTTCCCGTTTCTTGTATGTTAAAAGGTGTCAATTCAATCTGACTGATACGGCCAGCTAAAGTTTCGGAACTTTGCCGCAGTAATTCTTTTGAAGCGCTACCTAATATCAAAAATTGACGATCTTGATGCTCATCTACCAACACCCTTAATGTGGGAAACAAATCGGGCCTACGCTGAATTTCATCGATGACAATTAAGCCTTTCAGCCTTTGTAAGGCCAATTTCGGATTCTCTAGTTGACTAAGACTGGTTATGTCTTCTAGATCAAATACAGTTACCGGCTGTGATTGAGCCTTAGCGTATTCTTTTGCTAAGGTGGTCTTCCCCACTTGATGTGGCCCGAGTAATGCAACGACGGGGGTTACTTTAAATGCGTCATTAATATTGTCTATAAAATCAGCTCTTTGCATATTTTTTTGAAAATTGTCAGTCTTGTTGACAATTATCATAATAATTTTACACTCAATTAAAAATTAAATCAAAAAATATAACTCATTTAAAATTCCCAAATTTGTTAGCGCGGGCACTCTTAAAGCCCTTCTCCCGCAAAATGTCGGTGTCAGCCATAACATCTTCAGATGGTTATGTTGTTGTTTTAAATTGTTTTTTTTATTTCTAGTCATCAGTGACACCACTATTTCGCAAATCCTGTCACCCCGATTTTTTTCCTTGAACCACATGCGAAGCATCAAAATCACGGTATTGAAAACCTAAATTAGCAGCAGCCTACGCAGAACTTTTGGGATATTCTAAAGAGCAGTTTATTCGCTTGTCCTTGCAGGATTTGATTGATCGGGATGGTTTTAATTTTAAGGTTGAACTCATTCCAGCAGAAAATAGAAAACTGCCGACAACAATACAGTCTCATCGTGAGTGATACTACCCTCCCTGGTACGGGGTGTGGCTCAGCCTGGGAAAGATTAAATCAAATCACAGAATTTAAGAAATCAGGTTGGTATAATTTTAAAGCGGTATGTTTTGCATAAAAACTAAAATCTTGGTCCAGGGTAAATACTGGAATTTCTCGATTAATTGCCACTGCAGCGATTAAAAAATCCACATGAGAGCCTTGTATACCATGACTGCGGCAATGGTTAAACAACTCCGCTGCAAATTCAAAGTCCAAAGTTTCAAGCTGCAAATCCGGAAATGCCTCTAAATAAGACTTCAACTGATTAAATTGAACGGATGATTTAATCCCCGATAATAATTCTTGTCGAATTGATCCAAAAATAACGACTCTAGCGTTTGCAACTAAAGTTGCTAACTCATGAATATAATCCTGTAATTCAGCTGTAACCCCTTGTTTACGCAAGGCTAGAGACCAAACACTTGTATCCACTAAAACCGGCATTAACGATCCCTCTCATTTTTATAATTATATTTTGGATCATATTCAATGGTACCAAACAAGTTGAGGATTTTTTCTTGTTTATGACGTTGAATATATTCTTTTAAGGCAACATTCACTGTTTCTTTTTTAGTCTTGTGATGCCCAATGGTTTGTGCTTCATTTAACAATTTATAATCAATTGCCAAGTTCGTAGCCATATTTTTCTCCAAATCACTTGTTTCACACAATATATTACACAATGAAATGTGTGAATTCAAGTAATAGCCCCATTAACACCAATAGATACCGGCTTTTTCTGTAGTTTCCCTGCTGTCAGGCATAACATTTTTAGTATGTTATTGTTTTTTAAATTGTTTTTTTGCCTTCTAAGTGATTAGTGACACCCTATTCCCATTATTAGTACGCATAACCTATTCATTTTTAATGAGTTTTAAGAAATCTTTTTTTCAAAAGGCATTAATTTTTAATAAATTCTTAACATAGGCTTGTTAATCTGTATTTAACTTGGTTAAAAACCAAACTGACTCTAAAAAGACCCAAGGATTCAAGCAATCAGGGCATATAAAAGCATATGGATGGAAGCTGATTTTTTTAAAAACAAAAATGAGGAGCAAAATCATGTTCGATCCATTCAAAGCTATGGCCCTAAAATCTCTTATGGACCAAGGTGTAAACGCAGTAGGCAAACAAGCTATTCAACTAGTAACCATGATGGCTCCCAAAGAAAGTAAAGAGTCGACAATTAATGAAATGCCAATAATCATTGGCGGATATACACCAGGAAGTGATAATAATAATTTTGTGAAATTGTGGGATAGTTTTCACAAAAGATTTTCTCCAAGCGATACCTTTAGAACAAATTTTGTGGGACGCTTCATTGGTAAAAACACTACTAAGTTATGTATATACAATGCTGTGGATATTGCAGAACACCCTAGAACATACCAAAATCTAATTTGTCACAAAGTTGGAGAAATAATTCGCAATTGGGTTGAAACCGGCGATGACAAAAATACAAAATTAATTAATAACATTAAAACTTTTGCTGCTTCATTATTATGGACTGCTATTATTATTGTTGATCAAAAACCAGCTGGGAGCCATACACTTAGATTATTTTTATTAGCAATACAAAGTATTTGCAATGAATTCATTAAAAACACAGATTTAATACAATCAACTAATTGGTCTGGACATAAAACGAAAACAGCCTTAGAAGAAATCGTGGAAACCATCACTGAATATGTGAATGAATGCAACGCAGAAGATGCCAAAACTGAACTGCAACATAATGCCAAATGTTTTACAGAAACCTTAGAAGCGACCAATCAGGAATGTCGAATATTATCATTAAGACTCTTATTTAATAAAACCCCGCTTCACTCTCTTTTTTCAAATACGAAAAACGAAGAGATTCTATTACGCACAAAAAATTACGAAGATTTTAAAGGAGAAACCTCTAGATTGGGCGAATCAAATGTAGATTTGGCGCAGCTCATAAAGGACAAAGCGAATTACAATTTTGTGAAAAGAAGTATTTATTCAATCAAGTTCTCAACCCAAATGATACCAGCGAACCTAATTCCAATGACAGAGAAGCGATCAAAAAAGGAATTGGCCCTATATATTCTCAATTAAACTTACCTGGGGGTGTAGGAGAGGACGTTCTGGTAGCTTATATGGAAGTCTTATACGACTTCATTGCCGCAGTTAACGAAAGTACCCTTGTATTGGCTGAAATGGAGAAGATTCAAAAAATTCTAAATATAATGGGAGAATCTACACGAGCATTGGGCAAACCAACCTATTAAAGATACATTGGCAAGAGCCAATATAATGTTGACTGGGTTAGAAGAGAAATTGAAAGGCATTAAACAAAAAGGCGACGAGTTAAGCCAAAAAAAAGAGATGTCGGGGGAGTGGGATTCCCTTGTAAAATCCTTAATTTTTACATCCATAATGTTAGCGCATCCTGTGCCTCATCTAAGATATATATGCAAGAAATGAATAATGCGCTTAACCCAAGGCATGTATTAGAGAAATTTAAATCAGCAACAAAATATTTAATAACCGCCTCCAAAGGAGAAGGAGATCGTATTTCTGAAGATGCGCAAGCTACTGCACACATGCTTAACCAGATATCAGGAAATTTAGAACAAGTTCTCGTTTCACATCCAGCTTCAAATCCTAGTCAAACAGAGGCAAGAATTGAAATAAAACTAGAAAGTAAAGATATTCAATCTATCGAAAACAACACTGATCTTTCAACCATCGTTAGAGTAAAGACAACCAAACCTGTTATCGAAAAATTGCAAGAGCTGAATAATAAAAACTTGATTAAATCTGATTTTGTATTGGCGACCCTGAGTAATTTTCATAAGCATCAATACCAGGCAAAGTTAACACTTGCAGACAATATACCTGGGTTTTCTACAAAAGTATTTGATGTCATTATCTAGCAATCCAGAGAGTTACCTTAAAGATGAACATTCTTTTAGAAATCCGCTTTGTGTAAAATGGATGAATGAGATTAAAGATGCTTACAATAAGATGGAAACTGCCGAACACTTATGAACCAAGCTGTCAAGAAGAAGCGAATCAGTCTTTCCGTTTATAACGATCATATTGCTGCTCCTGTTGTTTTTGCTATCAGCATTTTAATTGGCTATGTAGAACGCATCAATCAATCAACCGCCAGGGGTGAAGGGCATGCAGTGGCAACTGCAATTGAGGCTGAAGAATTCAATCAAGTTCTTAATGCATTTACCAGCATGAAGCTGTTTAAAGAAAATAATCCTATAAATAACATATTCACTAATTCATTAAACTCTTTAATTAAAATTCATAAAGATTTTGAGACAGAAAAAAATCTGATCAATGAACAAAAAACCATTTATTTAAATGCCAAAACATTGACAAGGGAATAAAGTCTATTTCTTTTGAGTACGATACGACTTTATTAGAAATATTATTAGGGAAATCTGTTAAATATATTTTTGCCCGCAAAACCTATATAGATTACATTAAAGAATCAAACGATTATGACTCCTTTAAAAAAAGGATTAATGAAAAACTTACACCACAAAAACGAAAATTAGTGCTCAATGTCATTTCTGATAAAAACGAATTTTTATTAGTAAAATCCGTTTTTTACAACCTTCTCTTTCTGAAGCTCAAAATAAAGAAATTATTAAAAAACAACTCGAAAAAATCATCAATGTATGGGATTACCAAAGACAATACGAAGATTATCAGATATTAATAAATGTAATAACAGATGCAACGCTTGATTTTATTGAGCTTAAAAAATTAATAGAGCATCATCAAAAAATGATAGCTATTTCAGCATATTGGGGGAAATTTAAGTGGTGTTCTTTACCAAGGTTTACAATCCTCCAATAAAAAAATTCTGGATTGTCTTTCCAGGATTAGGAAAAACATGGAAACAATTGCCAAAACGGGAAAAACATTTGCTGACGCAACGCAAAATACCCAAACCTCATGGGGTAAAGCTTTTTATAATCTATACAATAGCTTTGCAGCCACAAATAAGAAGATATCTGAAGTGGAAAAAGCGATATCTAACATTGATAAGGAGCTTGTCCCCAGCAAAATATTTGGAGCATTTAGAAGCGCAATGGATTTAATTCGTGATTTAGAGGCTTTTAAACTCCATCATCAAGAAAACGAAGAAGTACTACAGCTTGCCAACTATTTTATTACTACCCTAGAAAAAGAAGAGAAAGATCGATTAGAACGAAAACCAAACCAAGTTTCTAATTCTAAAAGTTCTAATACCGAAAATTCAGCTACAACCATATCTACGAATACGCCTCAAAAAACAAATATCGCAGTTAAAGAACAAAAAATAGATGAAAGAACAGTAACTTCAACCACTTCTTCTACAGTTACTACACCTACAAATAGTGAACTCAATCCTGAGCGTACCTATGATGGAAACACTATTGCCACTCAAAGTAGAGAAAAAATTTCTTCAATCAGTTCCTCATCGACTCAAACGACTCAAAAAACACTGACTGTACAACACGGTGCGATTTTGAAGGAAGATGGGAATAAAGCAATCCTTCGTCAAGCCATCATGGATAAAAGCGATCCACATGCTATAAAAGATTTGATTTTCCAGGATATTAAAGAAAATCAAATGAATTTAAGAAAGAGAGCCTGGTTAAAGTTCAGAAGCGTTTTAGAGCTCTATCCTAGCCACAAGGGCTATATTAAAAATCAGAATCCAGTAAATATAGACAAGAACGCTGAAGGATATATTGAGGATAAGGATGATTTCTATGCTAAATTTTCTTTGGCTTTCTCAGCCAATGACAATATTAACTTGTTAACTGCAATAAAGAATGAAGAAGATTTACGCGATGCTCATGCACCTTTCGAGCAGTTGTCAAAGGTTGAATTTAAACCTGATATGATTACCCCAACGGTACAGCAAGAATATGTTGACTTCTTATGTGATCCAAACACTCAGTTATCATCTTCAGCAGAACAAATGATAGCCAAGGTTTTTAAAGTCTCGAATCTTGATTCAATTAGTAAAGGAAAAAACGATACTTCGCAAAAGCAAGTTACGCAAGAAATTAAAACCAAAACAGAGACTTCTGGCAGTGTAACTAACAGTAACACAACTACATCAAGGAAAACCACGACAACCAAAGGCGGTGGAGATTGTGCTTTACATGCGATTCTGGGAACAAGGAGTAGAAGTAACCAAACAATAGAATGTTCCAATGTTAACTCAAAAAGAATAGAAGTTGGTAACGCTATCACGGATGAAAAAGATAAATTGACAATAAAGCCTTTGATTGAAGAGGCTATTAAAGAGTTAATCATGTCTGGCCGCGATATTGGTCCAGCGACTAAACAATTGAAGGGAAAATATGACAAATTTTTAGATGATCAAGAGGCAACATCTCCAAAAATTTGGTTGGCGTTCGAAAACGTTTTACGCGAAGAGAACCAATATGCTTCCATTTTGCAGTATATCGAAACTAATCATCAACTGAGGAAAGAAAACCTCTCACTGCGTGAAAAATTTTATGATGCTCTAAATCGCAATAATGGACAATTGTATACTATGATATCCCGTTTTCCAAAACTACAAGAAGCTTTTTTGGAATACAATAAAATAGCAAATACCCAACTTGATTGGTCTGCTAATATTAACAAAGAAATAAAGCAAGAATACGCTAAATTTGTGAGCACTCCAGGCACTTGGTTATTACCTTCAGAGTTAGCAATTATAGCCAAAGTTTTCGATCTGAAGGTCGTTTATTATCCTAGCCCTGACATTGAGGACTCTAAACCTTTAACATTGAATCCTACAGGAAAACAATCGACAGTCACGGTACAATTTAATGGTAGAGACCACTATGAGCAAGTAGAATCTAGTAACGCTGTATCTACAACCTCTTCTACTGCTACGAATACTAACTCTACAATTAGTGTCTTAAGTTTAACTCAGGCAGAGAAGGTCAATCTACCGAATAATTTGAGTTTTTCGGCTGTGACGAAACGTCAGGTTCCAAGAGCCCCCGGGACTCAATCCACTCAATCTGATACTGGAAGTCGAGAATCCACAAGCTCTTCACTAATGGATACGATCTCGCTTCAAAAAAGTCGACTCCAGCAGGTCCACAATCAAAATGTGTCCGTTTCGATTCGAAAAGAACCTATCTTTCAATCTTTTTCAGCTGAAGCTCAAAAAACAATTATTAAACTTGAAAAAGAGATAGAGGATGAATTTAAGAAGTTTTCAGACACAGTAGAACTCAGTTATACGTTACTTGACAAACAAAGTGACAAAAAATTTGATGGAATAAATACGATGGTTAGTAACCGTGAGAATCTTCGGAAAAAACACAGTACGCTTCAAAACTGGGGAAGTATTTGGTTTGTTTCAATACTTCCCACGTTCGGACTTGGAACTATTCCCTGGTTATATTGCTATTTCAAAGCTGATGGTTGTAAATTTAAAATCGACGAGATTAGCAAACAGATTAAGCATTTAGATAACGAGAAAAGTAAGCTTGATAATCTAATGAACACAACCGTAAAGTCCTTGGTAAGCATGGAAGAGTCACTTTCTGCTAAGAGCAATTTAATCCTTAAAATCCAAACTGTGGAACTTGAGAGAATACAAAAAGAAGAACAAGAAGCAGCAAAAGCAAATGAGCAGGCTCAAATAGAACAGCAACAAAGGCTTCTCCGCGACGGGTTGCAAAGTGCTCCATATAAGGATAATACTGGGAAAAGCGAGCAGGAAATAGAAAAAGAACGGATTATCAACAAAAACGGGCTGGGGAATGATGTTAGGGAAGGTTTAAATGAAATGAATATTTATACCGAGAACGAAACGAGCCTAAAAAAAGAATCGAGTGGCCGTGGTTTTACGGTTGGAAGTCAGGATGAATATAACCCTAACTCCTCTATTTACGAAAACCCGTATTCCAATAACTAGTAGTCCCATCGTAATGTCGGCAGTGTAACTGCCGACATTAATTTCACGGCATCAGCGGTGTCAATGATGACATCAATTTAAAAATAATTTTAAAATCAATCGATTATTTTTAAAAAAAGGTTATGTCTGGCACGGATAGATTTGTTCGTTGTCTTTCAATGAAAAATGCTAAAAATACTGTATTAAAGATTGCCGCTATGCCGGTGTTATTGTTGCCTAAAAGTATCGCCACGCCCGAACTCATTGGCACACACGATCGTGACCAAATATGCAGACCACGTCCTGCTATACCCAAAGCGTTTGGATTTTCGGTTTTATTCGCCCAGATTGGGGTTAGATTTAAACGAATGGATTTTAAAAAAATGCGCGCATAGCTGCTCTATACTCAAAGCGATTAGGTTTTCGGTCTATAGCGCCCAGTGATCTATGAGATTTAAACGTTGCGATGTAAGCGTTTGGTAAACGCCATATCCGATTTAAATTAAAGTTGGATAAATTGCGGAAGTAGTTGGCGATAATCTTCATCAGTGGTGCATAAGCGGATGCGATGAAGCATGGCAACAAAATAGCGATAAGGCTCGATCCCATTAGCCTTGCAAGTTTCCAGCAGCGAATACAAAATAGCGCCCGCCTGAGCGCCTCGGGGACTGCCGCAAAATAACCAGTTTTTCCTACCAATGGCAAAAGGTCGTATGGCATTCTCCACTAAATTATTATCGATCTCGATTCGACCATCTTTCAGGTAATGATTCAGTTCTTTCCAGTTGTTCAGGGCGTATTGAATCGCCTGGCCTAACTTCTGTCGCGGCGGGACCTTGGGTAGATACTCTTCCAACCATTGCTTAAATTCAGCCAAGATGGGTGGCGCTTGTTTTTCTCTCAGCTCATATCTGCCTTGGGCAGAAAGATCGGCTTCCCGCGCTCGCTTTTCAAGCGCATATAACCTTCTAAAAAATTCCAGTGCTTTGGCAGCTAAACCCGGTTTCTTCGATAATTTAGCGCAATCAGCAAAATAACGTCGAGCATGCGCAAAGCATTTCACGGAACAAATATCTTCAGTCTTCTCTACCCAGTGATAACCCGAGTAAGCATCGCTCTGCAAATAGCCTTTAAATCCACTTAAAAACTCTCGGGCATGGTAACCGCCCCGTGTTTCTTCATACATAAAGACTAAACTCGGTTTATCCCGGTCACCGCCTCGATAAACCCACATATAGGATTTATTCGTATTAGATCGACCCACTTCTTCTAAGACCTGTAAGGTCGTTTCATCCGCTTGGATGTAACCACTTTGGAGGATCAACTGCCGTGAGCAGCGCACCAGCGGCGCGCAAAGTTCAGCCGTTTTGAGTACCCAGGCACACAGGCTACTGCGCACAAGGTCTACCTCCAAGCGCTGCCAGATCGCTTCCTGCCGGTATAGCGGGACGTGGTCTGTGTATTTGGTCACGATCGTGTGGGCGATCAGTTCGGGCGTGGCGATACTTTTAGGCAACAATAACACCGGCATAGCGGCAATCTTTACGTTCTCTTGACAAGGCTTGCAGGCATATTTAGGCCGCACATGTTGAACCACGGACAATGTCGCCGGTATATATTTAAGTTGCTCGCTCATCTCTTCTCCAATCTGGACTAAGTGAGCGCCACAAGCACAAATTTTTTCGGATTCTGGAATATCGTACACGATCCGCTCCCTTGGAAAATCTTTCGGGAGGGATCGGCGCACCGGACGATTTTTAGGTTCCTTATTTTTAGTTTCGGTCGACTCTTCGATTTGGGCTTTCAGTTCATCGGTCAGTTCAACACCCGCTTCATCAAACATATCGGGTTGCCATATATTTTTTTCGGATGAAGGGGCAAAACGTTGTTGCCGGGCAAGGCGCAGGTCTTCTATCAAGCGAGCATATTTTTCTTTATAGCTCGTTAATTCAATCTGCAAATCAATAACAATTTTTTGCAATAATTCCAGAGAATCTGGCAATTTTTTAATATCTATTTTCACAGTGCTATCCTAACAAATTTCAACGTAAATTTCAGCTATTTTTTTCACTTTTTTTATTTTTTTAAATATAATTTTCGAACTTTGCTTCACTCACTTCCAACCTGGAAAATTTATCACTGGCCAACAGCCAGTGGAAATGTTCCGGGGTCATTTCTATTTGTCCGTCTTGATTCCTGGGGAAAACAAATCGGCCTTTTTCCAATCGCCGATACCACAAAGTAAAACAATTAGGCTGATAGTATAGGGCTTTAATTTTATTGCCGCTGCGGCTACGAAACAAAAAGAGATGACCACAAGCGGGATTCATCTTTAAAACATCGGCAATCAATATACACAGTGTATCGATGGATTTTCGCATGTCGACGGGGGATAGATAAAAATAAATCTTCACATCGTTTGGAATCAGCATGATCGTATTACCTCCATCCAGCGTTTCAGTTGACTGTATTCGCTATAAGGCAATAGCAACTGGAGTCCATTAGGCAGTAACACTTTGAGTTCATTATTCCTTGACGCCATCGGTTCTGGACGCAAATGAACGGGAATAACATCACCCATACCCGCTAACTTTTTCTGCTGCCTTTTCTTCAAAGCTAAACAATGATAACTAAACTGCGACAATACAATTTGATTGCGTTCGCAAAACTCCCGGCGGGACAAGCCACTTTGAGCCTGTGCTTCAATTAATTTTTGCCAATGTATCTGGCGCTCTGATTCTAACTTCATCACTATATCTCCTTAAATTTAATTTCAAAAATATAGTTTCGACGAAATTTTTAAACTTTAAAAGATGGAATTCCCTAAACGTTTACGTTGCGATTGAGAAAAACCGTAGGAATACTGCCCGTATTTCGAGGTTTTTCGATTGAGCAACGTTTAAAGATCATAGATCAATGGGATGCTATAGACCGAAAACCTAATCGCTTTGAGTATATGTAAGCGTTTTTTTAAAATCCATTCGTTTAAAGATAGCCCCAAGATGCGATGAATAAAACCGAAAATCCAAACGTTTTGACTATAGATTGCTACTCTCGCTTAGCGAATTGTTAACGAAATTATGCTTTAAATTAACCTCCGATTTTGGCGATAAAAATAAAGCCAGAGCGGTGGGAACGGTCAATGGCCAAAATCCTATTCCCATCATTATTCCCTGTCATCGTGTCATCGGCAGTAACGGTCGTTTAGTCGGTTTTGGTGGCGGTCTCGATAAAAAAGCCTATTTATTAAAACTTGAAGCCTGATCAATAGCCACCCTATAGTCACCTCAGGCTGATTAAATTTATAGTGCGACAGCGAATTGCTGAAATTGTGCTAGAATCATATCCTCCCGCTATAGGTGGAGTTATGATATACACTTTTTTATAGCCATGGTGCTTAATAATATAGAGATAGAGGAAACAATACAATGAGAAAAAAGAAAATGAAAATAGAGATCTCTTCGCAATCTTTAACCATGCAGATGAAGTTTTACAATCAACCTTCCCATGTAAGGAAAGCAATAGCGGCAAAGGAAAGTAAAGAGGGAAAAGAATTTGGAATTCAGTTCCAACAAGGTGTAAACAAAAATAAAGAAGATGATACCCCTCTAACTTTTCCTCCTCCAAATATTGAGCTATCTCCGTCCGATAATGCTGACAATGAAAATTTGCCTTCAACTGAAACTTTCAATGATAATTCCTATAAAGATTTGGTTATGAATTATAATCCTGATACTGCGGAATTAATTCATTTTGTGAACTGTTTAAACAATAGAGAGCTCGGCAAAACATCAAAAACCGGCCATTTGTTAATAGGTCATTCTATGGCTATTGCGGAATTGATAAATCAGCGACCTCAACAAGGGGATTCAGCTTGTATGAATAAGCTAGAAGGTTTGCCTGAGGGGGAATCAGCAATTATAGAGTTTTTTAAGCAGCAATTTGAAAATGCCAATCAGTATTTGAAAAAAGAACATGAAGAAAAAGCTCATACAAGTGGAACCACCTTAGAGCGAGTGGTTATCGATACTCGATATAAGGATGATGGTAAAATTCGCGTTTTTACCGTTAAAGCGGGAGATGGTGATATATTTTTAGTCTCGAAAAAAGACAAAGGAAATCTTCGGGTTCGACAAGCAGATTGGCGTGATCAGCCAAATGCAACAATGGAAAAAGAACGTATTATTGCTGCCGGAGGATCGAACAAACTTTTAGAGGAGTATGGGATTGCTCGCATTGAAGGCCTGTCAGTAAGTGCAGGATTAGGTGATTTTGAAAAAAACTATATACGCCGAACACCGCGAATAAGATGTTTTGAATACAAAGTTAATCAACAAAATCAATATGATCTAAAAGCAATAATCGTTAATTGCGATGGTATTACCGAGAAGCAATCTATTGCAGAAACTAAAAAATTGATTGCATCCTTAATGAATTCCAAGGAAAAAATGGAAAGACAGCCTCAAGAAATAGCTGAAGAATTGGCATTCAAGGCTCTGAAATTCAGTAAAGACAATCTCTCCGCGGGAGTGATTATGATTGCTCCATTGTTAGAACAAGATCCTGGTGTTTATGAGTTAATAATTTGCGATGGCCATGGGGAGGGGGAGACCCTTATATCACACGCTGTTTGCGAATATCATACGAATAACTCCTTTCCCTTTGAAATAATATAGGATCAACAAAAACTTAACAATCAGCTGTTGGATAATAATCCTGATCAAGAGGTTTGGACCAGCGCTGCTGATTTATATAAAAGCGGTCTATTTTCAACGAGCGCATCCAGCTCCAGCTCTTCGCTCAGCAGTATGGCCGCCGGAAACTCTTCCAGCGCGTCGTCAACCTCCAGTTCGACCTCAACTTTATTAGGGACATCATAGACATAAAATTGCTAATTTTTGAAAGAAGGACCTATCCTGTTGGCTATAACTGGATAGAGAAGACTGAAGATATTTGTTCCGTGAAATGCTTTGGGATAGGCGGTGTCACTCCTGACGTCAATTTAAAAATAATTTTAAAATCAATCCATTATTTTTAAATAAAGGGTAAATATTCGTTAAACCTCTCGCTCAACCCGATTCAATAGGTTGTTGGTGTTCGGGTGGGAGATGAGAAAGTCGCTGTAACTTTCTTTGTCCACCAGCCCTCATGCTGGCGGTTTGTTGCCCAGCACGGTATTGCCAAATAACCTATTGAAATAATATATATTTTTGAAAAATTAACTGGGGGGTTATATCGCGTGTCGACAATTCCACTTGCTTAACGGCGAGCAGCCGCTAATTCCTCAGGAGTCGCTCTTCAGGGCTTGATCCATTTTTATTATCATTTTATTATTCATGCATGATTAATAACGGAAATACTGCTTGGTTATTGCTTTCATCAGCGTGGGTGTTATTAATGACTCCTGGAATAGCATTTTTTTATTCAGGCCTGGTATCCACGCGCAGCGTCCTGAACACCATCAATATGAGCTTTATTTGTTTAGCAGTTATCCCTTTAGTATGGGCGGTCATTGGATTTAGTTTAGCCTTTTCCACTG
The DNA here is from genome assembly GCA_963702315.1 of uncultured Pseudomonadota bacterium. Lineage (GTDB taxonomy): Bacteria > Pseudomonadota > Gammaproteobacteria > Coxiellales > Coxiellaceae > JAFEDN01. The sequence goes on from CAVPCA010000049.1 coordinate 47,250, forward strand.
GAAATACTTTTATTGGTAGTCTTCAATGGCTGGGATTAAAAGGCATTGGGATTGCGACATACCATGACCCTGTTGGAGTTCCTCAATACGCTTATGTGTTATTTCAAATGATGTTTGCTGTTATAGCGCCTGCTTTGATTTCAGGCGCCATTGTGGGACGCATGAAATTTAAAGCCTATGTCATTTTTATTATTTTATGGAGCTTATTCATCTATACGCCTATAGCACATTGGGTATGGGGGCCTAATGGTTGGATTGAAAAATTAGGCTCTATCGATTTCGCCGGCGGCATGGTGGTACACATTAATGCTGGATTTGCAGCGCTGGTTGCCGCCATCATTTTAGGGCCTCGATTAACTGCAAATGAAAATATTCACGAAAGCCCGCATAATATTCCATTTGTTATCTTGGGCTGCTCCTTACTGTGGTTTGGCTGGTATGGGTTTAATGCGGGTTCTGCCTTAGCGGCTAATAGCCTTGCCAGCTTGGCATTTATAACCACTACCTTGTCTGCCTCCGCATCTATTTTTACCTGGACAATATTGTGTTGGTTGAGAGGCCATCTGTCTTCTGCCATTGGCAAGGCATGTTCTGCTATCATTGGATTAGTTGCCATTACCCCAGCTGCAGGATATGTAAAACCCATGGGAGCAGTCTTGATTGGTTGTGTAGGTGCAGTGATTTGTTATTACATGATGTTATATAGAAGTAAATTACTGAGAAAAATTGATGATACTTTGGATGTTTTTATCTGTCATGGCATTGCTGGAGTAGTGGGATCCATTATGACTGGACTCCTCGCCACTAAAGCAGTTAATCCGGATGGCCCAAATGGCCTTTTCTATGGAAATCCGCACTTGCTCGTGCAGCAATTAATAGCAGTGGTTGCTACGATAGTCATGACTGTTGTTGGAACAGCGTTAATATTATGTCTTTTGAAAATTTTCATGCACATTCGCCCCAGCCAAGAAGAGGAATCACAAGGTATAGATATCAGCGAACACGGTGAAAATGCCTATGAACATTTGCCCTAATTATTTTGTGAAATAATCTTCTTGAGCATACTCAGACTCTTTAAAATGACCGCGCCCAAAGTGAACAATAGCATTACCCAAGCGAAAGAATACAATGTGCCATTGTAAAATATACTGACTGTAGCAATGCTAATAACTCCGCACCAACCCATTAAAAAAGAAAACAAAGCGACGCGAATGCCCATGGGTTGTTGAGTTGATTCTATACTTAATCGATTTAATGGAGCTAAAGATAGCCCACAGCCCAATTGAAAAACCATCAAGCTGATCACAATATAGAATAATCGGTTAGGCCAAATATAAGCGCAACTCACTGACATTATCATCCCAGCTAAAGCTACCGGCAGGCCAATTTTTAGAGTGCCCTCCACCCCTCGATAACGGATCAGAAATCTGATAGCCCAAGTTCCAATAATATAACTACTCAACAGGAATATTTGGATAATACCGTACCACACGGGGGTTCGATGGAAATCCCGTATTATTAACAAAGGGCCGATCGGCATCCAAGCAATTGCCCCAGCGAACAACAAACAGAAAGTCCCCACATTAATTAAAAACTGCTGATTACCAACAACCTGCCAATAATCCCTAAACACTTTACTTAAATTGAATTTTAATCTTTTTTCCGCAGGTAAACTCTCCGGCATCCAATGCCTTAACATCAAAACCAAAATGGCTCCCCATATGGCGAGGATGATGAACAACCAACGCCAACTGGCAAATAATAATAAAACTCCTCCAAATAGGGGCCCCAATGCGGGAGCTAAAACGGCTACTCCACTCATCCAGGCTATGGTTTTCACAGCTTGTTCTGATTCTAAAAGCTCATGGATACTGGCATAGCCGGCGACAATAACAGCGCAAACCACCATACCTTGAAAAAATCTGGCGATGATCATCGTTGTGATGTCACCCGCCATAGCGCAAGCAGCGCTAGCAACGACAAATAATATACCGCTATACAAAAGAACTGGCCGTCGCCCAAAACGATCCGAGATGGGGCCTAAAATTAATTGCAAGGAAGCACTACCAATAAACCAGCCCGTCAAAGTCGTTTGCGCCATAGAAGAAGAAATTTTCAAATCATTCATAATGCTCGGCAAAGCCGGCAAATATAAATCATTCGACAAGTAAGCAGCCATTTCGTAAAAAACTAACAATAATGGGTAGATAAACATTGTATATCGATATGAAAAATTTGATTTTTTAGTATTCCATAGATCGTTTTGATTATAGACTAAGTTTTTCCAGCACGGATCAGGCCGGCGAGGCCTGCTTCTTCTATGGCTTCTTCCATAAAGCCGCGGATTTCACTGGGTTCATCCATGATTAAAACTTGTTTGAGTAATGCTTTAGCCTTGGCTAAGGTGAAATTGCGGATCACCCATTTAACCCGCGGCAATGCGCGTGGACTCATGCTTAACACATCAAAATCCATGGCCATCAATAATATAACGGCTAACGGATCTCCCGCTAATTCTCCACAAATGCTAATCGGTCTGCGCGCTTTGTGACAACCCTTGACGGCTTGATATAAAGCCCGAAAAACCGCGGGGTGAAAGCTGTGGTACGAACCGGCCACATGCGGATTATTACGATCGACTGCGAGTAAATATTGAATCAAATCATTACTGCCCACCGATAAAAAATCGACGCGTTTTGCCATTTCATACGCCTGATAAACAGCAGCCGGCACTTCCACCATTAAACCAATTCTGGGCATTTTGAGCGCGGTAAAATCACTTTGTAATTCATGAAAAGCCTGTTTGATCAAACACAAAGATTGTTCCACTTCTGAAATCGAAGATATCATCGGCAACATAATGGAAAGATTATCTAAACCCACGCTGGCGCTTAGCATGGCGCGCACTTGTTGCAGAAAAATTTCCGGATGCGCCAAACTCACGCGAATGCCACGCCAACCTAGAAAAGGATTGGATTCTTCCACAGGAAAATACGGTAAATTTTTGTCGCCGCCGATATCCAAAGTGCGCATCACCACTGGTTTTGGTGAAAAGGTTGCGAGCAATTGATGGTACATCGTGTGTTGTTCTTTTTCGCTGGGAAAACGATCGCGCATCATAAAAGTGAGTTCAGTCCGGTACAGCCCTACTCCCTCAGCCCCGGCGCTTAAAGAGATTTCGCCATCTAGCGCTAATCCAGTATTCACATGCAATCCAATCGTGTGACCATCTAAAGTTTGGGCGGGCAAATGGCGCAACGCTTCAAGGTCTGCATCCATTTGTTTTTCTTCAACCATTAATGCTTGAAATTCTTTTTTCACTGCAGGCACCGGTGATATATAAACTTGTCCATTGTAACCATCCACAATCAATTCTTTTTTAGATAATTGATCCATTGTAACCCCTGTAATTCCCATCACAGTGGGTAATCCTAATGCGCGGGCCAAAATCGCAACATGAGAATTCGCCGAGCCCGATCCAGAAACCACACCACTTAAATTCTCGCGTGGAACCTCCATAATACTGGTGGCCGTCACTTCTTCGCTTACCAAAATGGTATGTTTGGGATATTCCACATGTTCGGGCCTGGCTTGTTGCAAGTGCGAAAGCAATCGCCTGCCTAAATCTCTAAAATCCGCCGCCCGCTCGCGTAAATAAGCATCTTCTAAAGATTCAAAATGCACGATGTGCCGTTTAATCACTTTTTTGAGCGCACCTTGCGCCCATTGGCCCGATTGAATTTCTTCAATGACTTCATTCATGAGCGTGCGGCTATCCAAAATACGCATGTAAGCGTCAAACAACGCTTGTTCGGCCACTGAAAGCAAGGTTTGGGCCCGTACTTGCAAATGGTGAATTTCTTCACGCGCGGCCGCCAGTGCTTTTTCAAATAATCGGCATTCTTTTTTAATTTGTGTCGTAGGCCGGTCAGGTACGGCGTCTAAATCAGCAGGTGGATAAAAAACTTCGGCTTTGCCTATCGCCACCCCGGGCGCTCCAGGAATTCCGACAAGTTCCCGCAGGACTTCCCGCCCTTTGGGTTTGATCACCAATTGCAGAGCGCCTTTCTCACACGCTTCTGCAAGATCACCCGCCAATTGCACACTCAAGGTAACCATTTGAGCGGTAATTTCATTATCAAACCGGCGACGGCGGCGTTGGTGAATGGTTAAGACCCCCACCAAATTGCCATTGTCAATCAATGGGATGCCAAGAAAACCTCTATACTCGGGTTGGCCCAACTCCATTTCATCCAGATAACTATGAGCGTCTGCCAAATTAACCGGTTCTTCGCGTTCTCCGACTAATCCAATCAACCCTTCGCCCAATTTGGTGCGGAGCTTTCCGACCAGACTGGTTTTAAATCCAGATGCCGCCAACAGTACATACTCAGCGTGCTTCTCATCTAACAGGTAAATACAACTGGCGTCAAGTGGTAATTCGTCGCAAAGATATTTAACAATCGTCGACAATGCTGATGGCAAATCTGCCACCAAATCCATTTCGTGAACCATGCGACTTAAAATAGTGATCAATTTTTTTCCTTATTACTGATTGAATTATACTAAAAAGATATGCTGCAGGTATTGTTTCATAAATTACAATTTTTTGTCTAGAAGAATTGTTTTTTTTCTCTTGACAATACGCTATAAAGTCCATATCTTGTGTTTATATCAATTAAAAATCCCAATATATTGGGGTTTTGCTTAGTATTTGAAAAATAAGGAACTTCCATGTCAAACCCGACAGCTTTTGAAAAAGTTTCATCATTTGAAGAAATTCGTTACTCACCTTTTTCCCATGGTCAACAACCCGGAAGCTTGCACGTCATCCGTCGTAACGGCTCGGTCACTGAATATGATGCAAATCGCATTATGGTGGCGATGAAAAAAGCGTTTGTCGCCGTTGAAGGCAATGATGTGGTGCACGCCGAGCGTATTCAAAAATTGGTGGAGCAACTGACACAGCAAGTCAACGATTGTTTTAAACGCCGTTGGCGGCCGGCGGCACAATTCATATTGAATCCATTCAGGACCAAGTGGAATTGGCGCTAATGCGCGCGGGAGAACAAAAAGTGGCGCGCGCCTACGTTCTCTATCGTGAAGCACGTCATCAAGAACGTTTAGCACAGAGCGCACAAATTGCGCATTTGGCAGAAACTTACAAAGTGACCCATCCCGATGGTTCACAAACACCGTTGGATCCGCAATGGTTGCAACAAATTGTTGAACAAGCTTGTAAAGGCATCGCTGCTGTTACGCCACAACCCATTTTAAAAGATGTCAAACAAAATCTGTTTGATGGCGTGGCCATTAAAGATATTTATAAAGCTTTGGTTATGTCTGCCCGCACTTTGGTTGAAACCGAACCCAATTACAGTTACGTCACTGCACATCTCTTGTTGCAGGATATTTACAATGAAACTTTAATTACGCTGGGCCTGGAAGGCGATATGAACCGCTTGACGCAATTTGATTGGTATAAAAAAGCGTTTCATAAATTTATTGAGCGCGGTATCCAAGAAGAGTTATTGCATGCCAATTTGAAAGATTTTAACTTAGAGCAACTCGCTGCAGCACTTTGTGTCGAGCGCGATCAAACCTTGGTTATTTAGGCTTACAAACTTTATACGATCGCTACTTTATCCATTCACGTGGTCAGCGCATTGAATTACCACAAGTGTTTTTTATGAGGATCGCGATGGGTTTAGCGCACTGCGAAGGTAATGCGCGTAATGAAAGAGCGATTGAATTTTATCATCTGCTGTCTTCATTCGACATGATGTCTTCCACACCAACGCTATTTAACTCAGGCACTACGCGACCACAGTTGTCGAGCTGCTTTTAAGCACCGTGCCCGATCATTTGGAGGGCATCTTTAGCGCGATTAAAGACAACGCTATGTTGTCTAAATTTGCCGGCGGTCTAGGTAATGACTGGACTTACGTGCGCGCGATGGGTGCTCATATCAAAGGCACCAACGGTAAATCATTGGGTGTAGTGCCGTTCCTTAATGTTGCTGATGCAACGGCCGTGGCTGTTAATCAAGGCGGAAAACGTAAAGGCGCTCTTTGTTCTTATTTAGAAACTTGGCACATGGATATTGAAGAATTTCTGGAATTACGCAAAAACACGGGTGATGAGCGGCGACGCACACATGATATGAACACCGCAAACTGGATTCCAGATCTTTTCATGAAACGTGTACTTGAAAAACAGGATTGGACCTTGTTTTCTCCTGATGAAGTCAGTGATTTACACGACTTATTTGGCGAACCCTTTGAAAAAGCCTATGTCGCCTATGAAAAACAAGCCAAATTAGGCAAAATCAGAAGCCGCACGGTGCCTGCAGTGGCGCTGTGGCGCAAAATGTTGAGTCTTTTGTTTGAAACGGGCCATCCGTGGATCACCTTTAAAGACGCCTGCAATTTGCGTTCCCCGCAACAACATGCGGGTGTGATACACAGTTCCAACTTATGCACAGAAATTACTTTGAACACCAATGCTGAAGAAATTGCGGTTTGTAATTTGGGTAGCATTAACCTGGCTAAACACATGGTGAATGGCCAATTAGATACTGAAAAACTTAAAAAAACCATTAAAACAGCCATTCGCATGCTGGATAATGTGATCGATATTAACTACTACAGCGTGCCGCAAGCGAAAAACTCTAATTACAAACACCGTCCTATTGGCTTAGGCATTATGGGTTTCCAAGATACATTGTATGAACAACGCTTACCCTATGCTTGCGAAGCCACCGTTGAATTTGCCGATCGCTGCATGGAATACGTCAGTTACTATGCCATCTTAGCTTCTTGTGAATTGGCGCAAGAACGCGGCGTCTATTCTAGTTATGAAGGCTCGTTGTGGAGCCAAGGGATTTTACCGATAGATTCTATCGCCTTACTGAAAAAGTCACGCGGACAATATCTTGAGCAAAATGAAAGTCGAACGCTGGATTGGGATGCATTGCGTGAAGTGGTGAAAAAATTTGGTATGCGTAATTCCAATGTCATGGCGATTGCGCCCACCGCCACCATTGCCAATATTTGCAATGTCACTCAATCTATCGAACCGACTTATCAAAATTTATTTGTGAAATCGAACTTATCGGGTGAATTCACCGTAATTAATCCCTATTTGGTGCAAGACCTAAAAGCCTTGGGATTATGGGACACCGCCATGGTGCATGATTTGAAGTACTACAACGGCAGCTTAGCTAAAATCAAGCGCATACCAGCGGATATTAAAGCTTTATATGAAACTGCTTTTGAAATCCACCCTGAGTGGTTAGTGAAGTCTGCATCCCGCCGGCAAAAGTGGATTGATCAATCACAATCACTCAACTTATACATGGCGGAGCCTTCCGGAAAGAAACTGGATATTTTATATCGCAAAGCTTGGCTCTTGGGATTAAAAACGACTTACTATCTTCGCAGTATGGGTGCGACGGGCACTGAAAAAGCCACCATTACCGATTATGCTTTAAATGCGGTGGATACAATGCCCAAAGCGTGTTCCATCGACGACCCAGAATGCGAAGCGTGTCAATAAAGGAGATCACTATGTCTGAGAATTTCAATTTAAATTGGGATGATTCTTACCACAAAGAATCCGTAAAAGCGGCCCGTTTAGCAAAGAATTTTATTGCTGAAGATGAAGACGATGGCGGCGATGGTGGCAGTACAGGCCTTGAAGAATTAGAAATGGGTGCAGCACGCATTCGCGTGGATGATAAACGCATCATCAATTGCCGCGCGGACCTCAATCAATTAGTGCCCTTCAAATACAAATGGGCGTGGGAAAAATATCTGGCGGGTTGCGCCAACCATTGGATGCCGAATGAAATTAATATGTCAGCGGATATCGCCCTATGGAAAGATCCCAATGGCTTAACCGAAGACGAAAGAACTATCATCAAACGCAGTCTCGGGTTTTTCTCCACAGCTGATTCTTTGGTGGCCAATAATTTGGTGTTAGCGGTTTACCGTCACATTACCAATCCCGAATGCCGCCAATATTTATTGCGTCAGGCGTTTGAAGAAGCATTACACACGCATGCTTACCAACATGTGATTGAAAGTTTAAGTTTAGATGAAGCTGAAGTTTTCAATATGTACCGTGAATTACCGTCTGTAGCCAAGAAAGCCGCCTGGGCGATTCCTTACACCCGCAGTCTAGCAGATCGCCAATTCCGCACGGGAACTCCGGAAAATGATCAGCGTTTATTGCGTGATTTAATTGCTTTTTATGTGGTGTTTGAATCTATTTTCTTTTATGTGGGCTTTACGCAAATTTTAGCGATGGGCCGCCGCGGGAAAATGACCGGCACTTCTGAACAATTTCAATATATTTTACGCGATGAATCGATGCATGCGAATTTCGGTATTGATGTGATTAATCAAATCAAAATTGAAAACCCGCATTTGTGGACTAAAGAATTCCAAACTGAAGTGATTAACATGATCAAAGACGGTGTTAATTTAGAATACGAATACGCCAAAGACACCATGCCTCGTGGTATTTTAGGCTTAAACGCCAATTTATTTAAAGATTATTTAGAATATATTGCCAATCGCCGTTTCGTGCAGATTGGTTTACCTGAACAATATCCCGGTGTAACGAACCCTTTCCCGTGGATGAGTGAAATGATGGACCTCAAAAAAGAGAAAAACTTTTTCGAAACCCGCGTTATCGAATACCAAGCCGGCGGTACATTAAGCTGGGATGAAGAAGATTCCAACTAGAGCATCAAGACAATAACACTATATTTCCCGAAAAAAACTCATATGGCAGACAAAATTTATGGTATAATTTAGAGTTTTTAGAAAGTAGTTTTTTTGGAGAGATTTGATGCCTTTGTATGAGTATAAATGTTCAGCCTGTAGTCAGGCTTGTGAATATTTACAAAAATTTACGGATCCAGAAATAAAATTGTGCCCAAATTGTGGAAAAGAAGCGTTGAAAAAACAGGTTTCAGCGACCCAATTCCAATTGAAAGGGACAGGCTGGTATGTCACTGACTTCAAAAACAGCAATAAACCTGAGCAAAAGAGTAAAGAAACGCCCGATACTAAAACAACAGAAAAAACCACCCCGAAAACCGAGGAAAAAAGTTCATGAGCTTAACCACCCATATTACCAAATCGATACGCCGTTATTTAATTGCCGGTGTTTTGGTCTGGTTACCCATTGTGATCACTTATTTTATTGTCCACTTTATCGTGCACTTATTAGATGGGACCATGGAGTTGCTACCACAAAAGTATCATCCCGCACAGTTTATCGGTTATGAAATCCCCGGCGCAGGCGTGCTGCTGACCGTGCTTATTTTACTGATGACGGGCTTGCTGGTCACCAACTTTATCGGCCACAAATTGCTATCGATTTGGGAAAAATTATTGTCTGTTACGGTTGAGGCTTGCGAGTGAATAGGTTTCAGGATCTTTCCGGGTCAGAACGCAGGGACCCTGCTTCCTGCCGCTAACCTGATCCGGAGTTCCATGGGCCAGTTGCTCAATCCACGCCGCCATCGATTCCTTCGGCTCGCCCATCGCTGTATTCGACACGTCCTCCCACGCTTCCCACGTTTCCAGCCGCTCCGCATATGCGGCGCGGGCCCTGGGCAGAATAGAAGTGCCCAGCCCCAATCGCAGCGGCGGATTTTCTGCGTCCACAAGCTTCAGGATGGCTTCTGCCGTCGCCTCCGGATCGCCGCGTTCAACATTTGCCAGATGCGTCAGGAACTGCTTCCGAATTCCGCGTATGGTTCCAGCGCATCCGCGATCTGTGAGGATTTTCCGAAGTCGGTTGCGTAGGCTCCGGGTTCAACAAGCGTCACCTTCAACCCGAACGCCCTCACCTCCTGCGCGAGGGATTCGTGGAGCGCTTCGACAGCCCATTTTGTAGCGCAATAGAAGCCGATGAGTGGCAATGCCGTTACCCCAAGTCCGCTCGAGACACCGAGAATGTGACCGCTCCCTTGTTTCCGCAACAAAGGCAGAGCCGCTGGTAGCACTCGGACCATGCCGAAGTAGTTCAACCAAGTATCCAAAAACTCATCAGAGTTGGGCGCAACGAAGTTGTGGTAGTCCTGCGAGTCGACAAGGAGAAGGGTGAGCACCAGAACTAGATTAATCAACGAAACAAATACTGAACGGGATCGCAGGGTACATTGATCTTTCAAAACGAAGAGTGTCGCCTGAAGATATCATCAAATGCGAGGAGAGATATAATAAGAGCAAGATGGTTCATTCAATTATGCGACATGTGGCAGAAAAGACTCAACATCCTATTGAAGATCTTTATGAGCGCATTGGCTGGCCACTGAACAAGAAGTACGGACATGCGGTAGATGCTTTCAAGCTCTCAATAACGTAGGTACAGACTTTGATCCATTTCGGAAATTTGCTAATCATCTTTTAGCAATCCCGACGTCTGGCAAGAAGTTTCATTTCCCAACGATGTCGTTGCCGAAGAACTGAAATCCTACATCGGAAAGCGTCTTACACCCCAGCCTACAAAGGTCCGAGCAGATGTTGAGGTTACATGTTTTGGATATGAAGGAATCGATGCTGTCAAAACAGCGCTACGAACAGCTGAAGCTCGAAATACCCCGGATAACCAGGTGAAGGTTAAACTTGTCTCGCCACCACTATATGTCCTTACAAGCACATGCCTAGAGAAAGCTGTTGGAATTCAAACACTAGAAGCGGCGATCGTTGACATCCGGTCCAACATCGAGGGGTCTGGTGGTAATTGCATCGTAAAGATGGAGCCAAAAGCGGTCACAGAGAATGATGATGCCGAGCTGCAGGCATTAATGGAGAAACGTGAGAGAGAAAACGCAGAGGTCAGCGGAGATGAGAGCATGAGTGAAAGCGACGAAAATGCGGTCGAGGTGATGTAAAGGCGTTCTGGGCTATATCAAAAGCATTGTGATCAGAATTTGCATTGCGGGCGCATAGAAGGGCTATAGAGCCAAATGCTGCAGCGAACGACCTGTGTCTTTTTAAGAACAGTCATAAGTTATGAAAAGTAGTCAAAACGTTAAAAAATGTCGTCAGTCTCTTCATGAAATGGATTTCTTGACAAGGCTGCTCGCGAGGCTGAGCTGATGGAAAGTAAGCGAGATTTTTGAGGATGAGCACCAAATCGAAAGCTAACGACCTCCCGTGTTGGTACCAGAGTCTGAACCCCACCACCATGTCCTCGAACCGCATGTTTTCCTTCTTCAAACGAAATACAACATGGGGTAAATCTTTCCATGACTTCAATTACCGATTGTTCATTTTCATGACATGGGTACCCGCCGTGATCTTCTTCAATGGAAATGTGGGAGAGTTGACTCGGATCAACGGCCCATCTATGTACCCGTATTTGAACACCAGCTATAACGAAGATCTTAAGAAAGATCTGTGCTGGGTCAGCAAATGGAATCCGACTCGAAATCTGCAGAGAGGGATGCTAGTCTCTTTTCAGTTAGTTATATGGAGGAGAACTTTCGTCACAGTACTGACAATAAGTAATAGAAGTCCAAATAACCCCGAAAAACTTGCTATAAAGCGAGTCATTGCTCTTGAGGGAGATGTGGTATACACTAGAGCTCCTTGTCCTCTACCAACGGTGCAAGTCCCTATCAGCCATGTCTGGGTGGAAGGTGATAATAGGGACAAATCGTTGGATAGCAACAGTTATGGACCTCTCCCAATGAGCCTAATCCAAGGAAAGCTTACCTACGTTTTGTGGCCGTGGAAGAGCTCGGGGCCGATACATTGGAGACAATTCAAGGGCAAGACGAGGGTGATTGCAGGCCGCAGGCAGGATGCACCGAATTGGGATTGATAATATTTGATGGTTTGCGGACAAACTCTTCTCTGGATAAGATCTCGTTTCCATCAACCATATCCGCCCACGCTTGCTCAAGATACAGCTCTAGAAATCTCTCCTTAGCCTTGCGTTCGATTTCGTCTCCGTTCGTGAGCAGAATGAGAGAAATTCTATCACAGCAAGTCTCCCATCATAAACAATTTCCTTGCTCTGTCTGTTGATCTAGCCTGGTGGCATAGTAGCCTCCGTCAGATGTCGAGTTTATAAGCATTAGTGGTCGTCAGAATTCGTGGCGTAAAGCTTGAGTTTCAATGTACTGTAACTTCTGGAACATTTGTGAAGTGGCGAGCCACTACTTTTCAGATTGTTCCTCAGATCAGGGAAGATTCAAAAACGCAAAATGACGGTTAGGCTCTAAATGTTCCTCGGATAACAGTACATTGAAAACCAGTATTGCGTCACGGATTCTGACACCCGCTGGTGAGAGGATACTGTGACGGTAAACGTGGCTTGATATTGGAGTCAGAATGGGATAAAAAGCAATTTCAGGCGCAGAAATTGGCATATGACAGAAAATATTTGGCCGTATTGGAAGAGACAAATCTAAATACAGGAAGCGAAAACCGATCCCTTTTAAACGTATCAAGAGCCTCTTCAATGTCCAGAGTGGGCGGGTACAATGAAACGAAGCAGACGATTCTTACACGTTTCAAAAGCTCTTTAGTGTCTAAAGAGAGCTGGTACAATGGAATGGAAACCATAGCTACCAGCCGAGAAATCTCAATTTTGTGTCCCAGCAAGGGCTTGTTATCCAATGCTGAGAATGATTATTATTGCAGAGTTTCCTATCTCCGTAACAGTTCATAGTAGACCCACGTGGTATCCATGCTCCACGGGATCCCTTCCCAGGATGCCGACGTCCTTGTATTTATCATCATCGATTCATTTCTCTTTCCTATTCTATTCTCCTTAGATCAAATCGCTTCCGCCATTCTCAGAGTCAAAAAGCCTCTCAATAAAAGCCTTGGTAGGAGCCTCAGCGGACCTTTTCTCTGCATTTGACTCCATTTTCGAGTTCCAACACAACTGTCCTCCCCAAGCGTCACGCAAATCTTGCAAGTGCCCATGAACCCCTTTTACAATAGAGTTTTGATGGATTGCTTCTATTGTGGGCAAAGCTTTATCAGTGACCACAAGAATCTTCTGCACGTATGAAAGTGGGTGTGCCTGTCGCAAACTTAATAGAACCCTCTCCGCCATAATAGTCGGGGCCTGGCGGTTTGGAAAGGTATATGGAGGCGGAAGCACGCCACCCATGTGCTCAATCGTGTCTTTATCGAGCAACAACTCCAAATTTCGAAGTGAGCTGTACTTTTCTTGCTTAATCAAGAGCTGTATGGCTTTATCAAAGATTTCAATGTTGTTTCCCAAACCTGGGACAAGTCTCAGGCGAATGGAAGCAATCCGTTGACTTGCAAGCCGGCCCATTGATTTAAAAGTTTGCCGGAGGTTGTGAGGTGAATAGAAATAGAAAACGTTGCTCCTCCAGAAAAGCTCATTTGTCTCCTCGTACATTTTGCGGCATGTTCTTGGAAGTGAGAGGGAGATGGTTGGCCGCAATGTTTCAGACCCGCAAAGTTGACTTTTCCTCTTGAGGGGCCTTCCATCGTCAACCAGGAGATAGAAGAAGGGTCCAGACTGCGAACAGCTGCGTGGGTAGCCGAGGTGATATGCATCACAACGAGACAGGATCCTGATTGTGCCAGTTGGAGATACAAGGCAGTCGCGGAAGATCTGGTTTCTAATCTCCGCCGGAAGATCCAAAAGCGAGATCATAGTGGTTGTACTGTTAATGATATTGTTGTACTGAGAAAGATGAGAATTTTGGAAGCCAGAAGATGCTCAAGATCGAGTGCTTGCATGCGCTGAGCTAGAACTTGTTAGCTTGGGCGGTAGAGCTATAGTAACAGGGCAACGAACTTTGACCAAGCAGTACCGAATTTGTTCAAACCTAACCCTCATATGGTGAAATGAGAAGATCTGGTATCGCAAGCAATTGATGCTCAGGCCATGCGATGCAACCCCGTTCAGGAATGTAGGAAATTGTGGTTGAAAAAGAGTCCCAATGGGTTAATGAGATTTTCCAAGCTTAAATATTCAACAACCAAAAAATGTGGATTATGTGTCCGCTCCAAAATGCACGAAGAGAAATTTCCTCTGGTCCTCAGAGTAGGATTCAGCAATGCAACTTGCAAAGGTGAAGACAAACTTAAACACCCTCTGCTCGCCGATGGACAATCACTTCACTGCGTCATCAAATCTCCACTAGGATCCAGAATTCGCCTCGTTATCCAGACATTCTTAAAATCCAGCCATCCACGATGCGGAGATCCTCCTCCCGAATTTGATCCTCAGAGCTGTAACTTGCAACCTGTCTGAATTTTCACCTTTCGAGACACGCCAACGCCAAAGCTCTGTATATTGAGTCACCAGCGGGTGTCAGAATTCGTGACGCAATACCCGGTTTCAATGTACTATAACTCATGGAAAATTCGTAAAGCGACGAGCCACTGCTTTTTAGATTGTTCCTCAGATCAGGGAACAATTATAAAAGCAAAATGGCAGTTGAGCTCTAAATGTCCCTCGAGCTATAGTACATTGAAAGCCAGCATTCCGTCACGAATTCTGACAACCACTGGTGAGTCCCTCTCTCGAGCGATTCGTGATCAGCTATGCTTAGAGACATAATTTGAAAGTAAGCAATTAATGATGCTGTGTTTGCGACTTGATTCTTCCAAGGATGAGGCAAATTGCTAGGTGACGCGCTGTGCACTCACTCTCCGTGAGTCGATTTGAAATTTGTCGTCGGTGAAGCAAACTCCTAAGTGATGGCTCAACTTAAGCGCGACGTTGTTTCAGCTATCAATAGAAATAGAAATCGTCGTTTAGACGACGGGTATTGAGCGTCAAAGGATCTCACGCGCAGCCAGCCATAGGATCTCCACAGTGAATCTCTAGCTGCGGCCACACGATTGAGCGCCATCGCGTCAAGCGACCCATCCGCCTCCAGCCATGCTGTAACTATATTCAGGGGGCGGACGCGGTAGAGCCAATCGCCTGTCGACCTGACATCATCTTGCGTTTCGAATCAAGAAACCCCTGCCAATACTTCCTCCAATTCATCCAACAAATCCAACAAATCAACCTCCGCAAACCTTCAGCGGCTGGTACCCTGTTTCTTGCAAACGACCATATCTTGGCCAAGCTGTGAACCATATGAGGGGCCCATATAACCTTATCCCTTCACTCATTCGTTTCTTGCTTTGCAGGTTCCCCTAAATCATCGATATAATACCGGCCTCGGCCCTGTCGATTATACATTCATTCTCACCGACTCCTGCAAGCCCAGGTCGAAACCCTTTCTATGTCTCGATAATTCCAAACACCCAGTGACGACCCCAAGATGTCTTCAACGACGGCAACCGCCTCGACGACAAGCTCGTCGGGCGCGACGACGCACCACAGCAACCTTCGGGCAAGGACAAGCGACCCAGGGCATCAGTCTGGTGGCTTTCCTCACTGCCTTGGCGACTTCGTTGGTTATTTTCGGCGTGCAGATGCTTGCATTTATTCTCCTGAAGAATAAGCTAGCACGAATCTTGTGAGTCTGCATATTGAGTGACTGCCAGGACAAATTAAATATCCCCTCGAGCCCTGCTAACGATAACCAGCAAACCCAAGACATATCTAGTCCCTGAACGAGAACGAACAGAACCCCCGCCGAGAAGCCCTTGGGGCTGGCTGTTTGCCATCTTCCGATTCAGAGACCGCGAAATCATCAATAAATGCGGACTGGACGCTTACTTTTTCCTGCGATACCTCCAAACCCTCCTCGTAATATTCATACCTCTGGCGTTGGTCATACTTCCAATTTTGGTCCCCCTCAACTACATTGGTGGCAGAGGTGGATCTTATGCTCTAGAATTTGGAAATTCTACGGATTCCACCCACGCCAATGTCACAGGGCTGGACACTGTCGCATGGGGTAATGTACGACCAACACAAACAAAAAGATATTGGGCGCACTTAGTACTTGGTATTGTCGTTGTTGTTTGGGTGTGCGGTGTATTTTTTGCGGAGCTGCGGGTATACATTAAAGTGCGACAAGACTACTTAACATCAGCAGAACACCGATTGAGGGCATCAGCAACGACCGTACTCGTCAGCGCCATTCCTCGAAAATGGCTTACAAGAGAAGCTCTTGCTGGACTATACGACGTGTTTCCGGGAGGGATTCGGAACATTTGGATCAATCGAAATTATGACGAGCTACTTGACAAGATCCACTCGCGAGACAAAATATTTCAGCAACTCGAGGCTGCAGAGACCGAGCTTATTAGAAAAGCAAAGAAGGCTCAGAGAAAGCAGGCTGAGAAGGATGCCCAAATACAAGCAAAAAAGTCCTCGCTCAAGCCAAAAGCTATGACGAAAGAGGAGAAGGAGCAAAAGATAAAAATGGACAACGCAGAAGCGGAGAGACTTGCCCGTAGCGGAGGAGTAACGGCTGGTGACCCTCACCAGGTGCCCCATACAGTGGATGACGCTATAAATGAAGAAGAAGAAAGGTCTAGGTATGACCGAACCGAGCAGAAAGGTACTTTCAAGGTTCCTGTCTTAGGTGGCGGTCTGGCTGCTGTTGGACAAGGCTTGGATGTTATGGGCCAGGGGCTCGGGAAGGGGCTTGATGCTGCTGGAAAAGCTGGTGTTACGGTTATTGGAGGTGCTCGAAAAGTTGGTAGAAATCTCGATGATCAACTTGAGACTACCAATGGTTTCATTGCGATGGACGACGGTTCGCCAATAGACGGCGATTCGTATGACGTGTATGGACGATATCGTGGCAATTCTCAGACTACCGCCCAAGACCCTTATGGTGCTGGTTCCGAAAACAGGGCAGAGGGAATCAGGGATGCGGAAGAGCAGCTACAGACGGTTGAATCAACAACTCCACCGGAAACACGAAATGATCAAAGCAACAGGCTACCGGGAAATACAACGCGAAAGGCGACATTTCATCACGGAGTCGACGGTGCGGAAGATATTCCACCAAACAACGGCTGGTGGAAGTTCTGGAAGGCTCCCGCAGGAGGGTTCGCATCGCCACTACCGACTGGATACGAAGAAGGCGATGAATTTCCATTAACCCACAATGACGGTGCAAGGGTGTCTATACCAAAGCATAGTCGAGATGGTAGGGAGGAGAAGAAGGGATTGTGGAGCAAAATCAAAGCCGCTGTCCCATTCCTCGACCAGGAGGAAGTCCAGCCTCAGCAGTATCCAGTTGCGTACAACCCTGATTATAAAGAAGATGCACATGGAGCGGTGTGGGAGAGGTATCTTAAAGCAAGCGATCGACCGACACACCGCTTGGCCAAGTTCAGCTGGACTCCTGGTTGGTTGCCAGGTCTACCACTCATCAACGAGAAGGTCGACACAATATACTGGTGCCGTGGAGAACTCGCCCGTCTCAATCTCCAGATTGAGATAGACCAGAAAGAACCAGAACGATTTCCGCTGATGAATTCTGCTTTTATCCAATTCAATCACCAGGTCGCTGCTCACATGGCATGCCAAGCTGTCAGTCATCATGTGCCTATGCATATGGCCCCTAGAACTGTGGAAATCTCGCCAAACGATGTAGTTTGGGACAACATGTCGATTAAATGGTGGGAGTCTTGGCTCAGAACTTTCTTCGTAACAGGTGTTGTTGCTGGAATGGTTATCCTATGGTCGTTTCCTGTGGCCTGGACAGCTTCCCTGGCACAAATTTCCTATTTGGCCGCGAAATATCCCTGGCTCCATTGGCTCAACCGCATTCCCGCGAGGGTCCTTCAGGCAATTGCAGGTGTCCTGCCAGCTCTCGTCCTGTCAATTTTACTAGCGCTTGTTCCCATGATCTTAAACTACCTTGCATTTATTCAAGGCGCGCAAACGGGCATGGAAAAGCAGAGATCTGTTCAGAATTACTATTTCGCATTCCTATTTGTCCAGGTCTTCTTGATCGTCTCCATCTCTGGAAGTGCGTTAGCTACCCTCGGATCAGCAACTCAAATCACTGCAATCCCCAACACCCTAGCCACTCAACTTCCGAAAGCGGCGAACTACTTCTTTTCTTATATGATCCTACAGGCTTTGTCGACTAGTTCCGGGACCTTGCTGCAAATTTTTACTCTGATCTTGTGGTACGTGCTGCCGAAGCTCTTCGACAATACTGCTCGACAAAAGTGGAAGCGAAACACCACTCTACCATCGGTGACTTGGGGTACATTCTTTCCTGTTTACACCAACTTCGCCTGCATTGCCCTCATCTACAGCGTTGTATCCCCCATCATCGCGATATTTGCAATTATAACATTCACTCTGCTCTGGATTGCAAACAGATATAACATGCTCTACGTGTCCAGATTCAAACTGGATACTGGGGGCCTGCTATATCCACGAGCTATCAATCAGACCTTCACCGGCCTCTATGTCATGGAGCTTTGCATGGTTGGCTTGTTCTTCCTTGTTCGTGACGAGAACAATAATGCTGCGTGTATACCACAAGCCATTATCATGATCGTTGTGGGCTTCCTCACCGTCCTGTATCAAGTGCTGTTGAACATGTCATTCGGTCCTCTCTTCCGTCACCTTCCAATCACATTCGAAGATGAAGCTGTTCTCCGTGACGAAATTTTCGAGAGGGCACAGGCACGCCGTCTTGGCTTAGTCGACGACGAAGACGAAGGTTTAGATTTCCCACAACATGATGGCGGCATAGAGATGTCTAAGCTCAACACAAAAAGCAAGTTCGCAAAGTTTAACCCGGTCAATGTTGTCCAAGAAGCCGGCTCCTGGGCAGCGAAGTCAGGTCGGAAGATCAGACAAAACACCTTTGGTCGTGGTTCCGGCAATGATGCTGACCAAGGTCTTCCGCATCTTCCTCATCTGCACCGTAAACGCAAGCACCGTGATATCGAAGCTCAGAAGAAGATCGCGGATGCTCTGTACGGTGGCTACAACGACGAAATTGAGGATTTGACGCCTGATGAGAGAGATATCCTTGTTAAACATGCCTTTCAGCACTACGCGCTGAGAGCTCGTCGTCCCACTGTATGGATTCCAAGAGATGATATCGGGGTTAGTGATGACGAGGTGAGGAGAACAAGAGAGTTTGCTGGTAATAACATCTGGATCAGCAACGTGGGTGCGGCATTAGATGGGAAGTCGAGAGTTGTTTACGGAAGAAATCCGCCAGATTTCTCAGAGATTGATTTGATCAACCTGTGATCTAAGTTTTCAGTCATTTGTGCAGACAGAGGAAGAGAGAGATGGGGGAGAGCGCACGGTGGAGGTGGAAACATGTAAGGTTCATTTGATTTAGCGGCATTACGGCGTTGAACACCCATAGCATAGTGTTGCACAATGGTGCATTCACCATCTCGTTTTTAGAGCCTTTGATACCAAGAAATGAAGTCACGATTCGCATTGCTTATTCTCGTAGTCCAAGGCTCATTGACACCCTTTACATCACCAGTGGTTGTCAGAATTTGTGAGGCAATACTGGTTCTCAATGTACTATAGCTCAAGGGACATTTAGAGCCTAACTGCCATTATTGCTTTTTAAATGTTCCCGGGCCTGAGGAACAATATGAAGAGTAGTGACTCTTCGCTTTACGAAAGTTCCATAAGTTATAGTACATTGGAACGCAGCTTTGTGTCACGAATTCTGACAACCACTAGTGCATGCATGAGTAAACAGGACTTCATCTCCTTACTAAACTTTGCGAGTCTAATCGTAAACAGGAGGCTGAATCATTACATGATATACCAATTCAGGTATCCTTCAACCTCCCAAACTGCGGCTCAACCGACACTTTTCCTTCCTCATCTAGAACTTTCCCCCTATCCCACTCTCTGCCTTCTCCCTTCTTCGCCCACCGCACATCTTCCTCCCGCTTTTCGCCACCGTTCTCCCATCGCTTGACCTCATCTTCTGTGAAACCAGCAGCTCTGAGACGATCAGCACCTATCTCCCTGAATTTCTTACGAGCTCTCATTGCCTCTAAAGCCTGATCCCATGGGTCGTCCTCATCGGAATCCAGCCGGACATCAGTACTTGGGTCGTAGTTTGCCGAAAATCTAGCGTCTATACCGGATGCTTGAGAAATAGTGCCGCGACCTTTGGTTCGTACTTTGGGAATAGGTGGAGGGCGTGGGCCAATGATATCGTCTAAAGGATCTGAGTAGTAGCCATCTTTTGCATTTGCATTTGATTTGCTTCTGCTTCTGCCTCCTTTAAATTCTTCTCTCGGTCTTGTTCCTTCATTCCGGAATCCACTTCCCCCCTGCTAGATCGATGTGATTTTCCTCGTGCTTTATCAGCATCTGGGGACCTCGACCGCTTCCTTCTCGGTGATCTCTCGCGATGTCTGCTTTCTTTGCTTCGGTGTTCTCTGGGGGACCCTGAACGTGATCTGCGCCGTCTTCTTCGATCCTCGCCTTCCTTGCCGCGCTCTCTAGAAGCGCTTCTATGTCTGCGATGATGTCCTCGCTGGCCATTTGACCTTCTACTCTCGTCTCTAGACTCCCTAATATCCCGGGTCCTATGAGATGCCGCCCTCGCCCTCTCCTCAGGTTCTTCATCTTCACTGGAAGTATTCACACGCCTCCCACCCTCGCCAACCTTGGCCCGCTTCCTCGGTCTGCCCCCTAAGATCGCTGCAATATCCCCAAGCTGACGTCTCCTTATATCTCCTCCACCAACCCGACTTGCTTTCTCCTCACGACGTTCATTAGATCCTAAACTCTCCAGGCGGGCACGGGATTCCGCAGTTTCTTTGGCGCGTAGTGCTGCATTGTGACTGTCGGTATTCTTGATGATGTTTTGTAGGAAACGAGTATTTGGCTTAGGCTTATTCGAGGGCATTCTAATAAGTTTAGAATGGCATTCCGCATATTCTGGGTGAGTAGGACGTACTTGGATTGCTTGAAAGCGTCAAGACCCATCGAGGAGTACTTGATGGCACTGTCGTTTGCGTCCTTTGCCAGGAGTTCCGCTACATAATCGTCGGTCAGGATCTCGTCATTTCCCATGATTTCTGATTTCCGGCTTGTGGCCAACGAAGGAACTGCTGGCAAGAGAGGCCGAGGTTTGAGAGCAGGTTTTCTGAATAACCGCTGCTTGACGAAACGATGGACCATGAGTAATAATTTCGATGGCTTGATTGGGAAGGCGGTGAAATACATCCCACCAAACTGCCGAATTGCGCAAGTAAACAAACGCCTACCACACCTGACCGGTCAATCACTCCAGAAAGTACATTAAGCACAACCGCGATTCTGATCTTCTTTCCAGCTCGAGAACATACACGTAGTTTGTCCAGATTTTTCTGAAATTCCGCCTGGAAGACGCCTAAATTCGCGCCCAACGCGGTTTCCATCCAAACCTAATTAAGCACCCGGAGAGTGCAATATCAGTTTCAGCAACACCAGATTTATAGTCAGCATGGCAACTTCTCACGGCGAAGTGCTGGAGGCTCTTTTGGATGCCCAGAACTCCCATGAGCTGTCTATTATCAAACTCAGTGAACCGATTTCCGGCGCACTCAAGCAGCACGGTGCAGAGCGAACGTCAGACGTGTCTGCGGAGGTATTCGAGAATCCAACTCCAGCAAGTTTAGAGGCGGACTTAGCACATTACAAAGTAAGTCAGTATACCATAGTTGAAGTCTTAATCGCTGATTCATCGATAGGAACTCTTCTCGAAACTTCGGTTCTCATACCTCGAACAAGTCACCAAAGAGAAATTTATACGCGCCATCGTTGGTGATCCACCTCTGGTAGTAGAGCATCAAGAGAATGTTGAACTCGAGGAGTCTCTTGCTGTCGCAAAATCTGCATTGAAAGCACAGAAGACGGAGGTTGCAGAGCTGGTCGCGGAGTTAGAGGCGAGAGGCCGAGAGTTATGTCGAAAATACGAGAACATTCAGATGCAGACGGCACAGCTTCAGGAGCTGCCAGAGAGAATTGAGGCTCTCAAGCTTAGTGTTGAGGAGTTGAGGGCAGCTCAACAACCTGGTTCGAATCCGACTTTAAACTTGCCCTTGGAGAAGACGCTAGCATTAGTAGAAGAGCGAGAGAGGGAAAGAGCTGAACTAGACAGGCAGCTGGAGCAACTTCAGGCTATGCTTCCACGAAAAACTCGGGAGTTAGAAAGGTTAAATGCTGAATTGCAACCCTTGGAGGTCAAGAGACTTGGAAGTACCGCTTCGGCTAGAGAAGCCAAGAGGAGAAAGGAGGAGGCTCTTGGTGGAGTTGGTGACGATTTGGAGGAGCGAGGTAGGTGGTGGAGAGGTGTCGAAAGTGGATTGAAAGGCATGCTAGGCGTGGAGACTTGATTTGGAATGTTTTGAGGAATATTGGGGAATACCAATCGAAAGGGTTGGCGTTCTAGGCGTACGTGGGATTTGTCATTCTTGTTGTGGTTATAACATATGGTATATGTAATCCTCGACAGGAATTATCAAGATGTTGACGAGCGAAGATACGAAGTCTGAATCGATGTCTGCAAGTCGGCCATGAAAATTGTACATCGTATTGCCAGAAAATCGTCTTTTGAAAATGCTATATCAACATCTACGGAGCACCTATGGGCATGGGCATCCTTGACAGCAAATATGTAGTATTTATATGAATCCAGGCCGCTAGCTGTTCTATACTGTGTATGTGTATGTGATATTAGAGGTTAAATTTGCCCGTGGTGGACAGAAAATCCTGCAGTAAATGTACCAAGCCCAACGAAACATTTCAACTGCCTACCTAGCCAATGTTCCCTTAAATGTGCTTACTGGACAGAGAAAGTGGCGGTGTATGTACCAAGCCCAATGGGACATTCGAATTGCATACTAGCCGTGATTGCCTTACATGTTCGTACAACGAAAGGATATCAATTAGAATCCCGGGAGTTATGGTAATAAAGTCTCACCAGTCTAAGTCAAAGAAATTCAATCTTTTGCTAAGAATATCAGAAAAAGCGGCACTAAATGTACCAAGCCCAGTGGAACATTTCAACTGCATGTTCAGTCAATGTTCCCTTACAAGTTCGTACAATGCAAGTATATTAATAGAATTTTCGAAAATTCATGATCATAAAGTCTCACCGGTTTAAGTCCAATTTTATTTGTACTTTTTTGCTGAAATTATCAAGAATTAGGTGTCACTATTTTTGTCCACCACGAGACTGGACACGAACCCCAGTCATATCACGTGATGTTTCCCTAGTTTAGTCGCTTAATCCAAACTAGCCCACACAATCCCGATCGCGATATCCCAAAATTTCAATAACCTCATCCTCGACTCATCAGTCAAGCTCACCAACGAGGTATGTTCTGCTTCCATCGTGCTATGCCCCTCTTATAGTAGCTTCATCAGCAAGCCGATTTCGGTTTCTGACAAGCAACTTCACTGACCACCATTCAAGATGAGCAGTCACGCGGGAATCTTCAAAATGAGTATCTGATCACGCTAAAAGCAATCCAAGACACTCCAAACCACTCCTATGAATATTGCTAATGCCCTCATCTACAGCGAAAGGCACGAGTTCCTTCGGACGCCGTCATAACAAAACACATACGCTGTGCAGACGTTGCGGTCAGTAGAAACGATTCCCGGGGAGTTGGGCGGAGGGGAAAGGCGGGACAAATTGAGGGCGGAGAACCAGCAGACTGACTTACTAGCAGGCCGACGATCTCTTCACATCCAAAAGCACACCTGCTCGTCATGCGGATACCCAGCTGCTAAGATTCGGCAATGTACGTTTCTATCGGCTTCAATCTTTTGAGGCGTCGATTGCACGCGACTTGAAGGTTACAAGGCTAACGCAAAATTGCAGACAACTGGGGCGAGAAGGCTAAGCGGAGAAAGACCACTGGTACTGGACGTATGAGACACATGAAGGGCGTTCCCAGAAAGTTCAAGAATGGCTTCCAGACCGGTGCCCCCAAGGACGCGAGGGGACCATCGACCAAGGCCGAATAAGGGATGCATCTGCGGAGTTCATTTGGGATTGCGGATTGATTGCTTATGAGATGTCATGAGGGCTGCGTCACACTAGCAAATGCCATCAACTTGCATCACAACCTTCGTTCCAAGACGAGCTCTGCGGCTTTCCGTGGGTCAGCTTCCTGGAGCGCTGCATCATCGCCCATGTACAGGTTTGAGCATAAAATGGCAAGCATGAGGTTTCGCGAAGTTTTCTTACACTCTACTTGTGATTGAAACGGTGTTTCAAATTTTGATGTGTCAAGTGGGAATGTATATGCAACTCATTGGCCTCTCTCGAATACCTTCACACCACCATCCCCTCCCACAAAATACAAGACCTCCTTCTCTTCCACCCGCTTCCGGATATCTTGGAACGTTCGTTCTATATTGGCACTAACAGTGATTCTCAGAACCCCACTAATATCCCTTGCAGTACCAGTATCCAACAACCTCAAACTCATTGTGAAATCCGCTTCATGTGCTATGTTGAGCACCAAAGCTGCATGATCATTCTCCAGGGGAGACTGACTTGCTGAGACTAGAGGGTAATCTGCTGAGAGAGACAAGATTGTCGAATGCACCTCCTAGACGACTATCAGCTGCTCTGCCCCTTGAAACTTTGCCTTCGGTGTATCACGTACCTCTTGCAAGCCAATCAACATCTCCCCTATGTTAACTGCTCTAATCTGTATCCCCACCAGCTGCCAACATGAGATCCAACTGATCAATAATCAGGACAATCTTTTCTCCACCAGCAGCCTCTTTTAAAGTATGGATGCTACGCTGGATCTCCGTAGATACGGCTGTAAGATCTGGGCCGCTCAGAACACTCTCCCCCACCCCTCCTCCAGATGCCCGAGGATGAAAAAGTCCAGTTAAGCCATCAACAAAGGCAAATCTCTTTTTCGAAGCAAACTTGTCAAGATCAAGACCCTACACGCCAAAAAAAATTCAGCCTCGTACTCTCACCCGGCCCGTGGTAAAAGATCGAAACATGAACATGAACAAGCAAGATTCCAAAGCTGAAATAGAACCTACTAATCTCTTCGCATTTTCTTTCCAGAATGTAATATCTCTCATAAAGCTCACTAGAACCACTTTGGCTTCATCTTCTCCCTGTATTTCTGAAGGGGGATCAGGGCTGATTAGGGCAGTGTGAAGAAATCTGAGAACGAGCCAATTGGAGCTTGCACCCAAAACGCTTGTGATGAGAATGAGGGATGCTTCTGGGGGAAGAGCGAGATATGGCTCAAGAATTGGCGGGATCCGTGAAGACATTTTGGATTTGACGGAGAAAAAAGGGGGTGAGCCAAAATTTTAACAAGGCAAGAAAACAACTTTGGTGTTTTGAACGACAGTCACGTGACAGGCTTACGAGTTCAACCCTTCCTAGAACGACTTCGAGTTTCCTCCGTGAACTAAGTATATTATTTCGGAGGGATACTCACTTCCAACCTCATTTGCCAAACATATCATCAGTCCCGTTGTTGCATCAAAGTTTCTGGTCAAAGAGACCTGCAATGATTCGAAGACGAGTCTCGGAACAACCGGAAATGCAAGTCATGGCATCATAAATCGATCAATGCCATTTTCTAGAATTTCATATTCAGATACTTGAGGCAGAATCTACATATTACCAGCCAATAATCTGATTCGTTAAATAAACCCCTTCGCTTAGACTATTTACCCAACCCTTACCATGGAAAGTCACGACAGAGCAGTGGCATCCATTGCATCCACGATACGCAAATTTTGTACTCGAAAGGAGGCATTTCCGAATATATCATGGATCCACAAACAGTACTCGGCAATCGCAATATCAACGAGATAGGATGGTAGACACTTCGGCGCTATCCAATGTTCTGAAAGTAGACGTTCAGAACAAGACTGTATTGGTGGAGCCTAATGTTCCTATGGATGCTCTCATTGAAGCCACCCTTCAACTCGGTCTGATACCTCCTGTTGTTATGGAGTTCCCCGGTATTACTGTTGGTGGTGGGTTTGCTGGGACTGCTGGAGTATGTGCTTTCTTCCATACTAAATTCACGTTCTGGGGAGAGCCGAGAGCAGAAACCTGTCCCAAGAGCTTCCCCAGGAACTAGCAATAATGCAAGCCCTCGAAACAGCTCCCGGTTTTCTCTCGGCTCTCGTGCACCCCCTTTTTTACAGCACTAATTTGCAGTAGGAAAGTAGTTCTTTCCGGTATGGATTTTTTGATCGGATTATCAACTGGATTGAAATGGTTCTTGGAGATGGCGAGGTCGTCAAAGCCTCTAAGACGGAGAAATCAGATCTCTTCTATGGTGCCGCTTCATCTTTTGGAACTCTGGGAGTTACAACTCTTCTCGAGTTGCAATTGATTGAAGCCAAACATTATGTGGCTTTGACCTATCACCCCGTTTCCAGCATCTCCGAGGCTCAAGTTGAAATTGAAAAAGCGACCAGCGATGTTTCAGTTGATTACTTGGATGGCATCATGTTCGCTCAAGACAGTGGTGTTATTTGTGTGGGACGTCTGACCAACGAAGTAAGGAAGGATATCAAAATCCAAGGGTTTTCAAAAGCAACTGATCCATGGTTTTATCCCCACGCCGAGCGACTCCTTCAAAAGCGCACAACACCTATCACCGAAACAATTCCACTAGTAGACTATCTGTTCCGGTATGATAGAGGTGGATTTTGGGTGGCCCGATATGCCTATAAATACTTCATCACCCCCTTCAACCGAATCACTCGCTGGATCTTGGATTATTTCATGCACACAAGTAGGTGCTTTTTCCCATACAAAATTCACCGTTCTGGGGAGATCCGAGAGCAGAAAACTGTCCCAGGAGCTTTCCAAGGGACTTGCAATAATGCAAGCTCCCGAAACGGCTCCCGGCTTCTTTCTCGGCTCTCGTGCCTCCCCTATTCTACAATGCTAATTTGCAGTAGGAGTCATGTATCATGCCCTGCACGAGTCGAGACTCTCCTCCCAGTACATAATCCAAGACGTCGCTATCCCGTACGCCCAAGCCAATACCTTCATGACCTACCTAGAGACCAGTTTCAAGAACTACCCAATTTGGCTCTGTCCCCTCAAACAAAGCGGCAAAACAGCGTCAACACACTCCCTGCAAGTCGGGAAAACAAACCGCAAGATGCCGGAAATGATGCTCAATTTTGGAGTTTGGGGGCCAGGTCCAAGCAAAAGATATGAGTTCGTAGCTTGGAACAGGGCATTTGAACAGAAAGTTCATGAATTGGGAGGACAAAAGTGGTTGTATGCCCACACCTATTATTCCGAAGCGGAGTTTGACGAGATCTATAATCGGAAGGAGTATGATTTTTTGAGGGAAAAGTATCGGGCAACATACCTTCCAACTGTTTATGATAAAGTTAAGGTTGATATCGAGAAAGAGAAGGGAGCGCTGTTTCATGGTGTGCGGCCTCTGGCCGGCTTGTATGGAGTGTATACTGCCGCATGTTCTGGGTTCGCTTACGCGCTCACGGTGGGCGCGCAGTTCGTTGGCGCAGGATCGCATAAGAAAGTTCTCGTCATCGGCGCCGATGTGATGACCTCCATCCTCGATTTCAAGGACCGCGCCACCTGCGTCCTTTTCGGTGATGGAGCCGGAGCCGTTCTCTTGGAACCCGCGGCAAATGATGCGCGAAGGCATCATCGATTTTGCGCATGACATCGATGGTTCCGGCGGCGCCAATCTCTACATGCCCGCCGGCGGCTCGCTGCATCCGCCGTCGTGCGAAACCGTCGAGAAGCGTATGCACTACGTTCACCAGGAAGGTCAGCAGGTGTTCAAGTATGCGGTCAAGCGGCAGGCCGAGCTCGCCTGCCAGATGCTCGAACGCAATGGAATCTCCAGCCGCGACCTCGCCCTCGTCGTGCCCCACCAGGCCAACTTCCGCATCATCCGCGCCATGCAAGAGCGCCTCGGCGTGGACGACTCGAAAGTCCTCGTCAATATCGACCGCTACGGCAACACCACCGCCGCCACAATCCCGCTAGGCCTGGTCGACGCCGTCGAGCAGAAGCGCCTCCGCAAAGGCGACCTCGTCCTCCTCGTCGCCGTCGGCGCCGGCTACACCGCCGGCTCCGTCCTAATGCGCTGGGCCTACTAAATATCTGATCGCCGCGCACCATGTGGTTGCCCTAGCGCGGGTCCCCTTCCGTTCGTAGGGGCACAGCATGCTGTATGGTTTCATGACATACGTTACAGGCGGTGCCAGGACATCCGTTACAGCTGAGTCGGGTAGAGTTCCGAGCCGGGAGGCTCGGAACGATGCCTTGGACGAGGACGGATGTGAACGAACGAGCGGGTGAAGTTCGTGGTTCGGGCGGCGGTCGCCGGAAGCGGTGGCGAGCCTTATGCCGCGAATTCGGCATCTCGCGACCGACCGGCTATCGTTGGCGGAACCGCTTCCAGAGCGGAGGCAGCTTGGACGCCGCCGTTCTGGAGACGGAGCCGGCGGCCGCTGCACAGTCCGCGCAGACCGATCCGGCCAAGGAAGGCGAGTAGTCGAGCTGCGGCGCAGTATGGCTGGGGCGCCAGAAGATTCGCGTGCTGTTGCGAGGAGGAAGGGATTTCGCTGCCGCTGACCACGATCCATCGCATTCTGAAGCGGCGCGATCTGATCGGCCTGAAGTGAATCGCACGCGCCAGCGCTCGAACGATTCGAGCGCGCGCTCCCAACGAGTTGTGGCAGATGGACGGCAAAGGCGAATATCGGGCACAGCGACGGGATCTGTTATCCGCTGTCGATCCTGGACGATCATAGCCGCTACGCGGTGGGACTGTATGCCTTGCCGGCGTTACTTCCGCGCGGAAAAGATGTATCCCTGTGTGGTGCGCACGTTTGAGTGCTACGGAGTGCCGGGAGCATGCTGATGGATCGGGGCGCGGTGTGGTGGGGAACGACCAATGGATACGGGCTGACGTGGCTGTCGGTACGATTGATCGAGCAAGGGATCCGGCTGCACTACGGGCGAGTGCATCATCCGCAGACGCAAGGGAAAGTGGAGCGATTCCACCGCACCTGGAGGAAGCCCTGCGTCATCGAGGCAAACCGCAGCGGCTGGGCGAGTGGCCTGGAAGGCTGGAAGAGTTTCGTCAGGCTTACAACGAGCGACGGCGGCATGAAGCGCTGGGGATGCAGCGTCCCGCGCGAACGGTATCGCGCTAGTGCGCGGGTCTATCAAGCCGCAGCCGCGGGAGTGGGACTATCCCCGTGGGAGCGTGGTGCGGCGGCTGAACCCGGCGGGCTGTTTGAATTGGGAAGGACGGCGATGGTTCGTGTGCGAAGCGCTGGCCGGACGAGTGGGTGCGCGTGGAGGAGAGTCGGAAAGCTGCTGCTGGTAAGTTACCGGCACATGTACGTGCGGGAAATTAACCCGCTGAACAGGGCGGCACGCGGCCGCTGGGTGGTGCCGCGCCGTGTTGGTAGGATCTCCGGTCGCCCTCCGGGCTCCCTCCGAGCCCTACCAACACAGAAATCGGGAGAGCGAAATGTAACGGATGTCCTGACACCCGCTGTAACGCATGTCTTGACACCCAACAGCATTGCTGTGCCCGGCGCGGATACTTGGCTACTTGCGCTCAGTATCCGCCCCGCGTGAACGGGCGTGCTTTGTTTTACGTGTCATTCCGAGCGGAGTGTCCCGCGCCTTTGCATTTGCGCGAAGCGCCGGGACACGCAGTCGAGGAATCTCTCTTCGATGTAAGCAGGAGTCGAAAGCTCTACCACCGCGTTCTGAAGGATTATCTATCTTTGCTTTTTGTTCGCCTCATGCTATAATCCTCCTCCGATAAATCAGCCGTGCGGTCCCGCGTCACTCTGTTAGAATCGGGCCGCCCGCCGTAGGCGGGACCTAAACGAAACACCCTTCGAGGTAAATCATGAACGACGAAAAGTCTAAAAACTTGGATTTGGCAATTGCGCAAATTGAAAAGGACTACGGTAAAGGTTCGATCATGCGGCTCGGGAATCGCGACGTGCTCGTTCCCGTCAGCGTGATTTCTACCGGCTCGATTTCGATCGACGCGGCTCTCGGCGTCGGCGGATTCCCGCGCGGCCGCGTAATCGAAGTGTACGGACCGGAATCGGGCGGCAAGACCACGCTCACGCTGCATGTGATCGCCGAAGCTCAAAAAACCGGCGGCATCGCGGCGTTTATCGACGCCGAGCACGCGCTCGATCCGACCTATGCGCGAAAATTGGGCGTTGACGTCGATAATTTGCTTGTTTCGCAGCCCGATAACGGCGAACAGGCGCTGGAAATTGCCGAAGCGCTGATCCGCTCCGGCGGCGTTGACATGGTCGTCGTGGATTCGGTGGCTGCGCTGGTGCCCAAGGCCGAACTCGAAGGGGAAATGGGCGAGCCGCAGATGGGTTTACAGGCGCGCCTGATGTCGCAGGCGCTGCGCAAACTCACCGCCATCGTTTCAAAATCCCGCACCTGCCTGATTTTCATCAACCAGATTCGCGAAAAAATTGGCGTGATGTTCGGCAACCCGGAAACAACCACGGGTGGCCGCGCGTTGAAATTCTATTCCTCGATTCGCGTGGACATCCGGCGCATCCAGTCCATCAAGGAAGGCGATCGCGTCGTAGGCTCGCGCACCCGCGCCAAAATCGTGAAGAACAAAGTTGCCGCGCCCTTCCGCGAAGCCGAATTCGACATCATCTACGGTGAAGGTGTTTCACGGGAAGGCGACTTGCTCGATCTCGGCGTAATGAAAAACTGTGCTCGGAAAAATCGGGCACCTGGATTTCTTACAAAGGTGAGCGCCTAGGTCAAGGCCGGGAAAATGCGCGCCTCTTTTTGCGCGAGCATGCCGACATCCGCGACAAAATTGAGCAGGATCTTCGCAAGACTCTCGGTCTTGGGTCGCACGCGAACGTCCCGGACGACGCCAAAAAGTCGGCCGAGCCCGAAAAACAGGCGGCCAAGGTTGCGGTCGCGGCGGGCCAAGGCCGCAACAATCGTTAGCGCAAAGCGATAATCGCCTCAGGCGGACGCGCTCGTTTCTGCTGCGCGCGGATATCCCGCGCTAGCCATTACTTCTTCGCTCTGCGCCCGGTGGCGGTCGCAATGTGCCGCAACCAGGAGCAGCCATTGATACAGATCGAGCTCGCCCAAATACCGGATGCTTGAAGAAGTGCCGCCTCAGATCCATGGTCGTGTTGGCCGCAAAATCGTGCGTTCGCTGCCGCATTCGGTCGAATTCGTTCAATAGTTCTTCATGCGGCCATCGGCCTGTCGGCGTAAGCATCTCCGGAGCCTGGAAACGGGTCACGCGGCCCGCCACGTCGGCGACCAGTACATCGTCCTTCATTGCGTTGCTCTTCGATGGATCAGGCCCGCTCTCTAGTGTCTTTTCAACAAGGCCGAGTACGCGCCCTTCGACGGTCGTGATGTGCTCCACGCATTCGGCGACCGACCAGCGGCCCGGCTCAGCGCGATAGTGCCACTGCTCGCGCGAGAGGCCCGCTCCCATCCGGTGTAGTTGTTCGCGGGAATCGGTCAAATTCTTCAAGACGGCTTCGCGTTCTACTGGGGTCATTGGGCTCCCTCCTACTGGGGCAATTTACCGCTATCCAAGTGGCGCCATCATAGCCGAAACTTGCCGTTTTTGGGCCCCTAAAAGCATCGAGTTAGAAGGGAAAAATGCGTCAAACTTGAAGGGTTCTTGGGACGGTTTGGACCAGAAATAACTATGCTTCGGGATCGGGCTTTTGGGTGTAGGGATACTTCAAAACTTTGCTCGTGTGGGCCACGCGGTATTCGTCCAATTCCTGGTTGGTCAGAAAAAAATGGCTTTCGACGGGATGATTTTCCGCTCCGGCAAGCTCGCGGCGCAGCTTATGGGAACAAACGTCCGGCGCGTCCTGGTATCGGACGCGGCGTGAATCGAACGCTTCATTGGTAATCGTGAGGATGTACTCGCGGGGTTCTGTCTCGCGCTCTTTGACCGTAAAAGTGTACTCGCGGACCCGCAGCTTTGATTGGAAGCCCACGAATTGGACGATGAGGCTATCGCTCACTTGGACTCTGGAACCGTCTCCCTCACTACGGACTTCTTCCTTACTGCAACATCTCTTTCGCTGCAACATCGACTGCTTGCGACTGCTGACAAAAAAAGGGCGGGCTGGCGATGAGCCGGCCCGCCCTTCTTCGACTAGAGGCTAGTGACGTTCGCAGCCTGCAGACCCTTCGGTCCACGGGTCACTTCGAATTCAACCGCCTGGCCTTCGTTCAGCGACTTGTAGCCCTCCGCCTGAATCGCGGAGAAGTGAACGAAAACATCCTCGCCGGACTGGCGCTGGATGAACCCGAATCCCTTGCTGGCATTGAACCACTTCACTGTTCCTTGTTCTCTCACTGATGTACTCACTTTTCTTTTTAAGCTATTTGTGCTTCTCGACCGCCTCCAGCCGTAAAGCGAAAGAGGCTGCAAGTTGGAACTTGCAGCCCCTTCAAACGAATCTAAAGGTGTTACAAGAGCAACAAACGCAGGCCAAACATAGCATGCTTTCCCCCTCCCCACTAGTAAATTCTCCGCGGCGAGTCGAGCGCAGCTTGAAGAAATACCATTGCAGTCAAATCGCGCGAGTGAAGCAACGCGAGCAACTCTACTGCGACAGCCTGACCTTCATTTTCTTAGTGATCAGTGCGAAGTCTTCCACGAGATTTCGAATGCTCCGCGGCGGAACGCCATTCCCCACCGGGACCCGAGGTCCCGCGTGAACGATAAACTCTCGCGAAGGTCCACCATCGGCACCGGCCGAGCAGTCCGACGGTAGGCAACATGGCGTCGGAAGGGCCGGAATCCTTTTCTCTGGTGAACCTGATACGCTTCGCCGGTCTTCACCTTTCCTATTGCTGTGAATGCCTGAATAGGGTCGCCTGCCCGCATTCTGCTTCGGGGAGAGTAATAAGGAGTCCAGTCGCCCGGACTGAGTTTCTGTAGAGGAGCATGCTTTCCGTGACCCAACTGCGCAAAGCCGCCAGCCACGCCCGCTTTCACATGCTCGGCAGAAGCCACGCCCACCCAGTACCGGTTCATGCCGGGTTCGAGAACGGTCGTCCACATGCGCGACAGTATAGAGCACGGGTTCGAAGCGCTCGGCAATTTCGGCGGCGCGTTTCATGTGAGTCGCCACTGGGTTTCGCTGCATAACTTCGAAGTCTTCCTTCGAACGCCACTGCGCATAGTTTACTATCCGCTTCTTGTCGAGACTGATATGGAAATTGGCGGAGATAAACCCGGGCTGATGACGCATCGCAGTGTCCGTTGACTCGATTAGCACCTGCATGAGTTCATCCGCGCGATCCGGTGCGACGAAAAATGTATTGATGAGCACAATTGAAGAATCACCCGAATGAATGGTTGTCACTGGCAGGCCCTCCACGTGCAGTTGTCGATGCGTCGGGAATCGAAGTGTAACACAGCGTGAAAACTCAAGTTCTCTTGGGGCAGGTTGCATGCCGCGCTCCTCGGAACGCAGGGGGAATATTGCATGTCGATGGGGCGCGGGTGTACGTTATCGATCGTCTGGAAGTGGATGGGGCTCCAGGAATAAGTTGACCAGCAGGGCATTGGAGCGAACAGTTGCCGAGTGATTCCGACCGCGCCCGCGGGAAAAACAACCAGCGCCCCTGAGCAGAGGCAGCGCGCTGCCGAGACTGGCGG
>CAVPCA010000050.1:0-242524 GCA_963702315.1 uncultured Pseudomonadota bacterium
GCACACCCCCGCTTTGACTTACAGGCGAGCCTCCCGCCACGCTGCCGCAAAATCAGAAGCGGCCGTATTGGCCCCCAAATAGGTGGATATCGTCGATGCAACCAGGGAAGCTGTCCCGCAGGCGCGTCTTGACGGGAGCGGCGGGCGTTTCCGCTGCAACCATACTGCACTGGCCCGCCAACGCCGCCGAGTTCAGCTACAAGCTTGGTTCGTCTTCGCCAATGGAGCATCCGGCGATGGCGGCGCAACAGGACGCTGCCAATAAGATCAAGCAGGACAGCAACGGCCGGCTGGAGATCACCATCTATCCGAACAGCGTCCTGGGTGGCGACACGGCGATGATTGCGCAGACCATCTCCGGCGCGATGGAAATGTACAATCTCCCGATCGACTTACTGGCGCCGCGCAATCCGGTGTGCGGCTTGCCCGGCGTCGGCTTCGCGTTCCCCGACTACACACATGTCTGGGCGGCGATGGACGGTGAGTTCGGCAACCTGCTGCGGGCTGCCGCCGAAGAGATTGGCCTTTATTGCCTGGACAAGGGCTATGATCACGGCTTCCGGCAGGTCACCACGCGCAACAAGCCGATCACCGGCCCGGACGATCTGAAAGGATTCAAGATCGGCTCCCGGTGGCGCCGTATCTGATTTCGCTGTTCCGCCACCTTGGTGCGGCACGACCGCGATCAACTTCGA
Organism: uncultured Pseudomonadota bacterium; assembly: GCA_963702315.1. Taxonomy (GTDB): domain Bacteria; phylum Pseudomonadota; class Gammaproteobacteria; order Coxiellales; family Coxiellaceae; genus JAFEDN01. Next base: position 696 of record CAVPCA010000050.1, read on the forward strand.
CGAAGTGTACAGCGCCGCTGCAGACCGGCATTGTCGATGGCCAGGAGAACCCGCTGGTCCTGATCGACACCGCGAAACTGTACGAGGTCCAGAAGTATTGCAGCCTGACCAACCATGTATGGGCGGGCTTCCACACGTCATTCAACGTCGCGGCATGGAAGAAGCTGCCGCCGGACCTGCAGGAGATGTGCCACCGCAATTTCTCCGAGGTTGCGATCAAGGAGCGTGACGTCTTCGTCGCGATGACGACGAGCGAGCGGCAGAACCTGACGGGCAAGGGGCTGACGTTCAATGCGCCGGACACCAAGCCGTTCCGCGAGGTGCTGGCGAAGACCGGGTTCTATCCGGACATGAAGAAGATGGCCGGCGACAAATCCTGGGCGCTGCTGGAGAAATATGTCGGGCCGCTGACGTCGTGAGCCTCGACGCCACCACCGTTCCGCAAGACGTCCCTGGCTGGGCCGTTCTGCGGCGCTGCGCATTCCTGGTCGACCAGGGCATTGGCACTGCCTGCGAGGCCATCGGCGCCATGCTGGTGCTGGCCGAGGTATGCATCCTGTTTGCCGGCGTGGTGTCGCGGTACGTGCTCGACAGCCCGCTGTTCTGGACCGACGAACTAGCCAATTTCCTGTTCCTGTGGCTGTCGATGCTGGGCATGGTTGTGGCGCTGCGACGCGACGGCCATATGCGACTGACAACAGTGGCCAATTGGGTGCCGCCACACATCGCACGCTGGTTCGCGGCAGTTGCGTCACTGGTGGTGATCGCTTTCGTGCTCGAGGTGCTGTGGCCGGCCGCGCAATACCTGGATCAGCAGCGCTACGTGGAGCTTATCTCGCTGCAGATTTCCGATGGTTACCGCGTCACCGCCATCCTGATCGGCACCGGCCTTGCCGCTGTCATCGCGCTGTTGCGGCTGATGGAGACCACGACGTGGCGCGGCTTCGGCCTGGCGGTGCTCACCGTCGGCGGTATAGCGGCATTGCTGTGGGTTGGGCGGCCGGTGCTGCTCTCGATGGGGTTCGGCAGCCTGATCGTATTCTTTGTCTTCATCGTGGCGGCGTGCGTGACGATCGGTGTGCCGATCGCGTTCGCCTTCGGCATCGCCACGATGTCGTATCTCGGCTTGACCAGTGCGCTGCCGTTGTCCGTGGTGGTGAACCGCATGGACGAAGGCATGTCGAACCTGCTGCTGTTGTCTGTGCCGATGTTCGTATTCCTCGGGCTGCTGATGGAGATGGCCGGCATCGCGCGCGTGATGGTGGAGTTCCTCGCGGCACTGGTGGGGCATGTGCGCGGCGGGCTGTCATACGTGCTGCTGGGCGCGATTACCTGGTGTCGGGCATCTCCGGCTCCAAGGCGGCCGACATGGCGGCGGTGGCACCGGTGCTGTTCCCCGAAATGCGGCGCCGCGGGTCGCACCCCGGCGAACTGGCGGCGCTGCTGGCGAGCTCGAGTGCGATGTCGGAGACCATTCCGCCGAGCCTGGTGCTGATCACCATCGGCTCGGTCGCCAACGTATCGATCACGGCGCTGTTCACCGGTGGCCTGCTGCCGGCGGCGGTGGCGGCGGTCGCGCTGCTGGTGATGAGCTGGTACCGGTCGCGGCATATGGACATCAGCGGCGGCGAGCGGGCGTCTGCCGGGCAGATCGTGCGGACGTTCGTCATCGCGGTGCCGGGCCTGACGCTGCCATTCGTGATCCGCGCCGCGGTGATCGATGGCGTGGCGACGGCGACGGAAGTATCGACGGTGGGCGTGGTATACACAGCGCTGCTGGGGATTTTGTGTATCGGCAGTTCGATTGGCGGCGGATCTATCCGATCCTGGTCGACACGCTGTCACTGACTGGCGCGGTGATGCTAATCATCGGCACAGCCACCGCGATGGCGTGGGCGCTGACGCAATCCGGGTTTCTCCCAGTGGCTGGTCGCGACGATGGCGACGGCCCCGGGAGGCAGGTGGGCTTCCTGGCGATCACCGATCGGTGACGTTCGTGATACTGGGCAGCGTGCTGGAGGGGATTCCCGCGATCGTGCTGTTCGGGCCGCTGCTGTTCCCGGTTGCGAAGGCGATGGGCGTGCACGAGGTGCACTACGCGATGGTCATCATCCTGGCGATGGGCATCGGGTTGTTCTCGCCGCCGTTCGGCGTCGGGTTCTATGGCGCATGCGCGATCGGACGTGTGTCACCGGATGATGCGTTGGGGACGGATGTGGCCTTATTGGCGGCACTGGCGGTGGCGCTGGCGATCGTCGTGGCGGTGCCGTGGCTGTCGATCGGGTTTCGGTGAGAGACAGCACCTGTCGTGTCCTGTTTGTATTATGATATTCTGGCCATTCGAGACCGACAGGTAGGCCGATGAGCGTGACCATAGGAAGCGGCGATTTCGCCTGCCGTGTGCGGCTGGGTTGGGGGCAACTGCCGCACGGGCGTATCCGTAGCCTGCAGACGTTCGTGAAAGTCTGACGGGCGCGATGGATGGCGCCGGCCTGACGTCTGTCCGCCCGCTGAAGCGGAATTTGCGCGAGCAACTGGTGGACATACTGGGCGGCGACATCATCAACGGCCGGCTTCAGCCGGGCGATCTGTTGCCCAGCGAGGATGTGCTGGTGGCGCGCTACGGTGTCAGCCGCACGGTGTTGCGTGAGGCACTGAACGTGCTGTCCGGCAAGGGGTTGCTGGATGCGCGACCGAAGCGCGGCACGGTGGAACGGCCGAGTCGGCATGGAGCCAGCTTGATCCGGTGGTGCTGGGTTGGCGTGGTGGCAACGTCAGCCGCAGCCTGGATCATTTGATGGACCTGCGGCGGATGATCGAGCCGGCCGCCGCAGCACTTGCCGCACAGCGCCGGACTGCCAAGGACCTGGCGCGGATCACCGCCGCGTACACCGCGATGGAGCGGGCGAAAGATGCGGTGCTGACCTTCATGGATGCGGATCTGGCTTTCCATATCGCGTGTCTGGAGGCGACGCATAACGAATTCCTGTCGCCGATCGCGCATGCGATCCGCACTGAGCTCATGACCTCGATGCGGGTGACCAACCGTGATCCGGACGAGAACCAGAAGGTCTCGTTGCCGCTGCACCGAGCGATCCGCGACGCGATCGCCGCACGGGATCCGGTTGCGGCACGAGTGGCGATGCAGAAGCATCTTGACGATACCGAGGGCGGCGGCGGCGGGTGGGGAAGTAGCGGGCTACAGCCCCTCAAGTGTGTAGTCGTGGTCGTGGCGCACGATGCGATTTTGCACGCGCCATACACCGTCTGCGCGACGTAGTTCGCAGTCGTAACAACCGGGCGCCATCAGGCTGCTCTTGCCGTCGCGGGTGAGGAACACCGTCAGGTAGCAGGTGGCATGGGCGCAATCGCCATCCACCTGCATCATCAGGTTCGAGATCACGTGCCGCAACTGCGAGCCATTGGCGCGGAAGCGGGCGAAGCGCTCGGCGAAGGCTCGGATCGCTGCGCGGCCCCGATGCGCGCCGACAGCAGGGCTGACCAGTGCGCCATCCTCGGTAAAGCAATCGACGATGGTGTCCACCTCGCCGGCATCCAGGGCGCAGGTGTAGCGGGTGAACAGGTCGCTGATGCCGAAGCGATCCTCCAGCGGGATCGGGCGGTCTGGACGGGATGATGATGCCATGTTCATATCATAAGACTAATTGGAGGAGACAGCATGCGCAACAACCGGCGCTTCGCAATCTACATCATGCTGTTCCTGTTTCTGTGCATCTACTCGTTGGATCGCGTGACGATGGGCGTCGCGGGCAGCTCGGTCGCCAAGGAACTGCACATCGGGCCGGTGGCGCTGGGCTACCTGTTCTCTTCCTATCTGTGGCTCTACGCCGTGCTGCTGTTGCCGGTCGGCGCGATGACCGATCGGGTCGGCACGCAGCGGATGAGCGCCGTTGCCGCTCGATTCTGGTCGCTGTCGCAGGCACTCGGGGGCGCGGCAACGTCGCTTGCGTTCCTGCTGTGCACGCGGCTTGGCCTGGGCGTGTTCGAGAGCGCCGCGAATCCGTGCGCGCATCGCGCGTTGCGTGAGTGGACTCCCCGGCGCGAGCGCGGCTTGGCGACTGCGATCTGGTACAGCGGCACGACAGCGGGACCGGCCGTCGGCGCGCCGATGGTGGGCTGGCTGATCACCGAATACGGCTGGCGATCATCGTTCATCGTGACCGGTATCATCGGCTTCATCTGGGTGGCGGCATGGGTGCCGTTCTACCGCTCGCCCGACAAGGCACGCTGGCTGGGCGAGTCAGAGCGCGAGATGATATTGCGCGAGCGTGACGTGTCCGATGCAGCGCAGGGCGATTCCGTCGGTTATCGCGGCCTGCTGTTCGACAACACCACCATGTGGGGCCTGGCACTGACGCAAGGATGCATCAACTACACGGCGTATTTCTTCCTCGCGTGGCTGCCGAGCTTCCTGCAAGCCTCGTATGGGCTGACCGTGTTGCAGGCGAGCGGCTACACTGCGGTGCCGTTTGCATTGAGCACAGTGCTCGCGCTGGGGTTGAGCTACGTGTGCGACCGAATGTTGTCGGCCTCGGCGTTGCGCGAGGGTAAGCGACGCTATGCGGTGGCATTGGGGGCGTTACTGTCGGGGCTGATCGTGCTGGTGCCTTATGTCGGGTCGATCAACCTCGCCACGGTGGTGCTGACGATATCGCTGACCTTCAACACGTTCGCACAGTCGATGAATTTTGCACTGACGAATGATCGGCTGCGGTCCACCGGGGATGTCGGCCGGGCCTAGGCGTCTTCACGCTCGGCGGCATCTCGTTCGGCATCGCCGGACCGATCGTGACGGGCTACCTCGTGTCGCTGACGGGAGACTTCAAGGTGGACTGGTGCTGTGCGGCGGCCTCTCGCTGGCGGCAGTGATCCTGGTCACCGGCTTGACGCGGCACCCGATGGGTAACGTGCCGCAGGCGGTGTTGCGGTGGCGGGCGCCGTGTGATGACGGTACCGCTGCCAGATGTCAGCAATCCGGTTCGCCGACGCCTGAGGGCGAACGAGCTGGCGCTGGGGTTGATCGTGCATGTTTCGCGCACTGGCGACATTGCCCGGATTGCGCGCGCGTCGGGACATGATTTCGTGTTCCTCGACACGCAGCACAGTGTGTTTTCGATCGAGACAATCGGACATATCGCACAGGCGGCGCTGGGTTGCGGCGTGGCACCCTTCGTACGGGCACGCAGCGTGCTGGATCCGGACATTCCGGTGCTGCTGGATAACGGTGTCACCGGTATCGTGTCCCCTGATGTGAATACAGAAGAGGATGCACGACTGGCGGTGCGTGCCTGCAAGTTCGCGCCGATCGGACGCAGGTCGGTGACGACGGGGTATCTGTACCTCGATTATCGGCCGGTGGCACCGGTAGATGCGATCCGGTTGCTAAATGACAATACGCTGGTGGTCTGCATGATCGAGTTCATTGCAGGGCCTGGCCAACGCCGGTGCGATCGCCGCGGTCGAGGGCGTGGACGTGGTGCAGGTGGCGCTCACCGACCTGCTCGCTGATATGGGCAAGCCGGGTGCCTATGGTGCCCCGAAGCGATGGCGGCGGTCGCCCGTGTAACGCGCACAGCGCTAACCACGGCAAGATGCGGTGTCGGCGGTGACAAGAACCGTCACGGCAAAGCATCTTCATTCGCGACAGGTGTGCGGTTCATTTCGACCTAGTCGGATGATCGCTGCTGCTGGCGGGTGCGACGCGCATTGCCGATGGCTTGCGCGGCCTCGCGAACAATGCCTCGCTGGAGGCCAAATCATAAGGAGGAAACCGAATGAAGCTGTCACGCCGCCAATTTGGTGGCATCGTGGCCGGCACGGCACTGGCCCTGCCGGCCATCCGTACACGCGCGGCCGATGCCATCCAACTGAAGTTCGCCACTGCCGATACGATGCAGGACACGTCTTACAGCGTGGCGCAGCACTTCGCCGACGAAGTTGCGCATCGCACCAATGGCAAGTACGCGATGCAGCTTTTCGTCAACGGCGCGCTGGGCACGGCGCTGAACCTCGCGAACAGCCTGCAAACCGGCATTCTGGATTGTGCCATCCTGACGTCGGGATGGATGCAGTCGTTCGTGCCATCGGTGCAGGTGGTCGATCTGCCGTTCCTGTAGAGATTGCCGGCGGCGGAGATCCTGGATGGGTCGGTGGGACGGCGGATCTTCGCGGGGGAATCGATGCGAAGGGCATTGTTGGCCTGGAATGGGGCTGGTACGGCTGGCGGCAATGGAACGCGCGACAAGGCCGTGCACACGCCGGGCGATTTGCCGTCAATTGAAGTGCCAGCCAGTCGGGACCGTGTTTGGTGATGTTCAAGGATCGGCGCGATCCCGGTGACGTGGATGGCACCGAAGTCTATCTGGCGCTGTCGTCCAGAAGACGGTGGACGGCGGAAATTCCGCTGCCCACGTCGGTGAATTTCAAGGTGTATGAAGTCTGCAAGAATGTCGCCCTGACCAACCACATTACAACGCCGGCATATTGATGGCGAGCAAGGCGCGATGGACGCAGATGCCGCCAGCCGATCAGAATGCGTTCCGCGAGGCGGGCCAGGCGATACGGTCCTACTGGCGCGACACGATCACCAAGGCATCTTTGACGCAGCCGGAGGACGTGGGGCGGCACCGGCATGCGGATCGCAACGTGGACTTCAAGCTTCCAGGAGAAGATGGCCTGTATATACAGAGTTCAAGCCGAGATATCCGAAAGCTGCTCGACGACATCCTGGCGCAGCAGTCATGAGCGGGCAACGCGGTCTGCTGCCGGCGACGATGGAGCCTCCGCCAGCGATCGAGGAGGAGTTCCAGGACGGTACGACACGGAGCATTTTCCGGAACGTGCCGGCTGTCCTGGCTTCCTGACGGCGCAGCGCTTCATCTGTGTCGACGGCTGGCCGCGGTATCTGGCGCTGTACGACCTGCAGGAGGTGCAGGTGCTGCATGGCCCGGATTACCGGAAGTTCGCCGGCGCACGGTATTCGCCCTGGACCCATCGCATCATGTCGCGCGTCTGGGGGCAGTACCGTGCCGAAGGCGTGCAGGTCTATCCCGGGCAGGCGCTGCTTGGCGGGAATGGTGCTGCGACGCGGGTGCTGCTGTCCGGTTCCGGCAGGTTCCGTCGGAATACGCGGCACCGATTGAACAGGGAGTGCGCACTCTGGAGGCGCGGCCCGAGACCGCGCAGCCCGGTTGTACGTGCACCCAGCCGGATGGCATTGATTACATCGGCATTGTGGAACTGCGCGGCAATCGCACGGGTTGGTCTCGACGTGTTCGGCACAGCGGCCAGATATCTCGACCTGATCAACGTTTACGCGCCCTACACGCGCCGGCTGGCGGGCGCGTTTCCGAAGGAGACATGAGGAAACCCGTTGGGACCCTCGATGCGGGGGTCGATATCGTCGTTGGCGCAGCACTGGTGGGCGAGTTGCTGGCGATCATCACCGACGTGCTTGGCCGGACCTTTTGGACACACCATTGCTGTGGACCAACAAGGCTTCCAGCCTCGCGCTCTCGGTTATTGCCTTCATCGGCGGTGCGATCGCGATCGGCGCGAGCAACACGTGTTCATCCGCACCTTGGTCGATCTGCTGCCCGATCGCCTGCGCCAGGCAAGCTATGCCTTCGCCGACTGGCTGGTGCTGCTGATCGCCGCAATCTGCTTTCACGCCTCGCTGGGCGTGCTCTCGGCGCGCTGGGAAGACCAGCCGATCCTGGAAATGCGCGGCACATGGCTGGCATTGCCGCTTACCATCGGGATGGCGGTGCTTGGCCTCTATGCAGTGATCCGGCTGCACGCGCAGCCGGTGCGCGCCGTGATCATCGGCGGGGTTGTGGTGGTCGGACTGACGGCAGCCATCATCGCCGTCCACGCGTGGTGGTTGCCGGCGCTATCGACGGGCGCTGCGGTCTCGTGCGCGCTTGTGATCGTGCTGGCGACGGCGCTCCTTGGCGTGCCCATCGGCTTTGCGCTGATCCTCGGCACGATCCATTCCTTTTACAGCGGCGGCCTGGTGAGCATGTCCGCTGCCGCAGAACATGGTCGATGGTGTGAGCCGTTTGTGCTGCTGGCACTGCCGTTCTTCATCCTGGCGGGCTTTGTCATAGAGTCAGGGCGGCATTTCGCGCCGGCTCATCATGTTCGTCGCATCACTTGTCGGATTCCTGCGCGGCGGATTGATGCAGGTGACGGTGGTCAGCATGTACAAATCGTCTCAGGCATATCGGGTTCGAAGGCCGCCGATGTTGCCGCGGTCGGCCTGGTGATGCGCGACATGCTGGAGGAGAAGGGCTACGACCCGGCGGAGGCCGCGGCCGTGCTGGCAGCGTCCGCGGCGATGGGCGAGTGCGTGCCGCCGAGCATCGCGATGCTGGTGCTGGGCTCTGTCACATCACTGTCCATTGGCGCGCTGTTTGCCGCTGGATTGCTGCCGGCGGCCGTGATCGCGATCTGCCTGATGCTGCTGATCTATGTGCGCTCGATGCGCAGAAGGTCCAGCGTTCCGAACACATCGGGCGAGGCCATCGCCTGAGGCCGGCGGCCGACGCGTATCCCGGCATCCATGCCTGCATTCCTGTTCGCCGGCATTTTCACGGGCTTCGCGACGCCGACGGAGGTGTCCGCCTTTGCGGTCGCCTATGGTCTGTTGATCGCGGTGTTCCTGTATCGCGAGATCCGCGTGCAGCGGCTGGGACGCATCATCGCCATGTCATCGACGGTCGCCGCGATGGTGCTGTTCACGCTGCGGCGGCGCAGGCGTTCTCCTGGGTATTGTCGGCGGCACAGGTTCCGCAGGAACTGGCAGCGCTGCTTGCCGCTGCGCATGGGAACGCGACGCTGTTCATGATCTGCTCGATCATCGGGCTGGTCGTGCTCGGGTCGCTGCTGGAGGGATTGCCGGCGCTGCTGATCCTGGCGCCGCTGCTGCTGCCGATGGCACCGGCGCTCGGCATCAGCCAGTTGCACTACGGCATCGTGTTGCTCATCGCGATGGGCATCGGTGCGTTCCTGCCGCCGCTGGGTGTCGGTTTCTACATTGCCTGCGCGGTGGCGCGCGCGCCGATGGGCCGCTCGTCACAGATCATGGTGCGTACGTGGTGGTGCTGCTGCTAGGGCTGGTGCTGGTGGCGTTCATCCCCTGGCTGACACTGGTGTTTCCGCGCGCGCTCGGGCTGGCGGCGAACTGAAACTCAGCCGCCCGCCACCTGTTCCAGGCTGCGGCCGCCACTGTCCAGGAACGGCAATCGGCTGACCAGCAGGGCCAGGGCGAACAGCGGCAACGACAGAATGATGATCGATGCGGTGAACCCGACCGTCGCCACGCCGACCGGGATCAGGAAGATGTTGATCGAGATCGCCAGCCGGCACGCGGCGTTGCAAAAGCCCTGCGAGCGGCCACGCAGCCGCGTCGGGAACAGCTCGCTCGACCAGACCCAGGTCAGCACCGCGGGACCGAGCCAACTGAAGAAGCTGAACGCGAAGAAGCCGCCGACCAGCAGCGGCGGATGGCCGGGGCCGGCGATTGCCATGAAGAGCGCGGCGCAGGCCTCGGGAAGACGGCGATGTAGAGCAAGCGGCGGCGGCCGATGCGATCGATCAGCAGCAGGCCGACCAGCACGCCGCACAGGCTGGTGCACCATACCAGCGTGCTGAACAGCAGCGTGGTTTCGTTCGACAGCGCGCCGACGGTGCGCAGCACGAATGGCGCGGCGATGGTCGAGAGCGGACCGGAGATGCAGTTCAGGAAGAAGATCAACGCGACCAGCAGCACGCGCGCCCGGAACGGCGGCCGGAACAACTCGCCGTAGGAGCCGGCGCGCGTGTCAGGCGGACAGCGTCGCCGCGTCGGCTTGGATGCCGAAGCTGCGCAGTGCCTGTTGCGCCTCCTCGATGCGGCCGTGCGACAGCAGCCAGCGCGGCGATTCGGGCAGCGCCTGGCGGGCCAGCAGGACCAGCGCCGCGGGCACCGCCGCAAGGCCGAACATCCAGCGCCATGCATCGGCTCCTGCCCAGGCGATCAGCGGCAGCGCGATCAGGTTCGACGCCATCGCGCCGAAAATCCACATCATATTGAGCAATGAGCCGGCGATGATGCCGCGGCGGTGACGCGGCGCGATCTCGGCCAGGTAGGCGGCGCTGGTCGGGATATCCATGCCGACGCCGACACCCACCAGGAAACGCGCGATGAAAAGCTGCGGCACCGATCGACAAAGGCCGAAGCGATCGAGAACACGACGAAGAACAGCAGGTTGGCGACGAAGATCGCGCGCCGGCCCCATCCGGTCGGACATGTCGCCGAACACCAGCAGGCCAGCATGGCGCCGAGGAACGTCGATGCGCCAAGCGCTCCGGTCTCGGCCGGTGACAGATGGAATTGCGGCCGCAGCAGGATCAGCGCGGCGCCCATGACGATCAGGTCGTAGCCGTCGATGAACTCGCCGAATGCCACCAGCATGGCGGCATAGCGCTGGCGCGGCGACATCGGCCGATTGTCGAGTCCGCCCAACGGCACAGTTGTTTCCGCCACGACGTTTCCCCCGGCGTTGGTATTCCAGAGATCAGGCGCTCACCATGCGGCCGGCGCCTTCGATCACCTCGTCCCAGTCGTCCACCTCACGGTTGTTCGGCGCGACAAGGACGTGCTGGACCCCCACGGCTTCGTAGGCCGCGAGGCGATCGCGAAGTTCGCCCTGGTCCTTGCCGTTCCACTGGATGCGCATCGAGATGGTGAAGTCCTCGCCGGGGCGTTCGGCGCGCAGCCGCTTGACGATGGGTGCGGCTTCGGCGGGGCTTTCGCGGCTGCCGTGCCAGCCGTCGCCGAGGCGGATGGTGCGCTTCAGTGCCGCGTCGGAACTGCCGCCGAACCACAGCGGGATCGGGCTGATCGGCTGCGGCTGCATCGTCATGTCGACGATCTTCGCGGGGATGTATTTGGCCTCAAAGGTCACCGGGTCCTGGGTCCAGACCGCGCGCATCATGGCGATACCTTCGTCCATACGGCGGCCGCGCTCATTGAAGGGGATGCCGAGGGCGGCGAATTCCGGCTCCAGCCAGCCAACGCCGGCGCCGAGGATCAGGCGGCCTTCCGACAGGTTATGCAGGGTGGCGAGTTCCTTCACAAGCGGCAGGGGTGGCGCATCGGCAGCACCAGTCCCGTGGTCCGAGGCGCACGCGCTGCGTGACGGCGGCGACCCAGCTCAGGGTGACCACCGGGTCGTAGAATAGCGGTGAGCGGGGGAATTCCTTTCGCGGGACGATCGTTTCTCCGTTTTTTTATGTGCCTTGGCTGTTGTTAATGATAGTTGCTTACTTTTATTTGGATTTACCGATTACCTTGTTTTTTAGTCATCTCAAAGAAACTACACCGATTGTTTTTAAAATATTTTCGGTGATCACTCAATTTGGCAGCACGAATGCTTATGCTATTTTTGCTTTGTTGTTATTAATCGGCGGCGCCTTATTAAGAAATAAGCGCTTTTTCTTCTCTGGTGTTTATATCATCTTATCAATACTGATCGCGATTCATTTATGTGGCTATATCAAAGCATTTGCAGGACGCGCAAGGCCACAACTTTATCTAACGGAACATTTATACGGATTCTATTTATTGGGGAAAAACGATGCGATGTGGTCATTTCCCTCTGGGCACACTACGCTGGCTACTCCTGCGGCAACCGCGTTTAGCTTAATATTTCCACGCTTTTGGGGTTATTTTTTTGTGTTGGCTGGATTGGTTGGATTTAGCCGGCTAGTGGTTTTAATGCATTATCTCAGCGATGTCATGGGCGGCTTTTATTTGGGCTTCATTGTGAGTTATATACTTTTTCTTTTATTTAAGCGTTTTTGGAACTCTAGATTATCAGACGCCCGATCTCACCGATTAAATAAAACGGAATTGATAATATATTGTCATGATAATGTAAAGGCAGGCCAGAAATGCGCACCCCTAAATCTAACTTTTTTTTCTTTTCAGCATTAATTGCAGGGATTTTAAACGAGCCATTTTCCAGATTTTACTTCGATGGGCACAATTTTTCGAGTTGAAATTGAGCACATAATCAACTTCCGCTGTGCTGCCTTTTACATCTCTGCACCAATAGAACAATTTGGCTTCATCATAACAATCTTGGTATGCCAATAATTCCTGCCCAACTAATTGCTCGACCATTGCGCCTTGATTCAGCAATAAAATATTTTTGTCTAATAATTCATTGACCGCAATGCCTGTATTACGGTTAGTCAACCCTACATCTAAAAAAAGCAGTTTAAATTTCTTTTCGTTAATAGTTGCTGACAGCGGCAACCCACTGGCAGCTGTCGCAAATACAGGCTGAATAACGCCAGCGAAAGTCAAAAGATCGATGGCTTGTTTTAAATCGCGTGAACGCATTTCCGGGTCTATTTTGCTGAATTTAATTTGCTGACCTATAAAAGCAGGTATTTGGCTAAATATTTTTTGTAAATATTTATGTTGCGTTAATTTAGCGTATTTTCCAAAATCATTGCGATAGGTGCTCATGATCACTGTTTGCATTCTCTGCGTTTGTAAGAAATCGCGCGTTTCCAAATACGCTTGCACGGCTGCTGGCATTCCACCAGTCACTAAATACTCATGCGTTAAATTTAATAATTTTTGATGAAATACTTTTTCTATTGGCTTATTTAAAGTGCAATTTTTAATTGATGCCAATAAGCCGGAAAAACCTTGGGCTTTTGAAAATTCTTGAAACGATAATGGCTTTAAATAAATGAATTGCACCCGCCCCACCGGCATGGTGAAGTTTTCATCATTAAGCGCGAATTCAAGCAAGGAGCCTGCACCAATAATATGTAATTCGGGCAGTTGCTCTTTAAAATAACGTAGCGCCATAATCGCGCGTGGACAATTCTGAATTTCATCGAGAAATAACAAGGTATTACCCGGTGTTATTTTTTGCCGGCGGAAAGTTTGGATGTTGTTAATGATGTCTTCTGGTTTAAGTGACTGGAAGCAATCACAATACTCCGGTTCAAGTTCAAAGTTGATATTTACAAATTGAGTAAATTCGGTACCGCCCAGCTGCTCAATCAGGAAGGTCTTGCCCACCTGCCGGGCGACCCGCAGCAACAACGGCAATCGCTGCTCCGCACGAGACCAGACTTTCAACTCATCAAGTACAAATCTTTGCATTTATTCTGCCTTTTAGCCAAATATCGTCAAATTTACCCCCTTATTTTAGCCAACCCTTGGCTAAAAATCAATAATGACTTGCCAGACCAGGTTCACATAGTGCATTGTATACTCAAATCGATTAGGTTTTCGGTTTATAGCGCAGAGGGACCTATGAGATTTAAACGTTGCAATTGAGAAAAACCGCAGGAATACTGCCCGTATTTCGAGGTTTTTCGATTGAGCAACGTTTAAAGATCGTAGGTCATGGGATGCTATCAACCGAAAACCTAATCGCTTTGAGTATATCGTCCGCAAGATCGATCTGTCTTTCAGGAGAGACTCAAATGAATAAAATCAATTCGAAATTAAAAGCGAAAAAACGCCGGCAACGGCATGCAGAAGCCGTCATGGCGGCAAAACCCAAACCATTGGGATGGAATACCACGGATGACGATGAAATTGCATTGCGCCGCTGGCGTGGCGAAATTGAAACGATGTCGGTGCAGGCGTTGGAAGCGGGCCATCCTATTTTTGGCGCTTTTTGCGTTCAATCTTCATCTCAACATAGTTATCACGTTGAAATTCGCCACTTGTCTGACGTTTTGAATTCCTGTGATTGCCCCGATTATCAGCATAATGGTTTAGGCACGTGTAAACATATTGAAAAAACTTTATTTCATTTACGGCAGCACCATCGCCAACAATGGCCAGTAATTGAAAAATCAGGCAGCGAACGAATCGAAATTTTTTTAGATCCACATACACAACAAGAACAGAAAAATATTATCTGTGTTTTATGGCCTAGTAAATTCAATCGACGTGCAGCAGCCAGCCGGTTATTGGAAAATTTTTTCTCCAGCAATGAACAGTTGCTGGAGCACCCTTTGGAGGTTTGGCCCAAAATACGGGAAACGCTCACTCACGCTAAACCGGCGTGCCGTAACATGATTCGCGTTTCTAATGGTATCGAACCTTTCGTGCAGCAACTGCGCCGCCAAGAACATCTGCAAAAATATAAAGTCACTTTTTTGCAGGATTTTAAACAGGGTAAACGCTCCTTAGATATTCTCAAACTCCGGCTTTATCCTTATCAGCAGGAAGGAATGTTGCATTTAGCACTCAACGAGCGTGCTTTGTTAGGCGATGAAATGGGGCTGGGAAAAACTATCCAAGCCATTGCCGCTTGTGAATTATTGCGACGGACACAAACTATTAAAACAGTATTAGTGATTGCTACCGCTTCATTAAAAACTGAGTGGGAAGAACAGATTCAAAAATGTGTCGACTTACCTTATCTCATCATCAATGGTGAACGAGCGCAACGTTTAAAACAATACCGGCAACCTAGCTTTTTATCTTACCAATTATGAACAAATGATGTTGGACGCCGTTCTCATCCAACAATGGCTTAAACCGGATGTCATCATTCTCGATGAAGCCCAGCGGATTAAAAATTGGCAAACTAAAACCGCGCACGCTATTAAAAAATTACAGAGCCGTTATGCCTTTGTGCTCACAGGCACACCGTTAGAAAACCGAATTGATGATATTTATTCAATCGTCCAATTTCTCGATCCTAGTTTATTTGGGCCCTTGTTTCGGTTTAATCGCGAGTTTTATGAACTCAACGATAAAGGTAAACCGGTGGCTTATAAAAATCTGGATCAGTTGCATCAGCGATTACAACCTTTATTATTGCGGCGTCGTAAAGAGGACGTTGAAACTGAATTACCGCCGACGACCACTCAAGAATTTTTTGTGACCATGACTGAAGAACAGCATTTGCGTTATGACGAACAACAAAAACACGTGAGTCGCCTTGCCAAACTGGCTGAGCGCCGGCCATTAACGCCGGAGCAAGATAAAAAATTACGCATACATTTAGCCTCCATGCGTATGTTATGCGATACGCCTTATATTCTCGATGCAAAATGTCGAGATTGTCCAAAATTAGAGGAGCTAGAACACATTTTAGAAGAACTGCTGGAAGATGCTCACTGCAAAATCATTATTTTTTCTGAATGGGAACGGATGTTGCAATTAGTGCGCGAATTGGTGCAAAAAATGGGATTCGGCGCCGCCTGGCATACCGGTTCAGTACCTCAGAAAAAGCGCCGTTTGGAAATTAATCGGTTTAAGCAAGGTCCGCATTGCCGGTTATTTTTATCCACAGATTCAGGTAGCGTCGGGCTGAACTTGCAGGCTGCTAATGTGGTTATTAATCTGGATTTACCTTGGAATCCTGCCAAATTAGCACAACGCATCGCCCGAGCTTGGCGCAAACATCAAACACGTCGTGTGCAAGTGATTAATCTCATTACCCAGCACAGCATTGAACATCGCATGACTCATATTTTGAGTGAAAAACTTAACCTAGCGCAAGGCGTGCTGCATGGCGATAAAAATTTAAAAAGTATGAAGTTACCTTCAGGCCGTCTTGCTTTTCTAGAACGTGTGGCGGAGTTATTGCAACCCGCTTCTCCTGCGGTGAACTCAACGCAAACGCTCACCGGGGTGCTACCTAAAAACGTAGATTATCTAGCGGTTTGCGATACTGCCGCCGAAAAACCCACGGCGTTAGCAGTAGTTGAATTCAATTCACCGCAGATAGACGAACAAATACAATCGATTTTGCAAACCCAGTGTGGTGAGCAATCACCCATATTGGAAGTGATCGATCGGTCAACATTTGCCGCTATCCAGCGTTTGATGAAAGCGGGATTATTGACGCTCCACCCGCAGTTGCGGCCATTGCATGGCGATCCCGAGGCAATTATTTCAACGCCGGCTATTCCGGCGCAGTGGTTAGAGACAGCACGTCAAAAACAGCAATCAGCTGAACGTCCCCGGCGATTAGCGGAACACTTATGGCATGGCGGTTTTTATCAGGAAGCCGTCAAACCATGGCGAGAGGCTTTTGAAGTGTTGCTAACAGCAGCGGCTTGGCAACAAGGTCTTGGCGAGCAGATTGTAGACGAGAGACTTTCTGTCGAACAAATTCAACAATTGATTGATCAGCAGGCTATACCTTCCATTACGCTTAAATTAACGCATTTTTTGCGGGAAAAAACTCAATGGACGGAGGATCAGCTACACAGCGCGTGGCAGGATAGTCAAGTGTGGATGCAATTCGTCAGAACTGATTCGTAAACACAAAGCGCATCTTTCTTTATAAAATTATTTTACTCACTTTGTAGCTAATATTTAATAACGAGATCATTTTCTGTAAGAATTTTCTTGCAAAATCCTTGGGGAAAATCCGGCATACTATTTCAGATAGAAGTGATTAAATAATGATTATATGAAAAAATCACAATTTTTAGAGTTATTAAATCTTCTAGCAGCTGAATTAAATCACTTTAAATTAAACTATTTAAAAACTCAAAATGGCTGCGAAACACAGTTAAATCTAGTGACCGAAATCCTGAAACGCATTAATCAATTAGAAGAATTGGAAATTCTCGTTTTATCTGATCAAGATTACACGCATTTCTGCATGTTGCTAGTCTACGGCGGCCTAATGGCGGAATCTTTAAAAAATATGAAAAGACTTTCTCGCAGAAAAATGCAACATGCACGCAATTGGCATGAACTACAAAAAACGTTTAAACCATTACTTGAAGAAAATGTACGTACGCCTACTCAGCAGGCTACAGAGTAATGGTTTACCGTCTTAGCAATACCCCCAGATGGAAAAGTTATCCGGTACTATGATGAGCAAATGGGTAGAATAATTATACGAACTAGTTTCGTTATTTACCTTAAATTCTCTATCAATTGAGCAACAACGTCTTTAGCTGCCTTATCCCACATCGTCCATAAATTTTTAGGATCTTTTAATAAATCATCTTTGGAATATTGGTCTTTCAATTGTGTCGCAATGGTTATATCCATAAGGATTTGACCATCTTTAATTAACTGGCAATTCAGTTTGATATATGGAATATAGTTAGATGAAAAAAGAGGTTTTAACATGAAAAAATTACAAGAAGCCGCCAGGGTGTGATTTTTTTTGTGGGGCGCTAAACGATACCTATTGCTTATTTTTTACGGCGCTTGTATCATGAACTGTATAAATACGTTTAAATAAGATTCCAATTCTTAGCAGTGCTCAAAGGATCAAATCTTATAAATGTTAGAGGTATTTCTATGTTAAAAAAAACGGGGTACTTGTTTTGTATTTTAGGATTATCTTTTTCGGCTGCCGTGTATGCGACACCGGCAACAATTACATCAAATGATGGAACTCCCATATATGAACTCGTGTTTTCGGGAGGTGCGAATTTTTATAATGCATCGTCTTATCCTGTTACTCATGTTACCGCAGACAACGTCACAGCGATTACGCCCTTCCCCGATCAGATTAAATCTGGGAGTAATTTTAAAGCCATATACGATATTACCACTGCTGGAAAAAATGCATCTATTTATACCTGGTTTGATCAAAATTCGACAACTGGTAATGGTGTTGAAGCAGGTATGAGTATAGACAATACGGGAGCACTACAAAGCACGTTATGCGAGTCTGATCCGAAAGCTCCTATTTATTTATTAAATTGTGATGTGACGGTATCAAATGGTGTGGCAAACATGAATATATTTTTGACAGATAAAAAATAAAGATACAGCAGCTCTATACTTTCCATTTTATCAAACTTTAGTTTAAGTTGAGAATCCTATAGATTTTTTCTAGTATTAAACCGAAATTATATAAATTTTACTCGTGATTTGTTGAAAACCTCTGGCGGCTAGGTGTTTAGGTATTTTAGTTAATGGTTTATCTTTAATTATTTGTACTTTGTAACCTGCGCCAAATAGATGCTTAATTTCATCATCACTGACTGAGAAAGGGGGACCTTTAATCTGATCAGTGGAATTAAATCCTATCAAAAAAATCTTAACAGGCTTGTCACAGAAATCCAATAAATGCCGAACGTAAGCTTGGCGAATAGTTGGTGGAAGCGCGACAAGCGCCCGGCAATCATAGATGGTATTGATGGTGGGCAAATCAGTCGGTTTTAGCTTAAAAAAGTCTCCACAGAGCAATTCGATTTTACCGTGTTTATAATGAATGAAATTTTTTTTCCGGGTGATGCGAGGTTTTACGTTCATTTCAGCAAAAAAATCCCGGCAGGCAATCGGACTTAATTCAACGCCGATCACGGACTCCACTTGCTGCGCCAGCCATTGCATATCTTTGCTTTTCCCACACAAAGGCACGAAAATGCGAGCGTTACGCCGCAAATGTAACCAGCGAAAATAATTCATGAGATCAGGCGACATATAGGGCCGATGGCAAGCGATTTGACGGCCTTGCCATTGCATTAACCATTTAAAATTATTTATTTTTTTCTTAGTATATCTAACATACTCATCCCGATGTTGCATTCAATATAAATTCGTTGTAGATTATAGTCAAGTTTACAAGGGAAAGGATAGAATGGAAGTACAAAATTTAGATCACGCTAAACATATTATCGACTCTTTCGATCTTCAGCCTGTCATTGATAGATTAATGAGAATTAAAAAATGGTCTGAAGATGAAGCCTGGCCGGCCAAAATGATCAAATAATACCTTAAGAAGCAGCAATTAAACAGGCGCCTACGTAGGATTTTTTTCTCTCTTAAATAAAATAATGTACCCAAAAGTGGGAATTCTAGATTTCATTTTCCAACTTATATTTGGCGTTATATTTCCCATCAAAATCTTTTTCCCAAATTAGAGTGATATAATCTTGCTGGGAAATTTCTGGTACAGCAAGCTTGATCTGAGGTAAATCTACCGTGCTTTCGTTATACACTGAAGTATTAATAAAATAAAGATCAATATCATATGCAATTCTTCCAATATAATTTAATTTATGTGCTAGCACGGGAAAAAAGTGGTTTTTGCCTTCTATATAATGCCGTACATTTCCGATGTCGTAATCAACACTACCAAACATATAATGCCCTTCCGGGATCTTTAATATTTGAATTTGACTATAACTTATTTCTTTGTCACAATTGAATCTAAAATAATACTTGGCAGATGTATCCACATTAATAACTTCTGTGTCTATTAGACTTTTAACTCCTACACAACGCACCGAAAAGGCAAGCAAGGCCGCGTCCGGTTCTTGATCAGAAAATTTAAAATCTGGCTGAACATTTGATAATGCGCAACCACCTAGAAAAGGTATGGCAGAAATTAAAGTCAAAATATAAAAATGTTGTTTAATTGCAGTAATCATTTTGTTTCCTCTTTAAAATATTAAATTAATAAAATACTCCGTAGCAAGCCGCGCGTTAAGTTGCTGATTTAATTAGCCATAAATTCTACAAGCGTTTTGTCGATCAATAGTTTTTCCACTGTAGTTTCTATCGTGTAATTAATTTTTTGCATATCGTTTATAAACATGGGTATTATGTAATAATTATCGTTATCCGTGCGATACGATTTCTTTAAAGTTTTACCATTAGAAGTAGCAATGGCTTCCAGAGCGACTGTAGCTAAGGCATGATTCATCGAATACTGATCTGCGAGCGTCATCTGACGATATTGAACTCCTAAGATCCTTACAGTTAATGTTGTCGAGGTTTTTTTATCATTATCAATTAATTGAAATTTGTTATTTAAAAGTCCATTATCAATTTTATCTTTAATATTTTTCAATAAAACATTTTGCTCTATTGTGATATTATTTCCACTTCCATCACGACCAATAACGTTATCTGGTCTCGCATCTTCAACAACAACAAAAATTTTTTTATTGTGTCCAATTTGAGTGATTGGAACATTAATTTGCGGGACAATAGCCTGCTCAGAATTAAATGTTTCTGAACATGCGGGTAGTAAAACCATACATAAATACAACGGAATTTTTTTGATGAACATATCTTCCTCGTTTAAAAAACCTTCTTTATTTATAATTTTTTTATATCAACAATAAACATAACAGCTGTGTGCAATCAATGTCACAATTTCATGAGGGTTATTTAATCATTTTTGGGTTATAATTGATGTAGTGCACACCCCATATTTTTCGAAAGAAATTTCTTACCAATTGCGTTAATTTCAATTAAACAAATTGCCACAAAACGTAAGCGCTCTGCAATCATAGATGGGGGGTAATGGTGGTAAATCAGTTGCTTTTAGCTTAAAAAATTTCCACAAACCAATTTGCCGGGTGGTCTAAGCTTTACATCCATTTCGGCAAAAAAATCCCGGCAGGCAATCAGGCTTAATTCAACCCCGATCACGGACTCCACTTGCTGCGCCAGCCATTGCATATCTTTGCTTTTCCCACACAAGGCACAAAAATGCGAGCGTTACGCCGCAAATGTAACCACCGAAAATAATTCATGAGATCAAGCGACATATAGGGCCGATGGTAAGCGATTTGACGGCCGCGCCATTGCATTAACCATTTAAAATTATTTATTTTTTTTCTTAGTGTATCTAACATAATCACCCAGATATTACATTAATATAAATTTTTGGTTGATAATGGGCTGGACAAATCTTAGAAATTGATTCCCCCTACTCCGGATAGGAATCCGGAGGGGGAATCTGACCATACTAACACAAGAAACTAACTGGCTAAGTTAGATCTTACGCCGGCATTCTAAAATAAACGCTTACAGGAAAGCAATAGATATTTTACTGTTAAATACCTAGGTTTTACTACAAATCAAAATTAATCTATTGATTTTTCATATTATTTTTTGTAAGAAATTTCTCGCAAAATTCTTGGGGTGAATCCGGCATATTATTTCAGACATAAATGATTAAATAATGCCCATAAATGTTGTAAAAGTATCTTCCAAGCCAAATTGCCACATGGGCGCAATTGGCATGAACTTGAAAAGCACTCAAACAATTACTTGAGAAATTTGAAAATAACTATGAAAGCAGTTTCCGAAAATAAAAAGCCTAGTGAGCCAGTTATCACTTCTGCGAATACAAAGCCAGATATCATTAATTTGTTGGCTGAAGGGGTCTATTCGTTAGTTAAATCTATGGATGCTTTCAATGTCTATCAGGTTAGAAAAGAAGAAGACAAAAAACGGGATAAGCGATCACATCGATGGAATAGTTGGGGAATTACTATTACTACTTTAATAGTATCATTGCTTGGGATATTTGTCACTTTGCATTTGTCTTCTGTAGAAAATTCTTTAAAAAGAAAATTTCAATATCAACAAAGTGTGCAGGAACAATTACGGCAACAGATACAAGCGCTGGATATGCAAATTCATGATAAGATTGCAAAGAGAGACAACCTAAATACTGCAATGTCCAAAACAAGAAATCTTCTGGAAGTTAGTCACTTGTATTGCAAAAACGGTAAATATTTTGGCGATCAATTAAAGTATAGCGAACAACAACTTGATTATATTTATCAATTAGTAAATGCAGTTTATTCAACTTATCAAATTTTTGATCAGAACATAAAAGATCAAGCTAACTATTTTCTAACATTATTCGATAAAAACAGAAATACTTGCAATCAACCAGAGGATTTCGATAATAAATTACGTTCATTGCAGGGTCAAACAAATAGATTAATGAATAATTCAATATTTAATGATCAACAAGAAAGAAAAAGATTATCAAATCAACTTGCAAACTCACCTCTATGGAAGAAGTGAGTTTACAGAAATGTTTTCAAAAAAATCTATCTTCCAGTACAGCCAGCTGGTCTAGCTACTTTCTTACCTAAGAATAACTTAATGATTTTTTTCATTGAACTTCTCCTTTTTATTAACATTTAAACACCCCTCGTATCCTTACAGCTATCAGTAATAATCACGAGGAACCTTTCCTTATAAAGGAAAACTTTTACTTAAAAAAACTTAAATAATTATCTCAGAGATCGCATAGCGACTACCCAGGAAACTAAACACGGTAAAATAAACCAAAATAAAAGACAACCCATACTGAAACAACTCATATTAACTTTCCACACTCAATTTCTCATTGAAAACATCCACAGCCACTCGCTTCGGCTTCAATTTTATTTTCTTCTTAAAAAAAGCAACCAAAGTTGACCATCCATTCCGAATTTGAAATATTTGTTCCCCATATTCCTGAATATGCAATTTCTGCATCGTTTCAAAAGCTGACTCTAAGTTATTGAAATTGGTGCGACCATCAATACCAAAATAAGGATAATGATTGAAATAAGTTCCAAAAATAGCTTCGCAATCCCTTCGATAATTTTGGGTATCTAAAATATGATTATGCCAAAATTCATCAATATCTTCTGAAGGTGGAAGTGAAGAATACATATGCCCATATTTTTTATTTAAAAACAGAAAGTTTCGATACAATTGACAAACAGTTTCAGCATCTTTTTGTAACCACCCCTGATGCTCAACCATTTTTTTGATAACCATGGAGAAATCAATAGAACTGATGTATGCCTTTGCATCCTCTATAGAAATTTCTGTTTTCATACTGATATATCCTTATTTATCCCTTATGCTCACCAAACTGTATCAATTACCTAAATACCTGTCAATAGAAAAAGTATTACCTCGATATTTGAAAAAACTGCTCAAGCTAAAACTGACTTTTTGCAATCATGAGTACCGATTTGGATGAAAATATCATGTATAACGCCGTATGGGCGGGAGATAATTTTACGCCTTAATCGCTGCAAAATTTTCTCGCGGCCTAGAGCAAGAAAAGATTCCCAGTGATTGCCCAGTTAAATACGCTGAATTAATTCGATCTTGTTGGAAAGACCCCGTGAACGGCCTAACGCCCACACAATAGCAGATAATCTTTATGCCTTATTCATTAGTGCACAAAGTTCTCAATCACTCAAACCTAATTTACCGCCTTCCGCTTCCATGATGAGTGATATTCCTAGTTATACGAGCAATCCATTATCCACAACCTAAAAGTATTGATGAGGTATTCGTCATGATGACTGCTTTTAATGTTTTCAGTGTTATAAAAAACATTTATGTCACTGCTGATACTATTTATGAATGCGTGCAATTAGTTAAAACGAATCAATCGCAATGTCACCGTCTAGTAGAAAGAATCCGGGTGATTGTTGAAGCTATCGCTGAATTGGATCAGTTAAAGAAAATTCCTGATTCAAATACATTCGAACGGGGGATAAATGCTTTAGAATGCAGCTTAAAAGAATGTTACTCATTTATTAATGAATTTACTCAGCAAAGACGTTGGTATTACCAGGTATTAAAATCGAAAAAGAATGAGAAACAGTTTGAGTTTCTAAATCAGCAGTTGCAGAATTGTTTAGCGGATTTGAATTTAAATATATTAGCTAAACAGATTACTAATCGCCAACAAGATACTGAAGATCAAAAAGCGGACGCCGTAGAAATAAAATCTTCGCAAGCAGAGATTTTATCTTTAAATCAAAAAATGCTGCGGGAGTTAAAAGATTTTAAAGGAGATACTGCTCAACGCGAAGCGATTCTAGCTCAGCAATTAACTTCTCTTCAATGGCAATTGGGAAAAGTCCGTCACGACAAGCTTGAACCTAAGGAGTTGATTCCATTGGACTACCAAATTCCTTTTTTCGAATTAACATTTTGTTCAAGGGTAGCCAAAGGCAATATTGGCGTCATTTATAGTGGATATTGGAATGAACAGGCAGTAGCGATTAAATTGTTATCAACACCATTATCTGGAACCGAAGGTTTGGAATTCAGCCGTGAAATAAAAATTTTAAATCGTTTGCGGAACCAGCATATTGTCCAATTTTATGGTGCTTGCTTGGAAGAAAGTCATGCTTGCATAGTCATGGAATACATAACCAAAGGGTCTTTGGCAGGTTATTTAGCAGAAAATAAATTGACATCTATGCAGCAAAAACAAATTGCTTTGGATATTGCTCTCGGCTTGCAATATTTACATAAAAATGGCCTCATTCACCGGGATTTGCACAGTGCTAATATTTTATTAACCTCAGAATACCGTGCTAAAATCGCCGATTTTGGTTTAGCCAAGACTTATGCTTATAGCCTTAGCTCGGTAGGCAAGGTTAGCCAAGCGCTTGCATGGTGCGCACCAGAACTATTATTCTCTGGAACTACTTCGGTTAAAACCGATATTTACAGTTTTGGTACTATTTTATGGGAAATTTTTACCGGCAGAAAACCATTTGCAGATTTGACTACTGAAACAATATTAAACAAAATTCAATCGGGTAAAAGAGAAGAATTAACAGCAGCAATCCCTAAAGAAATTCAAGCCATTATTAATACTTGCTGGTCGGCGGATCCGGAAAAGCGTTCGGATACGAATTCACTCATTCAACAACTGCAAACTTACGATCCTGCTAAGTTTCTTTACCGTCAGGCTCAAGTCTTGGAGAAGGCGAAAGACTATAAATCGGCTCAACAATATTATCAACAAGCCGTAGATTTAAACCTCGTTGATGCTTTTGCCAGCTTAGCCATGCTGTTTCTCAACGGCAACGAGGGAGTAGCGCTAGATAAAGCCGCAGCCTACCAATTGTTGCTTGCTGCTGCCACTAAGGGATATCCACGCGCTATGAAAAATTTAGCGATTATGCTTGATAGAGGCGATGGTATAGTACAAGATCAAAAGAACGCTTTTTTTTGGTATCAAAGAGCCGGGGATCCCTCCTCGCTCGAACGGGCACAACGTTTAAAAGAGAAATTATCCTTGGGAAGATAGGTATCTTCTGATCTGGTACTGTGGGCGCGTGGTAACCCTCCCTCGATTCGTGGATACTTATCTCCGTTTCAATAGATTTCATATCGGTTTAATCAGCAGGTTACAACACTATCTGAAATTTTATCATAGGGATGAGCTGAATAGATAGTCCTTAACAATAGGTTGTAAGTCTCTTTTGATGAGCCCATCCAAAATGTTGGGATTATTTTTTTGGGAAAGATTACATTTTAAATTAGCCTCATCCCAATAGGTTTTAAAATATTTTTGCAAAATATTTGCCGTTCTGGATTGGGGATATTTAACCCCATACTCAAGTATCTTCTCAAAGGTTAAAAATTCTGATGATTTCATGCGTAAATGAATTTCTTGGTATTTTCCGCGAAAAAATCGAGAAAATAAACCTATTGATTTGAAAAAATTCTTATCTCTATCTCTCTGATAAATTGATAAAAATATCTTCACACAGGGAGGATATTCAGTAAAAACTATCTCTTGTAAATAATTCTCTTTTGCTTCATGTAGGTGAGGTCTTTTGGTTTCTTCTTGTAATTTTTTCATGTTAAGTTTTCTTTGTATTACCTTCTCTATCTGTTTTGTTGCAACATGTTCCAGTTGTTCTGGAGATATGATATCGGCTTTAGTAGAAAAAGCCGATATTTTTCCTCCCAAATCTGATGAAAGCCTGTTAAAAAAACTACTCGGAGAGGTAAGTCCATGTGCAATAATAGTCGCTTTTGTTTTAACGTGTACAATATCTTTTTGCATTTTAGACAAAGCAGCTCTCCGGTTCATTTCTAAAAATTCATCTAATTTTATTTGATAAATATTGGTACCACATTGCTCACGCCATTTTACATATACATTAACAGATATATGTAGTTCAATAATTTGATATTTATTGTGTATGTTACCTTTGAAGCTAGTTGTCCAATCTTCAGTATCAAGTATCCCATTTTCCCTAATGGCTTGATCAATTGCGAATTTTTTAATTTCTTCTAAGTTAGTCGCTGGATAACTCAATATAAATTGCGCCTTACCGTAAGCAGGAAGAGCATTGACGAGATAAACATATTGCGGCATATAAGACCTCTTTATTTACAGAATTTTTATAAATTTATTTAAATATATATATTCAATCAGCTACTTCCATTATATTGCCCTAAAATTTCCTAAACTGTCTTTTTCCCAAAAATTCACTACATAATCCTGGGGGGACACCTGAGGGACGGCCAATTTAATTTGAGGAATATCAACAATACTGGCATCGTCTACGCTCCTTAACACAGAATACTGCCCTATGGTGTATTTGATTCTTCCAATATAATTCAATTTATGGGCTTGAAGCTTGAAGAAAAATAATTTGTTGACCTTTGTATAATGATATGCATACCGATCCGAATACCTAATACCGGCAAACATGTAAGTACCAGCAGGTAATTTCAATATTTGAATTTGTCCTTTTCCATTTTCTTCGCAATCAAATGTAAAGGTGCTCAATTTATTTTTATAAATTTCGAAAATATCTGATCGAATTTCGTAATTATTAACCCCTTTACATGCCACTGAAAAAGCGACAAGGGCAGTTTGCGGCGCTTCCTCCTCAAACTTAAAAGAAGGTGAAACATCCATTAGTGTGCACCCCATGAGGCAAGATACGCTAAGCACCAGACTTAAAAGTTTAATTTTTTGTTTAATATTAATAATCATGTTATTTTTTCTCATTATGTTAAGCATTTGTTATTAGTTAAAAAAAACTATTTTCAAATCAATATTTTACTTTGTAAAATTCTTGAATAACTATATTCCGCATAACGGAACTTAAATTAATTATTTTTATTGATCCGTCTTTCACTTTATTTATTCTTTTCTATTCTTCTTCAATTGCACGACCCATATTGGGTAATTATTTAATCACTTCCCGTCCAAAATGGATGTAATCCTCGCCCCACATTTTTTACAAGAAATTTCTTACAAAGATTTATTTTTTAAACCAACAACAATACCTTAGTCTTAAAGACAAGATCCAGCAATATTACTTGTTTCAGAGGATTTGTATGTAGGGAAAACTTGATAAGATTACGAAACAGATTTTTGTTTACTGTCAGCTAATAAGATCAATATATTGGACGGGTATTTCATCGGACAGCCAGATGCTATCGTTTCCCATGTAAAATTTTATGCCTTCGCTGCTGGCTTGTTTGGCTCTTACTTTAAAAATAACTGGATTAGTACTTTTTCGGCAACCAACTTGTTTAGCAGTCACTTGATCTATAGATAGATGTACGTAATGTCGACTCATGGGCTTTAACCCTTCATTCATTATTATATCTGCTTTTTCAGACGAGGTCCCATGATATAGAATTTCTGGTGGAGTTTTCATCTCTTTAATCATTTTTTCTTCGGTTGAATGTCCATACAAGGCTCTTATTTTATCGTCTTTTATTTCATGCCTTACTTTGGAAGATTGATGAATCATTTCTACTAATTCTTTTTTAGTCAAAGTTTCCCCTCGAAAATCTTTAGTTTTCAAAGCCGACGTTAATGCATTTATTTCAACCCAGCCATCTTTATCCAAAGACAATCCATATTCTTCAGGCACATGACGCAATGCATGAGAAACCACTTTGCTTAGTCGATATAAATAATCATTCATCTCTTTCACAAATAAAATTATTCAATAACTTGATCATCAAATTGAACCCCATTTGCTCTAGCTCTCTCAAAAGCATCAAATGCACCGTCTAATTCACGTATATCTGGCATATTGATATTAGTTCTATACTTTAAAGGAAAAATATCAGATATTCTTTTTATTTTGGGTGAATTTATTAAGGTAACGATTTCCGTAGTCCGACTGCAACATTCTTTGAACATATTTTTATTAAACATATACTCTTTATTATAATAATAAAGACCCATGCAATAATATCTCGTAACACTTACGAGATACCCTTTAAATTTTATTCCAGATGGTGAAACAAATTCTGCTCTAACAAAAAAATTAAATGGCTTATCTGGAATTTCCTCTAAACTAAGGACTGGATAATAGATTATTTTTTCATCCTCGCAACGCCACATTAGGAAAGCATCAAAACAAGCTTCAGTTAGGCTACGAGTTCCATTCTTAACGTCCAAGCTGCACCCCCTGAATTAGTCCAAAATCAAATAATTATTGTTGCGCTGCTATTCTTTCTGCACTATGTACAATTACAATGGGCTTTGTTGAATAAATCATTTTCAAGAAAATGCTTTATTCAACAAAGCCACGTTATATTAAACAATAACTTGATTATCTTTCTCAATTTTTTTGCAAAGTAAATGAATAGAAATTTCTCCAGATTCTATATTTAAATACCATAGATCAAACTCTAACTTTATATACTTAATCCATTCTATATCCGCAAATTTAAACTTACTTTTACTTAGCCAATCCACAATATCTTTTTTTTCAATTTTACAACATTTAACTTCACCTACATAACAAACAAAACCGTCATCATTTTCTTCAAATATGTTATGATAATTAAAAACTTTTACATTAAAACATTTAATTGTAGACAAATGCTGTCCTTTAAACATATCTAAAAAATTAAAAAAAATGTCTTTTCCATTTTTTGAAACTTCAATTGAACTTAAATTGACATCGTTTAGTAAATTAATAAATATAACCCCCTTTAACTAAATATTAAGTATTTTTATAACATCCTGCTCAGTTAATCCGATTTTTTTCCTTATATTTTCCAAATTCATTAATACCTTACTCATATCATCACCATATTTTTTTTGCACTTTAAATAATTTCACAAAAACATCAAAAGACCTTTTTAAGTTTCCACCTAGATACAAAAATGAAGCATAGCCTCCAAGCCTAATAGGATCGTCAGGAAAAAATTCTAAGGATTTAATAAAATTTTTTTCAGCCTCTTCTAATTCATTTAAATCTTCTAAACAGCAAGCTAAATTATAATACGGCATACCATGTTCATAATTTGGCGACTGATTCACAATTTCACGAAATAATTTTGCAGCTTCTTTTATATTCCCAATATTTCGTTGATGTAATGCTTCTTGCTCCAATTTAACAATAAAATTTTTAGTTTTCATTTTTTCCCCCAAGTTTTTTTCATATTATAGATTAAGAGTTAAACCTTTACTATACAATTCCTGATCTACAAGATTATTTTTTGGAAACACATGTAAATTTTCAGTTTGAATCATTCTCGTATCCCCAGGATATGCATTTCTAGGTATATAAGTTTCTATATTTACATGCGGCTCTAAACCATGCGAGTCAGTAATATCAAAGCGAATTTGCTTCGTCCCATCCGCAGACCTTAATATCAAATCAGAACCTTTTTCTGGTTTAATCACCTTCATTCCAGGGCCCATATATTCTTTAATATCGTTTATTAATTTATCATTTTTATTTAATGAAGTAACTTCTTCAGCTTCTGCCAAAGTTTTATCTACCGACCCCATCCAAGCTGAGAAACTTTTTGCCAGAAGTGTGCCTTTACTTAATCCTCCTAATAATCCACCTATACCTGCCGCTATGTGAGAACCGAATACATCCAATCCACTAAAGCTAAGTGACGCCCCTAGGTCGACCCCTAAACTATTTGCAATAAATGGCGCGCTCCGCAATGCCCCCATTAATAAAGGACCAACTCCAGGGATTTCACCCGCTAATATGGATAATCGCTACCCTTCGCCATCCTGGCGAAGGCATGACGCGAGTTACCCACAGCTTCGCTTTACAACAAATGTTTTAAAACTATAAAAATCCTAGGAATCAGATAACTTGATATTTTCTTTTTTGGATGAGATGATGTGATCCAATGCTATTGCTTAGGGTATCCCTCAAATATTCGAAAGACAAGTGTCTACCAAACTGGGGCAAGGTCACTCCTTCATTTTCACTACTTTAAAATCAATCAAATATTTTGCCTCATTCAAAGCTTTTTTTGCTTCCAAGGAATATCCTCTTCCACATAAAGTGAATAGTAATGTCCCATTACCTAAAATCGTAATTCCAAATTTCTTATCACTTTTTAAAAATTTTTCTACTCTTTCTTCAATCAATTTCAATGGGGTTTTATTTTTCGGTTCCCATGTTAATCTAATTTGGTTCATATCACTTTATCCTTAATGTTTCGCTTATGTACTGTGATTCAATTTGATCTTTAAACAAATATTCCATTTCTGGAGCGCCTATCCGAGGATTGGGTTCAAAAAATGCCATCGGATTATTAAAGTTTTGAATAATTTTACCTTGTTGTAACATTAGTTCAAAATCACTATGTTCAACCTTAATCGTTGTTACATAACCCAATTGATCCTGAGTTGTACCTTTAGCAAAAAACTCAGCCACTATTTTACTGCTCGATGTACTTACATATGGAGAAAAACTACTCGATAATCCATGCTCTCCCAACGTGTCCTCAAATACTCCATAGTCAAAAATTTTCGGTGAAGGCTTCAGTTCTTTTTTCTCTTTCAGTGAGATTTAAACCCAATTTTATTTAAACATTTCACAAAGTTTATAGCTTAACTAAACAGTTAGATCAAACAAAGCACTCAAAAAAGCTATACCAATTTTCCTGGTATCAAATTTTTTTGAAAATAACCAACAAATCTGATAGGATCATTAGGAAAAAATTTTTTTGACAAGGTAAAAGTATTAAATTTAATTTATTAATTTTTTTTCGCCTTTTCTACAGCTTTTTTCCAATCTTCCCATACAGCTGAGTCAACCGGTTTTCCATCCTTTAATAATACCATACTACCAAGAAATCCACCTAAATCATCAGATTTAGTTTTCATATAAAGCTCTTCCAAATAGAAAAACATTGCCATATAAGCCTGTTTTTCAGTTAAATTCAAATTCATTATAAAATTCATGGTTTATATCCTGGTGACCTCATTTGAGACAACCCCATTTCATCATTAAATTCTTTTGGAGTCAAATTTATGCCTCCATTTGTAATAGAACCATTTCTACTCTGCACCCAAACTTGAGTGCCATCTGGCTTTAATTTGGCTGACCAAACATTTCCAAATTTATCAGTTCCCAAAGTATTTTCTGGATTTTTAGCCACTGAAACAAGTAAATCTCTATTTTCTGTGGTATCCTGAATATGGCCTGGCGCATCCCGAAAAATATGTGATTCTCTATTTTGAGGAATGGTAACTTCTTCCGCTTCAGCTAATGTTCTATCTACATTGGTATTATTAAATATCCCTCCATTTTCATTTATACCACCCCTCATCAAATCGTTTATACCCCTGGCGAGAGAGTAGGCATCAGTGATCTTTCCTATAGCTCTTCCCATGGTTCTGCCAAAGATTGCACCTGCTCCTTCTTCAGCTCCTACGCCAAACACAAATTCTCCTATTGCACCTTCACCCAGTGCTGCTAAAATCGCAGGCCCCCAAAATTCTGCTGTTAAAGCAAGGCCTAAAGTTAGGCCACCCGCCAAGGTATACGGTGTTGCTTGTTTTGTATAATTCCAGGTTCTTTGTAATCCTGAAGGATTCTGAGTGCTGACATTGTATTGCTCCCAACCATAGTAATCTGGATCAAATTGATTCAAGAATGTCACTTGATTCCGCTGGATCATCAGATTTAAATCCCGCTTGCCGCTCGGGCTCAGAGGATTGGGTGATGTCATCGCTGTATAGCTGCGCGGCTTTTGTTCGCTCGTCTGCGGGTCCGGCTTCGGGGACGGGGACTCTGCACTGTTGATCGGGCTGTTTGAGCCGCTTTCTGCGTCTCCCGTTAAGTCGTTCCAGTCGAGGCTGTGCCACGGTTGCATCGGGTTTAAATAGGGGATCGCTCCGCCTAGGTCGCCATACGCTGCCCTTATGCCGTCGGCGTAGCCTTTTACAATGGCCTCTCGGCCGCTTTGAAGCCACGGGTAAGGTTCTCTCTCTGCTCTTATCGCATCTCTTAATTCCATTCCGGCTACCGTACCAATCACCGTCCCTATCGTTTGCGCTATCGTTTGTCTGACGTCAAATTTCTTCCCCATGATCGCACTGCCGATCAGGGCTGAGCCAAATCCATCCGGGATCGCTTCCAGTAACGCACGCTCCATATCGCCTGTCTCCAGCCGATCGTAGTGCGATATCACCGTCGTCATCGCCGCGCTTGCCATCGACGACATCATCTGCTTAAGATCAAACTTCTTGCTTAACCCTAATCCTATCTCCGCCCCTTGCACGATCGAGTCCGTTGCGGCGGCTTCGCTCATCGATAACAGCATTTGTTGGTACAATGGACTCTTTACGGTAATGCTAAACGCCCCGCCCAGGTACGAGCCTACTCCTGCGCTCAGCGTTGTCACTAGAAAGTTCTCTGCCGAAAAGGTGTGAAGCAATCCTGCCCCTAACGCCACCCCTTGCAAAGTCGCGTCTACCATCCCTGCCGTTAAAGCTGCTCCCAATGCACCCGATAGGCTAAAGGCTGCCGGGCCCACTACTTCAGCCGCTACAATGCCCGCCGTCACCGCGATCGCTGTCAGCACAATCGTCTCTTCGCAGCTTTGTTTCTTCGCCTTCGGATTAAAATATAGGACCGGCAATAAACTCCCTTGGATCGCTTGCTGGATCGTTCGGTACGCCACAATGTCATTCGCGCTGTTCGTTGTCGGGATAAATTCTGCTGGGATCGTGATCACCGTTCCAGCCGTCGGCGGCGTGTCTACATTCGGGCAGCCGTTCTTTTCGGCTATGATCTCTCCATATTCCGATCGACCGGTTTGTTTCGCTGCTATCCCGCCCCAGGTGTCGTCCGTTTCTACCGTAATCCTTGACGGCATCGTTGTCCCGTCAATCTTGCTGATCTTGGTCACAAACTCCAAATTCGGGTTGTGCGTATCTTTGTCTTCAGGGTCTAAGTGCGTCGTGTTATGGAAGATCGAACTCGGCAATACCGGTTGTGTTATCGCTATCCCATCGTCTTTCGGAAGCGCTTGGCCAGGTAAATTCGTCGTCCGCATGTTCAGCTTGCCCCACCCGCCCTCATTCTTCGCATGGCTGTAGTGCATGTTCACACCCTTCAACGACGATTGTGCATGCAGTCTTTTCCCCTTCCTTCTCGCCGATAAATCCGTAAACATCCCATACGTGGTTAATGGGTTATTGTTCGCATCCTCAAAATAATATTTATTCGTGTTCCCGGGTTTGTCCGGCTTGCTGTAATCTTCTGGAAATTCCACCGACGCTACGATCGTTCCATCCGGTAACGTCGTAAAGTAAGCAATATACTTCGCCCCCGAGGTATCATTCGTCGTCGTGCCTGTCCCTTTCTTCGACACTAAACTTCCATGGCTAAGGAAAGCACAATAAAAAACTGATTAGTTCATTTTTAGAAAAAATAGCCTAATTATAAAAACCCACCTTTTTGAGGTGGGTTTTGTTTATTTCTTTTTTGTTAAAGAGCAGATTAGAAAAAGTTAATATTACCATTTTTCTAAAATAAAAGCGGCAACCCAGTTTCATTCAGAAACGATTCAAGATTTTTTTCTTACGATCGATTATAATTCGAATTTTTTGTTTCCTAACTATGTCTATTTACCTCTTCTTCTTTTTTTTGCACTTCCTTTTGGATGGTTGTCAATATTTCTAGGAGCTTTTGCATTTGCGCCATGGTATCAGAGAATACAGAATTCGACATTCCTCCTAATATTTCTTTTTTGAAGTTGAATATTTTTGCAGATAGATTGAAGGTTAATACAGATACCAGCATTGCCAAAAAAATTGCAAATCCCATCACTATTAAGAATCCTGATGTTGTGGAAAAATGCGTAGTAATACTCATTCCCATCAGTAAAATGATGCTAAAAAAACCAGCTCCTACTAGTAACGCACCTCTTCTCGCAAGCTCAGCAACGTTCAACAGGATGGAGGAACGTCTTTCTTCTTCTGTGAAATTTATAGATAGGTTTGTATTTTCGGTCGGATTAGTCATATATAATATCACCTCTATTATTTAATTTTTTTCAATATCTGTTTTAAGCTTACCTTGCAATCTGGTTTGTTCTAAGTCTTAATTCTTTTCAAGCTATGCATTATTTAAACATATGTTGCCCAAAAACTATGCAATAATTTTACTATATCTTTTGTAAGAAAAATCTTACAAAAATCTAATTAAATTTCAAAGGCTTACATTGGCGCATTTTTGTAATAAAAAAACCTCTTTAAAAAAATGAGTATTAACATGTGTAATTGTTAAAAACATAAATTCATCCTTTTTTTATTATCAGTTCTATACCCCCTAAATTTTTGTTGACTTTTCCTGCATGCTTTGAATAGAATACCTTGTTATTTAGGAAAAACAGGGAATTAAAATGGATACATTAAACCAAAGCCATTTAGAAAACGCGAAACAGCTTATTTACGCTATTAATTTAGATCCCGTTATTGATAGATTGGTAAAAGTCGATAAATGGACTAAACAACAAGCCATTGATGCTATAAAACAATATCGTAATTATCTTTTCCTAAAAAGAAAATATGGTGAAACCTATGCCTTTCCTCCTTCTCATGATATAGATGAAGTCTGGCATGCGCATGTATTACACACCAAAGATTATTTTGATTTCTGTGAAAAAGCTTTTGGTACTTATTTACATCACCATCCACATCATGGCAGTAATAATGAATTAACTGAAGAAGATATTTCATTTGCTTTTGAAAACGAAACTCAAAGATTATATTTCAACGAGTTTGGCGAATATATTGAATCTATTCAACCGATTCCATTTTTTCTAATCATCAAGAGGTTTTTTGAGTATTTAAAGACGTGTATGAAAAATCAAAGGATACATTCTGATACAATGGAAGTAGTTTAAGCCAAATATTTTATTTAATTAGAAATGAGAGGTAAAATGTTAGCAGGTTCAGGATTTTGGTTAATTTCAATGAGTATTTTGATTTACATAATTTGGAATTAGCTTTTTTTGGTTTTAAATTTTTGGATTTTTGAAAAAAGTTAGGGTGAGTCAATGGATCTAAGCTTATTATTCTAGCTTGTATCACTAGACTTAAAAAAATAAAATTAGCCTTGTTTTATTTTTTTTCAATAAGATTTTTGGTAATTTTTTAAAAAATTACTTTGGGAGATCCAAGGGATTCTGAATACGACTAATGTGTAGGGAAATGACATGAAAAAGCTTATTGCCTTTTTAAAGAAAACTCGTGTTGCTAGATGCTATTGAAAAATATTAGCCGCGTTTTGCGCGGCTAATAACTATTTTAATTTTTCAATTATTTTTCTGTCTTTTTCAATTGAGCTATTTATTAAATGAATAGTTTTTCTTTGATATTCAAGTATAATATTGTCAATATCCTCATGATAAGCACAAACATCTTTAATGTTGGATTCGTATTGGATTAAATTCTTATCCTTTAACAAAACATCTTGACCAAAAACAATAGGTACTATAGTAAAAATGTCAATCACTTTTTGCTGAGCATCCCATCTCATTTTGTCTTGTTTTTCCTGTGAGTATGAATGCCCATAATTACATTTTCGTATAATATCTGCATCAACTGTACGTAAATGTCCAATTTCTTTGGTAATTGAGTTTAATATTTCCTTTTTCTCTTTGATATCAGTGCGGATTAAATCAATCTTATGCTGGTTGTAAGCTCTTTTACTATTTGCCGACTCAGTTTGTTTTCCGCTAATCCAAAATAGATAAAAAGTAAGCGTTTGGTAAACGCCATATCCGATTTAAATTAAAGTTGGATAAATTGCGGAAGTAGTTGGCGATAATCTTCATCAGTGGTGCATAAGCGGATGCGATGAAGCATGGCAACAAAATAGCGATAAGGCTCGATCCCATTAGCCTTGCAAGTTTCCAGCAGCGAATACAAAATAGCGCCCGCCTGAGCGCCTCGGGGACTGCCGCAAAATAACCAGTTTTTCCTACCAATGGCAAAAGGTCGTATGGCATTCTCCACTAAATTATTATCGATCTCGATTCGACCATCTTTCAGGTAATGATTCAGTTCTTTCCAGTTGTTCAGGGCGTATTGAATCGCCTGGCCTAACTTCTGTCGCGGCGGGACCTTGGGTAGATACTCTTCCAACCATTGCTTAAATTCAGCCAAGATGGGTGGCGCTTGTTTTTCTCTCAGCTCATATCTGCCTTGGGCAGAAAGATCGGCTTCCCGCGCTCGCTTTTCAAGCGCATATAACCTTCTAAAAAATTCCAGTGCTTTGGCAGCTAAACCCGGTTTCTTCGATAATTTAGCGCAATCAGCAAAATAACGTCGAGCATGCGCAAAGCATTTCACGGAACAAATATCTTCAGTCTTCTCTACCCAGTGATAACCCGAGTAAGCATCGCTCTGCAAATAGCCTTTAAATCCACTTAAAAACTCTCGGGCATGGTAACCGCCCCGTGTTTCTTCATACATAAAGACTAAACTCGGTTTATCCCGGTCACCGCCTCGATAAACCCACATATAGGATTTATTCGTATTAGATCGACCCACTTCTTCTAAGACCTGTAAGGTCGTTTCATCCGCTTGGATGTAACCACTTTGGAGGATCAACTGCCGTGAGCAGCGCACCAGCGGCGCGCAAAGTTCAGCCGTTTTGAGTACCCAGGCACACAGGCTACTGCGCACAAGGTCTACCTCCAAGCGCTGCCAGATCGCTTCCTGCCGGTATAGCGGGACGTGGTCTGTGTATTTGGTCACGATCGTGTGGGCGATCAGTTCGGGCGTGGCGATACTTTTAGGCAACAATAACACCGGCATAGCGGCAATCTTTACGTTCTCTTGACAAGGCTTGCAGGCATATTTAGGCCGCACATGTTGAACCACGGACAATGTCGCCGGTATATATTTAAGTTGCTCGCTCATCTCTTCTCCAATCTGGACTAAGTGAGCGCCACAAGCACAAATTTTTTCGGATTCTGGAATATCGTACACGATCCGCTCCCTTGGAAAATCTTTCGGGAGGGATCGGCGCACCGGACGATTTTTAGGTTCCTTATTTTTAGTTTCGGTCGACTCTTCGATTTGGGCTTTCAGTTCATCGGTCAGTTCAACACCCGCTTCATCAAACATATCGGGTTGCCATATATTTTTTTCGGATGAAGGGGCAAAACGTTGTTGCCGGGCAAGGCGCAGGTCTTCTATCAAGCGAGCATATTTTTCTTTATAGCTCGTTAATTCAATCTGCAAATCAATAACAATTTTTTGCAATAATTCCAGAGAATCTGGCAATTTTTTAATATCTATTTTCACAGTGCTATCCTAACAAATTTCAACGTAAATTTCAGCTATTTTTTTCACTTTTTTTATTTTTTTAAATATAATTTTCGAACTTTGCTTCACTCACTTCCAACCTGGAAAATTTATCACTGGCCAACAGCCAGTGGAAATGTTCCGGGGTCATTTCTATTTGTCCGTCTTGATTCCTGGGGAAAACAAATCGGCCTTTTTCCAATCGCCGATACCACAAAGTAAAACAATTAGGCTGATAGTATAGGGCTTTAATTTTATTGCCGCTGCGGCTACGAAACAAAAAGAGATGACCACAAGCGGGATTCATCTTTAAAACATCGGCAATCAATATACACAGTGTATCGATGGATTTTCGCATGTCGACGGGGGATAGATAAAAATAAATCTTCACATCGTTTGGAATCAGCATGATCGTATTACCTCCATCCAGCGTTTCAGTTGACTGTATTCGCTATAAGGCAATAGCAACTGGAGTCCATTAGGCAGTAACACTTTGAGTTCATTATTCCTTGACGCCATCGGTTCTGGACGCAAATGAACGGGAATAACATCACCCATACCCGCTAACTTTTTCTGCTGCCTTTTCTTCAAAGCTAAACAATGATAACTAAACTGCGACAATACAATTTGATTGCGTTCGCAAAACTCCCGGCGGGACAAGCCACTTTGAGCCTGTGCTTCAATTAATTTTTGCCAATGTATCTGGCGCTCTGATTCTAACTTCATCACTATATCTCCTTAAATTTAATTTCAAAAATATAGTTTCGACGAAATTTTTAAACTTTAAAAGATGGAATTCCCTAAACGTTTACGATAAAAACCACTAACTGCTAAGATCAATCCAAAAATTTTCCACCATCTTTCAATTCGAATATTTTTATGTTGAAAATCTTTTTCTTCTTCAAATTTTTTTCGTTCAAATTCTCTATCCTCTATTCCAGATTGTCTTTGTAATTTCATTTCTGCAATAAATTTTTCTTCAAATTTCTTAAAGTCCTGATCTATGATTTGCCGATAAGTATTTTCAATACTTTCAAGTCCCCCATCTAAATTTAAATCAGAATTTTGAATAACATCTTTTTCTTCTACTACCGAACTCATTATTGTTACCTTTTTATAATTTCGCTATTATTTTTTCCCTACCCAAATTTTTAATTTAGATATACTAACATAAAATGTCCAAAAAGTACATATTTTACACATTTAAAAAATAAATTCTTAAATTTCAAACACTTAATTCTAAAAAAGTATTATTTGATCCATTTTGGCCAAATATTATACTGTATAGCTTTTTAAATTGTCTGTAGGAAAATCTGGATTTGTATTTTAGCAGGACCACAAGACCACAACTTTTTGAAAATACAATGATTTTTTGTTTTTTTTCGCGAGAGAATTAGTCACTTGAAAGGGCAAAAATTCAACTTTGCAATATTATGCACCCCAGAAGCTCCATTCTATCTGTATTTTAATATCACTTCTTTGTGCCATCCAAAATTTCAATAAATTCAGAAGGAATCCAATCAGCCAGCCAGATGTTATCGTTTCCCATGTAAAATTTTATGCCTTGGCTGCTTGCTTCTTTGGCTACTATTTTAAAGATAACTGGATTAGTGCTTTTTCGGCAGCCTACATGTTTTGCAGTCACTTTATCTATAGATAGATGCACGTAATGTCGATTCATAGGTTTTAAACCTTCGTTCATTATTACATCTGCTTTTTCAGGTGAGGTTCCATGATATAAAAATTCTGGAGGAGTTTTTATTTCTTTAATGATCTTTTCCTCCGTTGAATGTCCGTACAAAGCTCTTATTTTATCGTCTTTTATTTCATGCCTTACTTTGGAAGATTGATTAACCATCTCCATTAATTCTTTTTTAGTCAACGTTTCCCATTGAGAATCTTTAGTTTTTAACGCCGATGTTAATGCATCTATTTCAACCCAACCATCTTTATCTAAATACAACCCATATTCTTCAGGCGCATGACGCAATGCATGAGAAACCACTTTGCTTAATCGATATAAATAATCATTCATCTCTTTCGCAGATTAAATTATTCAATAACTTGATCATCAAATTGAATTCCATTTGCTCTAGCTCTCTCAAAAGCATCAAATGTACCTTCTAATTCGCGTATGCCCAACATATTGATATTAGTTCTATATCTCAGAGGAAAAATATCAGATACTTTTTTTATCCTGGGGGAATTTATTAAAGTAATAATTTCTTTAATATCTTCATACGATTCTTTATAAAGGTTTTTATTAAAAATATATCTTTTATTATTAAAATAAATTCCCATAGAATAATATTTCGTAATTCCAGTTAAATATCCCTTAAATTTTATACCAGCAGGAGAAGTAAATTCTGCTCTTACATAAAAACTAAAAATATCATCAGGAATTTCTTCTAATGAATGTACTGGGTAGTATATAATGTTTTCATCATCGAGACGCCACATCGAAAAAGTATCGAAGCAAGATTCGGTTAATCTGCGTATTTCTTTTTTATCTTCCAAGCTGCACCCCCTGAATTAAACCATTCTCATAGAGTTCTTGTTGTACTACTGCGCGATCAGCTCTAGGCACTATAACAATGTTTCTTCCTTCACCACGAATTGGATCAAACCTGTCTTTTAGAATTAAAGCTATTTCCTGATCATCTGCAGAAACAACCTGCACTGGAATTTCTTTAACCCCAGAAGAACCATACGCTACTAAACGTCTGTTATCTATTGTAAACAAATTTCCATCCTTTACTATCGCCCGGATGGGCGGCAAGTCATTTGGCGTAATTTCACCTTTCCTTATTGCATTACTTAAATCATCAACCCTTTTTCCATTATTGAAAAAAGGACTTGCATCGGATTGAGAAAATCTAACATCTCTTGGATTTACATTATATAAGCCTGGTTTTAAGTCTGCAATCTGACTTGATGTTATCCTTTCTGCCTCAACAAGAGTGTTATCTACAGACCCCATCCAAGCTGAAAAACTTTTTGCAATTAGCGCTCCTTTACTTAATCCA
Organism: uncultured Pseudomonadota bacterium; assembly: GCA_963702315.1. Lineage (GTDB taxonomy): Bacteria > Pseudomonadota > Gammaproteobacteria > Coxiellales > Coxiellaceae > JAFEDN01. The sequence continues at coordinate 40,828 of CAVPCA010000050.1, forward strand.
ACTAATCCTCCAACCCCTGCTGATATAGCATGAGAAACGAATGTATCTAATCCATTAAAACTAAGCGATGCCCCTAGATCGAACCCTAAACTATTTGCAATAAATGGCGCGCTCCGCAATGCCCCCATTAATAAAGGACCAACTCCAGGGATTTCACCCGCTAATAACGTGGCAATGCCAGCTATACCACCAACCAATGCATAGGGCTCTACAAAATTCCTTGCGGCCAAAAGTTTTGAGCCTCCCAGCCCATAAAATAAAGACCTACTCGCTAATTCACTTAGGTCTATAGTTTCTTGAATTCCTCCAATAATATTTTGAGTAACTTTTCCCAACAAACTAGGTTTTAATGACGACTGATAATCACCCAAGACGTTGTAATCATATTGACTTAAGAATGTCACCTGATTCCGCTGGATCATCAGATCTAAATCCCGCTTGCCGCTCGGGCTCAGGGGATTGGGTGATGTCATCGCTGTATAGCTGCGTGGCTTTTGTTCGCTCGTCTGCGGGTCCGGCTTCAGGGGCGGAGACTCTGCACTGTTGATCGGGCTGTTTGAGCCGCTTTCTGCGTCTCCCGTTAAGTCGTTCCAGTCGAGGCTGTGCCACGGTTGCATCGGGTTTAAATAGGGGATCGCTCCGCCTAGGTCGCCATACGCTGCCCTTATGCCGTCGGCGTAGCCTTTTACAATGGCCTCTCGGCTGCTTTTGAAGCCACGGGTAAGGTTCTCTCTCTGCTCTTATCGCATCTCTTAATTCCATTCCGGCTACCGTACCAATCACCGTCCCTATCGTTTGCGCTATCGTTTGTCTGACGTCAAATTTCTTCCCCATGATCGCACTGCCGATCAGGGCTGAGCCAAATCCATCCGGGATCGCTTCCAGTAACGCACGCTCCATATCGCCTGTCTCCAGCCGATCGTAGTGCGATATCACCGTCGTCATCGCCGCGCTTGCCATCGACGACATCATCTGCTTAAGATCAAACTTCTTGCTTAACCCTAATCCTATCTCCGCCCCTTGCACGATCGAGTCCGTTGCGGCGGCTTCGCTCATCGATAACAGCATTTGTTGGTACAATGGACTCTTTACGGTAATGCTAAACGCCCCGCCCAGGTACGAGCCTACTCCTGCGCTCAGCGTTGTCACTAGAAAGTTCTCTGCCGAAAAGGTGTGAAGCAATCCTGCCCCTAACGCCACCCCTTGCAAAGTCGCGTCTACCATCCCTGCCGTTAAAGCTGCTCCAATGCACCCGATAGGCTAAAGGCTGCCGGGCCCACTACTTCAGCCGCTACAATGCCCGCCGTCACCGCGATCGCTGTCAGCACAATCGTCTCTTCGCAGCTTTGTTTCTTCGCCTTCGGATTAAAATATAGGACCGGCAATAAACTCCCTTGGATCGCTTGCTGGATCGTTCGGTACGCCACAATGTCATTCGCGCTGTTCGTTGTCGGGATAAATTCTGCTGGGATCGTGATCACCGTTCCAGCCGTCGGCGGCGTGTCTACATTCGGGCAGCCGTTCTTTTCGGCTATGATCTCTCCATATTCCGATCGACCGGTTTGCTTCGCTGCTATCCCGCCCCAGGTGTCGTCCGTTTCTACCGTAATCCTTGACGGCATCGTTGTCCCGTCAATCTTGCTGATCTTGGTCACAAACTCCAAATTCGGGTTGTGCGTATCTTTGTCTTCAGGGTCCAAGTGCGTCGTGTTATGGAAGATCGAACTCGGTAATACCGGTTGTGTTATCGCTATCCCATCGTCTTTCGGAAGCGCTTGGCCAGGTAAATTCGTCGTCCGCATGTTCAGCTTGCCCCACCCGCCCTCATTCTTCGCATGGCTGTAGTGCATGTTCACACCCTTCAACGACGATTGTGCATGCAGTCTTTTCCCCTTCCTTCTCGCCGATAAATCCGTAAACATCCCATACGTGGTTAATGGGTTATTGTTCGCATCCTCAAAATAATATTTATTCGTGTTCCCGGGTTTGTCCGGCTTGCTGTAATCTTCTGGAAATTCCACCGACGCTACGATCGTTCCATCCGGTAACGTCGTAAAGTAAGCAATATACTTCGCCCCCGAGGTATCATTCGTCGTCGTGCCTGTCCCTTTCTTCGACACTAAACTTCCGTTACTAAGAAAAGCACAATAAAAAACTGATTAGTTCATTTTTAGAAAAAAATAGCCTAATTATAAAAACCCACCTTTTTGAGGTGGGTTTTGTTTATTTCTTTTTTGTTAAAGAGCAGATTAGAAAAAGTTAATATTACCATTTTTCTAAAATAAAAGCGGCAACCCAGTTTCATTCAGAAACGATTCAAGATTTTTTTCTTACGATCGATTATAATTCGAATTTTTTGTTTCCTAACTATGTCTATTTATCTCTTCTTCTTTTTTTTGCACTTCCTTTTGGATGGTTGTCAATATTTCTAGGAGCTTTTGCATTTGCGCCATGGTATCAGAGAATACAGAATTCGACATTCCTCCTAATATTTCTTTTTTGAAGTTGAATATTTTTGCAGATAGATTGAAGGTTAATACAGATACCAGCATTGCCAAAAAAATTGCAAATCCCATCACTATTAAGAATCCTGATGTTGTGGAAAAATGCGTAGTAATACTCATTCCCATCAGTAAAATGATGCTAAAAAAACCAGCTCCTACTAGTAACGCACCTCTTCTCGCAAGCTCAGCAACGTTCAACAGGATGGAGGAACGTCTTTCTTCTTCTGTGAAATTTATAGATAGGTTTGTATTTTCGGTCGGATTAGTCATATATAATGTCACCTCTATTTTTATAGTTTTTCAATATTTGTTTTAAGCTTACCTTGTAATCTGCTTTGTACTAAGGACTCAATTCTTTCAAGCTATGCATTATTTAAACATATATTGTCCAAAAACTATGCAATACTTTTGCTATATCTTTTGTAAGAAAAATCTTACAAAAATCCAATTAAATTTCAAAGGCTTACATTGGCGAATTTGTAATAAAAAACTCTTTAAAAAATGAGTATTAACATGTGTAATTATTAAAAACATAAATTGACCTTTTTTTATTATCAGTTTTATAACACCTAAATTTTTGTTGACTTTTGCTACATTCTTTGAATAGAATATCTTGTTATTTAGGAAAAACAGGGAATTAAAATGGATACATTAAACCAAAGCCATTTAGAAAACGCGAAACAGCTTATTTACGCTGTTAATTTAGATCCCGTTATTGATAGATTGGTAAAAGTCGATAAATGGACTAAACAACAAGCCATTGATGCTATAAAACAATATCGTAATTATCTTTTCCTAAAAAGAAAATATGGTGAAACCTATGCCCTTCCTCCTTCTTATGATATAGATGAAGTCTGGCATGCGCATGTATTACACACCAAAGATTATTTTGATTTCTGTGAAAAAGCTTTTGGTACTTATTTACATCACCATCCACATCATGGCAAAAATAACGAATTAACCGATAAAAATATTTCATTCGCTTTTGAGAATGAAACTCAAAGATTATATTTGGCTGAATTTGGTGAATATATTGAATCTATTCGATCACTTCCATTTTTGCTAGTGATCAAGAGGTTTTTTGATTATTTAAAAACCTGTATGAAGAATCAAAAGATAGCTGCTTTAAAAATGGAAGGAGTTTAACTCCATTGTTTGTTTTAAATTAAAAGAAGAAAAAGAGAGGAAAAAATGTTGTTAGGTTCAGGGATTTGGTTAATTTCAATGAGCGTCCTAATTTACATAATTTGGAATTAGTTTTTTAGATTTTGGCTTTTTTCAAAGCTAAAAAGGGGATCTAGTTAGGTCAGGTGTGGCTGTAAGTAAGGAGAAAAAAATGAAAAAGCTATTCAAGTTTTTGAAAAGAGCTAAATCTGCTCAGTGCTATTAAGCTTCTTAGCCGTGTTAAAAAACACGGCTAAAACTTATCTTATTCTACTAATAGTGTTTATATCTTTTTCAATGGATTTGTTTATTTTACTAAAAGCTTCCTTTTGAAGTTCTAATATTTTATTATCAATGTTTTCTTTATAAACACAAACATCTTTAATGTTGAAATCGTATTGTATAATATATCTACCATGTGAAACAACGTCTTGTCCGAAAACAATAGGAATAACTGCAAATGCATCTACGATTTTTTGTCTGGCTTTCCATCTCAACTCATCTTGTTTTTCCTGAGAATATGGATGACCGTATGTACATCTTCGAATTATATCAGCATTAACGTTACGCAAGTTGCTAATGGATTTACTAGCTGATTTTAATATATCTTTTTTCTCCTTAATGTCTTCACGAATTAAATCGATTTTATATTGATTAGCCGCTCTTTTATTATTTGCATTTTCTTGATGAAGTTCAGAATAAAAATATTGAAAGATACTTATGACAGCTACTATAGCTGCTATAAACTTTAGATAATGATCAATATTGTATTTTCTTTCTTCACTTTTAATACTCTCTCTATGCATTTCTTGCTGCATCCGCAATTTCTCACGTTCAAATCCTATATTTTCATTTTGAATTTTTGCCTGAAGCTCGAATTCCTCTTTGCTAGATTTCTCTAAACGCTGAATAACATTCTTCGTAGCTTTTTCACATGCAAGCTCTATGTAATTTAATAACTTTTCTTCCGTAAATTCTGTATTTTTAATAGTATCTCTATCTTCTTCTACTAAACTCATGGTTATTACCTTTATTATTTTATATCACCTCTATCCTTACCAAACCTTTTAGTTGAATGCTTAAACATTACCCAAAAGGAACATAGATAGTTATTATTGATCAGCCTTTCATTTTATTTATTCTTCTCTTCTTCAAATGCATAACCCATGTTTGGTGTTATTTAATCATTTTCCGCCTGAAATAGATGTAATCCCCGCCCCATATTTTTTACAAGAAACTTCTTACAATGCTTATTTTCTTAAATTTTTTAAATTAATAAATTCAACACCTTATCCCCTAAAGACAAGGTGCAACTATATTATTTTTTCGGAGATTTGTATGTATGAAAAACTTGACGAGTTCTAAGAAAATAGATTTTATACAACTATTATTCAAGAAATTTTTCTTCCTCATTAAAAGAAATTTTTGTATTTTCTCCATTTATTTTATACTCAATCCACTGACCTGTTTTTTGCCAAAACCACATAAAAATAAACTTCCATTATATTTAATTTCACAAATCTCTTTTAAGGTGTCAAAGTTATTTTGCTCCATATATTGCCACATTTTTTCATGTGCGAAACATCGATATATTTAAATCATCCCATTCTTTAATTTCTATTTTCCCCTGATTCAAATTGATTAACCTATTGTTAAGCTTAAGAAAAGCTCCATCTATTTCAATCAAAATAATTTTTTTCAAAATACACACTCATCTGTTTTATCATCCGCTCTGAAAAACACATATTCTTTAAATTTCCTTTATTAAAATTCATTACTACTCTTTTAAATGTTATTTAAATTCTTTGAACTTAAATCTGGAGCCTCTATTTGAATATGGGCTTCAGGGCTTGTTCTACCAACAACTTTAAGTTGATAATTCAACGGTTGCTCTTCCCTATTATATATATGTATATGATCATACTCAGTACCCCGTCAAATAAGTTTTTCCGGATGTTTAACTGGTGCATAACCTAAGCTTTTTCCTGCCTTAGATTTTGTAAAACGCCAATTAATTTTTGTTTGCTTTTTATTAATTCGTTTATTCCACGCGCGTGTTTGAAATTTTAAATTTTCTATCGTGCCTATTCTACCATCACCCAAGCATTGCCTTGTATACATCCCAATCGCAATCTCGGCTTGATTTAACCAGCTTCCATGTTTAGGCGTATAATGCACTTCAAATTTATTCCATAATGCTTTCTCTTCTTTTTCCCCATAATACTCAATCAAATGTTTTTCTTTATGCGTAGATAAGTTATCCATTACTAAAACAATCTTTTCCGCATCGTTATATTTTTCAGATAACAAGTGAATGAATTTCGAAAAATCAGAACGACATCGTTGCTCTGTTATCACGTTAATATATTTTCCAGCCTTTGATTCAACAGCACAAAACACATTTACCGACCCATTTCTTTCATATTCATAATCTTTTTTTAAAATGTCCCCAGGATTATTTGATAAAATGCGATCACGTGTATCGCTTATTAACGCAACCGATTTTTCATCCATACAAATAACTGGCTTTTTTGCATTATACGATCGTGCATATAGTCTAATACATCTTCCATTTTTTTGATGTATTCTTCATCCAAAAATGACCAATACACCACATTTTTTCTTGCCAAGGCTTTAAATCATGTTCTTGTAAAATAATTCTAATCTGTTCTCGGCTAATTGCTCCATCAATTAAACCACGTTTTTCTGCTTCCTCAGCTATTAAATCCAAAGTCCACCTGTAAGAGCCGCTGGGTGGATCTGTACAAACCATAGCAATAATTCTTGATCTCTCTCGGTCATCAAAATCTATTGGACGACTTGATCGCTCATCATCATATAATGCGCAATCAAATCCCTCTTTAATATAGGCATTTCCGACATTAGTTACTGTTTTCGGATCCACATTTAGTATCAGAGATATTTCACCTGATGAATATCCATGATGAAGACAGTTTAAAATATTTGCACGCCTGATAACACGAGGTTCTTCATATTTTAAAAATTCTTTTATTGCAATGACTCCTTTTTCCTTAAGTCTTAGTGTCAATGCCAACGTGTCTTTCCCTGATTTATTTTGAAAATCAGGAATCATGACACAAAAACGAGTTTATATCATCTGGAAAAACTTATTTGACAAGGTACTCAGTTACAGAATCTGACGGATGGATTTTGACTCTAACCGCCCCATTTTTATCCGCAAATTCCACAAAATCTCCATTTGGGGATTTTCCTTTCAATTTCAAACCAATAGTTTCTAGGTCTTTAGTAAGCTGCTCCCTTGAAATTGAATTCGACTTAGAAAGATAGTCAATCCTTTACTATTGCCCTGCAACGAAAATGGGTATATCAAAATAAACTGCTCAAGTCTACAGCATAGAATTCCTAAAGAAATTACTAAAAACTTTTACTCAATACGTTTATAAAATGAAAAATGATAGGCATCGTATTGTAATTTGCCCCGGGCATATAAACCAATTAAGAAATTTTTTTCATTTGAATTTTCTGTAAAAAAATATTCTTCAGGAAATCTAAGTTCATTCATTCTTCTTTTTATTTCTTGTTTCATTAAATTATATTCTTCTTCTGCTACAAATACTGCTACTGCGCCATGAAATTTCACTAAATACCCACCTTCCTTCATCTCTATAACATCAAAATCAATCAAATATCTTGCTTCTTCCATGGCATTTTTCGCTTCGGGCTCATATCCTCTACCCGCTAAAGTAAATAATAACGTACCATTTTCCAAAATAGTAATTCCAGATTTTTTACCTTTTGCTACAAATTTTTTTACTCGTTCTTCGATTATTTGCAATGGAGTTTTATTTTTTGGCTCCCATCTCAATCTAAATTGATTCATATTATTTAACCCTCATTGTTTCAAAAATATATTTGGGTTCAATCTGTTCTTTAAATAAATATTCAGATTCTGGAATCCCTATATATGGATTAGGTTCAAAAAATGCCATGGGATTATTGAAATTCGGAATAATTTTTCCTTGTTGCAGCATAAGTTGAAAATCACCATGTTCAATTCTAAACATTGTTACATAACCCAATTGATCCTGAGTTTTACCTCTTGCAAAAAACTCAGCGACTATTTTATTATTTGAAGAACTTATGAATGGAGAATGAGCACTTGATACTCCATGCTCTTCCAATGCGTCATTCAACGCTCCTCGATCAAGTTCATTCAATAATTTTAAAGTTGCTTTACTACCTTGAGCCTGTGACATAGAAGACACAAATTCGGTTTTTAAGGTGCTATCACCCCTGTATAAGTATACCCATTTTACAGGACCAATAAAGTCTTTTGAATAAACATTTCCTGTTATATTTTCTGCTTCAGCTAACGTTCTATCTACATTGGTATTATTAAATATCCCTCCATTTTCATTTATACCACCCCTCATCAAATCGTTTATGCCTCTGGCGAGAGAGTAGGCATCAGTGATCTTTCCTATAGTTCTTCCCATGGTTCTGCCAAAGATTGCACCTGCTCCTTCTTCAGCTCCTACGCCAAACACAAATTCTCCTATCGCACCTTCACCCAGTGCTGCTAAAACCACAGGCCCCCAAAATTCTGCTGTTAAAGCAAGGCCTATAGTTAGGCCACCAGCCAAGATATACGGCGTTGCTTGTTTTGTATAATTCCAGGCTCTTTGTAATCCTGAAGGATTCTGAGTGCTGATATTATATTGCATCCAGCCATAGTAGTCTGGGTCAAATTGATTCAAGAATGTCACTTGATTCCGCTGGATCATCAGATTTAAATCCCGCTTGCCGCTCGGGCTCAGAGGATTGGGTGATGTCATCGCTGTATAGCTGCGTGGCTTTTGTTCGCTCGTCTGCGGGTCCGGCTTCGGGGGCGGAGACTCTGCACTGTTGATCGGGCTGTTTGAGCCGCTTTCTGCGTCTCCCGTTAAGTCGTTCCAGTCTAGGCTGTGCCACGGTTGCATCGGGTTTAAATAGGGGATCGCTCCGCCTAGGTCGCCATACGCTGCCCTTAGGCCGTCGGCGTAGCCTTTTACAATGGCCTCTCGGCCGCTTTGAAGCCACGGGTAAGGTTCTCTCTCTGCTCTTATCGCATCTCTTAATTCCATTCCGGCTACCGTACCAATCACCGTCCCTATCGTTTGCGCTATCGTTTGTCTGACGTCAAACTTCTTCCCCATGATCGCACTGCCGATCAGGGCTGAGCCAAATCCATCCGGGATCGCTTCCAGTAACGCACGCTCCATATCGCCTGTCTCCAGCCGATCGTAGTGCGATATCACCGTCGTCATCGCCGCGCTTGCCATCGACGACATCATCTGCTTAAGATCAAACTTCTTGCTTAACCCTAATCCTATCTCCGCCCCTTGCACGATCGAGTCCGTTGCGGCGGCTTCGCTCATCGATAACAGCATTTGTTGGTACAATGGACTCTTCACGGTAATGCTAAACGCCCCGCCCAGGTACGAGCCTACTCCTGCGCTCAGCGTTGTCACTAGAAAGTTCTCTGCCGAAAAGGTGTGAAGCAATCCTGTCCCTAACGCCACCCCTTGCAAGGTCGCGTCTACCATCCCTGCCGTTAAAGCTGCTCCCAATGCACCCGATAGGCTAAAGGCTGCCGGGCCCACTACTTCAGCCGCTACAATGCCCGCCGTCACCGCGATCGCTGTCAGCACAATCGTCTCTTCGCAGCTTTGTTTCTTCGCCTTCGGATTAAAATATAGGACCGGCAATAAACTCCCTTGGATCGCTTGCTGGATCGTTCGGTACGCCACAATGTCATTCGCGCTGTTCGTTGTCGGAATAAATTCTGCTGGGACCGTGATCACCGTTCCAGGCGTCGGCGGCGTGTCTACATTCGGGCAGCCGTTCTTTTCGGCTATGATCTCTCCATATTCCGATCGACCGGTTTGCTTCGCTGCTATCCCGCCCCAGGTGTCGTCCGTTTCTACCGTAATCCTTGACGGCATCGTTGTCCCGTCAATCTTGCTGATCTTGGTCACAAACTCCAAATTCGGGTTGTGCGTATCTTTGTCTTCAGGGTCCAAGTGCGTCGTGTTATGGAAGATCGAACTCGGTAATACCGGTTGTGTTATCGCTATCCCATCGTCTTTCGGAAGCGCTTGGCCAGGTAAATTCGTCGTCCGCATGTTCAGCTTGCCCCACCCGCCCTCATTCTTTGCATGGCTGTAGTGCATGTTCACACCCTTCAACGACGATTGTGCATGCAGTCTTTTCCCCTTCCTTCTCGCCGATAAATCCGTAAACATCCCATACGTCGTTAATGGGTTATTGTTCGCATCCTCAAAATAATATTTATTCGTGTTCCCGGGTTTGTCCGGCTTGCTGTAATCTTCTGGAAATTCCACCGACGCTACGATCGTTCCATCCGGTAACGTCGTAAAGTAAGCAATATACTTCGCCCCCGAGGTATCGTTCGTCGCCGTACCCGTCCCTTTCTTCGACACTAAACTTCCGTTACTTTCGTAATACAGATTCGATTGTGTGTAGTCTTTGGTTCCACTGTCTCCGTCTTTCATCGTTCCAGCTATTTCGACCGCATAAAGCTCACCCATGATCAGCGCATAGGCATAATTTAACTTGTATGTTATCGTCCCATCTCGATCCTTCTCCATATCGTGATATTCATGCGTCGTTTCTTGCTTCGACACTAAATCCCTTACCGTCGGCGTTAAATTCGTCGTGTCGTAGCAAAAATATAAAGACTTTTGCGTATTCGAATATTGATAGGTTTGAAATAAATCGCTGTCGCACGTTATATCCGTAATGATCGTCCCTTGACCCCCAGCATTTTGCTCAATGATTAAGTTCCTATAGCCGGATGACGCATATTCATAACTGCTTCCTCCTACCGGATTTCCAAAGGAACTCCAGCCGCTCAAATCTCCTGAATCAAAGAATCCTATCGCCGTCAGTACCCCGGCATTGTCTGTCTCCCAATTCCGCACTCCTTCTTTATAGGTGATCGCATAACTGTTCGGTTGCACGGCCTTGATCACGCCATCCACTAATGAGCCTTCTACCACCACCACTCGGTTCGCCCGGTCGTAGTCATACCATTTATCTTCCGTTTGTATCCCTGCCGGCATCGAGATCGTTATAATTTGACGGCGCTTGTTGTTCGATCCATCGTAATATCTCACCCCTGATTGAAAACTTCCCCAAAATTCTGTTTCACGATTTAAGGCGTCATATCCCGTGCCAAACGTGATATTTCCGGTCATCAGCAAATCGTTCAGCGTGCACACCATCGCCGTTCGACGGTCCTCCGTGTCGTAACCATATTGGACCACTTGGTTCTTACTTAAATCGTTCACCACCGCCAAACGCCCTATCGTGTAGCTAAGCTTTAAATGTTGTTCCGGCGCTTGGCTTGGAAATAATGCGTAATGATCTTTGTGATAGCCCCAGCCTAAATTCGCCGTCATCCAGTGAATCCCCTGCGAGATCGATTCGGTTTTGTTTAATTGCCGGTCGTAACTGTAGTTGTAATCCACCGTCTGTTTATTGAAAACGTCTTGGCTACGGTAACTGTCCATCACGCTGAAATATCCCAGGATTGGATTCGGCGTCCAGATTTGCATCGTCTCGTCCGGGCTTTGTTCCCTCAATTTATGGCGATTCCGGTCCCACACATAAGTTGTCACGTAGCCCATCGGCGTGATCGAGCGCTCAACATCCCCGCGCACGTTGCGTGTGTATTTTTGTTCGTTTCCTGCAGGATCTCGTTCCAAAATCCGTTCATTTCTTTCATTTAAACCGTATTCTGTCGATAAAGGGCCACCACCAGAAGTGTTTCTCGGGATGATTTGTTGTACCAAATTATCTGCCGGGTCCCATACCATTGTTGTTAATTTGTCCCGGGAATCATAGACCTTCCAACGACGGCAAAATCCATCTCGATCTATTTTTGTGGATACAGTTCCCACCGTTTTTTCGTCGCCGTCGCCTAACACGACGGCGATCTTTTTGTTTTGCGGATTTAATATAATTGCTTCCACTTTTCCGCTGGGATCGGTGCTGCCGATCTCAACACAATCAACATTGCGATGAATTTTGTGTACCCCTTGAAAACTCGGGTCTTGCGAGCCGTCGGCGTGGGTATTTGTCACCGGCGGATCGGTTTTTTCGATGACTTGACCTAGGTCGTTTACTTTTTGTTTGGTTTTTTGCTTGAGTGTGTTGCTCTGCTCGGTCATTTCTTTAAATACGTTCCAGGAAAATTCGCGTTCGCGGATTTGCGGGTCGGCTTTTAATTCTATTTCCGGTTGCAGCGTAAGACTGGGTTTGGTTGCTGTGCTGTCGTATACCCACCCCGACATCAATATGTTAAATACGTATGGATTTGCTTTGTCGCCGTTGGGGAACACAAAAGGATAGTTGCCCGGCGGCAGTATGCTGACATCAATCACTAAACCTTCTGTAGTGACTGCGGTCGCGGGCATCGGCGCCCATCCAGCCTGCGCGTTCTTCGAAACATCTTTATATTCTAATGCCGGTGGATCAATAAACTGATTCTTCAGCGCTGTTCCACGCAAATATAAAACTCGGCCGGGATCTAATTTAATGTCGGAATCAAATGAAATATATTCACAATCCTCTTTTTTAGCTGCCGCTTTGATTTTTTCTTTTTCTTCTGCAATAGGCGGCGTTACTTGGACATACAACGGTATCTTTTCATTGTCGTTGATCAGCAAAGTAATATTGATGCTAATAACCGCTTCTACTAATTCCTGAAATACAAAATCTGCAACACCATTGGCGGGTTTCAAGTTGATGTCTAAAGTTTGATACTCATCACCAGCGTCAAGATATTGACACACCAAGTTTACTGCCGCGTTTTGAAAATCTAACGGCAGACTTTGCCATAACTTCAATACGCCTTGGTCGGCGTTGATCACAAGCTCTGCCGCAAAGGGAATTTCCCGCGACAATACCGGTTCCAACTTCGGTGCTAAAGCAGTGTTCACCGCAAACATGCCCGTGTATTGATCGCCTTGGCCGTTCACAATCAATTGCGCTTTGTATCGCCCGGATACCTGATCGCCTAAATCCGTGGTTTTATGGTAAGCATCAACGCCGGGTTTTAACGCATATTTGCCTACGGTTTGATTGTTGATGTCATAGAGAATAATAGTCGAGGCGTCTTTTACTGCGCCAATCAGTGTTAACACATGGTCATTATCCATTTTGGCAACCACAATTTGGCTCGGCTCATTTTGCATCGTTGCGCAAACCACACTGCCATAAGTGAAACTTTGTTGTTTGCTGAGATTAGGTTTTCCTGTCGCGGGATCCAATAAGTAATAATCAATTTCAATCGTGTAATTGGCTGTCGTGAGGTCACTCACATCCACAATAGATCGACCTGCGTCAGCATCAAGAGTGATGGCTTTTACTGCTTTTTTACTTTCATCTCCCGCTGGATAAATGGAGAAAACCGGCGCGGTGCTGCTCATCGCTGAGGTTTGCCAAGATAATGTCACTGCACCGGATATTGTTGAAGCAATGTATAACTCTACCGGTATATAAGCCAATTGATTTTCAACGCCCGGCACATAATCTGGCAAGCGTTGAACCAAGGTGCGGCCTGCTGGGTCTTTTGAAAAACGTGTGGTTTGCACGTCTAAATAATTGGCGGTTAATAATCTCGGAAAATCTTTGGGTGTTTGTGTCGATAAATCGATGTTGGTGGAGGTCATCGATGCAGTTTCTCGACCGGCCAAATCGCGCAAGGTCACGATGTTTATGCCTTTTCCAGCATTGCTGACTACTTCACGGCCATTGGCGTCGTAGGTATGGTACACCGGGAATGCAGAGCTGCTTTTAGCAGCAACTTTTGTTTCCAGTGGTTTTTTCTCATCCGGCGATTTTTTTTCTGAATGCTCTTCACCTTTGCAAAAAGCCATCAAAGCTTCACGAAATGTTTTTATTTTTGTTGGCGTTATCTTTTCTTTCCTTAATTTTTCTAAACGTGGTATAAATTTTAAGTGTTGTGGTAAAGCAAAATTCTCTGTCTTGCTTAGATCTATTCCACGGCGAAAAACTTTCCATTTTCTCTCTTGCGGTGAGAAAATAATTAAAATCTGATTGGGTTTTTTGATTTGCTGCCAATCTGAAAATTGATCTTTATATTCTTGATGGGTGTGCGGCGCCTTAATTGTCAATTCACTTTGTTCTAAAATTATTGCCAAAGCTTGTTTCTCTGCGGAAATACGCGGCGGCGTTTTAATAATATTTTTTTCTTCTACATGAGCTTGAGGCGTTTCACCAGGGCCTTCTCCAACCACTTCAGCAAAAGCGTTATATTTTAATTCAGTATCGAATTGGATCTGATTATCGCGCTTTAACGTCTTGTGGGTTTGTAAATTTAAGGGATTGTACTTTAAATTTTCTTCATCAACATGTGGGGTTTCACCAATATTAGTGACTGTTTGATAATGGCGGGCCGGTTGACCAGTTGCCGTAAACGTGTGAAATTTTACGTGGCCGTTGGGGTCGCTTTCAGCTTTAGTTTTTCCGCGGCTGTCTTCTTGGTTGATACGTATAGCGTCCCCAGGATCGGTTTTTACCGGATTTGGAAATACGGCAGGATCAATGATGTTTGCGCTTGCGCCACGGAAAAAATCCTGCTTTTTATCCGGTTGGCCAAAGGCATTTGTGCCGAAATAAGTTAGTGGAGTGACGACGATATCTTGATCTTTATCGTCTTTACTCGGAAATGAAACACCGATATGGGCGTTTTTATGTCCACGTTCATCGTAATATAAGCATTCTTGCGTAGCTTCTTTATCTTCTAAATGCTCATGTGTAGTTAATGTCAGCAATTCACGTTTGTTGTATTCATAGCTTTCGGTTAAATTAATATTGTTATAAGGGACAAAAGTAATGACATTTTTTTGGTCGAGCGTAACATCTTCGCGATTGACATTGACACGGATAGACTTTCTCTTTAATCCGCGTTGATCATATATAGTTTGTTTGATGCGATCATCATCTGATGTGTGTGCGTTTAAGTAATTATCGAGTTGCGAAAGCAGCATACCCAGCGGGTTAATATCCATATAAGTTGCGTATTGCTTGACGCATACCGATTGATTGAAAATGCTATAAAAATTACGAGTGACCCGAAAGCGAATCGGCGAATGGATGTTTTCACGCACCGGCTCTGCTGTTGCCAACACATTTTTGCGGTTATCAAACCACTGGTAGGTATCACTCCAAACATCGGGTGCAATCAGCGTTGCTTTGACAACCGCTTGTTTAAAAGCGTCGTACTCAAAATTTTGTTGGGCAAAAGAAACGCCGGAATCGCCGGTCTCAGGTTGATAATAAAATAATTTTCCTTGTAAATCTTTAATTGTAGCGGTTTTCGACGGCTTATTGATGCCTTTAATAACGCTAAGCGGTTCGCCGGTTTCGTTGCGTACAGTAAAGGTGTAACGATCTTCATCGAGGTTTTCTGTTATGGCTTGGGCGACGATTTTTATCGGTATGCCGGTTTCTGCATAAGGATTGCGATTAATCGTTAAAACATTGGCATAGTTGGTTTCAATGATCACTTCACCAAAAGTGTTGCAGACATAACCGGTTACATAGCCATCGGCGTCAATTTGATAAGCTAAGCGGTTTAACGAATCGTAAATTTTAAAAGTTAATGCGCCTTGTTCATCGATAATGACGATGGGCTTGCGAAAAGCATTAAACACGGTGCGTTTAACGATGGTTTGTTTTTTAATGGGCGGCGCTGAAATATTGGCGGCTTTATTAGGATCATCTACCTCAGCATTTTCCACCGTAGTTGATGCGATTTGTTTATTGTCGATCGCATATGCCAGTGAAATATTACGCGGATTTGACCCTTCGGTGTCGACGCTGGTTTTGATTTCGCAATTGACTTTATTAAAGGAATGCATGGTTTTTACTGAGTGCCGGGTGTTCGTTGCGATTAATTGTCCGTTTGTATTTTGTTGGACATCGGTAATTGCTGCAATGGGGGATTCTTCTTGAATTCGGCGTTTAGCGCCATCGTAGACTGAAGTCCAGTCGTTGCCGTCACGATCTGTATGCGTAATCATAAGGTCCAGAGCGTTATGCGTATAGGCATCCACAAACCCCAGCGCGTCTGCCGTTGCAGACATGCGATTGCAAATGTCAAAGGTATGTAATTTGGTTCGGTCATTGTCGGGGTCCGCTTTTATATCCGCTAATTGCTGGTCCAAATCTTTAAAATTTTTAAATATGATGGGCGTGCTGTATTCGGTGGCTTTTGTCAAATTTCCATTTTCATCATGAAAATATTGAACAACAGCACACTGCGGTGCTTCGGTGGTTTTAACGGTAAAATCCGGTTTTTTAAAAACATTAAAACGATAGTATTCAATTTGGTCTTGATTGACATCGGCCATTTGTTCTGTAACTAATTGCTGCATCTCAGCTTCGGTGTAATTGCGGATAAGATAAGGATTGCAAAATTTTGCATAATGAATTTTTGCGGTAATTTGCCCTTTTGGATCGTAAATGCGTTCTTTGATTACACCGCGATTATCAATGATATAACGTCTCTGTCCTGAGTCATCGAATATATTTACCGTTAAACGATCTTCATCATCGCTGTTTGCTTTAGCCCAATCACGTAAATCCTGGTTAGACAAAATAGCAAAATCTTTGCCGGTTAAATGAGTGGCATATGTCATACTTTCGCGTCGATGATCTGCGCCATCGTAAGTAATTTCCGTGACTAAACCTTCTTGGGTGTCAGTTACCGGGTCGCAATATATGCCTACTCTAAATTGCAGCCGTTTATTTTCATCATAATAAAGATAATTTAACGTGTCTTGCGAATTTTTCTTGGCAACCATCAAGGTTTCCATTTGTTCCAATGTGGTGGATTCACTAATTGCAGCCAATTCATCGGCTGTTAATAAAGTGCAGTAAATTCTAACCTGATTTTTTAAGCCATTTTCATCAAATTGTCTCTCCAACACTGCACCGGCGCCGTCGATTTCAAAACGTTTTTGGCCTTTGGCATCGTGAAAAATAAAATGACTGCGTCCTTCACCATCGATGTTTCTAATCACCCGATCGGTTTTGTCAAAGGATAATTGTGTTGTTATTTTAACTTCTGCCGGGTCTATCGTTTTGCCTGCTGAACGATTAAAACTATCTTGCGCAAATGTCACGCTATATTGCGCATTGTTTTTTTCATCGCCTTCATTGAGGGTGATGCGCGTACGCTGGCCATTGTAGGTTTGTTGTTTTATCAGCTGTAATCCTGGTTGATCGCTCGTTCCCGGATCTCTGATTTGTTGGTTTTCTAAGCTGCGCTGATTGTATTTTTTTAAAGTGATCAAACCGCACGGATCAGTTTCTTGCACTGGGCGATTAAATGCATCCGGCACATAATCTGTGACTAGATCTTTATAAGTGGGGCTGGATTTGGTTTTTTTGATCAGCGCGCCATCAGCGTCAAAATCGTCATGGGTTTTTTCGTTCAGCGGATTGATGTGATCAGTGTGTTGTCCTTCTGTATCGAAAATATCCGTGATCACTGAACCAACTTCATTGCTGGATTGAATAACGGATCCATTAGGCGCATGCTGCGCTGTGCGTGTTTTTCCGAGCGCGTCTGTGCTTTTGACCTGCTCGCCAAAAATATTGGTTTCTTTAATAGATCCCGTATTGGCAATGGGCCTTTGTTGAGTAGTTGTTCGTACTTGCTGTTTATAGGAAAAATTTGTCACGGCATCTTTCGCATCTTTGTCCGTTAACACACGCGAGAATGCATCATAAGTTTTTGTGTGGACAGTGACACCAAGTGGATCTATTTCAATTAAGCAATTTCCTACCTTGTCGTATTCAAATTGACTTAATCCACCTTCTTCATCAGTATGCTCAGTCATTATACCCAAGGGGTGTTCATAGCGTTTTGTTTGCGTCAAACTCACGCCACTGGCTTGGCGAATGGTGGCGATTTCTTTCCCACGCGTGTTGAATTGATGCTGGATGCTTAAAGAAGGCGTTTTCTCTGCGACCGGCAACTGCTCTTCGATGCATTCTTTAAATGCATTGTAAATCGATTGAGTGATGTATCCTTCAGGATCGGTTTTGCTGATTTGTTTGCTCAATTTATCGTAGCTAAATTCTTTAATAATATCTTCATCGGCCTTTTCCACCAACAACGCCGCTACGTCATTCGTGATAAACCCACCCGTCAAGCCCGTTAATTTGTCTGCGGAAATTCGAATCGCATACGCGCGTGTTATAACAGTTTCATGAAAAGTGCTATAAAAAATTTGCCGCGCCGTTCCTTTTGGACTTATCGTTAACACTAACCGGCGTTCTTGATCGTAATAAAAAATAATGGTGCGATTTAAGCTGTCGGTTGATTTTAATTTTAAGCCGGTGACATCGTCGTAAACGTCGCGCAGACTATTTTCATTCCAAAGTTTTTCACTGGCTGCAGTTTTTTCTTCAGGCGTTAATGATTCATCTGCGGCGACTTGATCTAATTTCTGCGCAATAAATGGATTAGCCGTTTTCACGATATTTTCCCAGGCATCATAACGATTTTGCCGGCTGCGGTGTTTATCGGCATCGCACGCATCTTGCAAACTGGGAAAGCGCATATCGGATTGAGCGGTTAAGATGACATGCCCCATATT
The DNA here is from genome assembly GCA_963702315.1 of uncultured Pseudomonadota bacterium. Lineage (GTDB taxonomy): Bacteria > Pseudomonadota > Gammaproteobacteria > Coxiellales > Coxiellaceae > JAFEDN01. Next base: position 59,177 of record CAVPCA010000050.1, read on the forward strand.
GTCATAACCAGTCGCCGTACTAAAATTATCACTGCGTTTTGTACTGATTTCCCGATCTAATAAATCATAATCATAGTTAGTTATTTCATCTTCAGGATCGAACGGCGGGATTGGCGGCAGTATAGTTGGATTATCAAACCAGGATTTTTCCACTTTTTGATAATATCTAATTTCTTTCTGAACTTTTTCATTGGCGTAGTAGCTGATTTTTGTCAGCCGTCCTTCAGCATCTACGACCAAGCTGATTTGACCACGCGCATTATTAAAATAATAAGTGATGATATCTTCGTTTTCAACAGGGGTCGGGCGCATTTCATTAAAATCTTTACTGCGTACGCTGGCGCGATTTGGCGTGCTGTATTGCGTTTTTTGTTTAAGCAAAGGGCCTTCATCGTAAAAATATTCAGTTACCCAACCATCCGGATCAATTTCGCCTATCAACATATCATCTTGATCATAATATTTTGATGTACAGCGATCTTTGGTTAAAGCTAGTGGCAAAGTTAACAATTTACCGGTTTTTAGGGTGTTTATTTGCTCATCCGTTAATGGATCTGCGTAATCAATGATGGCGGTAACATTATCATAATGATCATATTGAAATTCTTTCACTTGTTGTTTGGCGTCTACGGAAAAACACAAGCGATGCATCGAATCATAAAATCGATATGTATAACGATCTGCCGGACTGGTTTTGATGAGTTTAATTTTAATCTGATAACCATCGACCTGATCGCCGATTTGGGTCACATCAATGGGATTGATGTATTCAATATCGCATTCGTAATTGTGAATGCGGTCATATTGATGTTCGATGACTATGCCGGTTGCAGTAATTTCCAGGCCCAAACGATTACAGATATCGTAAGCTTGATAAACAACTCTTCCATCAGGATGGGTGATTTTAGTGGGTTGACCGGTCATATCCCGGAAATAAGTGGTGCATTGTTCTGCAGAAAACCCGCTTCCTTCTGGGATCTTTTTAATTGCCTGCGCTTTATCTCCTTGGCTATTAAAACAGGATTGTTCAATACGCCCATTGGGTTGTGTGCGAGTAATTGCGTATACCACCTCTTTGTTCTCACCATCACCGCCAGAATCATAAGCATAGGTGGTTAAATTCCCCAGCGGATCTTTATTTTTAAGTAATCGTTGAAAGCCGTCACGTTCCTGCGTGGTTGTTGCTTCTGTTGGTACGATATCGCCATTTTGTTCTGTGCGTTTAACCTGTTCTACTTTAGTTTCCCAATCGCCATAATCGGTCCAGTATTTGAATACACAAGACATTTCTTCATCTTCCACACCAACGCCTTTTTCATCTACCGTCGCATAATGTTTTTCAATTCCAATTTCACCATGAATTTCATAAAGGTAGGCGCTTAAAGTAATTTGGTCTTTTGGCGTCCCCTCTTTCCAAGCGCACATTTGATCATAAGATGGCGTTACACCTTCATAAGGAAAGCATTTATTCTTTAAAAATTTAATGATGCTTTTTGGAGGGCCCTCTGGCGAAGGGTCCTTCATGGTCACACGTCCTTCCGGAGAGATCACAAATACTTCGTAATCTATTTCATCCTGAGCATCTGGGCTATTTATATTCAAGCGCTGACTGGTGTAATATATCGACCTTCCTATCTTCTCATCCGGCGCTTGTCTAGTGAGTTTTTCTAAAAGTAAACGATTTTCATTGTTGTCATAGTTATAAGTTTCTATCAAACCATTCGGTCGCATGTGAGCTGCAATTAGCCCCAAATAAGGTACATAGGTAAAAGTTTCTTGTGATTTATCCGGTCTGGTAATCGCTTGCAGTTGGCCAGTGTCATTGTAAGCGTATTGAGTAATCTCTGTGGTCGGGCGATCATCCCAACCGACATATTGAGTGGTTTGAGTTATTCTGTAATTTTGATCCAATACATAATCTGCACACCAGCCTCCTCCAATGGCGGCGCTCACCACTGGACCATTATAATTAAAACGCATCACTGTCGAACTGGCGCTCGAAATAAGCCCTATATAACTCATGCGTAGCTTGTCTCCTGCAGTATCCCATTGCAACTGCATAAAAGACCCATCATCTTGTTTAATCTTCGCAATCCAGACTTGTTTAGAGTCAGCAAAATAATCGTATGTTGTTTTATATCCATTGTTTAGATTTTGCCTATCTAACGATGTGGTAGAAGTGATTAGCAAGCCATTTTTATCGAATTGATAACTCTGTAGATTGTAAGATTCTTCATTAGCTTTTAAAGTCACTTGCTCATAACGGCTACCATCTGAATTTTTCACTCGAGTTATATTAAGTGTATTTCCTGATGGACACATTACTTGGCTTAATAATCCATCTCCGTCGTAAACAAAGCTGGTCATGTTTCCCCAACGGTCCCGCCGGGAGCGCAAATGACCTCGAACATCGTAATATTCAGTGATCTGTGTTCCTGGGTGATACCACATCCACAGTGATGATGCATCAACATAGATTAACCAAGGTGTTCCGACACCCCATCCTGGAGCAAAAAATCGATCTTGAAATTTCTGATAGGTAGCTGTAAAACCTTGTTCATCTGTAAATTTCACAGCCGTATCGTCTTTTCCAGGAACTACAAAACTTTTTACGGGTAATCGCCATGTATTTTGTGGCAAGCTCGCTAAATTGTTAAATTGATAACATAACTTCATATCTCCATTAATTTCATCTAATTTGATAACATGATCGCGCACGAATTGATTATAGCTTCCTATGTTGTAGTAAACACCAACCTCTGCCTGTCCAAAATCTTTAGCGGGTAACAATTCCCCAATATGAGTTAAAGAACTATATAATGTTCCTGCTCCGGGCCCTGACATCAAATGATAGGGATAACGTTTCATTTATTTCTCCTTTATCCTAAAGTATTAGGTGATGAATTTTCATTCTTATCTTCAGAAAAAGATTTTTTTCTGGTTTGATAGGCAAAAAAAGCCACTCCTGAGAGCAAAGAAATAGGGCCAGCATTCAAAACCTTCACTAAAAAAGTAATCATTAGCACCAGCAATAAACACTTAATCAATGGAGCGATTTGTTTATGAGATCCATTGAACGCTAGTAATATTAAAGGCAAAGCTAGCGAAAGATTCTGCGGTGGAGTATGTGAAGTTGACGAAATATAGGTGTGGGAATGAATATATGGACAACCATTTATAGTTGCCACTATAGCAGTATTGATTAAACTATTTTCCAAATTCAGTTGGTTTGTTGCTACCAGCGTGCTAGGTAGAACTTTACAGATAGGTATCGTACCCTCCATATCAATTTGATTATTTTGCAAATTGATGAATTCTAATTTTGAACCACTATGTTTATTTGTGATCATTCTGTCAAAATCAAAATCGTCTTGACTTTCAGTCAATTTTTCCGAATTGGGAATAGTTGGCAAAAAACCTAATGAAAAATCTTTTAAAAAATCATTTCCAAGCAAATTGTCACTTAAATCAATTTTTATTAATTGCGAAGCCGGAATTTTAGAAGCGGACGCTTGAATGTCAGATGGATAAATTTTCCCAGAGGTTAATCTTAACTCTTGAAGTGAAGATTGTGCTAAAGCTTGCTGCAAAGGTTTTCCTGCAGCATCTCCGATCGTATTTTTGCTTAAATCCAGGCACTTTAGATTTCGTTTATTCAAATAACTAAATAAGTTCCCTATTCCAAAACTTGTGAGACCTATCTGACTCAGATTTAAAATTTGCAGCTTGCTGTTATTAATCACTGGTAATAAATAAGGAATACAATCATCCCCCAATATAATTTGCGACATATGCAACTCAACAAGTTGGCTCTCGAACACGCCTTGCATTAAGGTAGAAAATCCCGTAATGCTAATATAATTGTTTGATAAATATAGCCTAAGCAAGTTTTTATTGTTTCTGATTAATCCAGCGAGTATATTCATTGAGGAATCGTCTTAACCGGTTATTATCCAAATAAAGTGCTTCAAGACTTTTATTAGGGTAATTAGCAATGACTTTTAAAGTAGGCGTCCCAATCTTGTTATAAGAAAGCGTTAAAACATGAATGGCAGAATTGACTATAAATGGAATCAAAATCTCCATTTGATCATCCGACAACCTATTATTATTCATGACAAATTCATAAAGAGAACTATCACTTAGTTTTTTTCCAAAATAAGTAAGGTTTAAATCACTTAAGTCCATATCCGAAATGTCTAATTTCTTTAGCGTAGGAATTAAAGCAAGGTTTTCTATGTCCTGTGGAATTAATTTGTTATCACTGATATCTAATGAATTTAATGACAAATGTCCACAGGCGCTATTTATATATGGAAATACATACCGCTAAATTGATTATCATGTAAGATTAAATTTCTTAAGCTTATCATTGAAGAAAATGCATTCATCAAAATACTAACGCCACTATCCTTTAATTGGCAATTAGAAAAATTCAGATTTTGCAAAACTGAATTAGATATAAAACCTGGTAAGAGTTCATCTAGATTTGTGTTATCTAAGATTAAGTTAGAAAAATCAATGTTGATTACCTCCATATTTTTTAAAGCCTGTCCAACTGAAGCATAATATTCACTAGCAATTGGCATGAGTACAGGTTGTGATAAATTCAAAACTAAAGCCGTGTTAAATGGTTTAGACTGTAATATTTCCCAAATTTTTCTCCAATCAGCAATAGAAAGCTTAAACCATGCTCGATAAGAAAAATCGATGGTTACATAAGGACCGTGGCGACTTAAAGCTTGCAATCCCTCTATAATTTTTGCTGAGTTTTGCTCAAACGACAGCAAGTCATCTAAGCAAGCCTGTGGGGAATTTGAGCGCCGATAATCAATGTAGGGATGATTACAGACTGTACAAGCAAAATAGCCCTTTTCCGGAACTAGTCGATATATCTTATTGTTTTGCTCACAGCTCTTTTTAGCGTATTGATATTGGACGATTTGAGTTAGCTTTGAAAACAAAAGCGCCCAATAATGCCATTGACTTAGCAATTGCAAGGGAATTAATACGACATAAGAAAAAAGGAGGAAAATTTTATATTGTGAATATCCAATGCCAAATAATTTAAACTGGACTAACAGCCACGAAAGAGGATCTTTACACAATTTTTTTATTTCAGCTTGCCCTTTCAAAATTTCCAAACTTTTGGTTGACATTTGATCCTCTGGCTGATCCCGGTAGTAAATAATGTCTGCCAATACATCCATCGCTTGCCATTTGACAAAAAAACTTCCTTTTTCGGTCATTTGTTTTATTTCATTAAAATATTGTTCTTCTTCTGAACGATTTTCATTGATTCGATTATTAACCGTTTGTTCTTGATATCGATAAGCTGGATGATCCTTCCAGATCAATTTAAATCGTATAATAGACAATGATCGCGAAACTAGACACGACAACAATAAATCATTTGTGATTTTTTCTCTCAGGGAACGATCACTTTCGGGAATCAACGAATCATAATATTTCGGATTTCCCCAAAGAATTAAACTATTCATTACACCGAATAATAAGGCTGAACCATAGAAGTAACTAAAAGGCCAAAAATTACCTTGTGTATAAATATCGCCACCCATATTCAAGCTAAGCGAAGCATAACGAAAATTATAATTTCTGGAAAACCCTAATAACAAATCACTTAATTGAACACCATAACGATTTTGGGGTGTATAAAAATAATTTAACAAGTCATAAAAACCTAGAGCAGGAAAGAAAAAGAGCGGCCAAAATTGATTAATGGCAGAAACTCCGTCAAAGAAACGCACCATTGCAGCTTGACGATTCAATCTGGATTGTTCACGAGGCGCTAAATTTCCCGACACAGGGTTTAACAACTTTTCTTCCAAGTCATGAGTTTTTATTTCTTGCTTTTCATTTTTTACCTCTTGATTACTACTAGGGGGAGAAATAAAAATTTTTCTTAATAAATACACATCATGCGTTAGCCTACGTGGAAGCATATAAGACAAAAGAGATTTAGATTCATCTCGCAACATAACAAATTTCCTTTTTTAAAATTGCGGGTCCTTTATCATTTCCAGTAAAGAATATTGAGGATTTAGAAGTCAGTCAATACCGTAATTTCATTTAAATTAAAATGTATAGTATACATTTATAAATGTAAGCGCAATCCGGGTAGTTGATTATTTGCAAAAAAACTTATAAAATTTCAATTTTTTAAACATGCTGTATTGAAAAAATACGAAGAAAGGAATCAAATGAATAGGAATATTCCGATAAATGAGCCACCATCAATCAATGAGGTGGTAAATGATTTTGAATATCATACTTTTATCGATAAAACCTCACCTTTAAACTCAAAATCATCCAAAATACCTTTAGTGCCTTTCTCTAAGGAAATCTGGGTTATCATCTTAGAATATATTGATTATATTTGGAATGAGTTTACATTAGACGACATTGACCGTTATTTAATGCCTATCTTAAACTCACCTTTAGAAGCGTTAATTTATAAATCATCAAACCAATTTTCCGAATTAGAAGCAGCTTATTACTACGATGGATTAAATTTATCCAAAAAAATTCAACTAAGCTTGCAATTTCTTTACATATATGGTCAATTTTTTCGTGGAACCTTATGAAAAAGAAACTTATTTAATGAACAAGTTCGTTAATAAAATCACGAAAAAATTTGCACTCTTACCTGCTGAACAAGCACTTCTAAAACAAGACAAAATTATCAACCTTTTTAGGCAAAATTTCTCGGGCAATACTAGGTTATCAGTAAACTATAGGATGAAGTTATTAGAACGTCGAATATTAATTAACTTCATGCGTTTATTCGGGTCCAAAATTCTGTCTTCTTTCTGACACTAAGCATCAAGGTATTTTACAACCATTTCAGGAATACCACTCTAGACTAAACGGAGAAATATACTCTGTAGCGGATTAGCTATTCTTTCGCTGATAACTATCACTATTTTATGGATCGTTATTTTTTATCGATTTAAATCTCGAGATGAAGAACGAGATAGATCATGGAACCCAAATGAAAACGGAATTAAATTTAAAAATTTATTTATCGCCTTAAGTTCTTTTATAGGACTTGGATGTTTAATTTGCAGTTTAACGCCGTAGATAAATCCAGTACAGTCATGAAAGTGGTGGGAAATCCGATTCCCACGTCTCCAGCTTCATCAATTCTGCTCGCGCATAAAATAATTATTGAAAGTAATATATTCTATAAGGAAGTGAGTTTTCAAATTATAAAAAGCAAACTAGAAAAAAATACTCAAAAAAAAGAATATAAATCGATCAATGCGCACCTATAATATGTTTTCCAAAATTCGCTTTTATCTCATCCGTTTTTATTAAATAAATCGTTTTTAAGAAAATGACTTATTCAACAGATCTATGTGCATGAAATAGAAGCTGAGCCGCAGAGTTGATGTGAACTATTTACAATACAATAACCAGAAAAAATAGGTTATACTCAAATTATGAGTGAAAAGAACACGAATTTTAAAATTTTATCCCATGCATGTCTATTGATCCAGCGTGGAAATACCGCATTGATTATTGATCCCTGGTTGTCAGGCTCCTGTTATTGGCGATCCTGGTGGAATTATCCTGAGCCAGAATTGGATGAGCACGAATTGCAACAAGTTACGCATGTTATGATCAGCCATATTCATTGGGACCACTGGCACGGAACAAGCTTAAAAAAATTTTTTAAAGGACGGCAGTACATTATTCCCGACGAACCTAAAACACGTTCATATGATGATCTTTGTCGAATGCGCTTGGGTGATGTACGTTTAATTAAACATGGACAGAGCTTAACTTTAGGTGTCGATATAAAAATTACCGTTTACCAATTCGGACTTTTTTTAAATGATACCGCCATTGTCATTGAAACCCCGGAAGTAAGAATATTAAACGCCAACGATGTAAAAATTGCGGGTTGGCCGCTAAAAACCATTTTAAGGCGGCATGGCCATTTTGACTTTGCATTAAGGAGTCATAGCACCGCAAACTTTAGAGCGTGTATTCAACTGGAAAATTCCACTCAACATTTTGTCGATGATAATGATCATTATTCGCGTTCATTTAAATTATTTATGGATGCGGTAAGACCCACCTACGCCATTCCTTTTGCCTCCAATCATTGTCATTTGCATAAAGACAGTTATGCTTTTAACCAAATCATTACCAACCCCATCAAATTAAAACAATGGCTTGATGAGCATGGTCAATTAGATTGTGCTGAATTTAAAATTATGTTACCGGGATCGAGCTGGAGCTCACGGCAAGGTTTCCAATTACGCAGTTTAGAGCCGTTTGATCATCTCGAAGAAAAAATTGAGCAACTTCAGCAAAAGAAACAATCTCAGCTACAACAGTATTATCAGCAAGAATCTCAGCAAAGCTGTGCACCTTCGGTATTTGAAAAACACGCATCTCATTTAAAATCTATACCCACAATCTGTCGTAAACTTTTAAAAAATAATTTATTCGGCTATCAACTGATTGCTGATGCGCGCATACTCGGATATTACACCGTTGATTTTTACACAGCTAAAATTACCGAGGTGGACGAAAAGGCCTATCTCAATACGCCAGTAAAAATTGTTTGGCCGGCTTTAATTTTTAAGCAAGCTGTATCTCTTAAAATGTACGCCCACGCTTTGATTTCCAAACGTGTTAAATTTTATGTTGCTGAGCAAAAATATCTAAAAAATTTATATCAATTTTTAGGAAATTTGGAAAAAATAGAACACGAGTTATATCCATTGCGCTGGCGTTATTTATCTCGATTCTGTTTAGCCTATTGCCGTCGCTGGCGTGAAGCTGCGCTTTATATGTCTGTCCTCAAAGAAGTGTTCATCAATAAAAGATCATTGCCCGCGATCGAGGAAATTATTTTGCAGAAATCAAAAATTTGAACTTATTGACATTTTTGCATAGGCGGTATATATTGTTTGCCATAAATATTATTTTATGAGATAACCGTTATGAGAATTCAAAGATCGTTTTTGCTACAAATGGCAGCCGTTTTTCAAATGTTAAATGATACACAAAAACTTATTAATAAAGCAGAGTCAGATGATAAAGAAGAACCCAAACAAAAAATATCAAACATATTGCAAAAAATAGAAAGAATACAAATAAATAATAACATTCGATCAGTTTCATTAGAAGACCTTGTGAAGTTAAAGGATCAGGTTGAGACCATTCTTAATGGAGAACAAGATGCGCTTCTGAAAAGAATTCAAGAATTTCTTAAAGGGAAAATGGCTGAGCCCTATCGTATTCTTGACAATTTGATCTCAGAAATAACAGCAATTAAAGCTGCACTTTCATCAACTCCAAAATTAAATCTATCCCTCAACCCCCATGGTGTAAAAATTATTCATTTGGCCTTTACACATGGCCTCCCTGTTTTTTTAAATAAAACACCAGATGAAAAATTTATTACCCACATGGTAAAATCCCAACTATTAGTTGCGAAACATTTAGATGAATTACAAAAAAAACGAAAAATGCCTATAGTTGCTGAAGGGTATGATCAAGATTTAAATTCAAAAGCATATCTCGATTTATCAAAAAATCGGTTTTCAATGAATGGGGCTATGCAACTCACCTTTCCCAAAGGCATTCCGTTGGGTTTCGATCAATTAAATTCGGATCAAATTGAGGCGCTATATAAATATGGTATTGAAGCAATTCTATTTTATCTTGGTAAATATACTTTTTACAAATCTATTCATCCTTCGATCAGTGAAGAAATTAAAAGCAAGGAAAATTCATGTCCAATAGAAGACATAATATCCTCAGAAAACTCAAGGCGCGAAGACGAAGCTCTTGATTGCTCCTTAGAAGCGGCCACAGATTTTTATCCACATGAGGAAAAAGAAAAACCTGTCATTATTATCTTTGGAGGACTCCACAATTTTCTGCCGAAATGTGAAAAAAGAGGAATACCTCATGAACGCATTAATGCTTTTCCTGAGAATCAAATTAATCCTTTTCCATTTTGGATGGGGCGGAAGTTAGAAAATAATAAACTCAGCCTGACTAATCCAGTAGAATATTCGAAAAGTTTAGAACTAGATTAAAGCCGAACAATTTGCTTCGACATCGGTTGCAGATTAATTTCTTCAACTACCGCCTCCACATCCAAACTCAATAATTGACCCTGAGTACATTTTCAATATCGCGAACAGAAAACTGTTCTAACTGTCCGAATTTTTCCAAAACCGGCATTCCCAACAATTACAGAAACATCGCGATGTTCAGCCTGAATCTCTTTTAATAAATTCTCAGTCACGGTTAAATTGTTAAAATCGATCCGGCCTAAACCAATAACAGCATGTCCTGCAGACAATAATTCCTGAGTAATCGCCTTCCCAGTGCCACTCGTCGAACCTGAAATAATAACCTTACACAGCAAATATTTTTTCCTCAGATAAATATAGATTTTGATTGTATCATGTATTCTTCATTATTTGAAAATAAATAAGTATTGACAAAGGACAATTACAGAAATATAATTACAAAATTGTAGTTCAAAAGCATATCAGATGATATTTACATGGGATGAAGGGAAGAACGTTAAGAACAAAAAAAAACATGGAATCAGTTTTGAATTAGCTACATTTATTTTTAATGATCCTCACTTGATCTGCTGGCCAGACGATCGCTATAACGAAGATAGATGGCAAAGTCTTGGACAAGTTGAGGAAGTGGTTTTACATGTGGCTCATAAAATAGGAGAAGACGAAGATGGCGAAGAAATTATCCGCATCATCTCGGCGAGAACCGCTTCGGCGCGTGAAGAGAGGCGATATTACTTTAACCACTGAGTTAAAGAAAGAATTAATGAAAGCTAAACGCAAGAAGCCGGATCTTTCAGATGAAGAAGTACCCGATGTTAGCGATTGGGAGGGCGGTATCAGAAACAAATTTTATCGACCTATTAAAGCTCAAATTACCATTCGGATCGATGCTGATGTGCTGGATTGGTTTAGACATCACGAAAAGTATCAAAGTCTGATTAATAAAGCATGTCGCGAGTATATGAATCTTCATCTTCCGGAAGATAACAGGTAATTCAGTGCTCGTGCTTCACAAGTCAGCGCCACAACAATATTTAATTGAGACCGCATTTCATTCAATTCTTATTTTCCACTAGCTGCACAAAAATCTAGTACTGCAAAAAGTTCTCTAATAATTTATGCCCCGCATCGGTAGCGATAGATTCCGGATGGAATTGCACGCCAAATAAGGGTTCGGTTTTATGTTGTATGGCCATGATTTCTTCCACACTGCCATCGGGTTCCTGCGTCCACGCCGTCACCATAAAATCTTGCGGCAAGCTATTTTTTTGAATCACCAAAGAATGGTAGCGCATCGCCGTAAAGGGCGAAGGAATTTCTGCGAATAAATGATTTTTAGTATGCTGAATAAACGATGTTTTACCATGCATGATACGATTGGCTTGCACAATCTTTGCTCCTGCCGAAGCTCCAATAGCCTGATGCCCCAAACAAACGCCGAGAATAGGAATTTTCCCACGCGCCGCTTGAATTAAAGGAAGCACAATACCCGTTTGTTCCGGTCTACCGGGACCTGGAGAAATGATAATATGACTGGGTTTTTCCGCAATAATATTTTCGACAGAGACCTGGTCATTATAATAAATACCTACCTCAATACCCAACTCACAAACATAATGCGCCAAGTTATAAGTAAAAGAATCGTAATTATCAATTATTAGCACTGCCATTTATTTTGCTCCTAATTCCTTGCATTTTTTGTTGATAGTCTTGGGCGTGAAACAATCCCGAACCGATCACACAAAAATCTGCGCCGCTTTCCACTAATGTTTTGATATTTTCTTCTTTAACACCACCATCAACGCCAAGCCAAGTTTGTAGATTCATTTTTTGAATCATTGTCCTAGCCTCAGCAATTTTTTTAATGGTGGCGGGGATGAAAGTTTGACCTGCAAAACCAGGATAGACCGACATCAACAACAGCAAATCTAATTGCGCCAAATAATCTTCCACAATATGTAAAGAACGATCCGGATTTAAAACCAATCCCGCTTTTAATCCGGCTTTTTTTATTTGGCGTAAACACCCATCGACATCAGCGGTTGTTTCAGGATGAAACGCAATTAAATTTGCACCCGCTTTCGCAAACGGTTCAATATAGGATTCCGGATGATCAACCATAAGGTGCACATCAATTGGAATTTTAATTCTCGCTGTGCGTAAAGATTCACAAACCACAGTCCCAAAACTTAAATTCGGGACAAAGTGATTATCCATCACATCAAAATGCACCCAGTCGATGCCAGCAACAACGGCTTTTTCTACATCTTTTCCTAAACAGGTGAAATCTGCAGATAAAATAGAAGCGGATATTTTAACGTTATTCATAGTGTATTTTAAATTTTTTTTCTAATCTGAGTAGACGGGCTTCCGCTCGATCTACATCTTCTTTTAATTGGTCAATATCTTTATAAAAAGCTTCTACTTGTTCAGCAACGGGCAAATAATTTTTTTCAAATTGCCAATAATCACGGTGCTGGTAGGCTAAATTGGCTGTAGTTCGTTTACTCGCTGCAATCACTTTTTTAGCGCGCCAAGCGATGGCATGAGTGACAGAATCTCCTAGTATTTTCGCAAGACTTCCTTCCCAATCTAAATCTAATTGTCTGATGATTTCGCGCAACTGCTCGCCGAGTTCAATATCACCTTCAACTTGTACACCCTGTTCAAACAACGAAACGCCGCTGGCGCCTTTGACGGCAACACGAAATAAACCACCTAAACTCCCGCGAATAGTGGCATCAGGTGGGGTAGTCCAGTCGGCATATAAATATACTTTATCTTTTTTAGGCGCCGCATATATTTCCATTCCCCAATCTGTAATGACGATTTTAATCACTTTCCCTTCCAAGGACATGAGCCGTTTTTGCGTATCCGGATCCAATTTTAAAGCTTGATTGATAGCGTTTTCTAAAATAGAATAAATCAAATCACGTATCAAAATTTTACTCCTATATGCAAACAAACAATGCCGCCGCTCAAATTTTGATATTGGCATTGATCAAATCCGGCTTCTAACACCATATTTTTTAAAGTTTCTTGGTCGGGATGCATACGAATCGATTCTGCAAGATAACGATAACTGGCGGCGTCATTAGCGATAAATTCTCCTAACCATGGCAGCACTTTAAAAGAATATGCATCATATAACGGTTGAATTAACGGGATAATGGGTTTGGAAAATTCTAAAATCACTAAGCGCCCACCTGGCTTTAACACACGCATCATCGCCTGTAATGCTTTCGTTTTGTATGTAACATTGCGTAATCCAAAGCCGATAATCATCCGATCAAACGTGTTGTCCAGAAAAGGCAATGCTTCGGCATTAGCACGCACAAATTGAATCTCATCAAAAATGCCTTGGTCCAATAAACGTCTGCGGCCTATTTCCAACATTTCCGCGTTAATATCCGCTAAAGTGATAGATCCTTCTACGCCGATAGAAGGCGCAATACGCGCAGTTAGATCACCGCTGCCGCCGGCCAAGTCAAGGACGTGATGATCCGGGCGGAGGTTACAGCTATCAACCGCGTACTTTTTCCAACAACGATGAATGCCTAATGACATAAGATCGTTCATCAAATCATATCTTTCCGCTACCTGAGAAAAAACCTCATTTACTTTTTCTGTTTTTTCAGTGGGCGATACTTTTTGAAAGCCAAAATCAGTTTCTTCATCAAATTTTTCCATGCTATTCCTCAACAAAAATGGCTTATAAAATAGAACGACTTAAATCCTCGTCTTTGGCCAGATCGGCAAGTTGTGCGTCAACATAGGCAGCGTCAACCACCAAAGACTCACCCGCGCGATCAGTTGCTTCGAAAGATATTTTTTCCAATAAGCGTTCCAGAACGGTGTGCAAGCGGCGAGCACCGATATTTTCAGCTTTTTCATTAACCTGCTGAGCGACTTCAGCCAATCGTTGCACGCCTTCTTTGGAAAAAGTTAAATTAAACCCTTCAGTGCCCAAGAGCGCCATGTATTGTTCCGTTAAAGAAGCGTGACGATCTGTCAATATCCGGATAAAATCTTCGGTTTTTAAAGCCCTTAATTCCACACGAATGGGGAAGCGGCCCTGTAATTCAGGAATTAAATCGGAAGGCTTGGCAGTGTGAAACGCTCCGGAAGCGATAAATAAAATATGATCAGTTTTTACCATGCCATGTTTTGTCATTACGGTGCTGCCTTCTACCAGCGGCAATAAATCACGTTGCACCCCTTCGCGCGAAACGTCACCACCATATTCCTGAGAGCGCCTGACAATCTTGTCAATTTCATCGATAAATACAATGCCATTTTGCTGCACATTGACCAATGCTTCACTTTTAATTTCTTCTTCATTGATCAGTTTCGCGGCTTCTTCTTGTTGAAGAATTTTCAACGCGGCTTTAACGGTTAACCGTCGAGTACGTGTTCTTTTGCTGGCAATATTTTCCATCATGCTTTGGAGTTGGCCAACCATCTCTTCCATTCCAGGAGGACCCATGATTTCGAGCATTGCCCCGGTTGCAACGTCCAATTCTATTTCTTTTTGGTCCAGTTCGCCTTCTCTTAATTTTTTGCGCAGTAATTGACGCGCAGAAGTTTCTTTAGTTGTGGGCTTGGCGGCGTCTTTCTCAGTCGATGGAACCGAAGGAATTAAAATATCCAAAACACGTTCTTCAGCAGCTTCTGAAGCCATACTTTGCACTTTTTCCATCGCTCTTTCGCGAGTCATTTTTACGGCAACATCCATCAAATCGCGAATGATAGAATCGACATCTCTACCCACATATCCCACTTCCGTAAATTTTGTGGCTTCTACTTTTACAAACGGCGCTTTTGCCAAGCTTGCCAAGCGGCGCGCAATTTCAGTTTTTCCTACACCGGTTGGGCCCATCATCAAAATGTTTTTGGGAAATACTTCTGCCCGTAATTCTTCCGGCAATTGCATACGCCGCCAGCGGTTGCGGAGAGCTATGGCGACAGCGCGTTTAGCTTCTTGTTGTCCGATGATATAACGATCCAATTCCGATACAATTTCTTTGGGGGTCATGGTGTATTCTATTCTGTATTCTTGGTTTTGCATTTAAGTCTCGCTTTCTAGGGATTCAATCGTAAAGTTTAAATTGGTGAACACACAGATTTCAGCAGCAATGGTTAGGGATTTTTGCACAATGTCTGGAGCGCTTAATTCAGTGTTGTGTAACAAGGCCTTCGCGGCGGCTTGTGCATAGGGCCCCCCCGAGCCAATCGCCATTAAGCTATGTTCCGGTTCAACCACATCGCCGGTCCCGGTTAAAATCAATGAAGATTTGGCGTCGGCCACGGCCAATAATGCTTCGAGTCTGCGCAACATCTTGTCGGTACGCCAGTCTTTGGCTAACTCAACCGCAGCGCGCACCAAATTGCCTTGGTGCTTCTCCAACTTGCCTTCGAAACGTTCAAATAAAGTAAAGGCGTCCGCTGTAGCGCCGGCAAAACCGGCAATGACTTTGTTGTTATAAAGCCTACGTACTTTACGGGCATTACTTTTCATAATGGTATTGCCCATGGAAACTTGCCCGTCCCCGCCTATGACCACTTGGCCTTTGCGGCGCACTGACAATATCGTTGTACCATGCATATTTTCCAATTTTCACCTCCGGGGGATAATTATTTTGAGTTGGGGTCTACCTTTATTCTTTTCAAGTCTGGGGTCTTTTCCGGGGCGGCGCCTTGATGACTTGTTTGGGCAGGATAGTGTAGAAATCAAATTTTACATTGTCCTCACCTGCAATCGGCGGCGTAGCTTGCACGGATTGATTTTTTGGCCAAAAATCCTGGATCAGCAAAACAACGGCTAAAATCACCAACAACAAACTGGCTATTTTTTGGTATCGGCGCATATTCGTCTATTACCTAACCCCTATCAGATGGGGATCAAAATAACAACCTTTGTAACTCTACTTTTTCGCCGTTTATGGTCAATTTGCCTTTTTCAAATTCCAGACTCGTGTGCACTTGATCATCCTTGGGCACTAAAATATGTTGGTTAAGCCAATCATTTAATCGTGCTTGTGCGGCAGATTGCGGATTGATCTTTAATTCTGGATGCGCATTTTTTTGGGTTTCGTAAAAATTCAATAAACCCTTTTCTACTAAAGTTTTTGGCAAATCCAAATCAGCATGTGCATCAATATTGAGTAAAGAGTGAGAAGAGATTTTAGCATGCGCATTCACCGGACCATCGTTGGTAGAAAATTCCAGCTGATTAAGGTCTACAATCATCCCTTTACTAATCAATTTCATCAGCAGAGCATAGAGCTTAAAACGATGTAGCAGCGCACTATGCGTGCCTTCTTTACTGAATTTCACCAATGCGTCCGTGCTCATGTTTTTTAAAGATAAATTCATTTTAAACTGATTCATGAAAAAATTATCGATATGGATATTTTCAATTTGATTATTGATATTAATATCCGTCATCGAGGTATGTTCAATTTGAGAAGCCTTTAAATTCCAATGGTCGAGGGTAAGCATCGATCCGGTATAAGAGTGGATCAACACTTTTTCCGCTTCTAGGCGCCGATCGCCATACCAAAGTTGATTGGATTTTTGGACATTCAAATTGATTTTTAAATTCTGTGCTTCGGCTACTCTTGATAAAATCAACCACATTAGGTTCTTCTCTTTCGGAATTGGGAATAAAAAGATTTACTTTGGCAACGATTAAACGCGTATTTAATTGTTTAGTGGAAGGTTTGTAGTTCACCCAGCCGTTGACTCCACTCCAATCTATTCTTTCTTGATCCTTAATCCAAATCCAATGCCGAGCTTCTATTTTATTTTTCAATACACTATTGAATTGCCAAATTGAAATAATGTCAAAATCCATGTTGGGTTGATGACTGCTCGATCTAACTACCATTGGCGCAAACGCCAAACGCTTTTTACCCATAACATTTTTGTAATAAATGATAGGGCCTTGATAAAGTTTTTGTTTGATATTGTATTGTGTCAGCGGATCTTCATTGCCGGAAACAATTTCTGCGTAGGATTCAAACCATCCAGCCCTAAATTGATTAAGACGAAAAGTAGTATGGTACGTGTTATTGATATCGGCAATCATTTGCGGATATTTTTTCTGCAACCACAAACTCATCGCAAATGGGATTGCGAGAAAAAAGGTAACGATAACCAATAAAATTGATAAGATAATATAGCCGGTTTTTCGCATACAGTAATTTTGTCACATCTGTTCGGGGGCATTGATGCCCAACAATGACAATCCTCCAGCAATAACCCATTGCACTGCTTTGATCAAACACAAACGCGCCTGCCGCAACGCTGAATCAGGCACTAAAAATTTTTCACTATTATAGTAAAGGTGAAACAAACCAGCGAGCTCCTGTAAATAATGTGCTAATAAATGCGGTTCATAATGGACAGCAGCGTGATAAATAATTTCCGGATAGGCAGATAATTGCCGCAACAAACTGCGTTCTGTTTCTTTGGTTAATAAATTCGTAAATTCAAGCCCTTTCTGCAGCGCTTGCTCATCATCGGCATATTCGTTCTGTTCCCAAACGCTGCAAATGCGCGCATGTGCATATTGAATGTAATAAACCGGGTTTTCATTAGATTGGGATTTCGCCAATTCCAAATCAAAATCCAAATGTTGGTCCGGCCTGCGCATCACATAAAAAAAGCGCGCCGCATCATTACCTACTTCTTGCCGCAATTCTCTTAAGGTGACAAAAGAACCGCTGCGCGTCGACATGGAAACTTTTTCTTTGCCGCGATAAAGGATAGCAAATTGCACCAACAGCACAGCCAATTTTTGCGGGTCTTCACCTAAGCCTTGCAAAAAGGCTTTGACACGCGCGATATAACCATGATGGTCAGCGCCAAAAATATTGACAATTCGATCATAACCCCGTTGATATTTGTAAAGATGATAAGCAACATCTGAAGCAAAATAAGTGGTTTGACCATTTTCCCGCACCAATACACGATCTTTTTCATCTCCAAAGTCAGTAGAGCGAAACCAAGTGGCGCCATCACGCTGATAAACATGATCATGTTTTTCTAATAAGGCAATACCTTCTTTAACTAAGCCCATCTCAATCAATTGACTCTCGTTAAACCAACTATCGTAGACCACGCCAAATTCAGTCAGATCGTCGCGGATATCGTCCAGAATGTTTTGTAATACCACTTGTTGAATAATCGCAAAATCATCGATGCCTAAAAACTCGATAGCGTAGCGCACACAGTTGTCGATGGCGCGGTCCGCATCCGCTTCCTCTGCAGCTTTTTCTAACGCTTTTAATTGTTCTGTCGATATATTTTTTTTAAACCGCTCCTGATATTGCTGTTTAAGGCGTGTGGCGGTATCGATGATGTATTCACCTTGATAAGCACTGGCCGGCAAATTTATCTTTAAACCTAAAATTTGCAGATAACGAACCCAGGTGCTAAACGCCAGGATGCGCATTTGTCTGCCGGCGTCATTCACATAATATTCGCGGTGGACTTGAAATCCGACTGCTTTCAACAAATTGGCAACACAGGCGCCATAGGCTGCGCCACGTCCATGGCCGACATGCAAAGGGCCAGTGGGATTGGCGGAAACATATTCAATATGTATTCTTTCGCCAGCATGGGCTATAGATAGTCCATAATGATCTTTAGCAGCAAAAATCTGTTTGACCACCCATTCAACGGCTTCCGCCGTCAATCTGAAATTAATAAATCCCGGGCCAGCCATTTCAACTTTTTCAATCCATTCAGAATGAGGCAGATGTTTTATGATATTTTGAGCCAATTCGCGTGGATTAAGTTTCTGAGATTTAGCCAATACTAACGCCACGTTGGAAGAAAAATCGCCAAATTGTGTATCACGTGTGCGCTCTACTTGCACAACATCAGTTTCTATTTTAGCAATTACATTTTTCTCACTCAGAGTCTTTAATGCAGATGTTAATAATTCGATCAGATGTGGCTTCATTTTTAGGATGCTATCACAATAGACTTTTGAGAACAATCGTGGCAGAATGCCGAGGCCGAGTCAGCGATTCCCGCTGAAGACAGCGTGAATCGCTTTTTTGTTTTAATCCTGCGCATCGGGAAACCCGATGCTTGGAATCAAGGGGGAGAATCGCGATTCTCCCCCTTGCGATCCCCATCGCGGATGGTGGAGTTCCCTTTAGCGGGAACTCCTGATGCCGAGTTATTTCTAGTTAAAGGAGTTTTGAAATGGCTAGCGCGTTACTTATTCACGGCGTACCTATCGAATGCATCAACCAAGCTGCGGAAACTTATTATGTGCCCGCCAAAGTTATTATTTCGGTTATTGCTACGGAAGGCGGCAATGTGGGCGTGGCTAAGCAAAATAAAAACGGCACCTTTGATTACGGCCCTATGCAGATCAATTCCAGCTGGTTGCCCAAAATTAGAAAATACGGCTATACCCCTGAACTATTACAATACGATCCGTGCGTTAACGTCATGGCGGGAACCTGGATTTTGAGCAACAAAATCACCCAATCCAGCGATTACTGGAGCGGCGTAGCCAATTACCATTCTTTTACTCCAGAACTCAATGCGCAATATAAAATGAAGGTAATATCATATTACCAATTACTGTCGAAAATTTTACCCGAAACTACCTAACTTGTATTTTTTTTGATATAATTTTTGTTATGAACAAGTCACAAAAAAATGCCTATCGCTATGAAAAAGATTTTTATGCATGGGCTTTGCATAATGCGGAATTACTCAAGGAGGGGAAATTGTCTGAGGCGGAATCTCGAAAATATAGCTGAGGAACTTGAGGGTATGGGCAAGGGAAATAAACGTGAGCTTATGAGTAGGCTATCTGTTTTGTTATCTCATCTTTTAAAATGGAAATTTCAATCGGTTCGCCGGGGAAAAAGTTGGGAATTGACTATTAGAGAACAACGACTCGGCATTAGTAGTTTGCTTAAGGATAGTCCCAGCTTAAAGCACGAATTAGGTAAACAGCTAGAAGAAGCCTACGAAGTTGCTTTGTTGATTGCTGCTAGAGAAACTGGCTTGGATGAAAAAACATTTCCGAAAAAATGTCCGTTTTCTCTGGAAGAAGTATTAAAAAAAGATTTCTTTCCAAAATAATCAAGACAATTATTTATCCCGAAAATTTTAACTAGACAAACGCAGAACGTTCACTTTTGGCTGATATTCAACGAAAAATTGGCTGAGCAAGCGGAGCATACACGCCAGTATGGCGAGCTGCTTGAATTTGTGTTATTTGATTTTTCGTTGAATAGCAGGCAATCGTTGCCGTTCCCCTCTTCTCTACAAGGTAATTACTTACATAATCCCTTGGCTGAGTAAATATTCTTCGTAGTTTCCTTTGAAGTCTACAATACCTTCCGGTTTCATTTCTAAAATGCGCGTAGCAAGAGAAGAAACAAATTCGCGGTCGTGGCTGACAAAAATTAAAGTGCCGGGATAATTTTCCAATGCGCCATTCAATGATTCGATTGATTCCATATCTAAGTGATTGGTGGGTTCATCCATAATCAGAACATTCGGTTTTTGCAGCATCATTTTACCAAACAATAACCGGCCTTGTTCGCCGCCGGAAACCACCCGCACTGATTTTTTACTTTCATCACGCGAAAACAATAACCGGCCTAAAATGGCACGAATAGATTGCTCATCATCGGTTTCTTGTTTCCATTGCGACACCCAATCAAATAAACTCATATCTTTGGCAAAATCTTCAGCATGATCTTGGGCCGCATAACCTAGTTCCGCGTTCTCCGCCCATTTCACTAAGCCAGTGTCGGCCGTTAAATTTCCGACTAAGCAACGCAGCAGCGTAGTTTTTCCAATGCCATTCGGCCCAATGATCGCCACTTTTTCCCCTGCTTCCACAGAAAAATTAAAATTTTTAAATAGATATTTTTGATCAAAATGTTTGCTTAAATTTTGTATTTCAAAAGCTAAACGATGCAATTTCTTTTTTTGCTCAAAGCGAATAAAGGGATTTACTCGACTGGATGGTTTAACTTCTTCTAATTTTATTTTTTCAATTTGCCGTGCGCGCGAAGTGGCTTGTCTCGATTTGGAGGCATTGGCGGAAAACCGGCTAACGAAAGTTTGTAGCTCAGCAATTTGTGCTTTCTTTTTTGCATTATCCGCTACGAGCCGTTCGCGCGCTTGCGTTGCAGCGACCATATATTCGTCATAATTACCGGGATAAAGACGTACTTCACCATAGTCTAAATCCGCCATATGAGTGCAAACGCTATTGAGAAAATGCCGATCGTGAGAAATGATAATCATTAAACTTTGCCGGGAGTTTAATAAGTTTTCTAACCAGCGAATGGTATGGATATCCAAGTTATTGGTCGGCTCATCCAACAACATGATGTCAGGGTTGCCAAACAAAGCTTGCGCCAGCAATACGCGCAATTTCCAGCCGGGAGCGACGTTGCCCATCAAGCCATTATGTTTTTCAAGAGGAATACCCAAACCCAATAATAATTCTCCGGCGCGCGATTCCGCGGTATAACCATCTAATTCAGCAAATTCCACTTCTAAATCCGCAACTTTTAAACCGTCGCTTTCACTCATTTCTGGCAAGGCATAAATGCGGTCCCGTTCTTGCTTTACTTTCCACAACGCCGGATCGCCCATAATCACCGTGTCTATGACCGTATATTTTTCAAAAGCGAATTGGTCTTGGCGCAACTTTCCTAATTTTTTATTCGGATCGACCATCACACTGCCAAAAGTCGCCGGCAACTCACCACCCAGGATCTTCATCAGTGTAGATTTACCACAGCCATTGGCGCCGATTAATCCATACCGATTGCCTTCCACAAATTTCACCGAAACGTTTTCAAATAAAGGTTTGGGGCCGAACTGGATTGTTAAATTTGATGTGATGATCATAAGCCCAAAATTTTACCATGTCTTTGTTTATATGTCAATTTTCTTGACAATTGGATGAAACCACATCCATGACTTAGACTTAATAAGGCTAAGTCAATAAAATAAGAGTCGCGCAAAATGAATATTATAGGCAAATCAGCATCCATCGTTGCAATTTTTGGGCTTGGCTTAACCGGCTGCGCTGCACCCGATTCACCAACCCCGCTGGCCTATTATCTTAATCATGGCGCCCCCCTTTTACGGATACTCACCTTATTTAGCAGGTTATGCCGCCGGCACTTACTACATCCATACCCAAAATCAAGGCAACGTTCTTTTCTATTAAAGTTTATGCTGTTGAGACAAATACTTGCGCGTTCTGCGTTTGTCTGGTTAAAATTTACTGAATAAGTTACAATCAGCAGTTATTTATGGATAAAACTACTCCGATCGTTAGCTTTCTCAATAAAGCTGGTATAGAAATAAACGGCCCCCAACCTTGGGATATGCAAATCCATCATCCCGGCACACTTTCGCGTATTGCCAAAAATTCCTCTTTAGGCGCAGGAGAGAGCTACATGGATGGGTGGTGGGATAGTCTCCAATTAGATGAGTTTTTTTTCAGAATTTTCCGGCACACGAATGACCGTGAGATTTATACGGTTTCCACTTATCTTAATTTTAAAATAAAAAATCTGCTGATTAATCCCAACTCCAAAAAGCGTTCGTTAAAAGTAGCTGAACAACATTACAACATTGGCAATAATTTGTATGTTGCTATGCTGGGTGACACTATGGCTTATACCTGTGGCTATTGGAAAAATACCGATGATTTAACTCAGGCACAAAATCAAAAATATGATTTAATCTGCAAAAAACTGAATCTGCAACCGGGGGAAAAAATTCTAGAGCTTGGCTGCGGATTCGGCGGATTTGCGCGCTATGCCGCGCAACATTATGGCGTAGAAATTACTGCCGTTAATATTTCGCATGCGCAAATGGTTTATGCTAAAGAAATTTGTAAAGATTTACCCGTAAAATTATTTGAATGCGATTATCGAGATCTCTCTGTATACAATCCTGCTGGAAAATTATTTGATAAAATCGTGAGTATCGGTTTGTGTGAACACATTGGCTACCGTGAATATAAAAATTTTCTGAGTATTGCCCGCGCCAACTTAGCTCCAGATGGGTTATTCCTGTTACACACTATCGGAAAAAATATCTCCATCCAATTTGTCGATCCATGGATTCAAAAATACATATTTCCCAGCGGATTTTTGCCTACCGTTGCGCAACTCAGTATGACTTCAGAACCATTTTTTGTGATCGAAGATATTCATAATATTGGTGCAGATTATGATAAAACCTTGGTGGCCTGGTACAATAATTTTAAAAACAGTTGGCATCAACTTAAAAATTTTTACGATGAGCGGTTTTATCGCATGTGGCGCTATTATCTGCTGTCTTGCGCCGGCGGTTTCCGCGCGCGCTCTATGCAACTCTACCAATTTGTTTTTTCGCCCAAAGGGAAATTGCACGGCTACGAAAGCATCCGCTGAGCACAATTTTTGAACTTAAGGATGAGGAGTAATTGCTAAGATAGTGATTTCTTTTTTATTAGGGCCATAATACCAAAAATGCGGTAGGCCGCTGGCGTATTATTCTCAGCATAAGCCTCAAAAATTTCTTCTCCATTTGGTCCTTTAAATGAACTGTACTTATGAGTATTAAGGCTCGGATGTCGTGGATTAATCTCTAAATATCCCAATGTCTTTCTCACTGCTTTAAGACGTTTAGATATAGTCATTCCGAATGATTTTTAGGTGTAATATTTCTAAAAATTTTCTGTTATGCCGTACTCAACTGCATCATTGAAGTTTTCGGTCTGGCAAAATGAAATTTCTCCGTCAGTAATCTTTTAAAGGCTCGACGATGACTTCGATTGAGAAAATTTAAAATTTCTTCTTTAAATTCTTGAAAAGTCGGATAATAGCGATTATACAGCACCTGCTTCTTTAAATATCTCCAAACTCTTTCGACTAAACTTAAATGCGGCGCATAAGCCGGCAGAAACACTAATTCTATCTTAGAATGTTCTAAATATTTCATCACTTCTTTGGCATGATAATAACCCGCATTGTCCACGAGCGTGTAAATCTTCGAGGCAGTTTTATGGGCTTTTTCAATCTTTTTGAGCAGTTCAATCGTTGAATTTTTATCGAGCGTTTCATGCACCGTCGATATCAGTTCATGCGTATCCAGGTTCACGGCTCCCTGAATATTGATCCTCTTCCTCCCCGTATTACTCGGCAATGTCTTGGTATGACCTTTCAATATCCATCCATATTGCGGCATCGAATTATGTTGAGGATGGCAGCCGTCCATCGAATAAACCGGATCACCACTCCGCCTCATCTCTTCAAATTTTTGCAAAAATTCTAATTGTTTAGCCACATCTACTCGACCAGGGGCAATATCTGGCTTCTTATACACAAACCCCAAATGATGCAGTAAATCTCTCAAACCACTCACGGTGTATTTCACTTCATAGGTTTGCTCTATATATTTCGCTACCGAAATCACTGATAAATACGTTATTTCCGATAAATGCGCTTTCAACTCTTCTCGCTCTAGCTCTGATAATTTACCTACACTTCCTTTATAGTGACGCTGCGTCAATTCTTCTACGCCTCCCCTTTGATACAACTTAATATAATTTCTTAATGTTTCTGTATCTAACAGCAATATTTCTGATACCTCTTCTAACGTCCAGCCCCCTCCTAACGCTAGCAGCGCTTTAATTCGATCTGCCGCCCATTTATCACGCGTTAGTTTATGAACCACTCGCAGTGATTGCAGCTCTTCTGGGTTCAGGTTAAAATTTTTCATCAACAATAAAATATCATAAATGTACGTTTATGACAAAATTCAGGCGCTTTGACTATATACCCAAAGCGTTTGGATTTTGGTTTTATTCATCCCATCTTAGGGCTATCTTTAAACGAATGGGTTTTAAAAAAACGCTTACATAGAATAACTATGCGCGCACTTTTTTAAAACCCATTCGTTTAAATCTAACCCCAATCTGGGCGAATAAAACCGAAAATCCAAACGCTTTAGGTATAACGAAGTGTTTTTTTCTAATTCAGCGAGATCATGCAGCGCCTGACGAGTAAATAACAATTGAAAGAACATCAATCCATATCCTCATCAATGTATTTTGCGAAACCACTTTTTGAAGAAACTCGCTTAGACGACGCATCTTTGATCCCTTGAGTCACTTTTTGCAAGGCCAGTTTATTCTCAAATAACCATTTTTCTCTTGCAGGAATTTCTGTAAATGGTTCTAAAATCAATCGATCTTCTTTATCTTTAGTTATCAAAAAACCACTAATACCTGCAGCTAAAGTGCCCAAGGTAATTCGACCTTTAGAGTCTGGTCTTACCATTCTTTTTACCATAACCAACCTCTCTTTACTAATCTAAATTGAAATTGCCCAAAATGGGAAAGTTGTCAAGTGGGAAATCCCACCAGGTTCATTCTCGGAAATGGTAACTATTCAGCCGGGTAGACAGGAACACCCACTTTTGCCTCAGATTTAACGAAAAAGTCGCAACTGACAAGGGGGCTGTTTAGACAATCCTGCGAGTAGGCGGTGTCGCCGAACAAGGCGGGGTAGGTTAGGCCCTACTATCTGTGAGCATTCTAATAACTTCTTTTTTTGTGGTGAGAGCACAGTAGCGTTTGAAATCTTCTGTGCTGATTTTATTGCGAAAATAATATTTCAATAATTTTCGACTTTGTAATAGCGCGAGGAATTCACCCTCTAAATTAGATATTCCATCCAAATGTTCTAGAAATAGATTTTTTACTTCCTCGAAGGTAGGAGGCAAATAGGTTTCACCTCGACCCTCCATCATCAATTGTTCATAAAGCCAGGGATTTCCAGTACCTTTTCTAGAAATCATAATACCAGCACACTGGGTTACTGCAAACATTTCTTTTAAATTTTCAGTGCTAGAAATATCGCCATTGCCGATAATCGGGATTTTGCTCGCTTTTACAATTTCGGCAATTGCTGATAGTTGACAAGGCTTATCATAATTTTCCGACCAATGCCGTCCATGCACAATAATGGCGTCTGCCCCAGCGTTAACAATTTTATGAATGGCTTGAATATTGATGGCATGATCAAGCGTATTGATCAAGCGAATTTTAACGGTAACGGGTAACGGCACGGCTTGTTTAACCGTTTCCACCATTTTTGCAATGTGATCAGGTTGGTCTAACAAAAATGACCCCATACGTTTTTTGCGAATTTTCGGTTTGGGACAACCGCAATTGAGATCGATTAAATCAGCGCCCCAATCGAATGCTTGTTTTGCCGCTAAAGCTAAATAATCCAGTTCATAACCGCTAAATTGATAACACAAATATTTTTCTTGCGGATCACGATACACAAATCTTTTTTTAATACGTTTATTTTTAATCAAATCCGGCGCCGAAATCATTTCCGTCACACAATACGCCGGCGCTTGAAACCGGTAAAATAATTTCCGGTAAGCCGCACAACTATACCCTGCCAGCGGCCCTTGAATTAAATTAGATGAAAACTTTAAATTGCCAATGGTTAATGGTTTGATATATTCCAAGCAAAGCACCCAAGATTTAATATATATTGATTATGATGGCGAAAATTTTTTTAAATTAAGATTAGGTAAATTTTTATAATGCTTTATATTCGCTGTCAAAATAATTTCACCATAATGTAATGATGTCGCTGCAATCAATGCATCAGCCAATTCGATACCATCAGAAAGAGCAAAATTTTCCAACAAATGAATAGCATGCAAATTTATTTCTTCGTTAATATATCGAATTCGTATGGAATTAGCAGACAAAAATTTATTAAGGCTATAAAGTTCTTGTTTGTTACGAATCCCTTGAATTAACTCCATTAAAGTTACTGCACTAATATTAACTTCTTCCTTCCCGTAAATAACCTTCTTTGCTTTAGGATTACCCCGAAAATACCAAATCAATACGTCTGTATCAAATATCATGCTTTCGGCCTTTTCTCAATTTTCTTACATAATGATCAACATCCTTGATTTCTGCATAGTCTTCCCACATACCAAATCCGTAGGCTTCCTGCGGAATTTGTTTTTTTCTAATAGGTATTATTTTAGCAATGGGTTGCCCTCGTGAATAAATGATCACTTCTTCGCCGTGTTGCACAAACCCTAAAATACGTTTCATGAAAATTCTTAGTTCACGAATTGAAGCCTTCATAAATACCTGCGTATAATTGTGTACATTTTAATTGTACATAATAGTTATTACCTTTGCAAGGTAATTAAGTTTCATATTTGGCGGTTTTGTTGATGACTTTTGGAGCGAACAAAAATAAAAACCAAGAGATAAAGATTAAAAGGCCCATAACGCCGACAATTTTTTCTATGGGAATCACTGTTGCAGAATGATAGCTGACAAATAAACTGATGGCTGATGCAATAGCGAATTCTAAAACCATTGCAAAAGCCGTGGCAAATCCAATCAAATTAGGAAAAGGCCGCACAACGCCTACCGCGGCGGAAACAATTACAAAACCCGTGCCGAACATATAAAGCAACATGGCGGCGCTAAATAACCAAAGATTTTCAACGCCTGACCAACCCAAAGAAAATAAAGTAATTCCCGCAAATGCGGTTAACGCTACGCCAAAGTTAATGACGCGATCAATTCCAAAACGAATGCTTACCCAGCCTGCAATCAATGTACCCGATAAATGCGCCGCCCACATGCCCGCAGTCAAATATCCATAAGCTAATTTAGAAAGTCCTGCACTGATAAATAAAAACGCAGAACTCGTAGTAAATCCCTTTTCTCCGGCCATCATAAAAGCCACGCACAGCAAAAATCCCCAGAATGAACGATTGGCAAGTATCGTTTTATAATTATTTAAAATAGATTTGGGTTGTAGCGTGCTTAAAGAAATGATGGCGTTAGTTTGGGGTAAGAACCACCACATTAACAAAAAAATCGCTCCGCCATAAATCGTTAAAATAAGAAAGATCCCACGCCATGGCAAATAAGTAGCCATATAGCCGCCTAAAATGGGCAGAATAAATATGCCAATGGCATTTCCTGTAAAAATATAACTAAAAACACGGGCGGCCTGGCGATTTTCAAAACTGTCGTTAACAATGGCCCGTCCCATCAAAATAATGATGCTGCAGCCAAGGCCCTGAATCAGACGGCCAGCCAGTAGAATTTGGATATTGATGCTGAGCGTACAGATCATTCCACCTATAATAAACAAAAACAGTCCAAATAAAATAAATTGGCGGCGGCCAAAGGCTTCGGCTATCGGACTACAAATAAACATACTGATCGTTTTGCCTAAAATGAAAAAACTGATGGTTAATTTGATTAGAACAGCCGAAGTGTTAAGGTCCAGCGCCATACTGGGCATGGCCGGCCCATAAATGCTTTCCCCAGCCAATCCTAATAGCCAAGCGCCGATTAACAAGCCCGCAAAGTACAAAGGATTTTCTTGAATAGATGTCATTCCTTGTACAATACCAGGAGTTCTCATTTAAGGGAACCCTAACTGGGCATTGGCCCTTGCCTTGTATATAGTCAAAGCGCCTGAATCGCGATAACTATAATGGAACCATTTGCGCATAACCGTCTAATAATTCATGAAAATCTCTTTGTTGCCCCAAAATTTCGTCATAACCTGGAGACAAGGATAATTGCTTCCATGAATCAAAGGATTCTATTAATTCATAAAATTTTTCGGTAGCAGGATCACGCTCAAGAGTAAAAAAATACCATTTCGTTGAACCACTTTTTGGTCTATCATTGATGATCGCTTGTAATTGTTTCAACGTTACCCCATCGTCGACCGTTGCTTTAATTTCGCCTTGCATTAATTTTATATGTTTAGGAATGAATGGTGAACATTTACTTTTTTTGCTCCAAAACACATCATCGAAAATCAACTGCTTTAGCTCTTTAGGTATTTTTTCTATAGCTTGATCAGGCTCTAATTTCTGCTCATTATTGTGCGATGATTCAATGACAATTTCTAAAGCATTCGCTATGTCTAATGCGTCAATTTTAATTTCTTTAACACCGCTTAAATCCTCCAAATAAGTCAAATCCGGGTTATGTGTTAACCACCGGGAAAAACTGGATCTTTTACGCCATTGGTTTCGAATAATATTTTCTATTCCCAAATGAATGTTCTGATCAAGCCCTGTAGAATTATTGTTTAAAAATTTTTGAACAAACGTCCTTTTATGACCATAAGACAAACAAGGATAAACGGTTTCGACAAAGTCTAATGAAACGGGCACTAGTATTTGTGGTGATAACTTCTGCTCATCTAATTTAATAATCAGCTGCAAATGACCAAACAATAAATGTTGAATTTCGTCACGTTGATTGTTTGCGGACAATTTTTCAAAATTTGTTGCATAAAATTCGTATAATTTTCTCAGAGTCTTAAGGTTGGACTTAAGAGATTTATCCTTGCAACCATTTATTTCTTGTGAAATATTAACAAAATCGTCTAATTTAGAGTCGTTTTTGCCTTTTATATTTTCACCAAAACATTTTATAGATAAATTCAATAAAATTTGAAAGTCATCTTTAGTTAAGACATAGCAATATTTCAAAGATTCTAAAACTATTTTTTTCAAAATCACAGAATCTTTCTCTAGGGCTTCATTAATTGAATTTTCTATTTTAGTTTTTTTTGCTTCTTCATCTTTTATTTCGTTATTTGTTTGATCACTAGCAATTTGCAGTAAATATATAACTGAAGGAAAATCATCTCCATGATGAAGATTTTTTCCATTAACTAATGCTAAGGCATTTTTTTTAATTCTTAAATCTTTTCTAAAATCATAAAAATCTTTTTCTTCCTCAGCGAACTCAACTTTTTTAACTTTATTTGATTTGCCTTCCTTTTTATCATTTTTATTATCAAATGTTTTTTTTAACGATAATCTTCTCTCAATCTCATCAAAAACATTAATAATTGTGTCATTATACGGATTATCAGAGTCATCATTTATTTTAAAAAAAATAAATTTTTCTTCTGGAAAATTTTGTGCTGGATTTTCTTCTGAAATAAAAAAAGAGGTTAATACTCTGCCTTTTGACCATGACTCATTTTCCGCTGAAGTGATGGGCAACCATTTTTCGGAAGGTGAAGTATAGTTGAAAAATGGTATAATATTGCAAGTTGAGTCATTCTCTTTTTCTTCTGCACCTACAATTGATCCAAAATTATTAACGTTCAGCCAACTTACATGGTTTTCATTCTGACCATGAAACTTAAAGCAAAGGCGCTCGACTAAAATTTTTGTTACATCCTTATCTTCACATCCACTATTTAATTTTTTATATTTAACTTCAAATCCCGTTTTCTTTCGGATATTCCTCAGATTTAAGGATTTATGAATTTGTATATTTTTTAATATACTTTCGTGGGTTAAATTTTCACTAGAATCTATAACTCTAAATTGAAAATTAATTTGATTGCCATAATCATCATTTAACTTGGTTATTTGCTGTCTCCAATATAAACTTTTTACAGAAAGTTTTAAATCCGGGATAGTTGAAGCACTAAGTTCAATAATTCCTCTATCGATATGTACATAAACAACAGGACGCGTGTCTTTTTCTTGCTTTTTATCTTCAGTACCGGCTAGTTTTTCCTTTAAAATACTTTTTTTCACAAATTATCTCTTTCTGTTCCCATTATTATATATTCAAATACCTTAAAATAAACTTATTTTCTAGCCCTAAGATAAGCTGAAGTGTTAAGTTGAATGGGGACTGGTAGGGGCTTTTTTGGAAGGACGTTTCCAGCTTTTGACGGTGGTTTGGCGGGCGCGGGCTAAGGTTAGGGCGTCTTCCGGGGCGTCGCGGGTGATCACGGAGCCGGCGCCGATGGTGGCGTTTTTCCCTATGGAAACAGGAGCGACTAACGTGCTGTGGGCGCCGACGAAAGCACCTTCGGCAATGGCGGTTTGGTGCTTGTTTTTGCCGTCATAATTGCAAGTAATCGTACCAGCGCCGATGTTAACATGGCTGCCGATAATGGCGTCGCCTAAATAACCGAAGTGATGCGCTTTGCTGTCTTTGCCAATAAAGGATTTTTTTACTTCGACAAAATTACCTAATTTAACGCCGGGTTCAATTACCGTGTCGGGGCGAACGCGCGCGAAGGGGCCGATTTGGCAATTATTATCAATCACCGCCCCTTCGATCACACAATTTGCCAATATTTCGACGTTTTCACCTATTTCTACATTTTTTAAGACGACATTCGGGCCAATGCGGCAGCTTTTGCCGATGAATACATGCCCTTCTAAAACTACATTGATATCTAAAAAAACATCCTGGCCCAAAGTAATTTTGCCGCGAAAATCGATGCGGTTCGGGTCAGCAATGGTAACGCCAGACTGCATAAAAGCTTTGGCTTGCTGCAATTGATAATAACGTTCTAAATAAGCCAACTCAAAACGATCGTTCACGCCCATCGTTTCTTCACGCGCTTCTGCTTCTGTTGTCATGATATTGACAGCCTGTTTAGCGGCTAAAGCAAAAATATCAGTTAAATAATATTCGTTCTGTTTATTTAGATTTTTCAGATTCGGCAACCATTGTTGGAGATAACGCGCCTTTGTCGTGATGATGCCGGTGTTCACTTCGCAAATGCTTAATTGCTCAGGCGTTGCATCACGATGTTCGATGATAGCAATGACTTGCCCGCTGGCATCGCGGATAATTCGGCCAAAACCGCTCGGATTTAACAAATTAGCGACCATTAAGCCAATGCCATTCGCGGGCGCGTTTTTCAATAACGCTTGCAAAGATTGTGGAGAAATCAGTGGCACATCGCCATAAAGGACTAAGACCTGATCGTCCTCGTGACAATGCGGCAAAGCTTGCAGCACCGCATGTCCAGTCCCTAAAATTTCTTTTTGTTCCACCCAGTGCACTGGAAAATGCGGAAAAAGATTGGGTAAATTTAGAGCGCTGTTGCTATGGATGACCAAAATATTTTGCGGATTGAGTTGTTGTGCAGTTTCTAAAACATGTTCAAGCAGCGGCCTGCCCCCTAAAGTATGCAACACTTTAGGCGTATCCGAAAACATGCGCTGCCCCTTCCCGGCAGCTAAAATAATGATGTTTAAAGCCATTGCCTAATCTCGCGAATTCTTTAGCCGCTTGCGCATCGCTTGTATGGTGCGTAATTGCGCGGCGGCTTCGGCCAATTCAGTTAATGCCGCTGAATATTCCACACCCGCTTTGCGTTCCTTCAAAGTTTTTTCAGCCTGCGCCACAGCGGCTTGCGCGGCGACCTCATCCAAGTCGGTGGCGCGAACGGCGGTGTCTGCTAAAATGGTCGCAGTATCCGGTTGCACTTCTAACATACCACCGGATATATAGAAAAATTCTTCTTCGCCATTTTCAAGTTGTGCGCTAATTTGCCCTGGTTTTAACGGGGTTAATAAAGCTGTATGGCCTGGATGGATACCCAATTCCCCCATACTGCCGGTGACCGATAAAAATTTAACTTCACCATGAAATAATTCTTTTTCGGCACTGACAATGTCTAATCGCATGGTTTTTTTTGCCATAACGCTTCTCGGTTATAAGTCTTTCGCTTTTTCAACGGCTTCGTCGATGGCGCCCACCATACTAAACGCTTGTTCAGGTAAATGATCATACTCGCCATTAATAATCGCTTTGAAACCACGAATGGTTTCACGTAATGGCACATATTTTCCAGCTTGTCCGGTAAATACTTCAGCAACGAAGAACGGTTGTGATAAAAAGCGCTCGATTCTGCGCGCACGGCGCACGATCTGTTTGTCTTCTTCCGATAATTCATCCATACCTAAAATTGCAATAATATCTTTCAATTCTTTATTACGCTGTAAGGTTTCCTGCACGGCGCGAGCCACGGTGTAATGTTCTTCACCGATAATCAACGGATCTAACTGACGACTGGTAGAATCTAATGGATCGATTGCTGGATAAATTCCACGTTCAGCAATTTGCCGAGACAATACCACTGTCGCATCCAAATGCGCAAAAGTTGTCGCCGGCGACGGGTCGGTTAAGTCATCGGCAGGTACATAAACTGCTTGAATCGAGGTAATGGAACCCGTTTTGGTGGAAGTAATGCGCTCTTGTAATTGACCCATTTCTTCAGCCAAGGTTGGTTGGTAACCTACTGCGGAAGGCATACGGCCTAATAAAGCGGAAACTTCTACACCCGCCAAAGTATAACGATAAATGTTGTCGATAAATAACAACACATCTCTACCCTCATCGCGGAAATTCTCGGCGATGGTTAATCCGGTTAAGGCCACGCGTAAACGGTTGCCCGGTGGTTCGTTCATTTGACCGTAGACCAAGGATACTTTGTCCAATACTTTGGATTCTTTCATTTCATGATAGAAGTCATTTCCTTCACGGGTTCGTTCACCCACACCGGCAAATACAGAATAACCGCTGTGTTCAATGGCGATATTACGAATCAATTCCATCATGTTTACGGTCTTGCCCACACCGGCGCCGCCAAATAAACCAACTTTTCCGCCTTTGGCAAAAGGACAAAGTAAATCGATGACTTTAACGCCGGTTTCTAATAATTCCGTGCTGCCGGCCTGTTCAACGAAGCTGGGTGGTTTGCGGTGAATCGAAAGCGAATTGATCGGTTTTAATTGGACCAGCCTCATCAATCGGCTCGCCTAATACGTTCATGATACGGCCTAAGAGTTTTTTCGCCGACAGGAACGGTGATGGGTTTGCCGGTGTTAATCACTTCAATACTGCGTTGTAACCCTTCGGTAGATCCCAACGCAATCGTGCGCACGATGTTATCGCCTAAAATGTTGTTGGACTTCCAAAACTAAATTGACGGAAGGCACATGCAAAGCATCGTAAATTTTTGGAACCTCATTCGGTTTAAATTGAGCGTCGATCACCGCGCCAATAATTTCTACGATTTTGCCTTGATGGGTTTGTGTACTAACCATATTTTAACCTCTAAACTTCATTAATAAGAACTCAATATCGCGATGGGGGTTCCAAGGGGGAGAATCGCGTTCTCCCCTTCATTCCAAGCCTCGGGTTTCCCGAGGCGCAGGATATAATCAACTTATCGCGGCTGCGCCGCCGACAATTTCTGCAATTTCGCGGGTAATGCCCGCTTGTCTTACTTTGTTGTAAATCATTTGTAATTCTTTTACTAATTCCGCCGCATTATCGGTCGCACTTTTCATGGCCACCATTTGTGCGGATTGAAAACACGCTAAATTTTCCACTACCGCTTGATAAACTTGTGATTCTATATAACGCACCAGCAACTTATCTAAAATTTCTTTGGCGGAATCCGGTTCGTAAATATAATCCCAATGACCTCGTGGTTTGTCACCTTCTGTAGGTTCTTCAAAACTACTCACCGTTAATGGCAGCAATTGGCGAATCGTCGGCTTTTGGGTCATGGTGTTTACAAATTCATTGTAAACGATGTAGACGGCGTCAATTTTTCCTTGATCATACTGATCCAACATCACTTTAACCACACCAATTAAATCTTGAATAGCGGGACTATCACCTAAATTCTCCACCACCCCTAAAATAGGGCCAGCATGCCGTTTAAAAAACAGCTTGCCTTTACGTCCAATCAAACTGAGATGCGGGCTTACGCCTTTTTGCTCTTGCGCCTGCATGTTTTTTAAAAGCGCTCTGAACAAGTTAATATTTAATCCGCCACATAATCCGCGATCACTGGTCACAACAATATATCCTACTCTTTCTCCGGACGTTCTTCAGATAAGGATGTTTATATTCACTGCTGCTGCCCGCCACATGACGAATCACCGGCGTATTTCACTCGCATATGGACGCGAAGTGCGCATGCGTTCTTGCGCCTTGCGCATTTTGCTGGCCGCCACCAATTCCATGGCATGCGTAATTTTTAGCATGTTTTTCACGCTATTAATCTGTCCCCTAATTTCTCTGGTTTGCGCCATGATTAGTAGGCCTGCGTTTTTTAAATTGTTCAATGGCTTCACGCATTTTAGTACTGACGGCATCCGTCAATTCTGGTTTGGCGTTAATTTCATTCAATAAACTTTGATACTGATCACGCAGATAACTGAGTAATGTTTCATTAAAGCTACGGATTTTTTTCAGTTCAACGTCATCGAGATAGCCTTTTTCAGCAGCAAACCAACTCAAAGCAATTTCGGCTACGCTTAATGGTGCATATTGTTTTTGTTTTAATACTTCCATTACACGTTGGCCTCTTTCCAATTGTTTACGCGTGGTTTCATCTAAATCTGAAGCAAATTGCGAAAAGCTTCTAATTCACTAAATTGCGCTAACGCCAAACGTAAAGCTCCGGCCGAATTTTTTAATAATATGGGTTTGCGCTGCGCCACCCACACGTGAAACAGATAATCCGGAATTAATCGCTGGGCGAATACCGGCATTAAATAAATCAACATCTAAGAAAATTTGTCCGTCGGTAATAGAAATCACGTTGGTGGGCACGAAAGCAGATACGTCACCGGCTTGAGTTTCAATAATCGGCAATGCGGTTAATGAACCGGTTTTGCCTTTTACTTTACCATCAGTTAATTTTTCGACATATTCGGCATTGACACGCGCAGCACGCTCCAACAAACGCGAATGTAAATAGAAAACGTCGCCTGGATAAGCTTCACGTCCCGGTGGTCGTCTTAACAACAAGGAAACCTGACGATAAGCCCAAGCTTGTTTGGTTAAATCATCATAAATAATTAAAGCATCTTCACCTTTGTCACGGAAATATTCACCCATCGAGCAACCGGAATAAGGCGCAATATATTGCATTGCTGCGGATTCTGCAGCAGTGGCAGCGACTACGATGGTATACGCCATTGCACCGTGTTCTTCTAATTTGCGCACGACGCTGGCAATAGAAGAAGCTTTTTGTCCGATAGCCACATAAATACATTTAACACCGGTGTTTTTTTGATTGATGATCGCATCGATGGCAATGGCCGTTTTACCGGTTTGGCGGTCGCCGATAATCAATTCACGTTGTCCACGGCCAATCGGCACCATGGCGTCAATCGACTTTAATCCGGTTTGCATCGGTTGGCTGACGGATTGACGGTGGATTACTCCAGGCGCCACTTTTTCAATCGGCGACATTTCTTGTGCATTATAGCGGACCTTTGCCATCAATAGGATTACCCAAAGCATCGACAATGCGTCCTAATAAAGCTTCACCCACAGGAACTTCTAAAATTCGTCCGGTGCATTTGGCGGTCATGCCTTCTTGCAAATGTTCGTGGATTCGCCCAGCACTACTGCACCGACTGAATCACGCTCTAAGTTCAACGCCAAACCAAATGTTTGATCGGGAAATTCAATCATTTCACCGAATTTAACTTCATCTAATCCGTAAATGCGCACAATCCCGTCTTTGTTATTAACAATCACGCCTTCCGTCCGAACTTTTGGACCTAAATCAAATTGGTTGATACGCGATTTAATAATCTCACTGATTTCTGTAGCTTTTAGCTGTTCAGTTTTCATATTCTAGTAACCTCATCTTTTAAACTTTGTAATCGGCCTTTGATGGAATCATCCATTACCCAATTACCGCTGCGGATAACAAGTCCGCCAATTAAACTGTCGTCTTCTTGAAAAGTGAGAGACAATTTTGTACTGAAATAGCGGGTTAATGCTTCACTCAGTTGTTGCCGCCGTTCAGCGCTTAACGAGAATGCACTCACTACGGTAACTTCTTTCATGTTTTTTTCAGCCGTCAGCAATTCTTGATAACGCAATGCAATTTCCGGAAGCACATTTAAGCGTTTTTCAGCAAGCAAAATATTTAAAAAATTACTGATATTGGTTTTGTTCGCCGCATAAAATTCAGGCGTTGTTTTTTGTAAAATTGCAGAAAACAATTCATGAAATTGCTGATCTAAAATTTTCGGATTATCTAATTCATTCGCCAAACTCGCATCCTGTACGGCCAAAGACCAATACCGCAAAGCTTTTTCCCAGCCTTCGAGGATGCGATTTTCCAAAGCATATTCAAACAGCGCTTTGGCGTAAGGTCTAGCGATGGTAATAAGTTCAGCCATTTTTTTGCAGTTTCTCCAACAAATCTTTAATCAATCCATCATTACTGGCCGCAGTCACTTCTCGACCCAAAATTTTAGATGCACCCAGTACAACGATATCGCCGAGTTGTTTGGACAATTCATTTTTAGCATGGGTATATTCACGTTTTATTTCTTCTTGCGCTTGTTGCAATATACGCTCTGCTTCTTGCCGCGCTTGTGTTTTTGCTTCTTCCACAATATGCATGGCGCGTTGGTGAGCTTGGTCCAATATCTTGCCGGCTTCCGCTTTGGTTTCCTGTAATTGCAGTGTAATTTGCTGCTCAGCTTTTTCTAGCGCTTTTTCGCCTTGTTCTGCAGCGGAGAGACCTGCGGCTATTTTCTCTTGACGATCACGCATCGCTTTTACAATGGGCGGCCAGACAAATTTCATCGTGAACCACACGAAGATGATAAACGTAATCATCTGCCCGAATAGTGTTAGATTAATATCCATAAACTAAAACCTTATTGTCCGCCGACAACTTTATTTAATTGATCCATGACCGCTCCCAAGAATGGGTTTTTGGCGAAGATAAGATAAAGACCCATCACAATACCGATCACCGCAAAAGCATCCACTAAACCAGCCATCAAAAACATTCTACCCATTAACATACCAGTCAATTCAGGTTGTCTTGCCACGCCTTCCAAAAATTTTCCACCTAAAATACCAAAGCCGATAGCAGTACCTAGGGCGGAAAGACCGATCAATAAAGCAGCAGCAACTGCTGATAACCCTTGAACGGTAGAAACCACTCGACCTACTTCTAAAAATTGGTTCACATCAGCCATTTTTTTCTCCTAATTTAAATTTAAAATAAATGTCAAACTATCCGCAAAAAACCTTTTTAATGTGTTTCTTGCGCCAAACTAATATAAACAATCGTTAACATCATGAATATAAAAGCCTGAATCACAATAATCAAAATATGAAATATCGCCCAAATGGAGCCCGGCAGCCATTGCGCCCACCAAGGCATAATCGCCACCAAAATAAAAATCAATTCGCCGGCAAACATATTTCCGAACAAACGCAATGACATGGTAAAAGGTTTTGCAAAATCTTCCAAGAGTCTGAAAAGAACATTAAAAGGCAGCATCCACCATCCGAAAGGACGAGATAAAACTTCTTTACCCCAACCGGCAAAGCCTTTGGCTTTGGCATTATAATAAAGAATCAAGGCAAATACGGTAATTGACAAGCCGAAAGTTAAGGTCGGGTCCGCCGTCGGCACCACTTTAAAATGTTCAATGCCTAGAAATGAAACCCCTCTGGGAATGAGGTCTACCGGTAGCAAATCCATCACATTCATTAAAAAAACCCAAATAAATATGGTAAGCGCCAACGGCCCCAACAACTCACTTTTACCGTGGAAGGATTCTTTTACGGTATTATCGATAGACTCTAAAGACAACTCCACTAAATTTTGCCATTTACCCGGAGTTTCTGCATGCATGTTACGCGCGACAATGTAAAAAAGCCCGATAAATAAAACGCCGAGGACAATCGAGATAATTAAAGTATCTAAATTTAAAACCCAAAAACCGTGGTCCGGACCAATAGCACCGGTTTTTACGTTCAGCTGCCAGTGACTTAAATGGTGCTGAATATATTCAGCAGCAGTTAATGCTGTTTGACTCATTAAAATCCTATCATTCAAAAATTAATAGACTAAAAAACTAGCGGGGACAACCAAAACCCCAAATAAGCGCCGATAAAACCTGAAAAAAAAGGCAATACTCTTATATCCGGCCATAGCTTAAGCATGCTCACGACCAAAAAAGCGCTCAATGCAATTTTGACTATTTCACCCCAATAAAAGGCTCTGATAATCCGTTCCACTTTCCGAGCTTGAGTGGTGGCAAAAAACCGGTATGCAAAATACAGACTAGGCAAGACCACTGCTAATCCACCCAACAGGCCGACAGTGCAGACCACCCGCTGTTTACTAACCAACCCAGTGCAATCCCAATCACCACCAACATTTGTATCGCCACTAAGCGAAACGCTTGTTGACGAGGCGACGTGCCATACATAAATCTTTGCTCTCAATAGGCTACGGATCGGGGGAAGTATACAACAAAGTTAAAGAATTATGCAACTCCGTTATTCATCATAGTGAGTCCACAAACGCAATATTTTAACGATTTTTTCCTTTTCATAAACTTGATAAACCAACCGATGCTGAATATTAATACGACGTGAATAGGCTCCAGCCAAATCACCGACCAATTTCTCATATTTAGGTGGGTTTTTGAAAGGATTTTTTTGAATTATTTCCAACAATGCTTGCGCTTTCGGTTTTAAACCTGCCGAAGACAATTTTTTTGCGTCTTTTTGTGCTTGTTTAGTTAAAAAGAGTTGATATTTTACCAATCTATTTCCTTACTACATTTTTCTATGGGAATTTTCATACCTTTTTTAATACTGCTGCGCATACCAGGAATTGAAAGTAAATATAGTGTTTCCTGAATGGCGTTCCAATCCGCTTCAGAAATTAAAAATGCATTGCCTGATTTCCCAGTAATTTGGATAATTTCATGTTCCTGTTCTAAGGATTCCATCAGTCTATATATCTCTTTGCGGGCTTGAGTTGCCGTAAGCGTTTTCATAGAATACCTCTTTTTTAGGTATAATAGCGTACGCAATTACGAACGTCAATATTATGGTGGGTTAACAAAAAAGGGGCAAGCTAGACTTGACCCTTTCGAAGGATTAGCGCTTGCCAAATTCGCAGCCGCCGCGAGGAACAGTAAAAATACAGGGTTTTGCGACAGTACAATTTTGGCCTAGATTTATTACCTGTGCAACAACGGTTGGGTTTGTCGGACTAAGCTGACCAGAAACACTATTGGGACTTTCAGAAGTAGTCGTTCCAACGAGTAAGGCAGGTTGACCCGATAAAGTTGTCAATGGCACACGGCCTTGCGCTTCTCCAGGAACCGCAACATTAGAATACGTAAAATTTCCATTTTCATCATAAACATAAATATAAGCGGTTATTGGGGTTGTTTTTGTAGACGTGCCGGTAGCCCAATCATATAGACAATCGGTATGATTAACCAATGTAATCTCATTATTTACGGCTGGTTTTGCGATGGCAATAACCGGTAATAAAACAAACAATGGGAAAATGAGTTTTTTAAGCATAGACATTTGATTTTCTCCTAAATGATTATGGATATTTTAATATTATATAATATGCAATTTAATTGCTCAACAATGGACCCATTTAAGAGATATGTACTTAAAGTACTGTTAAGGTTATAAGGGTATAATGTATTCTATGAATTTCCAGATTAAACACTGTTCCACATGCGGTTTTTCTTTAAAAGAATCGTTTTTAGAAGGCCGGATGCGCCATTTTTGCGGCCAATGTCAGATGATCGCCTATCAAAACCCCTGCCCGGCCTCGGCGGTTTTAATGGTCAACGGCAATCGAGTACTTTTAGTGAAACGGGCGCTGGACCCAAAAAAAGGGACATGGGCTTTCCCAGCGGGTTTTCAAGAATATGATGAAACTCCAGAACAAGCCGCTCGACGCGAACTTTTAGAAGAAACTGGTTTACAAGTTGGCCCTTTGCAATTGTTAGACCTGGTTTATAACAACTTTGATAATGCGCGGTCAGTCAATCTAGCTATTTTCTACGGCAAATTTTGCGGCGGAGATCTTAAACCCGGAGATGATGTGGAAGCCGCCGCGTTTTTTCCGATCGATCGCCTACCTGCAAATATTGGTTTTGATTACATTACTCAATGCTTGACTCGTGCTTTTAACCTTCTCCCGACTTTTTAATAGATAAATCAGTCGCTTATAAATTGCTCAAAAAATGTGCTATACTCAGAATTGTGCACAGAATAGTGCAATTTTTGAACAAAACGTTAGGGAGTCAAGTATGAAAAACAAGAAATTATTACTTAGGGTAAGCCAAGGGATAGCCGCTATTTTAGCAGCTGGAACATTGGCCAGTTGTGCAGTTTATACACCAGGTTATTATTCTTCTTATCCATATTACGGTTATGGTTATGGTGGTTACTACCACCCGTACAGCTATGGCTATGGCTATGGTTATCGCCCATACCGCAGTTACTACGGTTGCTACAATTGGCCGTACTGCAGTGGTTACTATGGCGGTGGAACCAGAGTTTCAGTAGGATTTGGCTTTGGTATCTAAATTTTGATGAGAAAAGAAAAAAGGGTGGCAATTTTGCCACCCTTTTTATTTTTGGCTTTCCCTAGCCAAATGATGATCCACAATCCGATCCCTGGCTCAATCTTAATCCTTAAAATTGAGAGATCTCACACATAATCTAGCAAATACAGGGATTGTGAAAAAATACAAAAATATACAAT
Organism: uncultured Pseudomonadota bacterium; assembly: GCA_963702315.1. Taxonomy (GTDB): domain Bacteria; phylum Pseudomonadota; class Gammaproteobacteria; order Coxiellales; family Coxiellaceae; genus JAFEDN01. Next base: position 100,707 of record CAVPCA010000050.1, read on the forward strand.
TTAAAATTTAAGTCCTCTCAAAAAAACTTTTTTTTATTCAGAAACAATCGGTTAATTATTAACCAACCATTCATAAACAGATTTTTTTGCCCTCTTTATCAGAAAAAAACACATAAAATTTTGGAATTTTTCCTACAAAACAGAACCAATGGATGTCAACGTAATCATTTTTACCTATCGAGGCATTTTATCTGGATAAAATGCCTTGACAGGGCACTTTATCCAGATAAAATGACATGATATGGAAATAAAGGACAGATTATTACATTTAGACTTACCACCTCATCAATCGGCTTTTTTATGGGGCCCGCGTAAGGTGGGTAAAAGCCATTGGATAAACTATCACTTAAAAGATGTTATCTTGATTGATTTTTTAAAGACAGATGTGTTTGCTGAATATATTTCTCGACCCGCCTTGTTACGTGAAAGGTTTAGCCAAAGCTCACAACGCATCGTGATTGATGAAGTGCAAATGGTTCCTGATATCTTGAATGAAGTGCACTGGCTCATTGAGAATAAAAAAATTTCTTTTTTATTAACCGGTTCCAGCCCCAGAAAATTACGGCAAAAACATGCCAATTTACTGGGCGGCCGAGCTTGGCGTTTTACCATGACTCCTTTGTCCTATATGGAAATTCGGGATTTCGATTTACCCCAGGCTATACTTTCAGGTTTGTTGCCGCAACATTTATTAAGCGCCAATCCTATCAAGATTTGCGCGCCTATGTTGCCGACTATTTAAAAGAAGAAATTGCAGCAGAGGCAGTTGTTCAAAATATCCCGGCTTTTGCAGAGTTTTTGCGTATAGCAGCCATTACCTCGGGCGAAATGTTGAATTATGCGAACGTTGCTCGCGAAACCGGAGTTAGCGCAAAAGTGGTGCGTCAATATTTTCAAATATTAGAAGACACATTGCTTGGATTTAGATTGCAGCCTTGGCGGCGATCAAATAACCGGCGCTTAATTGAAACGGAAAAATTTTATTTGTTTGATGTTGGCGTCGCTAATTATCTTGCACAACGCCGGCCGCTGCCTTTAACGCCCGAATTCGGAAAATCGTTCGAACATTTTATATTAATGGAACTTAAAGCCTATCAAGCTTATCGAAATCCAGAATTATCTTTATATTATTGGCGTACGACGAGTGGCCAAGAAGTAGATTTTATCCTGGGCGACATGTTGGTAGCCATTGAAATCAAATCTTCGCATCGAGTTCACGAAGGCGATATCAGAGGGCTGCAAGCATTAGGAGATGCTCATAAGGTCAAGCGTCGTCTATTAATTTCATTTGAAAAAGAGCCGAAAATATTACAAGAGAATATTGAATGCTTACCGTGGGAGACGTTTATTCAAATGTTATGGGATAATCAAATTATAGCGTAGCGAATTTGTCTAGGCATTTCCCATTTTTTGAAAAATGGGAAAAACTAGTTAATTTTTTTATGTTGAACAACACACTGCTTTTATTAAATGAGTAACTATTTCTAGAGACAAAGGCTTGGAGTAACCAGAGTTCATGCCGGCTGCCAAACATTGTTTTTCTACTTCTTTATCCAAATGTGAAGATTGCGCAACAATATAGGCTGGCGGCAATTGATGTGCTTTCTCCCACTGACGAATAATTTGCGTCACTTCACAGCCATCTTTGCCAGGTAAAGTGATGTCCATCAAAATCAAACGATAACTACGGCATTTAATTTTTTCAATGGCTATTTCACCAGTACACGCAATATCCGCTGGTTCATCTAATTTTTCTAAGATATTGGTCAACGCCATACGAGCGGCTGGATTATCTTCGACAATTAAAATAGTGGCATTATTTTTGGAATGTTCTTTTCTCATTTGCTTTCCTTAATAGTGAAGTTAAAAAGTGACCAGCCACCAGTGCGCCTGAGAAGGCCCTGCTCATGCGACACCGGCTCATGACTAAGTACTCTTTTTTTCCTTTGCCAGTCTAATAATTGATCACTTTTCAGCCTGATTCTTCCGCCACAGTCCCATAAATAATTAGACGCGCAGCAGCAAACCGCATTTAAAAACGCAGTAAGTTTTTGATTAGAAAAAAGAAATCGAAACCGCAAAAATGAGCAGTTCAAAAGAGAGGACAAATCGTATAAAATTTCCCTAGCCACTTAACATCCTTTTTATGTTATCTGGTCAGTCGAAGGCGGATGTTCTTAGCGTCCGTCATCGACGCTGGTAGTTTAAACCTAATTTTAAATTAAATGCAATACCGTGATTTTAAGCTTCAGTTAGATTTATAAATCGCATCATGTCGGCATTGACACCGACTTTTCTTAGGTTGCCGGTCTTTTAAAAATTGTTTAAAGTATTTTACAATGTTTTGATTTATTGCGTCGTTTAATATCATAAAACAATACGATGAGTACACACCAGCAATAAGGGAGAGCGATAAGCAACAACAGAAAAGTAAAAGAGCTTAGTATAAATAATAAAAATAACAAAAATATGGCAAGCATAAATCGCCAGCGATTTCCTTTTGCTAACTCGTGTGATTCTTTAAAGGCTGCTAAAGTTTTTTTATCTTCTAATACAAGGATAAAATACCATAAAAATAAATCTGCCGAATAGAATAAAAGAAAAAAGAAAACCAGTAACAGCAGCGAAACGCTCCAAAAATTAGAATTTTCTATCAACTTAACAACCCAATACAAAGCTAACTCGAAAACGATAACAGCAATAATAAAAATAGCTGAGGTTTGCAAATATGGCTTAATTTTTCCTTTAAAAGAAAAAAATCCAAATTGGCCGAGCGATTTTTTTTCTGCTGGTTGATTAATAAAATTTTGGATACAAAGGATGGTGGGTATCATAGAGAAGGTAACTAGAAAGAAGACAATAATTGGAGAAATGAAGATGCCCACTACATCACTAGGCGGCAAAAAGTACATAATGCACAAAAGGCTATAGCAATTAACAAAATAAGGCTAAGACTCAACAAATTGCAGAATATTATTGTACCGATACCAGCTTTTAGAAGTCGATAACCATCTACAAATATTTTAAAAAAAGAAAGTGTTTGTTCAAATAATTTAAACACCCACGAATTATAAAAATTACTTCACCGTATGTCAACTGAAATAGCGCGCGATAATCCCCCTGATTACGGGCATAACTGCCCAGTAACTTAATCTCTGTTGCAATAATTTTTTTGCGCATCGCGCGGTGTCACTTCCGATGCAAATTTAAAAACTACCTTAAAATCAACGAATTATTTTTTAAAAATGTTATGCCGGACACTACACCTTTGTCCATCACTACCCTCATAATTTATTTTCCAGTGTCCAAAAGTACTTTTTGATTGTTGATTGTGTAGTGCCAGGCATAACACATCTTAAGACCTAGTTCGTTGTATTTATTGTTTTTTTATTTAATGCGTCATCAGTGACACCATCATGGCCTGTTGAAATTGTATTCTAGCACTAGGTTTCGATTCTTCAATCCCTAATTGCTGCACAGGAAAAAATTCTGTAGGGAGTGACGTTTTACGCGTCGCGCGGTGCGTCGCGCGGTGTCACTTCCGACGCAAATTTAAAAACTATCTTAAAATCAACGAATTATTTTTTAAAAATGTTATGTCGGACACTACACCTTTGTCCAGCACTACTCTCATAATTTATTTTCCAGTGTCCAAAAGTACTTTTTGATTGTTGATTGCGTAGTGCCAGGCATAACACATCTTAAAACCCAGTTCGTTGTATTTATTGTTTTTTTATTTAATGCGTCATCAGTGACACCAGCAGAAAAAAAATGTCATTCCAAAGTGATAATGTCCCCTTGAATCCAAAATAAAAATGTCCCCCATTGTACAATGAAACCACCTATAAAAGTGTTAAAGATTATGAGGTGGAGACAATGGGAGACAGGCTAATTATGAGTAAAAAAGAGCGGCAACGCAAAGCATTATTGGAGGGGGTAAAACAGGGCAATTTGACGTTGAAAGAAGCGTCGAAAAGACTAAAAATCAGCTATAGGCATTGCAAAAGGATGTGGAAGCGATATCAGGAGGAAGAAGATGTTGGGTTGGTACACCGCAGCCGGGGACGTCGCTCCAGCCACGCCTATCCTGAGGATTTTAAAAACAGGGTAGTCTCAACATACCAGAAACGTTATGCTGGGTTTGGTTGCCGATTTACTGTGGAGAAGTTAGCCGAATATGAGGGGTTAGCCGTCCATGAAGAAACACTACGCCTATGGCTGAAAGCAGCGGGTTTATGGGAGGCGCGGCGGCGAGGAAATCCGCATCGCAAACGGCGGATACGGAGAGAGCGATTTGGAGAGATGTTGCAAATAGATGGTTCGGATCACGCGTGGTTTGGAGCGCAGGCCGGACGCAGTTGCCTGTTGAATATGGTGGATGATGCAACGGGTTTTACGCTGGCGCAGATGGATGAGGGAGAGACGACAGCGGTACTGTTATCGACGTTGAAAATCTGGATAGAGCGTTATGGGATACCGAAGTCGGTGTACGTGGATTTAAAGACGGTATACCTGTCGCCGAAAGGACGAAAATGGAGTCAGGACGACGATGAGGTGCGAGCGCATTTTAGCGTATTTGAGCGGGTTTGTGAGCGATTGGGGATTGAGATCATCGAAGCCTATTCACCGCAGGCGAAAGGCCGTGTGGAAAGGAAGCATCAGGTATTTCAGGATCGATTTTTAAAAGATATGGCTCTACGAGGAATCCAGACATTAGTGGGGGCGAATCAGTTTTTACTGGAAGAATTTTTAAACGAAATCAACGATAAATTTGCAGTTTCCCCAGCCAGTCAGGAAGACCGTCACCGCAGTATAGAAGGCTACGGAGATTTAAACCAGATATTTTGCTGGGAATATCAGCGTAGCGTGAAGAACGACTGGACGATTCAATTTGAGAAGGAATATTATCAAATTCAACGGGACCTGGCGGTGAGAATAAAACCCAAAGATAAGGTGTTAGTACGTCAACATTTAGATAAAAGCCTGTCGGTCTGGTACAAAGAAAATCGCGCGTCGCGCGGTGTCACTTCCGACGCAAATTTAAAAACTATCTTAAAATCAACGAATTATTTTTTAAAAATGTTATGTCGGACACTACACCTTTGTCCAGCACTACTCTCATAATTTATTTTCCAGTATCCAAAAGTACTTTTTGATTGTTGATTGCGTAGTGCCAGGCATAACACATCTTAAGACCCAGTTCGTTGTATTTATTGTTTTTTTATTTAATGCGTCATCAGTGACACCAGCAGAACGGGAAAAAATTCTGTAGGGAGTGACGTTTTACGCGTCGCGCGGTGCGTCGCGCGGTGTCACTTCCGACGCAAATTTAAAAACTATCTTAAAATCAACGAATTATTTTTTAAAAATGTTATGTCGGACACTACACCTTTGTCCAGCACTACTCTCATAATTTATTTTCCAGTGTCCAAAAGTACTTTTTGATTGTTGATTGCGTAGTGCCAGGCATAACACATCTTAAGACCCAGTTCGTTGTATTTATTGTTTTTTTATTTAATGCGTCATCAGTGACACCAGCAGAACGCAGATGTAAATCAAGCAGCGCTCAAAACTTGAAAAATTAGCTTGAATATAGTATTATCCTACTAATATTGTTTATTTAAAGAAAGTAAAATTATATGAAAATCCATAAAATAATTTATTTTTTGGCCTTGAACTTATTTGCTTTGGTTAATTTATCTGTAGCTAGCGCACAAACTAATCAGCAAACTGCCACTGTTACTTTAGTTAGTTCCTTAAAAAGCAATGTTAGTATTTTTGACTACTCGACTGATGGATACGCCACTTTTCTAAACGAGCCGGATAAACTTATGCCGAATGAACAAGTTGATATTAATATTAACTTATATGCGAATAGTTCTGCTTCAGTAAAATTTAGAGAATCCAGTATTAAAGATTGTGTTTATAATCCTGAAAATCTGAAGGGCTTGTGTGGTGAAATTAAATTCGTTTATGATTCAAACTCCGGTGCTCCTGGAGTTGAGTTAGATGATAATTTGAGAAAAGCTAATAACTGTACAATGGGTTCTGATTACGAAAATCATCATTCTTATGTGATATGTAAACTTTCTAACAGTTAAAAACATCACACAAGAGCGGTGTCACTGATGACTTAGGAATAAAAAAAAATTCAAAACAATAGCATAAGCTTCTGAAAACCGTTATGTCGGATACTACACTTTTGTCATACACTACCCTAATTTACTCTGCCACTGCTTAAATATTTTTTGATTGCCTAGTGTCAGGTGTAACACATTTTAATTTATAATGCACTGTATTTATTGATTTTTTTAATCCATGCGTCAGTGTGACACCATCTAACATGAATAATACTCAAAGTTGACGTATACGTCAACTTTGAGTATTATTAAAAAATGCGGGAAATAGTTGAGCGGTTTCATTTATTGTTTTTGGGGCAGCTGGGACGAAAGTTAGACCAGCGGCTTTACGCCCTTAAAGGCGGGTGTAATCTGCGATTCTATTTTAATAGCATCCGCTATTCGGAAAATATAGACCTGGATGTCCAGACCATTGCGCCACTCACCTTGCGTAACAAAGTCAACCAAATTTTGCGTGCAGAAGCTTTTCAGCGAATACTCGCAACACACGATATTTTGGTGCAACGCTATTCAGAACCGAAACAAACTGAAACCACTCAACGCTGGAAACTGGAACTAAAATCATCCAAATCGGCAATTACTGCTAACACGCGGATTGAGTTTTCCAGGCGCGGCCAAATTGAAACTGCTATTTTTGAGCCGGTGCAAGCTGAAATTATTCAGCAATATCAATTAATGCCCATATTATCGAGTCACTATTCAGTGATTGCGGCATATCAACAAAAAATACGTGCTTTAGCATTGCGAGCACAAACTCAAGCTCGTGATATTTTTGACCTGTATCTATTGCTTGGAAGAAAAGACCTAAAATCAAACATGATATCTGCTGATGTTAAATCTTTACTCGATCAAGCGCGGACACAAGCTATGACCATTACTTTTGCAGAATTTAAGAGCCAAGTGTTGGCCTATTTACCTTTCGAATATCAACAGCAATATGATAATCCTGCGTTATGGGACTCAATCGTTTGGAAAGTTTGCGAGATTTTAGGAAAGCAATAACATGCAGGCGACGGCAGTTTTAAAAAAATTAAAACAATTAAATCAGCTTTGTTTGCAAACGCGTGATGTGGCGGCGCTTTTGAATTTGAGTACAGCGGGCGCTAGTAAAATACTCGCGCGGTTAGCCCAGCATCATCATTTATTGCATATTCATCGCGGTTTGTGGGCGTTTCCGGAAAAACTAAATCCATTGGCGCTCCCTGAATATTTGACCGCGCCCTTCCCTACTTATATTTCTTTACAAACAGCTTTATATCATCACGGTATGATTTCACAATTGCCTACGGTTATCTACGCGGTTTCATTGGCTAGAACTAGAAAGTTCATCACACCCGCAGGAGAGTTTTCAATCCATCACCTGGACGCAAAATTCTTTTTCGGTTTTGAGTTATTACCCGGCACTCTGATCAAAATGGCTACTCCAGAAAAAGCATTAATTGATATTTTTTATCTCAGCTCAGCCAAAACTCAGTTGTTTAAATCACTTCCCGAAATTGAATTACCTAAAAACTTTAATATCAAAACCGCCCACACCATCATTTCCTGCATCCCTTCCACACGCCGACGAACCATGGTTATCACGCGTTTGACGAAACTTTGCAGTGTCATGCATAACATTTTTAAAAAATAACCCAATGAATTTAAAAACATTTTTAAATATATGTCAGCATTGACACCGCCTTTTGCAATTGTTTAGTCAGCTACTGCGGTGTCTCCTACTTTAACTATTTTGGCTTCCGGCGATTTGATGAGTTTCTTTAAAAATGGAATTAGCACAAAGCTGCCGGCGGTTAAGCCTAAAGATAATACGCCAAATATCAGGAACGCATGATCGTAAACGGCTAACGATTGTAATTTAGTCAGATTATCTGGAATTGCGGCTAAATTCGCTAGGATTCCACCTAAAGAAAAAGCGGCGGCTTGGGAGAAAAACCAAACGCCCATCATTAATCCAACCATAGATTTTGGAACCAACAAAGTAATCATCGCTAAACCTACCGGTGACAACAGCAACTCACCAATGGTTTGGAGCAAATAACTGATCACCAACCACCACGGTGACACCATACCGCCATTTGGAAAAAGATTTAAACCAACCGGTAAAATTAAAAATCCCAAACTTACAAATAAAACCCCCATAGTAAATTTGCTGGGAATAGAAGGATTCAAATTATTGCGGCTTAATTTCACCCAAAATCCACTTAACATTGGGCTGATCGCAATGATAAATAATGGGTTAAAAAATTGCATGGTTGAAGCGTTTACTGGTATTCCCAGAAAACTTTGCTCCATATTGCGGTCGGCAAATAAAGTTAATGACGTGAAAGTTTGATTGTATAAGGACCAAAAACCAACGGAAATTACGGTTAAAATCAACGCCGCTATAATCTTCTTTCGATCACCCACTTTCTCTTTAAACATCAAAAACATCACAACCAAAATAAGAGCGACACCCGCAATTTCTACCAAATAAGCCGTCGCTTCAGGATAAGCAAAAGCGACATCACATAAAGCCACTAAAATGATAAAGCCTAAATAAAAAGCACCTTCAAACAACCAGCGCCGCGGATGGTTTGGTTGAGCCGGGCTTGCTGCCGGCATTGCCCCAGTCAGCGTAAGTTTTTTCTTACCGACCATAAAAGTCACTAAACCAATAATCATTCCGGCAGCAGCTAATAAAAATCCGGTATGCCAACCATAATGTAATACCAAAACACCAGCAATAACCGGTGGAATTAAAGCGCCGATATTTATACCCATGTAAAACAGGGTAAAACCACCATCACGTTTTGGATCGCCTTCATGATAAAGATCCCCTACAATTGCCGAGACATTTGGTTTAAACAATCCATTGGCACAAATTAAAATACTGAGTCCAATAAAAAATATTTTTTCTTGTGGAAAAGCCGTAATTAAATAGCCGGCAACAGAAACCATGCCGCCGATTAAAATGGCCCTTTGAAAACCGAGAAACCGGTCGGCAATAAAACCACCGATCAACGGCGTTAAATAGAGTAGTGCGCTGTAACTCGCATAAATCAAATTAGCTTTGGCGTCGGGATATTTTAAAGCTTTGGTGAGATACAAAATCAGAATAGCTTGGATGGTATAAAATCCAAATCTTTCCCAAAGTTCGGTTGCACACAGTAAATATAAGCCTTTTGGTTGTTTGTATAACGACATAACATTACCCCTATCAGTCTACAGTCTCTTTATAACGATAAACTGCTATGGTCATCACGATGGCAATGAACAATAGCAGCGGCCAAATTTGATATACAATATCTCCTACTCCATTTCCTTTTAACAAAATCCCTCTGACTATATTCAGAAAATGCGTTAAAGGCAAGCAATTCCCAATCGCCTGCGCCCACACCGGCATGCCGTGAAAAGGAAACATAAATCCAGATAACAACATCGACGGCAAAAAGAAAAAGAAGGTCATTTGCACGGCTTGCAATTGATTTTTAGCAATGGTGGAAAAGGTCAATCCAACGGCTAAATTGGCAAAAATAAAGGGCAGAGTGGCGATCAGCAACAATAAAATATTACCTTCATGCGGAACATTAAAAATTAAAATGCCCGCCAAAATAATCAAAATTTGTTGGACGTAGCCCACCATAATGTAGGGAATTATTTTTCCGATCATCACTTCAATGGGCCGCACCGGCGTAGCCAATAAGTTTTCCATGGTGCCGCGCTCCCGTTCCCGGGTAATCGCCAAACTGGTAATCATCACCATCGTCATGGTCAATACCACACCCATTAATCCAGGGACGATATTGTATTGGCTGATGCTCTCGGGATTGTAGCGTTGCTGAATCACTAAATTAAAGGGTTCTTGTCCGGGAATTAAATATCGCAAACCATAGCTCAGTTCACGATTAAATACCATGGTTGCTAGATTACTCAATGCACCAATCGCATTACCCGTGGCGACAGGATCAGTAGCATCCGCTATCACTAAAAGATCAGGACGTTTGCCGCGAATCATATCACGGGAAAAATAAAGCGGTATTTCTACCACAAATTGTACTTGGCCACGGGCAAGCATCTTCTCTGCTTCTTTCTGAGTTACATTGGCGTTCTTAACTTGAAAATACCCGGTATTTTGTATGCCGCTGACAAATGCGCGGGTCAGCGGCATTTGATCAGCGTTGACGATCGCTGTTGGTAAATACTTTGGATTGGTGTTAATCGCAAAGCCAAATAGGATCAATTGGATAATGGGTAACCCAATCATCATCGCAAACGTCAACCGGTCGCGGCGCATCTGAATAAATTCTTTGACGATAACGGCTTTTAAACGTTGCCAACTTATTTCTATCATGCAAAGGTATCCACGGACTCGCCCATAAAATGAATAAACACATCTTCCAAACTGGGCTCTATTTTGCGCCATTCATATTCAGGCTGTTGCCGAAAGGGCGCTATGGCTTGTTCCAGCTTTTCCTCATGGCCGCCACTGACATGCAACACCAATCCAAATGGCGCAACCTGTAATACGCCGGGTTGTTGCTTGAGTGCTCCGGCAAGCCGTGACAAATCCGGCCCTTTAACTTCCCAGGTGGTGAGATTGGCGTGCCCAATAACATCATCCATCACGCCGTAAACCAGTAACTTTCCGTAAGCAATATACGCTAACCGATGGCAACGCTCAGCTTCATCCATGTAGTGCGTGCTGACTAACGCCGTAACCCCTTCAGCCGCGAGACGATGGATTTCATCCCAAAATTCGCGGCGTGCTTTTGGATCAACGCCTGCAGTGGGTTCGTCTAGCAACAGCAGTTGCGGATTGTGGATAGTGGCTGCAGCCAATGCTAAACGTTGTTTCCAACCACCGGATAATGTGCCGGCTAACTGACGTTGACGCAAACGTCCAATGCCCAACCGGTCAATGCTGGCTTGGACAATTTCTTTGCGGGGATGTAAATCATACATGCGCGCCACAAAATCTAAATTTTCTTCGACGGTCAAGTCACCGTACAAACTAAATTTCTGGGTCATATAGCCGACATGCAGTTTAATCAGTTTGGTCTGGGTACGAATATCATAGCCTAGACAAGTACCTTCGCCGCCATCTGGGTTCATCAAGCCGCAAATCATGCGAATGGTGGTGGTTTTACCACTACCATTCGGGCCGAGAAAGCCAAAAATCTCGCCTTTTTTAACTCGCAAAGAGACATTATTGACAACGGCTTTACCATAAAACTCTTTGCGCAGATTATTGACATCAATGACCCATTGGCTCATCGGCCCACCACAACATCGACAGGTTGACCAGGGTGTAGGAAAACTTGTTTTTTTTGCGCGGTTGCTGCATCGAAAGTGGCCTCGACTTCATAGACCAATTTTGAGCGCGCACTGCGGCTATAAATAATCGGCGGTGTAAATTCCGCTGAAGGCGAAATATAACGAATGGTGGCAGGTAGAGCAGTGCGGCAACCATCACATTTTATCGTAATTTTTTGGAGAGGCTTAATCTTAGCTAATGCGCTTTCATCGACAAAGAACACCACTTTGATATCGGCAGGCGCTAAGAGCGCTAAAACCGCTTGATTCGCTCCGACTTGTTCGCCTACTCGATAATAAATATCAAAAACCTGCGCATTGGATGGTGCGGAAACGGTTTTTTGCTGTAACAACCATTGTTCATGATGCAACGTTTCTTGCGCTGCGGATAATTGCGCCTTTAAGGCATCGATTTGTTCCGAACGCGCGGGTAATTTGGCGGTGGTTAAATTGGCTTGTATTTGTTTTACATTGGCTTCAGCTACTTTTCCATTTTGCTCTGCAACATCCAATTGGCTTTTTTCAATCACGCCTTTTTTCGCCAACGCTTGTTTGCGTTCTAAATCTTTTTTGGCGTAATCCACTTGCGCTTGCGCTGCGGCCAACTGTTGAGATATGGCGTTGATTTCTGAAGGTCTGGCTCCCTTCATTTTATCCGCCAGGGTAGCCGATAATTGGTTCACATTAGCTTCTGCTGCCGCAACGTCGGTGGATTCGGGTAAAGGATCCAATGAAAATAATTTTTCACCTGGTTTTACGGTTTGCCCTCTAACCACCTCGATGGTTTGTAGTCTCCCACCAATTGGCGCCGAAATATAGGTCAATTGGCCTTCTACATACCCCAAATAGGTGTGTTTAGAGTTACAACCCGCTAAATCCAAGCTCAATAAAGCCAATATCGTTAAAAAATACTTTTTCATGTCGTTCATAGTGCCAACACCCACCCCGCTGAATTCGGCGACATCGCCTACTCGCAGGATTGTCTAAACGGGTCCTGTCTGCTGCATCTTTTTCCATGCTCGCTTCGCTGTGCTTAATCTTTCTAATAAATAAACTGCGTGTCATCCTGACGTAAATCAAGTGCTCTTGGAAAACCCAGCCCGCACATCCTCTGTGCGGGCGCTCGCCGGGAAAATTGTCCACTGGACAATTTTCTTTTCCGGCTCGCCCCGTTGCAAAGCTCGTAGGCGAATGCGCCGAATTCAGCTATGTGCTTCAGTCGGTGATAGAATCACTGGATATGAGATAAAATCTCCTCCAGTTCCGCTTCGCTGTGGTAATAAATAACAATTTTCCCTTTACCTTTGGTATTTTGCCGAATGGTTACCTTTGACTTTAGCTTATCAGCGATCTGTGTTTCTTGATCATTTTTATTGATCATTTTATAACCAATTGAGGGGTTTTGTCCAGCTTTATTTTTCAGTTGCGCCAGCCATTCTTCCGTTTCGCGCACATTCAGTTGCTCGGCGACAATTTTCTGGGCTATGCTGGTTTGCGCCTGTTCATCTAACGGTATTAATAACAAAGCATGGCCTTTCTCTAGGAGACCTTGCGACATCAGCAATTTTACTTCCGGACGCAGATTGACCAAACGCACCAAATTGGTAACAGCGGACCTTGATTTGCCCACCGCATCGGCCACGGCTTGATGGGTTAAATGAAATTCTTCTAATAAACGCTGGAGGGCCTGGGCTTCTTCTAAAGCGTTTAAATCCTGTCTTTGGATATTTTCAATCAATGCCGCCGCCATTGCGGTTTGATCGGAAGTGGCTCTAACGATGGCTGGAATTTTATCCAACTGCGCCAGTTTAGCCGCTCGCCAACGTCTTTCACCGGCAATAATTTCATACTTATTCCCCTGCGTTCTGACGATGATCGGCTGCAATATGCCTTGTGCGCGAATAGAATTGGCTAATTCTTCTAAGGCTTGGGGATCAATGTGATTGCGTGGTTGGTATTGTCCAGGAAAAACGTCGTCGATAGGTAAAAGCATTAATTTTTCCGGTGATGCTTGCGGTTGGGTTTGATTCGCCTCTGCGTGTTTTAATAATTCGCTGAGCCCTAATTCACTCAGTCCTCTGCCTAATTTTTTCATATATTTCACTCCTGGTTGAAATGTTGTAATGCTAATTGAAAGGATGGCAATGGGGAAAAGCCTTGCCGCCGCATGATTTCTCCAGCAAGCGCCAAATACGCTGTCGCGCCATGCGACTTTTTATCATAAGCCAAGATCGGTAATCCATGGCTGGGCGCTTCTGCCAAACGTACATTACGCGGGATGACCGTTCGGTATACTCTATCGCCGAAATGCGCCAGCAATTGTTCGGAAACTTCCAGCGTCAAACTATTGCGGCCATCATACATGGTGCGCAATAAGCCTTCGATTTGTAGGTTAGGATTGGCGGAAAGGCGAATATGTTCGATGCTGGAGAGCAAACTGGTTAATCCCTCTAAAGCATAGTATTCGCATTGGATAGGCACAAGGACACTATGCGCAGAAACCAGTGCATTAACGGTCAGCATACTCAGCGTGGGTGGGCAATCAATAAGGATAAAATCATATTGGTTTGCAAAACCGCTTAAAACGTTTTTTAAATAATCTTCTCGCGGTTCGCGTAAAATTCTCACTTCAGCAACCGTAAGGTTGCCGTTGGCGGGTAATAAGTCAAAGCGCCAAGCGGTTTTAAGCAGTGCTTGCCCGGGGGTGCATTCCCCCAATAAAACTTCATTCATGGAATGCGCCAATTCCAATTTATTGATGCCGCAACCCACAGTTGCATTGGCTTGTGGATCAAGGTCCACCAGCAATACATGCCGTTTAATCGCGGCCATCGAGGCCGCCAAATTAACCGCGGTTGTCGTTTTACCAACGCCGCCTTTCTGATTCGTAATGGCAATAATTTTAGCCATAATCGTTTTTCCACTCTAAAGTTATAATGTTCCACATTATACAATAAAAGCCTAGAGGCTTCGAATCCTTGACCAACGACTTCTTGCCAGTATAATGGCGCAATTAGAGTGTCACAAATTCAGAACTAGTTAAAGGTATAAAGGGGTCAAAAATGAAATTTCGAGAAATTATAAACGAGGTAGAAAATACTTTCCTTCCTGATAATGAACCTGATATTTTAAACAATGATCTTGTCCAAATAATATTAGGATATATTACTACGAATAACTTTATTTCCCTCTGCGCAGAAGATTATTTCTGGGATTGGGTAAGATATAATTCCATGTCCCATGCATTACGTTTACTTGGTTTTAGTAAAAAAAATCAATCTTTACACTACGTCTCATCGGCTTTTGCCATCCAACCCTTAGAGAAAGGAACTATAGATGATGACGCTTTGTCGACAGCCTTGGAATGCTATCCTGATATTAAGCCAAGACATAAACCCAAAGTAATTGCAAAATTCAAAGAACTAAATAATCAAGATATTGCAAGAATTTTTGTATCCCGAGCCATATTGCCACTATTAATGGAAAAAACCTTAAATCCTCATGACATCTTTGGTATCTCAAACGAAATATATAATGCTAGAAATACACTTCCTGTAAAAATTCGTGAATTTTTAAAGGTTGCTTCTGATGTTATTTCCATAGAACCTCACTTTCAACTCGCAGTGCAACGTAACCTACTTTCCCTACTTGAAAGCGCATTTGATAAACAAATTACGGTACCAGAAACCTATGAGACTGCTGAAGCAAACACTATCCTCCATGCTTTAGAGGAAGGACAATTTAACGTTAAAGCCTGCATAAATAAAACCATACCTCTTATTCATCTTGCTCTCCAATCTAAGGGTTCTCTTGATGATAAGTTAGAATTATTGAACTATATTTTGTCCCAAAGTCCAAGTTCTATTAATGACTTAGATCAGCATAGAAATACACTACTGCATTTACCACTAGACTTAAAAATAGCTGAAGCTCTATTGGATAAAGGTATTGAGATAAGAGAAAACAAATTTTATCAAGAGTCGCATCCCGATTTCAAAGATTTGATCGCAACTCATAAAAAGAAAAGATCAACGCCTATTGGAAGTACATTTAAATTACATTCTCCTGAAACAGAAAGAAAAATACCTGATGATGAAGTTCAAATTCATTATAAATTAGTTGAAGCATTAGGCCTATACGACAAAGAAGTTCAATATTTAAAGGTCCAGATAAGTACCGAGCTGCAGTCCAAATAATATTAGAGAAAAAAGAGGTTCATGTGACTTGCAAAACCTATAATGGTTATGAAGTATGGGTTGACGATAAAGATTATTGGAAACTATGCAATGCTGGATTCGCATTAATCATAAGAAACTGTAGAAGTGAAGAGCTGAAAAAGCAACCCGGTATTTTTTCTGCGGGACCTTCAGTTGAAAAATTAAGGTATTTTGAAGAACTGCTTTCACTTTGGAAAAGTGCTGATCAAAATAAAATAATAAACCGTATTACCGAGCTTGAGAAATGCAAAGATTTGACTACTTCTTGGAGCGGGATAACACCTTTCGGCACAATGTTATCTCAACTACGGAATCTTTTGAATTCCCAAACTAGGATGAATGCAATCCATTCGCTGGTCTCCTCTTTTCGCTCAAGTTGAAGGTGTCACTGATGACGTCAATTTAGAAATGTAATTTAAAATTAGTGACTTATTTTTAAAAAATGTTATGAGTGACACTGACACTTTCGCGCTGATATCATAATAATCGCATTTCAGGATTGGAAAGGGTTAAACCCCCCTTCTGTGGAAGAAATTCATTTAATATGGATTTCCCTGGAGCCATTTCCATATGTTATCCGTAGCTTGTTGTAGTAGATAATGAACTGGATGATGAGGATAGCGAAGCATTTGATGGCAAACCTGTCGTTCCAGATTGCAACGATGAAGACGACAAAAAACCCTGCGGGTTTCGACTTATCCTAACTTCTTCAGTAGTTGATGTTAAAGTGGAAGATTGACTGGCTAGTAGAAACGCTAGGTTCTTGCCAGTTACCTATTATGTTTTCACAAGCTGACAGCATAGGTTCTACTTCAGCTATTCTTATAGCGATTTCTTTACGTGCAGCCGCAAGCGGAACAGGATCATCAGGGGGGGATAATGATGAAAAGGTTTTGCCTTGTAAGCAAGATAGCGTGTTATGGACTTTTTGTTATCTTCAAAATAGTTGCTAAGCTTGTTAAGTTCATCTTTAGAATATACGTATTGGAGTAATTCTATCAAATAATAAATAAATTTGATTTTGTCCCGGAAAGAACGAGTTAATTTTTTTTCGCTGTGGTATAGGTGAAGTTTGTCATCAACATTCTGATAAGTTAAGATCGGCTCTCTAAAAAGAACGGTCAAGTCCTGTTTGAGGCTGGGATATCGCTACTTAAGTTTTCTACCGTATTGTCGGGCACCACAGCTATAGAATATTGGCCTGTGACGTCATTGCGTATTTGTCGCAGACGATATCCTAACTTTACCAGTGCGCGAGCTGTTTTATCGGGAGATTCTTTATCACTTAATTGCAGCGTGTCAATAGTTGGTTTTATTTTCTCATCATAGTGGATATATATCGCATTTTTCATCGATGGCATAATAGGTATCGTTTTTAGTCCAGCCCTCAAGTAACCGAGGTGTTCATAAAAAGAAAACGCTTTGACATATTGTCTGAATATATTTAGAACAAGCACCTAGTTGCTTATCACCAGGCTCAAAATTACCATTCCATTAGGTATTCGGCTTTTTAATAAGACAGAATAAATACTAATAGGCCGATAGGGTAGATATTAGAGCATTCAGCAAGTCTACATCGTATTGGGAAAGGAGAGATAGTGAAGGAGATTGGGATTGGGAGTTCCACTGCAGTGTATCGTTGTATCAAAGAAATATTTTAGAACCCCAGGAGGTGAACCTGAACTACCACGCTGCTATTTTCTCCAATTGCGTTGCCATATATAGTCTAGAAAGTTACCATCAGAATCTAACCCTGGAGACATCGCACCATACTGTAGGATGCACTCCGGTCAAACGGTAAGTGTTTCATATCCGTTGCCAATTTCCTTTGTTACGAGCAGCAACCCACAACCGAGGAATTTGTGTTGGTGAATAATCATTTAACTTAAACTGAGATGGGTCTACGCCAGCTTCTTTATAGGGAAGCGTTTTATTTGCCAGAAAAGCAGCAAAGATTGCCTGCATCAATTGTGCTAGTTTTGCCGGCGCTACCTCTACCGTATACTCTCCGACAAGGCCAATCAAGTCGTCCTTCCCTAAAATGGGTAATAATGCATCCTTTATCTTTTCATTTAGTAGGGATAAATATGTTTCAAAAGCCATGACTTTACTCTTATCTAACAGATTGTTGCCGGTGCTGACTCGAATGTAACCCATAGTAAACCACAAGTCAATTTGCTATACCGTGTTAACAAATTAACTTTCTTTATTGAACAATGGGCTGAATAAAAAAACTGCGGTTACACCCTGCTAAAATTCAGTGTGTAATGCTACATTTGAAACCTCAGATGGAACGAGAGATAATTCTGGTTCAACTTTCAAAAATTGTACGTTCAAATTTTTAATTTCGGCATATTTTATTACAAAGTAGTCACCATCAATTCGATAAAATCGTTTAAATAAATCGTCAGCTTCTGATACAATTATTTTATGTAAGTGTCCGACATAACAGTTTTAAAAAATAATCTGTTGATTTTAAAATGGTTTTTAAATTTGTGTCGGGAGTGACACCGATTCTCTCAGGAGGTGAACCTGAACTACCACCCGCTATTTTCTCCAATTGCGTTGCCATATAGTCTAGAAAGTTACCATCAGAATCTAACCTCGGAGACGTCGCACCATACGGTAGGATGCGACTCAAGTCAAGCGATAAGTGTTTAAAGCCTGTTGCCAATTCCCTTTTGTTACAAGCAGCAACCCAGAACCGAGAAGTTTGTGCTGGTGAATAATCATTTAACTTAAACTGAGATGGGTCTACACCAGCTTCTTCATAGGGAAGCGTTTTATTTGCCAGAAAAGCAGCAAAGATTGCCTGCATCAATTGTGCTAGTTTTGCCGGCGCTACCTCTACCGCATACTCTTCGACAAAGCCAATCAA
The DNA here is from genome assembly GCA_963702315.1 of uncultured Pseudomonadota bacterium. Lineage (GTDB taxonomy): Bacteria > Pseudomonadota > Gammaproteobacteria > Coxiellales > Coxiellaceae > JAFEDN01. The sequence continues at coordinate 119,237 of CAVPCA010000050.1, forward strand.
GTCCTTCACTAAAATGGGTAATAATGCATCCTCTATCTTTTCATTTAGTAGGGATAAATATGCTTCAAAAGCCATGACTTTACTCTCTTATATCTAACAGATTGTTGCCGGTGCTGACTCGAATGTAACCCATAGTAAACCACAAGTCAATTTGCTATACCGTGTTAACAAATTAACTTTCTTTATTGAACAATGGGCTGAATAAAAAAACTGCGGTTACACCCTGCTAAAATTCAGTGTGTAATGCTACATTTGAAACCTCAGATGGAACGAGAGATAATTCTGGTTCAACTTTCAAAAATTGTACGTTCAAATTTTTAATTTCGGCATATTTTATTACAAAGTAGTCACCATCAATTCGATAAAATCATTTAAATAAATCGTCAGCTTCTGATACAATTATTTTATGTAAGTGTCCGACATAACAGTTTTAAAAAATAATCTGTTGATTTTAAAATGGTTTTTAAATTTGTGTCGGGAGTGACACCGATTCTCTTCACCGATTCTCCGCATCTCTTAATTTGACATTTTCGAAAAATTATTTTTTAATTTAGCCTTAACAAACTCATTTTGAAAAACAAGGAGATTAAAATGAAAAGAAAAGGAGTAACAACAATACCATTCGACTCGTCTGTACCATTGGAAATTCTGAAAGAACGAGAAGTACGACAAAAAAAAGAATCAAAAGAATCAAAAGAAAGTTTAATAAATACAATTCAAGAGGGTTGGATACGGGATCTTCATATCGAGATACAGTCGGGAATGCGGTCGAGAAACCCAACTCCGCAAGCAGTGAATAGCCGTATCTCTCGAATACTGAATTGGTGCGAAGAAAAACGTCAACAAAGAATAACTGAATTCGTTAATTTTGATCAAATTCTATTTATAGATGAGCTCATTGAAGGTGTTTTATATTATAATAGAGATGATTTGAGGCGAGAACATGTGGAGTATCTATCAGACCTATTTGCAGAAATATACAGAACCTATGGATTTTATACTCAACGTAATTTGATGTTGAAGAGATTGGTTGAAGAATTTAAAGTTCCGCAAGTACTTTTTATTGCTTTTATAGCACGTTCCGATATGTGGAATGAAATTTGTGAACTTTTTTATCAAGATAAAAATGAATTTAGAAGAATCTTTTCTCATTATAAAGAATCCTATCTTTTTGTTCCTGGATGCAACAACTTTGTTGGCGCATTAGTTCATCATTGTAAAAAGCAGTCAAGACCTAAAATGTTGGAAGGCCCTTCTTTTTATTTGACATCTCCTTCTCCACCTGGAAAGACCTTTAGAAAAAGCATTGTTTTCATTGATGAATTAAAGAACCAGTTAGCTTATGAGTTTTCGCGTTTACCGGGAAAAAAAACTGATCACGGGGCATTAATGGAAATACTGACTTCGGAAATGAGCAAATTAGGAGAATTATTTAAATATGAAGCAAAACGCCGAAACGGTTTAGAGCAAACTTGGAAAAAACTCCGTACTGAAATACAGCAATATGCTCGTGATTCTATAGAAATTATTGAACTATGTGACCTTCTCAATCAAGAGATAAAAGATGCAGCCATAAATCTTCTCAGACTGAGGAATATCAGCTTGGAAAGCACATATAGTGACGCTAGTGTGGATACAGATTCTTCCGATCCGAAGGACAATAATCCATCAAATATTCTTCCTTTCTTACCATCAAATATTTTTGTTTGCAAAAGCCTACTTTCTTATATTTTTGAATTAAAAGAGTTGAAACAAAATATAGAACTCTATAAAAAGAAAAGTAAGCTCTACAATGATAATTTACACAGAATGATAGAAAAACTGGGGTCAGTACAAAATTTAAATATTAAGCTTCAAGAGTTTATACGCTCTGATCATGCCTTGACGATATACAAGGCATTAGAGAAACTTTGAGTGAAATTGAAATGGAATTAAAGCCGGAATCTGAAGTTAAACAAGAAATACCTAAATTTCCTAGGGTTATAATACCACCACCCAAAATTGAAAAAATATTTAATCTCAAGATCGTTCCGCCAGCTTACGGCAACATATTATCATCCTATAACACAATATTTAGTCCAGAGGGTCATTTAAGCCCAAGCATGAGCTCATCTTCATCTTTTACTTCAGGTCCGGTCAGCTCTAACCGCTATTCTGCTTTTTCCGCCTCTAGCATAGTGGAGAGCATTAATCCAAGGTTAACTTCAACTTCTCGGCCCTCCATTTTGGATGGTAGATGAAGTTGAGATAGGAGGGGACAGCGGTGTCACTGATGACATGTTTTTATAAGTTATTGATAATTAAAAATTGGTTTTCAAAAAAAGTTATGCCTGACACCGACAAGATATTTTTTCTCTGTTTGATTTCGCTCCGCGCGAAGCAAGTTCGCACGAGGCGACCAAAAGGGGGAGAATTCGCATTCTCCCCCTTTGGAATCCCCCATCGCGCAATGTTACGGGCTTACGCCCGCAGTTTGAGGATATAAACTGGCGCCACAAATCGCATCAGCATAATGCAGCCCGAAGGGCTGTATTATGCTGATGGTTACCATTACTCATCTTCATCCCCTTCGAGTGAAGCATGATAGCCGCAGGTTTTTTGGGGGCAGAGTTTTTCTTTGCCTTTTCGCTTAGTGACTTTTACAGTGAGAATGGGCCAGTGGCAATTAGGGCAAGGTTCGGCGATGGGTTCGTTCCATAACGCGTATTTGCATTTGGGATAGCGAGAGCATGAGTAAAAAATCTTTCCGCGTTTGGATTTACGCTGCAATATAGTTCCCTGATGACACTCAGGGCATTGCACGGCGGTGTCTTTCGGTTTTTCTAAAGGTTCGATAAATTTACAGTCTGGGTAGCGGCTGCAACCAATAAACTTGCCATATTGTCCTTGTTTAATCACCAATTCAGACTGGCAGTTGGGACACTTGCGGTCGGCAACGATTTCTGGCGCACTGGTTCCCTTGTCTTCACCTAAATTTCGGGTGTATTTACATTCAGGATAGCCGCTGCAACCAATAAATCGACCACGTTTGCCTAAACGAATCACTAAAGGTTTTCCGCAATTGGGACACAGCTCGTCTAATTTTTCTTGCGTCACATCACTGCGTTTTACCGTCTGTTGGGTTTCTTCGACCAATTGTTTGAAGGGTTTCCAAAATGCTTCTAAAACCGGCACCCAGGTTTTATCACCGCGCGCGATATCATCTAATTGATCTTCTAAATTAGCTGTAAAGCCATAATCCACATAACGCTGAAAATATTGAGTTAAAAATCGATTTACAATTCGACCCACGTCCGTGGGAAAAAATCGTTTGGTTTCTAAAGTAACATACTCGCGATTTTTAAGTGTGGCGATAATGCTGGCGTAAGTGGACGGGCGACCGATATCACATTCTTCCAATGCTTTAACTAATGTCGCTTCTGTATATCGTGGCGGCGGCTCTGTGAAATGTTGCTCGCCGGCAATTTTTTCTAATGGGACCATTTGCTTTTCTTGCAGACGCGGCAACATTTTTTGCGCGTCTTCTTCATCGCGTTGTTTATCATCCACATCTTCTTGGTAGACACTGATAAATCCTGGCTCTGCAATACTAGAACCGTTAGCCCGAAACAGATTATCTTCAACCGCCAAATCGATAGCGACCGTATCAATGATTGCTTCAATCATTTGACACGCTACAGTTCTTTTCCAAATTAATGTATACAATTTTGATTGATCAACATTCAGGGTTTTTTTCAATTGTTCAGGTTCGCTGTGCGTTGCAGTCGGACGAATGGCTTCATGGGCTTCTTGTGCATTTTTAGATTTTGATTTGTAAATTCTAGGCTCTTTTGGTATTTGATCTTGGCCATAACGTTGTCCGATGAAGTCACGAATTTCTTCTACTGCTTCTCTTGCTAAATTGACTGAATCGGTGCGCATATAGCTGATTAAACCACTTTCGTAAAGTTGCTGCGCTACTTGCATGGTGCGTTGTGCCGTAAAACCGAGTTTGCGTGAAGCTTCTTGCTGTAAGGTGGAAGTAATAAAGGGCGCGGAGGGATAACGTTTACGTGCTTTTTTAGTGACTTTAACAACTTCTAAATGTCCGTTTGCCAGTTTAGTTAATTCCTGTTCAATATCTTGAGCTTGCTGACCATTGACCAAAGTAAATTGTTCGAGTTTTTTGCCGTGATATTCAATCAATCGCGCAGTAAATTTTTGTCCCGCTGCATCTAAATCAGCATGTATCGTCCAATATTCTTGACGGATAAATTTTTCAATTTCTTCTTCACGTTCTACAATCATTCGCAAAGCTGGACTTTGCACTCTACCCGCCGACAAGCCCGGGCGAATTTTTCTCCACAATAATGGCGACAAACGAAAACCCACTAAATAATCTAAAGCGCGGCGTGCTTGCTGCGCGTTGACAAGATCTAAAGAAATTTGCCTGGGATTAGCGACTGCATTTTGGATAGCGGATTTGGTGATTTCATGAAACACCACCCTTTGTACCGGCTTATCTTTAACAACGTCATCGGCTTGCAGTAATTGCAACACATGCCAAGCAATCGCTTCTCCTTCACGGTCCGGATCGGGGGCCAGATAAATAGCGTCACTTTTTTTCACTGCTTTGCTGATCGCATCCATGTGTTTTTGATTGCGCTCGATCGGTTGGTATTTCATCGCGAAATCATGATCAGGATCAACAGCGCCTTCTTTGGGAACTAAATCACGCACGTGACCATAAGAAGCCATGACTTTAAAATCTTTACCTAAATATTTTTCAACAGTTTTTGCTTTAGCGGGTGATTCCACAATCACCACATAATTTGGCATGCTGAACTCCTAGACTAATTGACGGCAACGCTAGCTGTTTCGGCCATAAATAATTCCATACGCGCTAAGGCTTTTTCCCCTTCCGGGCAGCGAGATAAAATAATACGGGTAATGCCCTCGATCACATGAATATCTACGTTTTTAACTCTTAATTCTAGCGCATGATGGATAATCCGCTCGCGCAAAGCAGGGTCCACAATCTTTTGTTGTTCCATAGAAAGCAAAAAACGCCGGCAAGATAAAGACAAATATTCGCACTCCTCTTCGGTGTAAACACGCATAGAACCGGGTAAGGGCGGTTCTAATCCGTCAATTCGGGATTCGGCCAACCCTATCAGCCAATGGGTAGCCTCTTTTAGCATATTTAAAAATAACAATGCTTCTTTGTTTTTGGTCATAGCTCTCATCTAACGACGCCTGATATAACCGCCTGCGGCGGCGGTTATCCAACCTTTTAATTCTAAATCTGTTATTAAGGCCATGATTTCCGCCACGGGCTTTTGTATCCGCATTTGTAATTGGTCCATGGTGGTGGCCTCGTAGTCTACACACTCTAACAGTTGCTTCATTGCACAATCAAGCGGCAGAGCTTTAGACTGTTCTTCGATTATACCAACAATTTTCGGGTTTTGGTGGTTTTGGTTAATATCCTGCGCATCGGGAAACCCGATACTAGGAATGAAGGGGGAGAATCGCGATTCTCCCCCTTGCGATCCCCCATCGCGTAAGGAATCGTTATCGCTGGAGAAAACTCCTGCAAAATGATTTAATTCATTTAAAATGTCAGAAACGTCCATCACCAACTTGGCGCCCTGTTGAATCAACTGGTTACAGCCCTTGGCCCAAGGATTTTGCAGCGAACCTGGGACGGCAAACACCTCCCGGCCTTGCTCAGCAGCAAATTTTGCTGTGATCAATGATCCACTGGCCATTGCAGCTTCAACCACACAGGTTCCTAAACTAAGGCCGCTGATAATCCGATTGCGTTGTGGAAAATTTGGCGCCAACGGCGGAGCAAATGGCGGAAACTCGCTCACTAAAACACCCTGCTCGATAATTCTTTTCGCCAAAGCAACATGTTTCATGGGGTAAACACATTCCAAACCACTGCCCAACACCGCCACTGTCGATCCCTTTGCGTGTAATGCGCCGCTATGCGCTTCTCCATCGATACCAAGGGCCAAACCACTGGTCACTGTCAGACCTGACCTGGCTAAATCATGAGCCAAACGAAAAGCGATTTCTTTGCCGGTGTGAGAGGGATTACGGCTACCCACTACGGCAATCTGCGGAGCGACTAAGGTTTCGGCGTTACCTTGGGCAAATAAAATGCATGGCGGGTCATAGATATTCTTTAATAAAGGTGGATACGCGGGATGCTCCCAAGTCAAAATATGCCGACCGGGCGTTTGACCCCACGAAAAAAAAGTGTCAATCTGCTGACGATCAGGATTTTTCAAAGCTTGGAGTTGAATGGGTTTTACGCCCACAGCCAATAACTGGCTATTATCCGCCTGACAAATATTTTTTGCCGAGGTGAACGTCGCCAGTAATTGTTTAACCAACGCACCTTTACAATAGGCTTGATAAATGACTAACCAATTATATAAATTATCATCGTAGAATGATTTTTTCATGATCGTATTATTAAATGACCATTATGACAGCGCATCAATACCGTAGTCTAAAAATTATTTTCGCTGGGACACCTGAATATGCTGCAGGCATATTATCGACGCTCTTGCAGGCTCATCAGCAAGTTGTGGCGGTTTACACTCAGCCAGATCGCCCCGCCGGACGTGGTCAATTACCCAAGGCCAGCTTGGTGAAAACATTGGCTTTGGCCCATCAAATCCCTTGTTTTCAACCAGCGAAATGGGATGAATCTGAACAGCAACGTTTAAAAGATTTTGATGCCGATATCATGGTGGTTACCGCGTACGGCATGTTGTTACCCAAAACCATTTTAGATATGTTTCCGTATGGCGCGCTCAATGTTCATCCTTCTTTATTACCGCGTTGGCGCGGCGCGACACCGATTCAATCTGCGATTCTGGCGCAAGATACCGAAACCGGCGTTTCCATTATGCAAATGACGCCGAAAATGGATGCGGGCCCTGTCTTATTTCAAGAAACCGTCGCCATTCAATCCGGAGAAACCAGTGGTCAATTACACGATCGTTTAATGAAATTAGGAGGGGCGGCACTACTTAAAGTTTTAACGGTTTCTCCCACGGCATGGCAACCCAAATCTCAAGACGAAACGCTGGTGACGTATTCCAAAAAAATTCAAAAAAATAACGCACACATCGATTGGCGTCTATCTGCCCGGCAAATTGCCGCGATAATCTCCGCGTTTAATCCTTGGCCGGTAGCATTCACCGATTTCAAAGACAATGACTTACGTATTTGGCAAGGCACATCTCTGGCAGAGATTACTCAATCACCGCCCGGAACATTAGTGGCGATTCATAAAGATCACTTGGACATTGCAACTGGAGCAGGTGTATTACAAATTTGGCAAATTCAACTGCCAGGAAAAAAACCAACTTCCGCAAAAGATTTTATTAACGCCCAGCGAAAAGATTTAATTCCCGGGGTAACACAGTTCGGAAAAGGGAAAAGCACAATATGAACACGATGAATTTAGCCAAGGTTATTGGTGGAATATTATTGATTATCGGCACATCGATTGGCGGCGGGCTTCTCGCCCTACCCATGGCAACTGCCGGCGGCGGATTTCTGCACTCTTTGTGGCTTTTTTTAGGGGCATGGCTGCTGACTTTGTTTGGCGCTTTTTATATTTTAGAAGTGAATTTGTGGTTGCCGCCGCATACCAATATGGTGTCTATGGCACGGGCCACGTTAGGCAAATCAGGACAAATCTTTACTTGGATTATTTACCTTTTACTGTTATACGCTTTACTTTCTGCTTATATTGCCGGCGGATCTGATTTAGTGGGATTTTATCTTAAAAAAATTCATATGCCTTTCGCGCATGATTTATCTGCGCCGATTTTTGTGATTATTTTTGGCGTTATCATTCATTTGGGGATTAAAACTGTAGACCGCGCTAATCGAGTGTTGATGTCCATCAAAATCATCGCTTATCTATTGTTGATTGTATTCACATTGCCGCATGTTCAATTAGAACGCTTGCAACAGGGAGCGCCACGGTTACTCGCCGGGGCTGTGATGGTGGTGGTCACATCTTTCGGATATGCGACTATTATCCCCAGTTTAAGATCTTATTTTGACAATAACGTTATGACGTTGCGTTGCGGTGATCGGCCTAGGCAGTTTTATCCCTTTAATTTGTTATTTATTATGGGATTTGGCGGTGCAGGGCGCTGTTGATCGATCGGGTTTGCTACAAATGACACAATCAGAAAACGCTGTCAGCAACTTGACTTTGGCATTGTCCGCTGCTAAAAATCACACCGTCCTTTCTGCTGCCGCGCATGTTTTTACTGCGATTTGCGTAACAACTTCGTTTTTAGGGGTGGGTTTGTGCCTTTGGGATTTTATCGCCGATGGCTATCGCATTCAGCGCGACTCATTCAAAAGCCGCTGGTTTGTAACTCTATCTACTTTATTACCCCCGTTATTGATTGTGATATTTTGGCCTAATATTTTTGTCAAGGCTTTGGTTTACGCCGGCATTTTATGCGTGGTGCTATTAATGTTAATGCCCGGCGTCATGGCGTGGAGCGGACGATACATTAAAAAAACCGCAACAGGATATCAGGTTTGGGGAAACCAATGGATTTTAAGCCTTGAAATAATATTATCTTTCGGATTAGCGCTATTCGGACTCTGGGAGATTTTTATAAGTTAGACTCCCATGATGTAGGCCATTGCCCTTGATTATTTGCCTCATAATTTCCTTATACTGTCAAAAAATGACAGTTTTAAGTTAATTATAATAAAAAATTAGGCAAACAATCAAACTTTTGTATGTAACTGTCGTTTTTTGACAGTTTTGAACAAAAAAACGTTTCCATCAAGGTAAAAGTGCTTATCTTAGCGGTAACAAAAATATGTTCAATTAACCAACCCTTAGTAGCACGGTGTACTCACTTGGAGGTATGATGTAGCCATTATGGACAAATTATTTATTATTTTAGATCGCGATGGGGTGATCAACATGGATTCGCCGGATTTCATCAAATACCCCAGATGAATGGAAACCAATTCCCGGCAGTTTGGAAAAAATTGCAGAGTGGACTCGACAAGGACATCACATTGTGGTGGCCACCAACCAATCCGGCATTTCACGGGGGTTATTTAGTTTGAGCGATTTAGTGGCTGTTAATCGTAAAATGCACCTCGCTTGCCAAGTGCTCGGGGGCCGTTTGGATGGTGTGTATTTCTGTCCACATAAAGAGGAAGACTTATGCCCGTGCCGAAAACCCAGTCCTGGTATGCTCCTGCAAATTGCCAAAGATTTTGCCATCAATCTGGCCGGGCAAACGGTGGTGATCGGCGACAGTTGGCGAGATCTTCAACCCGGCGCCGCTGTGGGCAGCCGCCGGGTATTGGTTTTGACCGGCAATGGAAAAGAAACTAAAAAAAACAATGACTTACGCGGAATCGAGGTTTTTGATTCTTTAGCAAACTGCTCTTTTTAAGAGCAGAATATGCATAAATCTGCTATGCTTTTTAGGTAAAGTTAAACCGACGGAGGTATTAAAATGAGTAAAATATCCAAAATAATCCTAGGCTGCGCTGTGGCTGGCTTATTGGCAAGCCCCGTGGCTTTTGCGCCACCACTGTTGTCAATTCACCTTCGACAACTGCGGCTGTGCCACCCACAACAACGACAACTGTTGTTACCCCGGCTAATCCTGCACCTGTGACCACCGTTACCCCTTCCACTACGGTTACAGTGACTAAAACTGGTCCTGTAGGGTATCACGTGTGTTACCGTCCGGCGAGCCGTCGTGTAGAGGCTTCGCGTATTGTTCAGCGTTGCGGCTATAATGGTTGTCATACTTTTCGTATAACCCGTACGTTTGATGTGACGGTTTATGAAAATTGTCACTGGCAAATGACGCCTTGTGCTGCAAACGGTTTTGCCCGTTTTGGGTTCTACCCCACCAAGCTAGAAGCTCGTGGCGCCGTAGACCGTTGTATGCACACGATCGGCGGTCAAGTACCTGCTGATTGGCAAGTTACGTATTAGGGTTTTGATCCTGAGCCTGGGGGAAACCCGAGGCTCTAATTTACTCTCTTAAAATCGAAAAGTCAGTGAATCGTTGGGTTTTTTTTCTTCCCAATAAAGGTCACTGACTTTTGCTTTTGGTCGGACCCGTTTTCAGCCAATCTAGAAACACTTTTATCGCAGAAGGTTCGCCCAAGGCCATGACTTCCACGCGACCATCAGACAGATTTTTTACCCATCCTTTTATACTCAGCTCTAGCGCACGCCGATGCGTATGGTCACGAAAGAAAACACCTTGCACCTTACCCGACACATAGGCATGAATCATCGTTTCGTTCATGTAGAAATGACAACGTAATGATGCACAATGTCAAAATAATGATCTATTAACAACAAAAGAAATAGCGCCAACAAATAAATGATAGAATAACGAAAAGTTGCTAAGGGAAAACTAGGTTCTTTAGATCGATAGGTGCCTACAGCGTAATAGAGAAACACGCCATTTAATAGCGTGATTCCTAGGCAATATATCCAGCCGGCGGCGTTAATGACAAACGGCAAATACGTTGTCGCCACCATCAAACAAGTGTAGAGCAAAATATTTAAACGTGTGAAAGAGATGCCATGCGTGACCGGCAACATGGGCACATTGGCTTTGGTGTAATCTTCGTAACGATAAATAGCTAAAGCCCAAAAATGCGGCGGCGTCCAAGTGTAAATGATCAGAACCAATAATAAAGCAGGCACTTCGATTTGTCCTGTTACTGCAGTCCATCCTAATAACGGCGGCATGGCCCCCGCCAACCCACCAATAACAATATTTTGCGGGGTGGCGCGTTTTAAAAAAAGGTATAAATCCCCGCATAGCCAACCATCGCCGACAGACTTAAAACAGCGACCAAAAAATTTACGCAGCTCATTAAAATAACCATGCTGGCCACGATTAAAACCGCCGCCCAAATCCAGGCTTGATGCGGATGAATTCTGCCGGCGGCAAGCGGACGGCCTTTGGTGCGCGACATCATCGCGTCAATCTGCCGATCAATTAATTGATTAATCACACCACCCGCTCCAGCTGCTAAAGTAATCCCCAAACTGCCAAATATCAGCACATTCCACGGGACAGTGCCGGAAGGAGAGGCTAAAAACATCGAAACCAAAGCCGTCAACGTCATCAAAGCAACCACTCTGGGTTTACATAATTCAAGATAATCTCGCCAAAGACTGGTCATTTAGACTCCTTCCTTTGAAAATACACGCCGTGTTATCGCTATGGTTGTTAACAGCAGCAACACGGCTACCCCATTGTGACTGACCGCAACGGCTAACGGCAATAATTTCACTTCATTGATAATCCCTAATCCGATTTGCAACATCAGCAACACCAACAGCATGATACCTAATTTTTTTAACGCAGAATATTTTTTTAGCCATATTAAAATCAAAGCAATGGGCAATAAATAAAAAAAAGTGAGGAAAGCCCAGTAGCGATGCGTTAAATGAATGGTTACCCGCGCGGCCATAGCCAAACGGCCGCCTTCGTAATTAGGCCCGATTGGACTAAGAATATTAAAAGCACTATGCCAATCCGTATTGGGCAGCCATTTCCCTTGGCAATAAGGAAAATCAGGACAAGCCAGGGCAGCGTAATTGGTGCTGGTCCAGGCGCCTAAAAAAATTTGCACGATCAAAATGATCAGGCCAAGTACAATCCAAGGCTGTAATTTCTGGATTTCAGTGTTTTTCGCTGGAATAACGTAAAAGAGCGATGCATTGGGTTTGGTTGAAAAGGTTAGCCATCCTAAAATGGAAGCAATCGCCATACCCCCCAAGAGATGTAAAGTGACAATAAATGGCAACACTTTTAAAGTGACGGTCCACATCCCCAACACGACTTGAAAAGCCAATAAACCGATTAACAATAGTGGCGCTACAATCGGTTGGCGTTGACGTCGAAAACGTCGACATACCGCCCAAAAAGCCAAAATCACAATGAATGTGCCTAACGTTCCGGCAACATAACGATGGACCATTTCTGTCCATGCTTTATGCGTCACGATAGGTAAGCCCGGAAAGGTTTGTTGCGCTTGCGCTAACCCTGGACTTGAATTGGGTAAAACCATTTGTCCATAACATCCCGGCCAATCGGGGCAACCCAATCCAGCGTCGGTGAGGCGTGTGTACGCGCCAAGCATAATCACCACCACAGACAAGACCAGGGCTAATAAACTCAATCGATAATAATTAACCAATGGTGGTTTATTTTGATCCTGCACATCGGGAAACCCGATGTGCAGGAATGAAGGGGGAGAATCACGGTTCTCCCCCTTGCGATCCCCCATCGTGATAGGTTTACGTTCAGTTTTTTTCAAAGGTAACTCCCACCAAGTAAATGTTGTAAATCTTTTAATATATCATCCGGAGAATTAGCGGCAGAATAACTCAGCATAATATTGCCGATGGGATCGGCAATCAACCATGTCGCCATTTGCAGCTGGTGTTGATTAAATTTTTCCGGATCGCCTTGTACCAGTACAGCCCCTTGCCAAAAGGTATCTGACAATGTTTTATTTTGTTCGGAAAAATTGACCACCGCTCTTTGTAAACGATTCATATCTTTTCCCAAAGCACGCTGAATTTTTTCTTGCAGCACAATATTTTGTTGACACGCTGGGTCACAAGGGCCTGTTTGGATTAAAAACAACCGCCATTTTCCCGTGGTTTTAGTGTCAATATTTAATTGCGACAAGGATAAGGGTGCAGTCAGCAGCTGGCCTCGATTGGTTTTATGCTTAGGCAACCATTGTTGATGGGTATAACACAGCCAAGCTAAAGCAATCGGCGTAAAAAATAAAAAAAACAAAATGGAAAAAACAAATACGGTTTTTTTCTGATCAATTTTCATGGCGATTTTCTTTGCAGAGTCAATTTGATGTATATAATAACTAAAACCAAGGCTAAAATAAACCATTGCACGGCATAGGCTTGATGCCGTTCCGGAGGTACGGCGGTTACCTGTTCCCAATGCCGGATAAACCCATGCGGCGCATCAGGAGATAACAACAATATCACGGGGTATAAAGGTTTATCCAACGCATGCTGGATTTTTACCATGGCAACATCTTCGATCACCCAAGGCCATTGGCCTGTAAAGGGCGAGGCAGAGAGCGTAAATCCTTTATCGGGCGTTTTTACGAAACCATGAATCGTTTGTTTGCCCTCGATTGAAGTGATTGCGGGCAAGGTGGGAAAATGGCTGGATCGAGGTATCCAGCCCCTATTGACCAGTAGAACACGATCGGGCGTGATAAAAGGCGAAATGACTTCGTAACCCACCTGATGATTGTAAAAGCGATTATCCAAAAAAGGGTACGTTGATTGTCATAGTAGCCAGTCACGCTGACCGGTGTATAATCGGGTTCATGACCTTTAATTGGAACAGGAGATTGTTGAATGCGTAAACTGTATTGGCCAAGGAGTTGGCGTTTTTCTTCAGCACGGTGCAACTGCCAACATCCCAGCGACAAAAGTAAGGGGAAACCCAATAAAAAAACGATTGTCGGGATAATTTCCGGTTTAAAAACCCAATGTTTGAACTGTAATGAAACCATTTTGGACCTCGTCGAAAAATTCTAAGGAGCTTTTATGCTGTTTAAAATTGCTGTTATTGTGGTGCTCATCGTTATCTTTTATTGCTTAATCAGCGCATTATATTATTTATTGTACCGAAAAGACCCCGAGCATATGGCCAAAGCGTTAACTTGGCGCATTACTTTATCGGTTTTATTGTTTATTCTTTTATTTATTGCGGCTTTCAGCGGATGGATCCATCCACATGGTATCACTTAAAGCCAATACACGCAGACAAATAAGAATAACCAGACCACGTCGACAAAGTGCCAATACCAGGAAACCGCTTCAAAACCAAAATGTTCTGTGCTGTTAAAATCGCCTCTTAACATCCGCCAAAAGATGACAATCAACATAATAGTGCCAATGGTGACATGTAACGCGTGGAACCCGGTCAGCATAAAGAACGTCGTGCCGTAAATACCTGAACTCAGCTTTAAATTAAGATTGTTATAGGCTTCCAAATATTCGTGGGCTTGCATACATAAAAAGCTAATACCCAAGATAACAGTGGCCAACTGCGCAAAGATCATTTGCAAGCGGCGATTCTTTAACACCCCCCAATGCGCAATGGTGATGGTCACACCGCTGAAAAGTAAAATCGCGGTGTTAATCGCTGGAATTCCCCAAGTGTCCATCACCCCTTGCGGGCCTTGGAACAAAGCAGGATTAGGAGTCTGATATACAGGCCAGCCGCCGTTAAACTGTGGCCACAATAAAAGATGGGTCATGGGATGAATGCTGGTTCCACTCAACAGAGGGAGAATAGAAATCCGCGCGTAAAATAAAGCCCCGAAAAACGCTCCAAAAAACATGACTTCGCTAAAAATAAACCACACCATCCCCCACCGGAAGGAGCGATCGACTTGCGGGTCTGATAATAAACCCGCGCGCGTTTCACGAATCACCGTGCCGAACCACCCCGCTAACATAATCACTAATATAATGGCCCCCAAGACCACCAAATAAGGGCCGATGGCGTTTCCATGAATCCAATTAGCAGCGCCTACCAACAAGCAAAATATCGCGATTGACCCAATGATCGGCCAATAACTCGGGTTCGGTAAATAATACTTTCCGCCATTATGCTGGCTTGACATATTCATTCCTCAATTCATTAAAATGAGCATTATCATACCAAGGAAATTGCAGTAATAACAATCAGCAGGGCTCTCTCATTAAACCCCCTAGTCACTGAGGGATCAATTATTATCTGGAAGAAATTCTGCTTTAGACTGATTAATGTATTGCAAAAATGGGTTAAATAAAAATTTAACAATCACAAAACCCATTCCTATTAGCTGGAGAAAATTAACCCCCACAATTTCATGAATTAACCATGGATATTTATCAAAATTCCATTCAGAGACGCCCACTTTATGGGCTAAATAACAGTCAAAAATTAATATTATAGTAATCCAAAATAAAATACTCCAAGACCATATCCATCGATGAAAGTAGTACTTTCTTCTTGCTTCTAACTCTATCTTCTCAATCCCGGAATATTCTATAGAATTGGCATAATTAGGGATTTCTTCTTCAATGGATGTTCTATCGATTGAATAATTTTCAGAGTTAGAAGAGGAATTCATTTTTCAATCTATTGACTATAACGGGATCCGAAACAGAGAACAAAGTAGCAAGTTCTGAAACAGAAGCGATTTTTCTATACTCTTTTAACAAAAATTTAGGTACCAATAGGTTTGCGGCAAAAGTATTGGCTTCTTGTTCTTTGGGATCTTTTTGTGGCTGCAATAATTGATCTCTATATAATGCTTTATAATCATTTGATTCCGCCCACGCTTTATGCAACAAAGCATGACCTAATTCATGAGCTATCGTGAAAGTCATTCTGCGAGGATATTCATTTTTATTCACATAGATCGCATTTTCTTTAGCGGAATAAAATCCGGATATATTATTAGACTCATTGTTAAAGATGGCGAAATTTACAGTAATTCCTAAATTTCTAGCAATTTTTGCAGGATCAATGGGAGGGCTTTCAATGCCGAATGATTTGATAATATCAAGGGCGGCTTTTTTGGCCGTTTCGAAATCAGCATTATTTCCTAATATGCTAAAACTCCGTTTAAATATTTTAATAAAATCAAACATTCTTTAAAATTTCTACTTTCACAACTTATTCTATTCTATCTTAAATTAATCTATTATTCACCAATTTATCCTGAAAATAATATTAAGTCAATTATTTTTCATAAAATTTTTCATAAAAGCGCACATTGGTATAAAATCGTGCATAAAATTATGCGATCGTTAATCCAGTCATCTGAACGTGGATGAAGACGAAATTTTTATTCTTTCTTTTTGGCAGCAAATAAGGTGTATGACAGGGTCAAGGTATTGATGTTTGATGGGATACTTTTATCGATGTGGAACATTAGTGGCATTAATCGAGCTTCGTGGGCTTTTAAGGTTTGTTGGGTGAAACAAAAACATTCGGACTTTTTAACGTATTGGGCAGCTAAGCCAGGTGTTACGCTGGGAATGGCTTGTATTGTCGTTTCATGGTCGGAATTATTTTTGACATAAAACATAACCATTTGATTTTCACCGGGATGAAAATTTAACGATTGCGTTTTTGCGTAAAACTCCCAATCCGGTAAATTCGCATTCATCGATGTCACAAACTGCATGGTCAAAGAGCGTGTAGCATCTAAATCTTTACTGATTGCCGCCGGGGCCAAATTCGGTTTGCCATTAATTCCCAATACTTTACATAATACGTTGTAAAACGGCACCATCAAATAAGCAAAACCAAACATTAAAACCGCAGCGGTTGTTAACCAAAAAACGGTCTTCTTGAGTTTCAATGTGGGTGGTCCTCAAATTTAGGCGCTTGCGTGTAAGTATGATAAGGCGCCGGTGAAGGCGTCAGCCATTCCAAACCGTGCGCACCATCCCAAACTCGATCCGTGGCTTTTGCCCCTTTCTGGCGCATACATTGGATAATGACATATAAAAATAATAATTGTGATAAACCAAAAATAAAAGCGCCGACACTGGCAATTACATTAAAATCAGTAAACTGTAATGCATAATCTGGAATACGTCTGGGCATGCCGGCGAGGCCTAAAAAGTGCATGGGGAAAAAAGTGATGTTAAAAGAAATCATCGATAACCAAAAATGCCATTGCCCAATTTTTTCTGAATACATGACGCCGGTCCATTTGGGAATCCAAAAATAAATACCGGCCATCAGCGCAAAAATGGACCCGGCAATCAACACATAATGAAAATGCGCGACCACAAAATAAGTGTCTTGATATTGAAAATCCGCCGGCACTATCGCCAACATCAATCCAGAAAAACCGCCAACCGTAAAGAAAAATAAAAATCCTAACGCAAATAACATCGGTGTTTCAAAACTGATGCTGCCTTTATAAACCGTCGCCACCCAGTTAAATACTTTTACCCCGGTGGGCACAGCAATTAACATCGTGGCGTACATAAAAAAGAGTTCCGATGCCAACGGAATTCCCGTGGTAAACATATGATGCGCCCAAACGATATACGAAAGAAAAGCGATAGCGCCAATGGCGTAGATCATGGCCGTGCGCCCAAAAAGGCGCTTGTGGCTAAACGTGGGAATAATTTCAGAAATCACACCAAACGCCGGTAGAATTAGCACATACACTTCGGGATGTCCAAAAAACCAAAACAAATGTTGGAATAATAACGGATCGCCACCACCAGCGGCATTAAAAAAGCTGGTGCCAAAATGCCGGTCCGTTAACATCATGGTGACCGCACCGGCCAACACGGGCATAATACCGATCAGCAAAAACGCTGTGATATACCAACTCCAACAAAAAATCGGCATATCGATCATTTTCATGCCCTTGTGGCGCATATTTAAAATGGTGGCGATGATATTAATTGAACCCATAATGGAAGAGAGGCCCATGATGTGAATAGAAAAAATCATGTAGTCCGTACTCGGCGGGCCGTAAGTGGTGGATAAAGGTGCGTAAAAAGTCCAGCCATAATTAGGCGCCGGGCCTTTCATAAATAGTGTGCTGCCTAAAATAATAAATGCAAACGGCAACAACCAAAAACTCCAATTGTTGAGTCGAGGTAAAGCCATGTCGGGAGCGCCAATCATCATTGGAATTTGCCAGTTGGCTAAACCGACGAAAGCCGGCATTACGACACCGAATATCATAATTAAGCCATGCATGGTGACCATTTGATTATAAAAATCCGGATCTAATAAACGATTGCCGGGATGCAGCAATTGTGCGCGAATAATCATCGCCATTGCCCCACCTACAAAAAACATCACCAAGGACAATAACAAGTACAAAGTGCCGATATCTTTGTGATTGGTTGTAAATACCCAACGCGCGATCCATTGCCCCAATGTTCGCGCTTCCGGGTGGCCGTGTGTACTGACATCACTCATATTTATATTATCCTTCATTCAAGAGTTCAAAGGGAACTCTACATCTCGCGATGGGGGATCGCAAGGGGGAAAATCGCGATTTTCCCCCTTGATTCCAAGCATCGGGTTTCCCGATGCGCAGGATTCAATAGGGAAGCGATTCCCAGCGGGAATCGCTGTCCTTCATTCATCATTTGGATTTGCTTTTGGTGACATCATCCGGTTGGACAATGCCGCCGGCCGTTTTACCATATTTTGATTGATCATCATTGCCCCAACTGTTGCGTTCATAGGTAACGATGGCGGCGATTTGTTCCTCCGTCAGCTGATTACCAAAAGCTTGCATAGCCGTGCCGGTGACGCCATGCACCACAATATTGATATGTCCGATCACCGGCCCAGTGGCAATCTTGCTGCCTTTCAGAGCGGGGAAAGCCGGCGGCATACCACTGCCGTCTGGTTTGTGACAAACGCTACAATTGGAGAGATATAAAGGTTTTCCGGCGTTCATCAACTCGTCTTTAGTCATGGGCTTAGCTGGCGCAGTGGGTTTTGCGGGTTGATTACTGGGACTATTTTCCTTAACCCATTGATCAAAATCACTTTGCGTTTTGGCAATGACCACGATAGGCATAAAGCCATGTCCAACGCCGCATAATTCTGCACACTGACCGCGGTAAACGCCTGGCTTATCAATATTGGCCCAAGATTCATAGATAAAACCGGGGATCGCATCACGTTTAACGCCTAATTCAGGCACCCACCAGGAATGAATCACATCATTCGAGGTCACTAAAAAACGAATTTTTTTGTGAATCGGCACCACTAAAGGACGATCGACTTCTAATAAATACCATTGGTTTTTTGGCGATTCGCTGATTAATTGTTCATGCGGTGTAGACAAGTTGCTAAAAAAGCTGATGCCATAATCTAAATATTGATACTGCCACTTCCACTGATAACCCGTCACTTTAATATTGATTTTTGATTCAGAATCATCATCCATCCGAATCAATACTTTCGTAGCCGGAACAGCCATGGCGACCAATAAAAGAAATGGAATAATGGCCCAAATTAATTCTACTTTTAGACTGGAATGAAAATCAGCGGCTTTATAACCTTTACTGCGACGGTGTTTTATTAATGAATAAATTAAAACGCCGAATACCCCGATACCGATGGCTACGCAAATATAAAAAATCAACATATGCAAGCGATAAATGTCACGACTGATGGGCGTTACCCCCAGCGTCATATTATACCGATGCATACTTTCAGCAAAAGCACTTTGCAGAGTGAAAAGAAAGAGTGAAACTAATCCACTCGTTTTACGTACAATACTATTTCCCATATTTTTCTTACCAAAGCTGATAATCACCCTCGACGTGACTTTCCGTAACCATGTATTTCACAGCGGCTATTATTTCGGCCGTATTACATTTTACACAACTTCCTTTGGGCGGCATATTCCCAATGCCTTTAACGGAATTCAAAATCAAAACGTCCATGCCTTTTTGCGCCAGTTTATTCCATGCGGCTTGATCACCGACTTTAGGCGCACCCGGATAACTGCCATTGTGACAGGATTGGCAATATTGTTCATAAATATTTTTGCCGTCTTCCATGGTTAATACTTTCGGCGCTGGGCCTTTTACCGTGGCCCCCACGCCGGTACTGGATTGTACAATATACTCAACTGCGTTTTTAATATCGGCGTCGGTGCAAGTGACGCAAGTCCCCTTGGCCGGCATTCCACCGATACCATGCAACGCATTTTGATATAAGGTTTCTACACCTTGCTCTTTTAAAGGCCCCCAAGCGCCGGCGTCACCCATTTTGGGCGCGCCTCCTGCGCCAGTACCATGACAGCCGACGCAGTATTGTTCGTATATTTTTTTACCCGCCGCCAATCCCGTACCCATTTTTACTTTTGGCGGAGTCGCACTTTTAACGGTCCTTAAATAGGAATAAATCGCGGTAACATCTTCCGGGATTAAATATTGAAAACTATCCGCATTCGCCTCGCGCATAGGCCCTTGGACTTCACCCCCGCCCAGCAACTGATTTTTTTTGAAAACATTGGCCAGTTGTTCTTCGGTGATGTTTTTCATACGCGCACCACTGATATCCGGCGCATAAAAACCATTCACAAATCCGCCGGCCAAGTGATACTTGCGAATCGGCGCACCTAGCACAAATTTTGGTGAAAGCAGATAGTACATGGGTGTGTGACACATATCACAATGACCGAGCCCCAACACCAAATACGCCCCGCGATTCCAAGACTGATCCTGTTTTGGATCCGGTTTATAAGGGCCGGTTTTTTGAAATTCAAAAAATAAGATACGCCAGCCCAATTGCAACAACCGCCAATTAAACGGAAACATCATATGATTGTCTTTGTTTTCCTGGTTGACGGCCGGAATGGCGTTTAAATAAGCGCGAATATCCGCTAAATCCGCATCGGTTAATTTATTGTAATAAGGAAAAGGAAATGCGGGGAAAAGATATTGTCCGTCGGGCCGAATACCTTCGTGCACCGCCGTATTAAATTGCTCAACCGTCCACGCGCCAATACCCGTGTTTTTATCGGGTGTGATATTCGGGCTATACAGAGTGCCGAATGGTGTATCGAAAGCCAATCCCCCGGCGAAGGGTTTCCCGTCTTTCACCGAATGACAAGCGATACAGTCGCCCATTTTTACCAAATATTCGCCTCTTTTTAATTGCGCAGCTTTCAGGCCCGTACCGTAATTAATTTTGGGATATTGTGCATAGGCCTCAGCATTCGCGTTTTCTGACGCCGGGTATTTTTGGTCCGTCGCCGCAAAAACCGGGGTCAAGCCCAGCACATAGAGCAAAATCGTTAAAAAAAATGTTCGGTTTTTTCTCATAATCCGGCTATCATAAAACCTTCCCTGCTTTTCTTCAACCGGATACTGTGGCTTGAACCCACGGAAGTATAATTTATATATTTCTTATTTTTCTAAATTTATAAAAGACTTATAATCCACATCGTTGAAAAGCCATTTCACAACGTGGTTAAAAGTAAAATACGTTTCCGCCAATGTCCCAGACATTAATATACTAAGAAATATTTGTAACTTAGGAATCTCATCTAGATGCCAATGCGCTAAAAAATATACAAAGAAAGCTACCAGAGTATTTTGCGCTATTAAAATACCTACTATTACACGTCCATAATATTTCCTGCTTTTAAGGCGGCTGGCGAAATCCTTATAGCATAAGCCAAGAAAATCTTTATTTTCTTCAATTTTTTTGGTTCCCGGAAACAAATTCAAATCTTGAGAGGTAAGCCGTTCTGAATCCATTCTTTAAGCCTTGATGAATTATCTGCTTCTACGCTCATTTCATGATCATCCCAAGGTTTTTTAAACGAAAATAACAAGCGCCGGATGAAACTTCAAATCTTCTGGCTAATTCATTAATAGAAAATGTTGATGCATTAATATTTTTTAAAACGTTCCAAAATTTTAAAAATGTTTCTTTAGGCATCAATAAACTTGCTGCAAACCAGTTGGCTTCTTGTTCTTGATTTTTTTGCTCAGCGTTCAAGTTATCCATATCGCTTCTATAAAAAATTTCTTCCGGCTTATCTTTATGCAAGTAGTAGTGTCCGAGCTCATGCGCCACTGTGAATACTTGCCTAAAAAGCGGATCGTCCTTTTCAACTACAATTTCTGATCTATTTTTATCGTAAAAACCAGCGATATTGTAACCTTGAGGAAAGTTGCCCGCTTTGAGCGCTAGCCCGCTACGTTGTATCACTTTTTCAAGATCTATGGGAGGAATAATCTCCGTATCTCTATAGACATCTTTTAAAAGATCCATTGTAAAACATTCAATTTCTAAAATTCTTTCTCGTGTTAAAGACATCACTGCCTCCTTATGAAATTGACCGCCCATCTTACTTCTCCCCAATACATTTTTTTAACCCTTCATGTCCTTTGTATTTTAAAAACAAAATTAATTGATAAGTGAATTATACCTTTGTTTTTTTATGAGAATCAAGCTATTTTAATAACTGACAACAATTCATTTATAATTTCTGCGTTTAACGGTTTGGGATAACAGGCGTTCATGCCTACAGCCAAACATTGTTTTTCTATTGCTTCATCTAAGTGCGAAGATTGTGCAACGATATAGGCGGGCTGCAATTAATGTGCTTTTTCCCAATCGCGGATAATTTTTGTCACTTCACAGCCATCTTTGCCCGGCAGCCCCAAATCCATCAAAATTAATTGATAATTATGGATTTTAATTTTCTCAATCGCTTGTTCGCCATCTATCGCAATATCGGCTTTTTCGCCCAAGTTTAATAATAAATTTACTAAAGCGCATCTTGCTGCAAGATTGTCTTCGACAATTAAAGTATTAGCGCGCTGGATTGGATGATTATCTTTTCTCATATTTTTTCCCTTAAAAATAATTGGACCCCCAAACTCCACCCACCAACGCACATGAGGGGGCCCATAACATGCAGCGCCGGCTCATGACTAGGATTCGGCCACAACTTGCCATCACCACCACCGAAAAGTAGCGGCGCAATTCCACCCGGGCAGCAAAAAACCGCACCTGCTGGTGCAGAAAATTATTGCGTACGATCAAATGGAATTTATACCGCCAGGCCTTGTCCCGTACTTGATACGAGAATCGGCGGTTTAAGAAGACGACAAAATTTGTTAAGCTACTTCCCAGCCATTAAAGTTGTTCCTTAACTCTTAGTGGTTAGTAATTTGCAGGTGGTGATACACCTGCAAGTTACGCTAGGCCATTTAACCTCAAATTTTTTTCAAATGCAAGCTGAAAATTTCATCCCTGTTTAAAAATCACGGGGTTGACTACACAAAATTCGTATGCAATTCTAGTTCTCTAAAAATTAGGACCCATTCAGTAAAAACAATTATTAGGAAATAATGATTATGACAATTCATACTGAGGGTCTTGCACAAAAAGAATTTGAACTCAAACATCAAGAGATTAAATCGATATCCAACACACTGGATGCAGATATAGGTCTTATGCTATATGAGAAGGTGAGGGTCCCCCTTAGTTCGAATGAAAAAATTATTGAAACAATCTTTTTAGAGGAGTATGAACATGAAACTGAATCAATTAGACCCCGAAATGGAGAAGTTAGTTTGGGAAAGGAGGGAGGAACAAAGAAAGCTTACAGAGGAAATTGTCCTAGGCCTAAAGCAGTCGACCCTTGAATCTTTCAAAATTGAAAAGTTTAAAAAAAGCGGGGCAGAATATTCAAAAGCAATTATTGATTTGCTTTTGATCTAGGATGTTTTTTTCTATTAACGAGGCTTGCTCATCAGAATAACCTAAGGCTTTGCAAAGCCTTTTATAGGAAATGGGGCGTGAAGAACCATGCAAGTGTCCCATTCACCGCAGTACGTGTGAGTGTGATCTCGGATTTCCCATTTTTGTCATAGCGCCAAATTTTTCCCAAATATATTCCAATATTTCCAGGTCTGCTGCACTTAATTCGTCTAAAATTTCTCTAGTAATTTTTTTCTTAGTGGAAAGCTCATGATTTTCCTTATCGGAAATCCATTCTTCCCAACCATTAACCTGAGACTCTATATCTCCATCCATTAAATTTAAACTGATCGATAATGCCGGGCCGTGGGTCATCGCAACCAAGTTGTCATTGATCATGGGCATAGCAAATCGCTTTACTGCCTCACGCTCAGACAAATACAGTAACTTCATTAATTTTAAATTTTTAAATGAGAAATTCTAGAACCTTTGTTTCCAAATAAAGAAAGCCGCTATCTGGGCCAATTTGCGCTCGTTGATCATAAATATCTCGATTTTCTTCAGTTGCTTTGCTGATAGTTGTTAAACAATTTTGAATACTGTTAATTTTTTGCAAAATGATATCACGATCTAGCATTCCATCTCCTTTCTAAAATATAGATCTTCCATTGGTTTTCTTAATTGTTTTAACTCTGCATAATCCACTATAGTATTTATAAAAAATTCGAATAACTTTTTATTGTCTGTGACTAATAATATTTTGTGATATTTAAACACTTGACTCGCAATAATGGTATCGGCCACATTAAGACAGATTAAATCAACAGGACAATGTAACTTTTCTGCAATTGACTCCTTCATCTCCCATACTGTCATGGAGCTTGGGATATGATGATAATCATAGAGCACCGCTAAATCGACATCACTTTCCGGCGTCGTCGCTCCTGCCGCGTGAGAGCCATATAGCAACACCGCTATCACACCAGTGTGTTGACTAAACATTGCTTGAATGATGGTTTTTAACCGGGTTATTTTCATAACTATCATCGTAGCATATATTGCTTAACAAAACAGGTAGCGATCTTTAAGCTAAAACGAGACAAAATATTAAGGGCAATTACTGATTTGTTTTTGATCTAGAATTTTACTCTCCGAACAAGAGGAGAGCATTTGGCATGAATGGCTAGTTGCGCAGGAACTTTTACCGCGCAACGTATGTAGCCACTCAAGCAGATTCAGCCAGTTTTTTAGAATTTCTAATTTAAAAACCTTTATTTTATAAGATTGTTTAAATTTTCTTGAAAACTTTGTAGTGTTATTTCCATAGCTTGAAAATAATCCCTATCGCCTTCTGTTATGCTTGGGCAGCAAGAGAAAAATCCTTTACTTGCTGTAGCTCGATATTCTTTAAGTTCTTTTTCCTTAACACCATCGATCAACCTGATCAATGAACTAATCAATGTTACCACATTCCTTTCATTTAAAGATTCAGTAATTACACATTCTATTCGGTATTGAAATTTTAATGCCTGAACGTATTTGTCTTTACTCTTTTGAGAAGTAAAACGACCACTAACGTATTTTCTAGCTCTTTTTAGCGTTGCATCCTCAATTGACTGCCGGAACTCTTGACGCATTGTACTGACTTTTTCTTTGACTTTTTCTAATTGATCCATGTTGGCTTTAGCTAAAGCAATTTCTCCCTTAGCTTTTTCATCAATTTCTTCAGTAGTTGTTTCAGCTGTCAGCATAGATTGGCAATGATTTAGCCTATTTTGTAAACCTGTATCAGAGGAAGCATTTTCCCGGAGTAAAGATGTTTCTTGCTCGAGCTCGGGCATAGATTTTCTTCTTGATCTCCTGTGTTTTATTTTTTTAGTATAAACAATGCCGTCTTTGACCTGGAATTTTAGATGGTTGTTTGGACTCTTTAACTGGAATAAATGGACTCTGAGGTGACGAAGTTGGTTGTTCAGAAGTTTGTTGTTCATTGGATGATTGGTCGACGGGATTATTGGATACTTTTATGTCGTTTATCACCTTTATAGCAGATATTTCAGGTTCTCGTTTTTTAATCTTTTCTTGCGTCAAATTCTGTTTCTCAACTTGTTGAGTTTTTTCTTCGGCTTCTTTTTTTCGCCTATTTTCTTCTTTAATCAATTTTTCAATTGTGTCAAAACATTCACCAACATTTTCAGAGCCTTTTGGATAACCTTCCTTTAAATAACTTCTGAAAATATCGCTTTGCCCAGGAAGTTCTTTAAAGAGATCCTTGTAAGCTTTCTCTAAGCGCTCCATTGTTTCTTCACATAATTCTTTCCATAGTCTATTTTTATATTCTTTTGACTTCTTCGTTGTCCTTTTTACAAAGCCCCGATTTTGTTCCGAAACAAACCGAGATAATAGGCAATCCCATGTGGCTTTTTCTACTTTATCATTTATAATTTCTATCGTTCTTTTCATAATTTCCATCCTTTATCTTAAATCAACAGTGGTTATCTTTTCTTCGAGAATAACAAATCAATATTAAGGTTTTATTATAACTTTCTGGTTATCAATTATAATTATTGAAATCAATTAATTTATATGTACATAATGTACCTGTATCAGGTATTCGCTGAGATGTTATAGTAAAGGATTATGCAAATCACATTAATCGCAGCTTTAGCTAAAAATCGGGTGATCGGGCAGGGCGGGCAATTGCCTTGGAATTTGCCGGAAGACCTTAAGCACTTTAAAAAAGCGACCTTGGGGAAAACCATATTGATGGGTTACAAAACTTATCTTAGTTTGGGAAAACCATTGCCGCAACGGCGTAATTTGGTGCTTTCTACCAAACCTAATTTGGTTTTGCCGGGGTGTGAAGTTTTTTCTTCAATTGAGGCCGCGTTTGCGGCAGTCAATCCCGATGAAGAACTGATGGTGATCGGCGGAGGTCATTTATTTCAGGAATTATTACCGCGCGCCAATAAAATGCTATTGACCTTAATCGAAAAAGATATTCCTGGAGATACTTTTTTTCCTGAATGGAATCCGGCAAAATGGCGTGAAGTCAGCGTGCAATATTTTGCAGCAGATGAAAATAATCCACTGCCCTTTCGAATTGTTGAATATTCCCGGCGATAGGAGTTTTATGCAATCAAAGATTGAAACACTCATTAAAAAATTTGAGTTAACTCAACACCATGAAGGTGGATTTTATGTAGAAACTTATCGTGCAAAAGCCCATGTCACGGTGTCCAAGGAAAATTATGGAGAAACACAACGCACCGCCCTAACCTCAATTTATTTTTTACTTCCCAGCGATGATTTTTCTGCCTGGCATAAAGTCAAATCGAATGAAATCTGGAGTTATCATTCCGGCAGTTCGTTAACCCTATTGCTCCTTGACAAACATGGGTATTTACAAACGCAAATTCTCGGCGATTTCCTGCAAGACGAAAAAAGTGTTTATCAAGTGAATATCCCGGCCGACACTTGGTTTTGTGCTTTTGTGAATGATAAAAATAGTTATTCCCTGATCGGCTGCGCCGTTGGTCCAGGGTTTGAATTCCAAGATTTTACCCTAGGAAAGCGCGAAGACTTAATTAAACAGTTCCCTCAACATGAAGCACTTATTTTGCGTTATACACACGAGCAAGAAATAATTGAAACGAACAGGAGCCGCGCATAAAAACAGCTCAAAATATCTAAAGAATTGAACCAGATACTGCGGGCACGGAAAACCGCCGCCCGTCTTCTAAACAATAGGCCGTTAAAGAATGGCCCCAAGCACATCCGGTGTCGATCGCTGCACATTTCGGATTAGTCGTGTGACCTTCCAACGCTGCCCAGTGCCCAAAAACCACCCGTTGTGGCTGCTGATACCACTCAAACCAAGGTCGCAGCACATCCGGATTGGTCGAATGGTTAGTTTTATTAACCAGGTCTAAAACGCCCTGTTTGCTGCAAAACCGCATGCGGGTAAAAGCATTGACAATATAACGTGCCCTATCCCAACCGGTTAAATTATCCTCCCATTGCAAAGGGCGGCTTCCATATAAATGATACAGAAAATTCATAAAATCAGGCCCACTCAAAAGATCTGAGGCTTCTTGAGCATAAGCCACGGACTGCTGCAAGTCCCAATTCGGCGGAATGCCGGCATGTACCAAGATCGCATCGAAAAGCGACTCATATATTAAGAATGGCTGCTTACGTAACCATTCCAAGAGCTCGAGTTTATCCGGGGCGTTCAACACATCATCCAAGGTGTGATGGTTTTTATAAGCCAGCACTTCGTAACCCAGCGCCAACAAATGCAAATCATGATTGCCCAGCACGACTAATGGATTGGGCAGGCGGGCAATAAAGCGCAGGACTTGTAGAGAATCTGGCCCCCGATTGACTAAATCACCAATAAATCCCAATCGATCTTTTTCCGGATCAAAATCAATCAACATCAAAAGATGCTGCAACTCTGCATGACATCCCTGCACGTCGCCGATAATATAAGTAGCCAATGGGTTTACCTTTCGAAATACGTTATAAATAGATAAATAGCATTATATTGGCTAAACTCAGCATTCGCAATTTGTTCGCAAGCTTGGCAGCAAATTACCCAAGTCCTCTGGTTGCATCGCTGATCCGTTGCCGCTGGCCGGACTACGGTTTAAGCAGTGCCGGGACGCTTAAACCCATCCATGGGGCGCTTCATCTTTTTACATCCCTGTAAAAAGATGACCCGGCACTGCTTAAACCTCCGTCCTCTGCGTCATCGGATCAGCGATGCAACCTAATGAAAGTTCAATGCCGATCGTTACTTTTTTTGTTGAATTAAATTTTTAAAAAAATAAAAAATTAACAAAAAAAATAATAACGAGAAGCACAAAACTTTCATTAGGTTGTTGAGCGAGCCCGTTGACGCAGAGCCCGGAGGAATATCATTGCCGGATCCTCTTTTTACAGGGATGTGAAAAGAGGAAGCGCCCCAGGGAGGGTTGTTCAAGCGGTCCGGCAATGATATTCCTTCGTTGCGGCCAGGCGGCAACGGGCTCGCTCAACAACCAGCGGACTTTGGTAATTTGCTCACCAAGCCCTGATGCTTATTCGACGAAACTCATGTATTCTAATGTGATGATCAAGAAATTGAAAATTATCTGCTTTTTAGGGTTATTATTGGGAATTTTCGCTTCATGTTTTGCTGAAGGAAGTCCGCAGCAAAATATTTTCTTTTGTCCGGCGATTGATAAATTACAAAAAGATCCTGAGAAACTGACTTGGTCGGCGCCGGGAGGTTGGCAAAGTTTTGAATTGTCTTTTGTGGATAAAGTCACGCGCTTTGCTGGGGCGCAATGGCGCGGCACCAATGTGGGACAAATTTTTTGTGTTTACCGCGGCGCCGAAAACGCTGCCTTTCCTATCCTGCTCGCGTATAGTGTTATCGCTTTAGAACCCAATGGCGGAAAATGGTCGCAGAATTTGGGCGGATACAAAAATTGTGAAACTTCGGAAGTGCTGGATTGCCCTTTTTCTATTCGTTTACGTCCCGAAGAAGAAGACCTTTATCAACAAGCTGAAAAATTAAAAAAAGCAGCACCGCCAACCCGCACCCCCGGATTTTAAAAGATGAAAAATTTTTTAAAATCATTTCTAGGTGTTTTTTTAGCAATTTTACTAGCCATCAATATGCTGTTTGCGGTTTTCATGATTATGCTGATCAGCCTTATCAGTTATCTAGCGCCCAGCCCCCAGTTACGCACTAAAATCCAGACTTTTCTACAGAAAATCCCCGTTTTTTGGATGGACATTAATTTTTGGATCACACAAATTTTAAATCATGGCAAGTGGCAAGTTGAAAAAGATAACGCTCCATTAAATCCACAAGGCTGGTATATTCTGATAAGCAATCACCAATCCTGGGTAGATATTTTTATTTTAGGCATGTATTTCCGGCACAAAATTCCCAATTTAAAATTTTTTATGAAAAAAGAATTGCTCTGGACTTTACCTTTCGCCAGTTGGGCTTGTTATCTCTTGGATTATCCATTCATGGGACGGCACAGCCATGCGGACGTACGCAAAAATCCTGAATTAAAAACTTATGATATCGAAGCCACCAAAAAGGCTTGTGATAAATTTAAAGAATTTCCAACCACTGTGATGAATTTTGTGGAAGGCACACGCTTCACAACACAAAAACAGCAAACGCAACAATCTCCGTACCAAAATTTATTGAAACCTAAATCCATGGGCATCGGCTTGGTATTACATGAATTACATCCTTATTTAAAAGGCGTCATTAACGTTACGCTTTATTATCAACCACGCTTTATCAGCTTATGGGCTTTTATTTCTGGCAAAGTAGAAAAAATCTATTTACATTATGATATATTACCGATTTCACCCGATATTATCGGAGATCCCTATACCGACCGTGTGTTTCGCAAACAATTACAACAATGGTTAAATTCGTTATGGCTGGAAAAGGACCAACGATTAAAAACGCTTTAAAAATTGTAACGCGCAAAAGTCCTTTGGCATGGCAGCAGGCGACGTTAATAAAAAATCTTATCCAACAGTTTTATCCGCAAATTCAGATTGAATTAATCGGCTTGCTCACCGCTGGAGACCAAAAACCGGCAAAAGAAACTGCTGCGATTGCTGGTAAATCTTTATTCGTTAAAGAATTACAAACCGCTTTATTAAATCTTGAAGCGGATTTTGCTGTGCACTCGGTGAAAGATTTATCGGTTACGCCTTGTCCGGGTTTAATGCTGGCCGCCATCAGCGCGCGCGAAGACCCACGCGATGTGTTTGTCTCTAATCAATATAACAGCTTGGAGGAATTACCGATGGGCGCCATTGTCGGCACCACCAGCCCGCGCCGCCAATGTCAATTGTTGGCGCTGCGCAAAGATCTTAATATTAAACCTTTGCGTGGTAATGTGGGCACACGCTTAAATTATTTAGATAACGGCGATTATCAGGCCATTGTGCTTGCATATGCCGGTTTGAAGCGTTTGGGATTGCAGCATAAAGTTCGTCAAGTTTTTCCAACCAACCAATTCCTGCCAGCAATCGGTCAGGGCGCATTGGCGGTGGAGTGCCGTGAAGATAACTTGGAATTAATTCAACTTTTAAACTGCATTGATGATTACCCCACACATCAGTGTGTAAATGCAGAACGCGCCGTTAATTTTCATTTAGGCGGCGATTGTTATACGCCGATCGGCGCTTATGCGTATATTCAACAGGGCATTTTGTATTTACACGCTATGGCCGGTAGTTTAGATGGAAAAAAAATTTTAAAAAGTCAGGCGTCAGGCCCGGTAGGAGAGGCTGAACAGTTAGGCGAACGTTGCGCCAAAGATTTATTAACTCAAGGAGCGCATTCATTAATATTTTGATTACGCGCCCTCTGCAGCAATCGGCGAGTTTGTCCGCGGCGATTCTTCAATATGGAGATAATCCTATTGTTTTCCCCGCCATTGAAATTGTGCCCATCGACACGGTGGATATAAAAAAAATTCGTTCTCCACTTGCAGATTATGATTACGCTATTTTTGTCAGCGCGAATGCCGCAGAACACGCCCTAACTTATTTTTCCAATTTCCCGGCAACATTACCGGCGATCGCGATTGGCCACGGCACTGCCAAGGCGCTAAAAAAATATAATATAATAGCGCAAGCGATACCAGATGATCATGACAGCGAAGGACTTTTATCCTTGCCCATCTTGCAAAACGTCGCCGAACGCCGCATTATTATTTTTTGTGGGAAAAACCCGCGCTCTTTCCTCCGGCAATCGCTGCAAGCAAAAGGCGCTTGGGTCGAAGAATTTATTTGTTATGCAAGACGCTGTCCGCTGGTTGAAAGTGCAATCATAAAAAATTTAATGCTTAAGCCCATTGATATTATTGTCAGCACCAGCTCAGAAGGATTAAATAATCTATGGTGTTTATGGAAAAACTTAGCAGAAGAGTCCTGGCTGCAATCCAAAACTTGGATCGTCATCAGCCTGAGCATGCGCACAAAAGCGCAACAATGCGGGATTACAAAAATAATCGTTGCCAGTGGTGCGAGTGACGACGCCATTGTAAAGGCCATTGAGGAAGCAAAATGTTGCGAAAAAACTATGTGATTTTAATTTTATTTGTGCTGCTTCTAGCGCTCGGCACCGCCGCGGATGTGTTTTTTTGGAAACAATTAACCAAAGAAACGACGCATGAGAATCGAAAATGGCAAAATCAATGGCAGGCCTTAAGTACCCAAATACAGCAACAACAAAATACGATCATCGCGTTGCAAAATCAATTCAATCAACTGATTCGCAATGAACATATGAATCATGCTGAAGAGGTTTTAAGTGAGACGGGGTATTTAATCGACTTAGCCAATTTATATTTACAAACTGATCACAATATCCCCAACGCAATTAAAACTTTGTCTTTGGCGCAGCAACACGTGCATGATTTACAAAATCCACAAATGAATGCGCTTCTACAAGCTTTGGCGAGCGATATCAATCAACTGAATTCCGTATCAAATGTGGATCCCGCTAATGTTTTATTGCAATTACAACAAGTAGGTGACTCCATCAATCGATTAAGTTTTTTACCGAATCGCTTTGCCCCACCCGCCACTCAACCTGCGCCGCCCGCAAAACACTGGTGGCAAAAATTTTTAAATAGTTTAAGAAACTTATTTGTGATTCAATATCATTCCTCTAGCACAGAAAATATTTTGGCGCCTGATCAACGAGAATATATTCAGCAAAATATTAATTTCACCTTGCGGCAAGCTGAATGGGCCGTGTTGCAGGAGCAACCAGAGTTGTATCAAAATAGTTTAAAACAAATTCAAGGTTTATTATCAAATAACTACATGGAGAGCGAAACGCGGAATCAAGTGCTTGCCAAATTGAATAACTTAGCGCAAATCAATATTCAACCCAAAATCCCGCCGCTTACGCGCTCGATGCAAGCTCTATCCGAAGTAAAAAATAAAATGCCACCACAAAATGTTGACGAGGCGCCGGCCCCATGAAAACACTTTTATGGCTTTTCTGAGTTGGTTTGATTCCTGCACATCGGGAAACCCGATGTGCAGGAATGAAGGGGGAGAATCACGGTTCTCCCCCTTGCGATCCCCCATCGTGATAGGATGTTGAAGAGGTGTCACCTTTATGAAAACACTTTTATGGCTTTTCTTAATTTGTTTAATTGTATTCGGCGTAGGATTAGGCATGCACAAAGATTCCGGTTATGTGCTGATCACCTATCAACATTGGAGCATTGAAACAACTTTATGGACCCTTCTTTTTAGCATTCTAATTTTGTTTTGCATTATTTACTGTTTGATTAGCTTAATCAGGTCCAGCATTTATTTCACAAAACATCTCTATACCTGGTCTAGCCGGCGCCGGCAACGGAAAATTCAGCGCGATCTCCATCAAGGCGTTTACGCCCTAATTGAAGGTCATTGGGCGCGGGCGGAAAGTTATTTTACAAAAAGTATCGCTTACAACTCACAACCTTTGACCAGTTATATGGGGGCTGCTATTGCTGCGCAAAAACAAAATGTCAGCCTGCGCCGGGAAAATTACCTCAAAACCGCTTATGAATTAAACCCCGAAGCAGAAATAACCCTGGGTTTCTTGCAAGCGCAATTACAAATAGAAGCCGAAGATTGGATAAACGCCTCGACTACTCTAGAAAAATTAAGAAAATTAACCGGCTCTCATCCCTACCTGCAAGTTTTGTCGGAAAAAATCCCTGCTATTGATAGATAAATTCAACTCGGGAGGTTACACCACAAAATAATTCATAAGTGATGCTGTCTGAATACATTGCTATTTCCTCGGCGGGCAGTCCTTTTCCCCATAAAGTGATAACGTCTCCTATCTTTGCATCCGGCGCGCCACGCAAATCTAAAGTAACCATATCCATGGAGACTCTACCCAATACCGAACAACGTTTATCATTTAAAAGCACCGGCGTACCCGTACGGGCGTGACGAGGATAACCATCTCCGTAACCCACAGCCCCCACACCTAATAACATATCTTGTGGACATGTTTGAGTGACACCGTACCCCACTGTCTCACCTTTTCGGGCAAATTTGATCGAAATCAACGTTGTTTTAAACGTCATCACTGGTTTTAAATCTAACTCAAGGGCCGTCTTGTTTTTAAAAGGTGAAGTTCCGTATAACATAATTCCAGGCCTAACCCAATCATAAGCCGTATCAGGCCGAGAACAAATAGCAGCCGAATTTGCCATGCTTTTGGGGCCCGGTAATTGCAGAGTGAGTTCTTTAAAGACTTTAATTTGCTGATCGGTTAGTGGGTGTCCTGGCTCATCAGCACAAGCAAAATGGCTCATTAATATCAACGGTTTTTTTACCCAAGGCACTCTTTGCAGGCGCTGCCAAGCATCTACAAATTGTTCCGGCAATAAGCCTAATCGATTCATGCCGGTTTCTAATTTTAACCAAACAGACAATGGCTGCCTCAATGGCGTATTTTCTATTATGGCCACTTGATAAGGTTGATAAACCACCACCATAACAGGATGTGTGTCACACAAAGACAATTGTTCTGCCCGATTAAATCGTGACGTGATGACAATGGGCGTCTCAATAGCCGCTTTCTGCAAAGTCAGGGCTTCTTCAAAAGAAGCGACACCAAAAGCATCCACGCCTTCTAAAGCATGGGTGAATGCTATCTGAACTATGCCATGACCATAGGCATTGGCTTTTACCATCGCTAAAATACGGCTGTCGGGAGCCAACTTGCGTACTTGACGAAGATTATGTTGAACGGCAGTCAAATCAATTTCTGCAAATGCGCCCGTATTCATGGAGACTGCGCGGCCTTTTCTAAATGAGCTTCGGTTAGATAATGGATATTCCCCGCTGGGGCCAACCAAAATTGAGAAAGGTAGAGCATAACAATACTAAAAGGCAGCAGCACGACTAAGTCCCAAGGGAATTTAAGTAACCCTATTCCACCAAAAGAGCCTAAGTACGAGAGCACTAACATAGAAGTTAAATACAAGAAAAACCATCCCATACTCTTAGTACAAGAAAATAAACCTTTGCGTTGATAGATTAAAGTAATCACTAATCCTATCAGTACTGCCACATACAATTTCCAAATAATTTCAAAGCTGCACCAAAACAACATTAGATTACACGCGTAGAACGTAAAATAACAAATTACCGTAGCCTGTTTTAGTTTAAAAGCCCGGTGAGCGGTTGGATGAAGCTTGCGTAACGCCAATAAACAAATAGGCCCAATACCATAAGATAAGATGCTGGTGGAAGAAAGAAATGAAACCATCTTTTGCCACCCTGGAAAAGGCAAGAAAGACAAAACGCCTACAAAAAAATTAACATACAAAGTGATGACCGGTATTTTAAATCGATTTACTTTCAACAAAAATTTGGGCAAATGCTCATTTAAAGCCATACCATAAAGGATACGCGAAGTCGCTGCGGTGTAGACCAGCGTTGTGCCAAAAGGAGAAAAAGAAGCATCAATCAGTAAAAGAGTCGCAACGAAGCTAAGCCCCAACAACAAACTCAAACCTACCAATGGGCCATTTTCACCCGGAAAATGTAAATTTTGCCAACCGTTAGCTAAATATTTTTGCGGCATGGCAACCATAAAACTCAGCTGCAAAGCGAAATACAAAATAAATCCTATGAGGACTGCACCTAAGATGGCCATTGGAATATTGCGTTGCGGGTCCCTTACCTCGCCCGCCAACATAAGACCGTTCTGAAAGCCGGTAAAAGCAAACACAACCCCACCAATAGACAATGCGGAAAAAATACGCGACCAATCTTGACTATGGTTTAAATGCAAACTCAAATTGGAAAAAGAAGGCGCCTGTTTAAAAAAGTAAACAATGGCAATCGAGGGGATGATATACTTAATAATGCTGGCATATTTGTTACATTCAGCGAGTAATTTGATGCCGAAACTATTGACTAGCACCACGCCTAACATAATGACTATAGCGGCTATATAACCATAACCCGATAATTTGATGGTCTTGCCTGCAATCACTAATGCAGGAAAAAAATGACTTCCATATTGGAGAATGGCTTGGATTTCTATAGGCGTCATGACTACATATGAAAGCCAAGTGACCCAAGCAAATAAAAAGCCAACCTCCTGGCCGTGCGTAAAAGTTGGGTAATTCGACATTCCGCCGGCGATGGGAATCATAGCGCCTAGTTCACACAGTGGTAATGCGATGAAAAGCATAAAAAGAGCTGCAATAATCCAGCTCATCAACGCTCCAGTGCCCGCAATTTGTGCGCTGATGAATGGCGTAAACAGCCATCCTGAACCCAACATTCCCCCCGCTGCAGCGATTAAAACGTTAGTCGCTGAGATATCACGTTTAAGCATTTTTTATCCCTCTCAATAACCCATTTGCGGATCATAGTCTTTCTCACCTAAATGATCAATATGAACATATTGCGTAAGAAATTGAACTATAATTAGCCAATATGGAAAATAAAAGTGGAAAATCAGAGGGATTTTTATGAACGAGGGATTTGCCGGTCAATGGCAGTCTTTACTGAGAGACGCCGCCCAACTCTCTGGATATACGTTTCAGGAAGATATCGAACAATATCTTTCCTTAACGCTCGCCCATTTTACCACTCAGATTAATTTAGCCCATAAAATCGTCGCCTTTGATTTTTTACTGGGCGTAGACAGTTTAGGTAGGCAAGGCGGCATGCAATTGCGCCATGTCGGTGACGAATGTTTAGTCCTGGCGGGTTTATTTCCGGAATTCGCGCAACGCAAAAATGTGACGTTGAATTACTTTATTGGCATGGGACAAGAAGCTTATCATATTCTAAGCCATCCGACTTTTCGTATGATTTATGATCCAGATCTATTCAATAAACTGAGTGCTGATTTCAAACAATTGACCGAAGTTTTGCAAAATATGCGCCTACTGACCCAAAAATCTGTGCATTAAGCCAGCAATTCCGCTACGCGTTCATTGCTTCCTGGTTTAAATCCTGAATCCAGGCAAAGCCTGAATTCAGGAATGAAGGGAGAGATCGCTCCGCTCTTCTCCCCCTTGCGATCCCCCATCAGGAAGAGATTTTCTACGAAAATTATTTTTAAATCATTTTTTCATGATTTTCAAAGTTTTTATCTCTAGCGGGAATTGCTGGCATTAACCCTTAATTTATTTCGGTGTAACCATCTGATTCTAAGCAATTATTTTTTATACAGAAAATTTATGTTCATTTTTTATGCTATATTGTGTTTAGGATATAAAAAAACCATCCTAGGAGGCTACATGCGAAAATTATTATGTTTAATCGGAGCCCTTTTATTAGCAGGATGCGCTTACGGACCGGGATACCATAACGGATATAATGGAAATTATGGATACGGGGCTTACAATGGCAACTACAATGGCGCTTACAATAACTACTATGGATACTATGGATATAGTGGCACCGGATACTACCCATACTACAATTACGGCACAACATACCCTTACAACCAATACTATAATAATGAGAATTACTACAATAATTATCCTTACGCTAGTAATGGCGCTACTTATGTTCATTCCAATAATTACTGGAACCCCAATAAGAGCAATTGGAATGTCACCAACACCAGCCAACAAGCTAAGATGACAACTTCATCTTCACAAGGCAACACAACCGCTACAACGACGACCAGCACGGTTAGCAATAGTGGTACCGCTCATGGCGGCAAAAAATAATGTCGATTGTTAAAATCCATGATGAAACGTCCAGCTACTTTAAACGCAGTTGGACGTTTTTAAATGAACCAGTAGGAGAGAGATAGCAGCTGGCGTTATCCCAGGGATACGCTTGGCTTGTCCGATGGTTATCGGTTTCACGGTCTTTAATTTCTGTTGCAATTCAGCGGATAATCCTGGAATTTTGCTGTAATCAATAGATTGCGGAATCAGCGCGGTTTCAAACTGTTGTTGTTTCAAAATCTCTTGATCTTGACGGGCTAAGTATCCAGCATAGTGGGCTTGAACGTCTAATTGTTCCATGACTTCGGCATCGTGAACTTCTGCGGCGACCCCTTCCAGTTGCATGAGTTGTGCATAACTGACTTCGGGCCTTCTTTAACAAATCCCACAAATTGTATTCACGATCTAATGACTTGGAAAATATATCGGCAAATTGCGTTGCTTGTGAGGTGTTGGGCCGCACCCAGACCGAAGATAATCTTTGTCTTTCCCGCTCAACCCATTCCTGTTTTATGCAAAATCGTTCCCAGCGTTTATCACTGACACAGCCTAGAGCCCTTCCCAATTGGGTGAGGCGTAAATCCGCATTGTCTTGGCGTAAGGTGAGGCGATATTCCGCACGACTGGTAAACATTCGATAAGGTTCCGGCGCACCCAAAGTCACCAGATCATCAATTAAAACGCCAAGGTAAGCTTGATCGCGGCGCACCAGCCAAGGTTCTCCACCACGAACCTGTAATACGGCATTGATTCCCGCAACCAATCCTTGTGCTGCCGCTTCTTCATAACCCGTGGTGCCGTTAATTTGCCCGGCTAAAAATAAATTTTGGATAAAGCGTGACTCCAAAGTCATTTTAAGATCTCTGGGATCAAAATAATCGTATTCAATGGCATAGCCGGGACGGGTAATATGGGCTTTTTCTAATCCCTCGATACTATGCACAAAGGCTTCTTGAGTTTTAAAAGCAAGGCTAGTGGAGATACCGTTGGGATAAACTTCATGGGTATTTAAACCTTCCGGTTCCAAAAATACTTGGTGGGCCGTGCGGGCGGCGAAGCGTTTGATTTTGTCTTCGATGGAAGGACAATAGCGCGGGCCGACGCCTTCAATGAGACCGGTATAAAGAGGCGATTCTGTCAAACCTTCGGCAATGATTTCATGGGTTGTGGAATTGGTGTGGGTGATATAGCAAGGGATTTGCGAAGGATGTTGTGACACCTCACCCAAATAAGAAAGTACAGGGCATGGCGTATCACCCAATTGTATTTGCAAACGGCTGTAATCAATGGTGCGTCCATCGATGCGCGGCGGCGTGCCCGTTTTCAGTCGACCGACCCTCTGCGGCAATTCGCGTAAACGTTGAGCCAGTTTTATAGCCGGTGGGTCTCCGGCTCGCCCACCCTGATATTGGTTGAGGCCAATGTGGATTTTACCATCCAAAAAAGTGCCCACAGTTAAGACCACGGTTTTACTTAAAAATTTAAGCCCCATCTGCGTCACCACGCCGGTCACGCGATCGCCTTCAATCAGCAAATCGTCGACGGCTTGCTGAAATAAACTTAAATTCGGCTGATTTTCAAGCGCTTTTCGAATATAGGCTTTATATAAAGCGCGATCGGTTTGTGCGCGGGTTGCTCTGACGGCTGGGCCTTTGCTGCTGTTCAAAACCTTAAAATGAATGCCGGCGTGGTCCGCAGCTTCCGCCATAATGCCACCCAGGGCGTCAATTTCCTTGACCAAATGACTTTTGCCAATGCCGCCAATGGCAGGATTACAGGACATTTGCCCCAACGTTTCAATATTGTGGGTCAATAACAAAGTCTTCGCACCCATGCGCGCAGCAACCATCGCCGCCTCCGTTCCCGCATGACCCCCACCGATTACTATGACATCATAATTATTTGACATAAATGAATCTTGTATTAATTTACTTAGCAAATTAACCAAGACCGTTGGTTGTTGAGCGAGCCCGTTGCCGCCTGGCCGCCTCTCCGGAATATCATTGCCAGACCGCTTGAACGACCCTCCATGGGGCGCTTCCTCTTTTTACTTCCCTGTAAAAAGAGGATCTGGCAATGATATACCTCCGGGCTCTGCGTCAACGGGCTCGCTCAACAACCTGATGAAAGTTTTGTGCTTTTCGATATTGTTTTTTTGTTAATTTTTTTTAAAAAAATTATATTATTAAACAAAAAAATTATCAACGACCAGCATTGAACGCTCATGAGGTTGCAGAGCTGATCCGTTGACGCAGAGGACGGAGGTTTAAGCAGTGCCGGGTCATCTTTTTACACGGATGTAAAAAGATGAAGCGCCCCACGGATGGGTTTAAGCGTCCCGGCACTGATTCAACCGGAGTCCGACGAGCGGCAACGGATCAGCTATGCAACCAGCGATCTCAGGGTAATTTACTTTATCCCAAATCCTAATCCTAAAATACCTTGACGATTATACCTGAAAATGATGACTTTGGGGTTAAGTCCAATTAAAATATAAATTTTTCAAAGATGTGGATAACAGTGAAAAGAATTATACAGTTTTTTCGCTTACTGCAAATCAATATGGTTTTGATCAGTTATACGTTTACCCCTGAAGTGGTGGGGTCGCGTTATCCTTTATTGCGGTTTCTGGCTTATTTTAATATTTGGCGGCATTTTGGCAGGAAGACCCAATCTCGCGGGGAATCGATTCGGTTTGCTTTGGAATCGTTGGGGCCGATATTTGTAAAGTTTGGACAGCTCTTGTCGACAAGGCGTGATTTATTACCTGAGGATATTGCCATGGAGCTGTCTAAATTGCAGGATCAAGTGCCGCCGTTTTCTAGTGCATTGGCGCGCAAAATGATTGAACAAACTTTTCAAAGGAAAATTGAAGATATTTTTTTACGGTTTGATGATAATCCATTGGCTTCGGCTTCCATCGCGCAAGTACATTCGGCTGCATTGCCGAATCAGCAAGAAGTGGTGGTAAAAATTATTCGACCGCGCATCCGAACGATTATTCGCCATGATATTGCGATTATGTATTCGGTGGCGCGCTTGACAGCACGTTTTTGGTCGCATGGCCGGCGTTTGCGATTAATAGAGCTGGTTTCGGAATTTGAAAATTCCTTGATGGATGAATTAGATCTGCAAAAAGAAGCTGCGAATGCTTCGCAATTGCGTAGAAATTTTCTGAGTTCAACGCAATTGTATATTCCAAAAATTTATTGGGATTATGTGCGCACTTCGGTGATGATTATGGAAAGAATTCACGGGATCAGAATTTCGGATTATTACCGTTTAAAAGAAAAAAATTGTAATTTAAAAAAATTAGCAGAAAATGGTGTGGAAATGTTTTTCACGCAAGTGTTTCGCGACAATTTTTTTCATGCCGATATGCATCCCGGCAATTTATTTGTAGATTGCGTAGACCCGGAAAATCCTAAATTTTTACTCGTAGATTTTGGCATTATGGGCAGTTTAAGTCCTTCTGATCAACATTATTTGGCGCAAAATCTCATTGCTTTTTTAGATCGCGATTATAAACGCGTGGCTATTTTACACGTTGAATCGGGATGGGTGCCTCCCTACACACGTGTTGAACAATTTGAATCCGCAATTAGAACCGTTTGCGAACCTATTTTTGAACGGCCTTTGTATGATATTTCTTTCGGACAATTGTTATTGCGTTTATTTACCACCGCCGAGCGTTTTAATATGGAGATTCAGCCACAACTGATGTTGTTGCAAAAAACTTTATTAAATATTGAAGGATTGGGCAGACAACTCTATCCACAATTAGATATTTGGGCGACCGCCAAACCTTTTATGGAACGCTGGATCCGCGAACAGCGCAGCATTAAGAAAATATTTGATTTTCGTTACGAAGACATCCACGACACCGCCGAAAAATTATTAAAAATGCCTAAAGTGCTTTATTCGCTTTTACAAGTTCTGCACATTCAACAAGAAACCGGCAAAGAACCTTTAGCAAAAGAATTCGAAGTCATCACCCAACTCAAAAAACGCCAATTCTTTTTCGGCGCCAGCGGCCTGATGCTCTTAATCGCCTTCATCAATACCGTCGCCAAAACCCACTGGTTCGGCCCCCACGAATTCTGGCCCTGGCTTATTGGCGGTGGTTTACTCTTGATTGGGTGGCTTATCCCTGTAAAAACTTCTTAACTTAAGATTTAGATGATATCGCGTGCTTTTTAGCTGTCCAACCTTTAGCAGGACCATTTTTTCTACCAGATCCTGCAAATCACGTGTAGCTGTGGCGCGGGAAGCGCCGGTAATGCGGATATATTTTTCTGCACTAAGACCGCCTTTGAAACCTTCTAATCCTTCACGAAATAGTCTCTCTATAATTTTTTCTTGACGTTCATTTAACTGACCTCTGACTCGGTCATAAAGCTTTGCTTTCTCAATCAGGAAATCAACCATATTCAAGGAATAATTTTGGGCATTCAATATCGTTTCAGCAAAATAAACCAACCAATGAGTGATTTCATTCGTCTGATTATTAAATTCTAACGCCTTATAATAGTCCTTCCTGTGGCTTTGAATCGTTTGTGAGAGCGCAATTAGGGTTGGAGTGCTAAGACATTCCGAAAGAGATTTTTCAGCAATGGCGCGTCCTATCCTCCCATTACCATCTTCAAATGGATGAATGCTAATAAAATATAGGTGCGCAATGCCCGCACGAGTCAATGCAGGAAGCGATTTTTTTTATCCGGCGCAGTCTCGATAAACCATATCA
Organism: uncultured Pseudomonadota bacterium; assembly: GCA_963702315.1. Lineage (GTDB taxonomy): Bacteria > Pseudomonadota > Gammaproteobacteria > Coxiellales > Coxiellaceae > JAFEDN01. Next base: position 161,041 of record CAVPCA010000050.1, read on the forward strand.
TAAACTGATCCATTTCTTTTTTTACAATTTCGGAAGGAGGAGCTTCAAAATGAATTTTTCGCTTATTAATGGGGCCAGACACTATTTGCATAGGTTCTTTATGGGTACGATAACTGCCAATATCTTTTAAATCATATCTACCGCTGGTCAGTAACTTGTGCCAACTATAAAGTGTTTGGTGCGAAAGGGGTTGGTTAAAGTTTCGGCATAGATCAGTCATCATATCGGCTATACCCTGCTCTGCAGGTGGAATATGGCGGTTGTCCGTTTCCAACCCAAAATTACGGCGTAAGGAAGCTTGCACACTATCTCTGTTAAGATATTCACCTTCAATTTCTGAAGTTTTAACGGCCTCTCCCGTCATCAGGTTGACGGTAAGAAGTATTTTATCTTCCTCGCTAAAACGCTCGGTGGCTCCTATGAAGATGCCGGATTGACGCAAAAATTGCGATTCCAGTTTTTCGAGAGCAGTTTTATCCCATTTAAACCAGGGCCAATCTTTTTGTTGCCAGTTCCATTTCATGAGTTATAAATCCTCAATTTATAGCTCATTATAATAGTATATTATGAGTTATATATCCAGGTAATATGGCTCTTTTGCGCCCGACAGGAGTCGAACCTGTGGCCTTCAGCTTCGGAGGCTGACGCTCTATCCAACTGAGCTACGGACGCATTGTGCTTAATATTACCATTAAATTTGGAGTGTACTCCAAATTTTTGCGAGAAATATACCCAAAGCGTTTGGATTTTCGGTTTTATTCGCCCAGATTGGGGTTAGATTTAAACGAATGGATTTTAAAAAAATGCGCGCATAGCTGCCCTATGTAAGCGTTTTTTTAAAATCCATTCGTTTAAAGATAGCCCCAAGATGGGATGAATAAAACCGAAAATCCAAACGCTTTGGGTATATCTGAGTACATTCCAACTTTTTTTTGTTAGACTAGCCGGCTATGAAAATAAATCCAAATTTATCGATTGTGGTTATTTGCGGGGGGCCTGGGAAGGAGGCGGAGGTTTCCCGGTCTTCGGCGGCGGGGGTGGCTAAGGCTTTGCGGGAAAATTATAAAAATGTACAGGTTATTGAATTAGACCACGAGATTGATCTTCATCTACGAAAAGCCAAGCCGGATGTTGCGTTTCCCATTGTGCATGGCAGATGGGGAGAAGACGGCCATCTCCAAGGATTATTAACTATTTTAGAAATTCCATTTGTCGGTAGCGATATGCAAGCATCCGTATTAGCCATGGACAAAATCTTATCTAAGCAAGTGTTTGCCCTACATCAACTGCCTATCGCTAAAAGTCGCGTGGTTTATGCACATGAGAATTTAGATAAGGCGCATCCCGGCTTTTATCTGAACTTGGCCCGCGTTTAGTGATCAAACCCACTTCCGAAGGTTCTGGTTTGGGGATTTCATTTGCGGATAATGCAGCGTCCACCAAAAAAGGATTAGAAACCGCTTTACATTTCGGAGAACGCGTTTTAGTGGAAGAGCGAATCGACGGCGCCGAAATCACCGCCGCGGTTTTAGAACGCGAACCCTACCAGCCTTTACCCATTATTGAAATTAGAACACCGCCGGACAGCTGGTATGATTACGAACATCGGTATACGCCTGGACTGAGTGACCATCTGATCCCGGCGCCTCTACCCGCTGATCAATATAAAAGAGTGCAAGAAATTGCCCTGAAAGCGCATCAAGTTTTAGGGTGTCGAGATCTATCCAGGGCCGATTTTGTCGTTCCCAAAACCGGCGAACCTATTTTGTTGGAGGTCAATACCTTGCCGGGCATGACCCCCACCAGTTTATTTCCAGACGCTGCCCAATCCGTCGGCATTTCCTTTGCACAATTGGTGAGTGAATTAATTGAGAGGCGAATACGGTTGGCGACTCTCCACCGCAGTTAAATTTTCCGGAGTTTCAAAAGGTGAAACATTACTATTAAAAAAAGAGCCACAATATTGAGAAATACTGCTAACGCCTTGACTTAATCTAGTCCAGGCTCGCGTACAACAATCCCAACAACCTCTCTCGTTTTCCTCTTTATTCATTATTTTCATTTTCCTCTCTATAGCCCTCACGGAGCCCCCTGAGCCAAGACGAGAAAGATTCTTGATTAGAACTAGTTAGAAGATGTATTGCTTTCATCCATAGCGGTAGTGGTGCGACAGATAGAATTTCTCCTTGTTGCGTTTCTTGATGACATGACAGAGGAAAAGCCTCTACAAATATTTCAATAAATGAGCGACACCTAATAGCATAAATGTTGATGGACCGTAACCAATTCCCTATTACACCTAATCCTAACGGAAATCCAAACAGCTAAGAACCCCCGGCGCTCATCCAAAGCCAAAAATTAAAAGCGATGGTGCCTTTAAGACCAGATTATCAGTATCTTGCCAACACGAGGGTAATCGTTCGTGGCTTTGAAGGCATCGTACGCAAAGTTTGTAACATCGTTAAATCAAGCATATATAAACCAGCATTGACAGCGGACATCGGCACCAAGATTCTAGCGTTATCCATAACTTCTGGGAGGCTCCACCAAAAACAGTCAACATTTTAGGATAGACTGCCGGTGGAAGACAAACAAAACTGCTGCGACAGCGGTGGCTAACAAACCGCCCTAGGCTAATCGAGATTTTCGGATAGGATCTGAAGTTTCTTTTACATTAAGTAACGTTGTCTGAGAAAACGCATGGCCGGAAAGCAAAGAGAGGACGGTCAGTATTCCAGCAGATTTATGACGTAGCTAAAGCCTCCCGTTCTGGGAAAACCCCCGCTAGCATCGTTTTGGCTATGGTAGACCCTAATTCACTGAATAAGCTAGTACAATCGGTAATCCGAGCCAAAATATTTTTTTAATTTGAACACAATCAGCCCATGTCCAGCTTATCAAACTCTTAGCAAAGTGATATCCTTCAAATTTATCCTGAAAAAAACATAAAGCAATCGTGATAGGACATAGAATATTCTCAATGGTCATTCCCCATAAAATACCTTCCACTCCTTTTGCTGGTAACAACTCAAAATCCCCGATTTTGATTCCGTAACCTAATCCATAAGACAAGAAAGCCCCGACAAGAAACTACCCAAACTCACTCTAACCATCCATTTTATTTCGTTGAAAACTAAAAATATTTGTTGCAGGCAAAAACGTATGGTAATCAAAAAAGGAAATGGAGCAGTACAGCGCAAAAATTTTGCAGCCCCATCGGCTATTTCTTCATTCTGACCAAAGACATTAATTAACAACGGCTTTGAAAAATATAATGCTAAGCCAGAAGTTGCATTGAAAAGAGCCGATGCAAAAATCGTATTTTTAAGGATTCCTTGGATTTTTATTTTCCAAGCAGCTTGGTCTTCCTTATCATCTAGACCACCATCAATCGGAATTACAAAAGAGGTCGACGCCGGGATTAATACGCCTAGGATCGTAAAAACTCATGGCGAGCGCAGCGATAGCCAAAGATTTAGTATGGCCTCCACTAACATCAGGTAGATATCCCAGCAAAAGACACAAATAAGGCAATTCAATACTATAAACAAAAGTTTTCACATTTCCAGTGGCTCGATCGAAAGTTTCGATAATTATGAATACATAAGAATCTTGCGCCCAAATTAAAGGTACGGATTAGCCACGCTATTAGATGGGTCCCTTGGGATCTTTGCTCTACTGTTCTTACAGGTGCAAATTGATTATCCGGCTGATCTGATTGTGGTTGGATACCTGAGTTAAGGGGAACGAAGCGTGTTATCGAAACCTGGTTCGCTTTGAAATTGATTCATATGTATATCCTGCTGTTATTTTTTTGTCATTTTTTACTGCTTTTTTTTATTGAAAGGTAAATTCAGCTTATCTTGCAACACTTTTGCTAATTCTTGAACGTAAGGTTCAGATAGCATCGTATCATGATCGCCGGGAATTAAATACCTCTCAATTCCGTTCGCCGCCCATGGCAGCCAATGATTGTATTCATCTACATCATTCAGAGAAAATCCTTGATCTCCCGTTGATTTAAATAACGTGACTTTAACCGGCAAAGGCGCCAATTGCGTGTTTAGCAGCATTTGCATTCTGTGCCAAGATAAATTCACTTTAATCGTGTCAGTCTCCATTTTTTGTTCCAGTAAAGCCATGCGGTGTCTAAACCATTTCTCACTTAGACAATAATCTGGAAATTTAGCCCATCCATCGATCAAACCCAAAAATTTTATTTGTTCACCTTGATCAATAAATATGCGTGAGATAGCAATAGCCAATTGCGTCCCAAATGAATAGCCGATGAGTTGATAAGGGCCTTTAGGTTGTGTTTTTACAATAATTTCACAGAAAAACTCTGCCATTGCCTCCAAGGTTTTAAATTGACACTGATTCATTTGATCACTCGGATCGAATAAGGCATACACGGGTTGCTGTTTAATAAGATATTTTATCAGCGGAAAAAAACAATAGCCTTTGTTATTGACAGGCGGCAACAAAAATACGGGCAATTTTTTCTTATCCCCTGGAAAAGCAACCAATGATTCTGTATAGAAAATATTATTCTGCTTTTCGAGTATATTGGCTTGTTTTCGAATGGTCTGCGCAGAAAATAATTCCGCCACCGGAATTTCATAATGGAATACCTTACTGATTTGATCATGCAATCGAATCAACAAAATAGAATGACCGCCTAAATCAAAAAAATCATCATCCAGGCCAATGTGGTCAATTTTTAATACCGTTTCCCAGATTGATAATAATTTTTTTTGCATCGCTGTTTTGGGCAGCGCCAAACTCATTCCAGCCTTCTTGGTCAGCGCCATTCGCTCTAACATTTCCCGGTCCACCTTTCCACTGATATTTAATGGGAAGCGATCTAAGATAAAAATCGTTTCCGGAATTTTTTCACTCGACAATTCTTTACTTAAAAATGCTTTGATTTTTTCCGGGGTTGTTTCACAACCGGCGTTCAAAATAACATAAGCGCTTAAAGATTTTTCATATTGATTTCTATTAATAGGCAAGACAATGACTTGATGAATTTTGTTGTATTTCAATAAACATTTTTCTATCTCACCCAATTCAATTCTTTGCCCAAATATTTTAACTTGGTTATCAACACGGCCTACGTACTCTAAATTACCATCTTTTCGCCAATATACGATATCGCCGGTTTTATAAAGTATATCGGTGGGCGTTTCAGTAAATGGATTTACAATAAATTTTTCCAGAGTCAATTCCCGGTTGTTTAAATAACCACGGGCAACGCCATCGCCCCCTGTCCATAATTCTCCGGGTTCATTAAAATCCGCAAGCCCACCGTGTTCATTCACCACACAAACACTCGTGTTGGCGACGGGAACGCCGATCGGAATGGATTGCTCGCCGGATATAGTGTCCGGAATTTTATACACGGTGGTGAATACTGAATTTTCCGTAGGGCCATAGCCATTTAAAATATATTTTGGCCTACCTGCTTTACAGTTTAAAACCGCAAAAATCGTTTTTGGATCAAGCACTTCTCCACCCACCAATAGATAGGTGAGATCGGCAAACATTTCAGGCGAAATCTTGGCGTGTTGATCAAACAGCCGCGCGGTCAACCACAAAATAGAGATCTTTTTTCCATGCAGGAACTTTGCAAATTGAGAAGCAGAGAGTAATGTTTCCTCAGCAGGTATTACTAAAGTTCCGCCATTTAATAACGCGCCCCAGATTTCAAATTCAGACACATCAAAAGTGATATTGGTGACTTGAGCAATGATGTCTTGCGGTGTAAATTGCATGTAATTGGTGTTTTTCACCAGCCTTACTATGCCGCGGTGCTCGACCATAACGCCTTTAGGCACACCAGTGGACCCGGAAGTATAGCGTACATTGGCTAATCGTCGATTGGTATTCTTGGTTGGTAAATTTTCACTGGCATAGTTTTTCAAATTTAAGTCTTCTAAAAAAGTCAGTGCTTTTATATTTTTTTGCTCTTGCGGCCAATTTTCTTTTTTAGTGATGACCCAACTCGCCTGAGAATCTCTTAAAATATGTTGAAGGCGCGCTACCGAATATTTAGGCGACAAGGGAATATAGGCATACCCTGCTTTCAGGATACCCAAGAGCGTAACAATCATTTCAGGGCCTGGGGGCAAGCAAAACGCAATGAGGGACTCAGGCGCAAAATCTTTGGCTTTGAGATAATGCGCCAATTGATTCGCTTCTGCATTTAATTGCTCATAAGTTATGGTTTGCGTAAATTCAATGGCTATGTTTTTTGGAAAAAGCGTCACCATTGCCTCAAAAACTTGGCAAATATCTTGCTCTGGGTAATGCGTGGCAATCCCAGAAAACTTATCCGACAAACGTGTGTTGTTTTGCGCTAATAGCACTTGTTGCTCCTATTTTAGAAAAAATAAAACTATCCATACATAAAAGATCAATTTCGATCTCTGCAAAAGTCATCAGCGCCTCTTTAGCAAAGGCAATCATAGGTTGTTTATTCACATTGAAAGAGGTATTTAATAAAATTGGCAAGCCAGTTTTTTCTTCAAATGCATTTAACAATTTCCAGTACATGGGATGATGCGTTCGATCAACCGTTTGCAAACGCGCTGTTCCGTCAACATGGGTGATGGCCGGCAGCTTTTCTTTAAACGGGTCACGAACGCCCACAACGAATAGCATGGTACTAAACAGCTCGGTATCTTTTTCATCGATATCAAAATAATAATGCGCTTTTTCACTTTTTACCGAAGGCGCAAACGGCCTGAAGGCTTCGCGTTTTTTGACAATTCGATTAATTTTTTCCCGCATTGTAGGATCTCGAGGATCCGCCAGAATGCTGCGATGCCCTAAGGCACGCGGGCCAAATTCAAGTTCTCCCTGCACCCAAGCGATGATTTTTCCTCGCGCTAAATTTTCTGCGGCAATTTGGATGAGCTCATCAAGATTGACTTTTGTACAAACGATATGTTGATCCGCTATCCACTTTTTTTCTGCACTTAAAAATTTTTCAATTTGACTTGTGGGGCCAAAAAACGGCATGCGTTTGGGTGATTCCGCTCCGGATTTTTGTAAATTATGTTTATAGTGATACAAAGCACTACCGATCGCTGTGCCGGCATCTCCAGCTGCCGGCTGAACATAAATATCTTTAAATAAATTTTGATGATAGAGATAACCATTGGCCGTGCAATTGAGCGCCACGCCGCCGGCATAACACAAATTATTCAAATGGGTCACTCCCTGCCAATATTTACAAATATGCAGCAAGGCTTTATTTAAAATCATCTGCATGCCAGCCGCTAAATCCATATGGCGCTGTTCAAGTTTTTCTTCTTTTTTTCTTTTCCGGAAAAGTTTTTTGGGTTAGCCAATCACGAAATCCCCGATAAGTTTCCCAATCTAAAGCAGATTTATTTTGGTAGAAGCCACGAATCAGAATTTCTCCTTCAGGCTCTAAAGATACACATTCGGCAAAAAAACCGGCATAGCGATGCGGGTCCCCATAGGCTGCCAACCCCATGATTTTGTATTCACCACTATTGATGGAGAATCCCAAATGCAAAGTGATCATACTGTACAGCATGCCGATTGAACTCAATAAACTATAATTCTTCAAAACTTCGACTCGATTGCCTTTGCCTTGGCAAACCGTAACGCTATCTAATTCTCCCATACCGTCCATTACCAGTACCAATGCCTCGGAAAATCCACTCGGGTAAAAAGCACTTGCGGCGTGAGCACGATGATGTTGAACCGGAATAAATTTCTTTTCAACATTAACACCGGGCCAAAAGCCGTTTAAAAGTTGAAGTTGCCGCGCTGGATTTAAAGCTTCTTGATAATATTTGAAAAGATAAGATTGCTCTTTTTGCTGGAAAAAGTACTTATATTCCGAATAGTTAAAGCCGTGGCAGATATAATCAATGTCATTGACGCCAATGCCTGCCGTTGCCAAACAGAATGCAATGGCATGCTGAGGAAATTGTTCAGTATGTTTTACGCCGGTAAAGCGTTCCTCTTCGGCGGCAGCTAAGATTACCCCATCTTTTATTAACGCAGCGGCGGCATCCATCCCCTGCGATATTCGATATTCCTGTTCCGTAAGGCCGGACATATTCTGCCTTTTAAACGTCATGGCATCATTTAAGCCACTATAACCGAGAATGTACATATTTTAACTACTCTGTTAATAATTACCAACATAATTAATTTATTATGTAATCAAAGTCATCATTAAATTTTATTTATACGACTTATCATAAATAATTTTATTTCTGAACGCAACTTTATCAATTTTTAAACAGTTTACAACTCGTGAAATTAACGAGTTGTTTTGGATGAGCAATTCAATTTGTGAAAATTAGTTCACTCTAAAAAATTTTTGACAGCATACAAACACTTTTATTGTCATCTCACTTTGGTTAATTTACACTATTTAAATGACATTATATAATAACTTGCTAGCGACTTCACATCAAAAATTATTAAAAGCTTTAACTCATTTAGAATATAGTTATCGCAAAATTAAGGATTTACCGACAGATGCCGCGCAATTGAGCGAAGAAAGCTTAGAAATTTGGGAAAGTTTCGCTGTGCGATTTGCCAGAGTCTCCGATATCTTTTTAACCCGTTTTATACGTGCTTATGTATTATCTAATGATCCGGGATTCGAAGGTATTTTACGCGACTTTGTCAACCAAGGTGAAAAACTTGGCCTTATTGACGATGCAAGGGCATGGATGAGTATTCGTGAATTAAGGAATATCACTGCTCATGATTATTCTGAAAATGATTTAGGCCATTTTTTCGCAAGGATAAGACTTGAAGCCCCGCGTTTATTGAATATCAGGGAAAAACTCAATGCGCTTAACTTCCGAAGAGATTAAAAATTTAGTAAAAGCGCTGGATCCATTTATCGGTAAAAACACTGCTGAATTACGCTTGTTTGGTAGTAGAACTGACGCACAGCTTAAAGGCGGTGATATTGATTTATTATTACTGATTAATAATGCTGAGCTTAAAAATGAGTTGATCATGAAAAAACACTGGTTATTGGCGGAAATTAAATATTTTTTAGGCGATCAAAAAATAGATCTCAAAATTGCCGATGACACCGAAATTAAAACCGATGCTTTTCTGCAATTGATTTATCCTAAATCGATAGTACTGAATAACTGGTAAAATATCTTTAACCAAATTGGAGTACAAACAAAATGAGCAAAGGACGTTACCAAATATCTGTAGAAGAAGATTACGAACCAGGATCAAATAATGAGGTGCTAAAAAATTATCTCGGGATAAAATCAAAAAAAGAAATTGAAGCCCTCGAAGAACAAGAATTAGCAAGAACTGAGATAGAGCTCTTAGATATTTTTGACGAGAAACACCAGTTTACAGCCACCGATCTTTGTAATATCCATGAATTTTGGTTAGGTGATATTTACCCATCTGCTGGAAAATATAGAACAGTAAACATGTCAAAAGAAGGGTTTTTATTTGCAGCCCCTTTTCGTATTGAATCTGCTATGCAAGAATTTGAAAAAAAATATTTAGTAAAACATACTCCGTGCTTATACTCTGAATTGGATCAAATTGCTAACGTAGTTGGCATCATACATGCGGAATTGATTTTAATACACCCGTTTCGTGAAGGTAATGGAAGAACAGCCAGGCTCTTGGCTGACTTAATGGTAATGCAAGCAAAAAAAGCTCCTTTAAATTACTCTTTGATAGATCAGATAGGGAATTTTAAGGGCTTTCAACACTACCTTAAAGCCATTCATGCCAGCATGGACGGAGATTATCAACCCATACAAAAGATTTTTACTCAATTGATAGAAGGATCTATTCAGAAGGTGACATAAAAATGTGTTTATTTTTTCGGCGTTTGATATTAAATTTTAGAGTCATTTTTCTAGCTTCTGCCAAACTTATATCAATGCCTTCGACTCGACAAGAACTTACCACAGAACGTTCTATTAGTGTTTTTCTAAGCAGGGGATCTAATAAGTAAGGATTTGTTTGGCTTAATGGTTTTTTGGTCATTTGATTAATTGTAGCATAATCAAACCCTTGAGTACAGGCTCATAGAAAAATTCAATAATGGGAATTGATACCAAATGATCAGTTTATTCGCTACAATTAAAAATTCCAAAAATATCGGGATTATTTGTTTAAGCAAACAATCCCGACCGTCTGTCCTCCTTATCTCAGTTTATTTTTCGAAGCCTCATCAATTGCCGATGGGCTAGATCGACTAAATCATCTAGCAAAGACAAATATTGACGTTGCGATTCGGACGGCGCTGACGAAATGTCAAAATCCGTCGCCACCATAATCTGCAACATCGCTTTGGCTTTTTCTAGACAATCTTCAATGATTTCCGAAGCGTTTAAACCTCGATGCGATGACAAGACGACATCCGAAGAATCGGATACAATGCTTTCAACCATATCAACTCCACTGTTGGTTTGGCCAGTCTCGCCGCTGTGTTGTAGCACTGCGTCGGGACGCTACAAAAAGTCTCCATCTGTTAAATCCTTCTCAGGTGGCAGATGGAGACTCCTACCGGGACAATGCGTACTGCACTGTCTTGACGTAATACCTTATCAGAACTTTTTGTACGAAGCAAACCTTTTTACATAGTTTTATTTAAACAAAAATGTATAATTTTTTGTTTTATACATATGTTTATTTTATTCTTGATTATTCCATTCTTGCCGAGCTCAATAATTTGATAGATAATTCATCTATCTTAAAATATATTTTCAGGGAGAAATACGCTTGCCTTCAATTAAAGATAAAATCAATTCATATCCAGCAACGCATGATGATTTTTTTATCAAATCTATGTCCAATCTGCAAGTTGCCAAAGAACTCCTTCAACAGTATTTGCCTCGTGATTTATTGGAGGCTATGGATCTGGGCGCTATCGAAGTTTGCAAAGATAAATTCTATAGCGTCGATCTCAAAGGCCAAGTCACCGATATGCTCTATCGAGTTCCACTCAAGAATTCTACTCAACCGGCCTATATCGCTACTTTAGTAGAACATCAATCGAAGCCGCGAATAAATATGCCGTTGAGGGTTTTGTGTTATGAGACGGCAATTATGCAACAGCACTGGGAACAATATAAAGTTGTGCCATTAGTGTACACTATTGTATATTACAATGGCCCATCTCGTTGGTACTATCCTCGTGATATTAAAGCCTTAATCCAGGCCGGCAGATTTAATTGATCGCTATGCACTTCAACCCTTCCAACTTATCGAACTCAATCAGATTCCTGATGAAGAATTGCGCGGCTCATTGTGGGCAGGAGTAATGAATTTAGCGATGAAACATATTTTCGACCGCGATATTATCCCGCCATTGCGAAGTTTTATAGACCTATTGCAAGCGCTGAAATACCAAGAGGGAGCGGATGACTATGTACTCAGTTTATTGTATTATTTGTATAAACGAGGTGAAATCTGTGATAAAAATCAGTTTCAGGAATTGATCAACACAAATTTACCTCAAGACTTAGGAGAAAAAACCATGACGCTTGCAGAAATACACACACAAATGGGTGTACAACAAGGCATCCAGCAAGGTATCCAACAGGGTATTCAACAAGGAAGCCATGAGGAAAAGCTGCGTATTGCACGTAAGTTATTACACACAAAAATGAAACATACAGATATTATGACAGCGACCGGTTTAACCGCAAAAGAATTAATGGATTTAGAAATTCTGATTGATAGCTAGTCCTTTAACCTGTTTTGTAGGAATGTCTTTAACTTACATTTAGGCAACAAGCAGTTACCTAAAGTTTGTTTGTTTTATTCTTTCTTATTGGCTTTTAATGTATTTAATCGTAATTTAAGAATTTTATTCTTGAAATTGATAGTAAAATCATGTTAAATTCTTTTTTGTGTTAATGTTGTTACCCAATACGAAAAATTTTTCAATGAAAAAACATAGTGGTTATACTTTGATCGAATTGATGTTAGTGGTCGCCGTCATCGCGTTGATTGCTGCATTGGGGGTGAAAACTTATCGCGATAAAGCCCAATCGGATCGCATTAACATGGCCGCGCTGGGTATGCAACACGTTTTGGAATCCGCGATGGCGTACAATGTCGCCAACAAAGGACATTGGCCAAAGGAAAATTGGAACAGCAAAGATTGTTTAATCAGCAATGCCGCTGATGATCCTTTTGTACAAACTTATTTGCCCAATCAAAATTATCAAAGCAATTTCGGCACGCATTATTGCTGGTCCGGCAATAATCAAAACAATGAGCCGACTGCGCCGTTATTTTGGGCCGCGATGCCGGTTCCCGGCAGTGACGCCCCAGAAGCCACCGATTTTGCTAAACGCATTGCCGCACGTTTACCCAACGCCATTATTACTGATAATCCTTCGGCTGCCAGCACCGGGGCAAATTACTGCAACAATAATCCTTGTTACGTCAAAGCCGCCGTAGCAATTCCTTCGCAAACCAGCAATAACAATAGCGGTTTTTTATTAGTCGGAATGGGTTATTGCATGCCGCAAGATCCGAATAATAACAATTACGTTTCCGATCCCCTGCTCGGCCCACATTTCCCGCCCATTGCTGGGATTCCAGGTGGCGTGCAATGCACCCAATTAGCCGGCAACGCTAATGGACAAACTGACGAGCAACGGCGCGCACAATATGTCGTGAATTTTGCTTGCAATAATGAGAGTGATTCGCCTTACGTATATGCATTGCCGAGTTTTTTGACAACTTCACGTTATAATCCTGATGATTATTACAATGTAAAATTGGGTGACTACAGTGCCTTTATCGATAGATTACAAATAAGCCGGGCTGGAAACAATGGCACAGATATTTGGGGAACATTTCCTCAAGCTAATTCTAACTGTGTTTCAGTAACGAATTCCCCAACGCAATTTTCTTGTAGTATTGTTATGGATGCCTCTGTATTTCATATACAAGGAAATCCTTTGAATCCAAGTACTAACACCCCAGGTTATTCGGTTACACACTCTGGAGGTGGTTATTTAGATCAAACCGATAAATCACCACAAAACCCTGGAGCTATAGGGGCTACTTATATGGCAGCATGCGTAGCGGAAACAAGTCCCTATGCCAAATTAACATTAAAACATTCGGTGCGTTATTAAAATTGTTTTTGAATTAATGGATAAAAGAAATCGCATTTAAAAATGCGTAAGTGCAAGGAAGATAGTTTTGTAAATAAAGTGGAGAATAACTCATGCGCTACATGCTTAACCTTAAGTTTAATAAAAAAATAGCCTTTTTTGGATTGCTTGTTTTAAATGCGAAGGCAATTGGCAGTTTTATTGCTGATCAACAAAACATATCAAAGGTAGAAATGCCTACTTTTGATGATCCTTGTAATAAAGGAGGATCTATCTATGTAAGTTGTCAAAATACTACTAAAGGACTTCCTTATTCTGAATTTACTGATTGTATGGAAAAAATAGGCCGATATAATTCCAGACAAGGCGATCAATGTTGTCCTGTACCCGATCCTGTGCAATTTGTTGACTGCGAACCCACCCCGCCGCCAACCTCACCTCCATCCATTAGCAGCTCCAGTGGAATTACCTGGTGGGAAGCTGTATTAATCGCCACAGGCGCAGCCTCTGTTATAGGAACAGGTGTTTACTGTTGCATTACCAAGTGTTCCATGCTGGCGCGCCTGGCTCGCAATGCTCAACAACAAGAACAAGCCGAACAGCTAATTAACCCGGCACAAAACAATGCTCAGCAAGCAGCACCTAATGCGAACGTTAATATGCAACTGGTTTAATTCAACCATGCCTTAGACTGGTAATTTAATTAAATAAAAAATTGGTAACGATATGAAAGATATTTTAATGCCTGAATTCTTAGAGCTATTAGAATGGAAAAACGTTAATGCTACGACCAAATCTCTTTTAAAAATTATTGCTGGTGAACAAGGTACGGAACTTCTTTTTTTAGGGGCCGTTAAAGTTATCGTTGAAACAAATAATAGCTTTGTCAAACGGGGTCAATCTGCTAAAAATTCTGATTTAGCAAAAGCGCTAGAAGACGCCAAGTTGCCTATCCCTGGCAATGATTTTTTGAATTATGCCAACCGCGTCACTAATACCATTAAAGGTATTCAAGCAAAAACAGGCGAACTTCTTCAAGAGTTTAAAAAAACCAGTTCCTCACGTATATTAAATGCTTCAGCTAAAATAAAATTAGCAAAGTTAGACCAACTCAGCCCCTACAATTTAAATATAAGCAAAGCTGCAGCTTTTATCTCAGGAAATATTCTTAAAGCGGATTTTGTAAACGTATATTATTTTGTGGGCATGATTAATGCAGAGCCACAATTCGTAAAAGACGTTTTAGAATACTTAAATGAATGGTCTTATAAGAATGATCTTAGCCAATTTATGCAGGGATTATTGCTAATGATCGCCTTAGACTTAACCCCAACGTCTCATCAACAAACCAATGGGGTCAACAAAGTTCTTGAATGTGTTTTACAAAATATGCTCAAAGCCGCAGATGATTATTTAAGAGCTATCCCTCAGCGTGGAAGAAACAATAATCGAGAGGGTCAGCGTCATCGTGATGCTGAATTATCTGAATTGCCTATTTTTTATAAAGCAGGCTTAGTACTATTAGCAGCTTGTGATAAAGTCACTCCAAAACCAGAGTGGGACGTTCATAGTTTTGATCATAATCCAATATTATTTGCGTTGCACTTAGGTTATCAAGAACAGTATATCTATCCGGCTTTGAATAATAGGCCTTCCATCAAAAACAGAGGAAAAACTAATAATGTACCTGACTCCCATGATTCAAAATATGAAATATTAAAACCAGAACTTACCTTAATCCAATTTTTATTACAAAAAACTCGAAAATTACCTGAATTAGATGATGGCGAGAAAAATAAAGTTTTAGAATGCCTGGTTAATTGGTCATGCGACCGTGATCTACAATTCTCACGTATATTACCCATTGTAATGGCTTTTTCTCACCCAGAAACTTTAAAAGTTGCCTCTACAGATTTAGAAAGCTTCTATCGCTTAATTGTTACACATTTAACTGATGAGCCTTTGTTGTATACCCGATTCATCCTGTCCATCACTGAGTTAGCGAAGCTTTTAAGTAAAGACTCCATTACTTCGAAGGATTTCTCTCGTTATTTTGGTTTAGCTTATAAGGTCGAGACCAAGGAAATTGATAATAATCAATTTCAATCAACTGAACCCTCAGTTAAGTTAATACCCATCAGAAGTACAGACATAGAAACTGAAAGCTTATCCCCATCTACGAAAGGAGAATTTTTAACCTCTCGAACGATGCTTCTATTTGCTATCATTTTTGATCCTTTTTTGAGTGAAGCAAAAGAAGAGAAGAATAATTACAATGAAACCTGCCAATTTCTTACATCATCATTACTTGCAGAGCATAAATCCACAAGAAAGCGAGTGGAAATGCTCAAATTGTTTAGGAAAGGACTAGGATATTTTATTGAAGATCGGCAACAAGTTTTTGATAAAATAAAAATTATTTATACTGCTATCAGAAATAAAATAAAAGACGCAAATGAAGATCTTGATGATACCGAATTTAAAAGAAAAAGAACAGATGAATTAGTTAAACTTTCAATAGAAACAGGAAACTCGTTAAATTTACAGCGTCATCAACATCGTGTTCTGAAGGGTGATGCATTCACAGATAGTTTGATTGATGAAACAGATGATGAAGCTAAAGTCTTAAAATATAGTATTCAACACGGAATATCTCCTGAAGAAAAATCTACTTTGTTGGAAGAATTAGAAAAATTAAATAAAAAGTTTCCAAAAGTTGAAAGAATTTATAATTTTCTTCAATCCATTCGCAAGGTTGATTCAGTATACAAAGGTTCGCTAATTAAAGCCCATGAATTTTTCTTAACAAACTTAAAAAATTGTGAAGGAGAATTTAAAAAAGAAGGCTTAGTGATTAACAGTAATTTAAATGAACCTATTGACATTCATAAATTAGAAGATGAATTACTTACTCTTGAACTAGAAATTGAATCTGAGATACAAAGCCAATCGAAGCAGTTCGAAATTAAACAATCAAACGATCAAAAGCGTATTGATGATTTAAGAAAAGAATTATTACAACCCCAGAGAAGAAAAGGAAAAGAATTCATAGAAACCAAAGAGCGTGAAAGTACTAGTACTTATGACCCACAAGATCCCTATATTGAAGAATATAAAAAATACGTTGAGGATCTCAAAAATAAATTAGAAAGAATTTACAAGGGTTTTGACCAATTAATCCAAAATTGTAATGCCAAAACTGATTACTCTGATTCTTCGCAAACAATTTCATTAAATGAAATTAAGGATAGAGTGGAGAATTTTGATAATATATGCCAAATATTAGGTATCGAGCCTACTCGGCAGATATCCATCCAGAATAAAATAATTAATAATACATCGTATCCTGGGTTATTAACACTTATTGTTGATGAAAAATCACCGTATTCCTTGTGTATTTCAATCTTGGATTTAAGTCTAAAAGTAGAAATTGCTTTACAAAAAAATCAAACCGAATCTTCAAAATCTAAATTAAGTAGCTTGTCTCTTCAAAAAGAATGGTACGTTGAGCAAAAATTACAACCATCTACAGAAAATAAATATTTTTTAGATAAAAACAAATCCCTACTTGAACGAAATAAAGGCGGCCTTTTCAATAACAATAAAAATTTATTAACTCGACATACTTCAGGAACAGAGGATGCGAAAGACCCTTCTGTAGAGGAGTTTTGCTCCATACGTGATCAACTATTGAACTTCATCCTTCCAGACGAAAAACTTTTTCCAAAAAGAAACGCATGGGAAAACCCTTCTCTCGAACAAAAAAATCAACCAAGAGAAAATGCTGTTATAGTACCACCTCCTTCTCCTCATGGTTTTTTTGATCTTCCTATTGAAACAGAAGAAAAGATTTTAGATCTTCCTCAAACTCAAAAAACTAAATTTCTACTAGCACAATTAGAAATTAGGCATAGTGAACAAAAAAACTTTAAAAATGAATTAAAGGAAAAAGAACGAAAAATAAATGTAAAAACAGAGCTTTTCAATAAAAATCTTTCATATGCTAAAAAATTGGCAGAACTGGAAAATGCTAAGGAGCAATTAAAAATTTTTAAGGCAGTGACCGGTCTTGAAAAGGCAGAGAAAACTTTAGAATGGATCCGTTTTTGGTTTACAGATTCAACTACCAAAGAGATACTCAGAGAACCCGAAATACAAGCTGAATTATTTTTATTGATGGGTGATGCACTTAAGCTTTATCAACCATTTTCTAAATATGACGCTAAATTAGAAACTAAAATCCCGAACTCGAATCTTTCTTTAGTAAATGATCCATTATCATCATTTTCCGCAGATTCCTCTTCAACTTCTGCTTCTACTGGTTTATTTTCATTCTCACATTCCTCTTCTTCCTCCAATTTAAGTTCGAGCGTGATTTATAGTTCTTCCAGTTCAAGCTCGAGCTCTTCAAGTTCTAGTTCTAACCCAAGGTCAGCACAACCGCCACCAATTCCATTAAAATATCTACGAAAACTTCAAACACTTGATTCGTCCTCTTCCAGCTCATCGTCTTCTAATTTTAGTTCAACTTTTACTACTTCTACTATTAGCTCTATACCTCCTCCTCTTCCTAAATCTCCTCCTCCTCCCCTTCCCCCTAATTCAAAGCGTTTGGCACTCCTCCCTATTCCTACTTCTTCTCCTTTGGATAAAGAGCACAAGCAAAATTCTGTAGTAATCCATATGCCGTCATCACAGAAGCAAAAGAAGATAACTGATCCGTATATTCCACAAGAAGCGATTAATTTTTTTGATCAATTGGGTTTGGATAGTCCGGGAAAGCAAATTGCGTTGTTGAATAATATGATGAAGAAAGCATTTGCAAAAGATGCTGTGACTTCACCGCCTTTCTATTTAATGGCGCATCTGTTTGCGAAGATGTACGAAAAGCATATGTCAAAAAACCCAGATTTAGATAATAAATATTCACTAATCAATGATTGGGGACGTAACCCTGATGGCTTAACACCTGGCTCAAGCAATTCATCTAGTTTATGGAGTCATTCTTCGCAATCAGACGAACTCTCAGTCTTAGATGCGTTGGATTCATTAACGCCAGATAAAGAAAAAGAATTTTTTTATTACTTAGAGCAACCTCAGTTCAATTTGAATGTGCCGTTAATACAACAACAGCTTAAAGATAAAAAAAAAGGAAAGCCAGAATCCTGTTCAGTTCGGACAGGAACCCCAAACACCTTCTTCACTATCTAATCCTTAATGAAGAAAAGGAAAATATTAAGGAACTGATAAATTATGAACCAGATTTATTGGTTTTTGATAAAAATATAAGCGACGACTTAATCCAACCGGCTTTTGAATCTAAAAAAATCAGTAATGAATCTTTATGCCTGCTTGTATTTAAATTTCCAGCCGCTTTCAAATTATATTTATCCTCGAAGCCTAGAGCTAGGCCCTGCGCTCATGAAGATTTAATCAAAATCTTCACTCCGGTAAGCGAAAATTTGTCCGATTGTCGTGCTCAATTGATTTTTCAATGTTTGATAAAAAATAATACAGAGATTCAGGCTGAAAAAATAGAATCGGCAATGATTGAAATACTATTAAATGATGAATTTGATCTAGTAACCTCCACACTTAAAAATTTATTTGAACTCATACTGTTAGATGAAAATTTTCAGCAGATCATCAGAGAAAGCCAGCCTTTCTTTATTGATAGATTATTTAATAATGAAAAATTTAAAAATTTAATTTTGTCCAAAAATCCTTTACGCCTTCTGAAAACGGATATTGTCAATTTATATAAGAAAAATTGTAAAACCCCTAATTCTTTACCTGCCACTTTAGAAACAGAAAAGGATATGAAGCTACACGCACGTTATTATGCCTGTTCTGTAGAAGAGCTTACTGATCCACAACGAGTTATCGTGGACACCAATGGATTTACAAATTATTTAAAAAATCTGCATGATTTGCAATTAAGCGGTGCCTCTGGAAAAAAATATTTAGATAGCCTTCCACCAGATTCATTTATTTATCGATTCTCCAGAATTTTTATACCTGATGAAAAAATTCAACCAGAAATACTAGTTTTTGATTTAATGAGAAATATCGTTCAAGATCCTGAGAATGATGACACCAGAAACAAGTATCTAGATGTCTTCCTACTTATCCTTTCTGAAGAAAGCCTAGGGGTTGGCCAATCATTTAAAAAAATTGCCAAAAAATTCAACTCCCAAAATCCAGAAGTAACGGAACAAGATTTCACTATTTTTTTTGGATTATCCCGGCTAGCTTTAAAAAATAAGGGCAAAAAATTATTTTCATTCTTTTTCTCTAATTATGACTGCGCAATTCCATTTTTTAATTATATCTTTATAAAAAAGCCGGAACCCTTGCCAACATCGGATTTTAAATATCAACACCTTTCCCAGTTTGGTGAAGACGATGAAATCATAGAAACTAAAAATGAAAAAAATTCCATTAACAACCTTACTATTTTATCAAAATTAAAAAACAAATTTCTATCTTTTGAAGGGGCCGGGCAACTAGAACTTTTTAACGCTTCTAGTCCAAATGGTGTAACCGATTTAGGGCTTTATTATCTTTTGATATGGATTGAACAGATTGCAACAGAAGGTGCGATAAGTTTCCAGTATCATTCCTTTCTAACTGGTGCTCGTACTGACAAATCAGTTTTACAACAAATTATAGATAAAGATGGAAACAGTTTCTCTAATCTTAAAATATATAATCGCCTATTTGAGTTTAAGGTAGAATTTAAAGCGGGCGTACTTTCAAGGTGTGCCCTTTATCTTAAAGAAACCCCTCTAGTTATTGAAAAACTTTTACAAAAAGAAAAAACCAATCTTATTGCCGTAATCTTTCCCTATACTTTTGAGCATATTAAAGTTCAGTTCAAAAATCTTATTTATCACTTTGCTAATTCAGCAGACCAAAATTATAAGTTAATTCTCGGCGGATACGACCTTGAATGTGTTGGAGCAAAAAAGCTCTTCGAGATATTTTCTGATCCTAAGGACCCATCAAAACCAAACCTTCCCGATTTCTTTCAGGAATTATTTTCTGGAATTCGTAAAACCACACACGAAAAAAATATTTTAGAGGATTTGATACCTGACTTTAAAGGTAAAGATTTTGAAAATTCTAAAAAATATTTAACATTTTTGTGTAGTCAATATTTGGTATTTCTTAGTCGGGATAGACTCAATCTTAATACACTTAAAGATTGCTTGGAAAATTTTAAAGAGATACTGAATAAAAAAATTGATTCAACTCCTTTAAAGAACCATCTTAAAAACTCATTTTCTTCAAATGGTTTTATAGGAAGATCACTTCTAGGCTTGGAGCGCCAGGATAATCGCGCGAGACCACCCGCACCCCCTGAAATCAAACAGAAACTTAGAACAACTGACTTTCCAGAAGATCTTAATCTTGAAGCCCTACAAGAGGATTTGATCACCAAAGTAACTGAAATGGCCCCAGCAAAACTCTTCAAGCAGATGAGTGCTGTTTTAAAGACATACAAAATTAAAGGCAATAGCCACGAAGTACTGAATGAATTAAAGGCAAAATTTCCAAACATGGCTATAATTGAAACCCGCTGTGATCGCGTTGCAAAGTATTTAACCAACTCCCCAAGCGAAACGTTGGTCGACCCATTAGATGCTCCAATAGTGACAACCGCTTCTATCTATGACATAAACTATCGACAATTTTCAAGTTATTTTGATCCTACTAATTCATCAATTAACCAAGACTTTATTTCTGATTTGAAACCTAAATTTCTTTCCATGCTCGAAGAAACAAAAGATAATGACAAAGAAATTAGAGTCGAAACGACGAAAGCACTCTATGCCGCCATTGAAACATATGAGCCTGGGATTAAAGAAAAAGTTACGGATTGTCTTTTGAATATTTTGAGCCCCATAGCCGAAAATGAATTTAACCAATGGCGTACATCCGTAACCCCAGAAAAAATTAAAGCTATCAATGAAATTTTCGAGATTATTTATTTGCACAACAACAATCCTGCTTCACCTGAGAATAAAACTGAGACAAACATATGGTATCCCGGAAAATTTCTCCAACAAATTAAAGAATCTATTTCTCAGCCAACCAATCCTTTGTTTTATTTGATATTCATCAGAATGAAGGATCAACACCCAGAATACAGTGTTGCCTTTTTGCAGAGTTGTCATAAAATTTTTAATGCGCTTGAGGAACATTTCGTCGAACGGTATAAAAACTGTTCTTTGGCTGCATTCGTTTACGTTTTTACTGATATTGAGAATAAAGCGAAAAAATTTTTAGAAAAAATAATCCAAGACAAAAATTTTAACGAAAACGAAGATGATTTTTATTCAAATTTTTATAAAGCATTGCTAGACACAGACTCCATTCAAATCGGTATTAATCTGAAAAACGAAGTGATTGAATTTATTAACAACAGCGAAACGTTAAATTCCTTATATAAAAAATATAAGTTGGGAAAACTCGAATATCATTACCAAGGTTCATCATTTTTGAGAATCACTTATCAAGATCAAAAAATTGCACCAAAAGAAGTTAAAGAACCAATAACACCTAAAAAACTGTTAATCGCTCTTAGGACAAAATTTTCAGCAGAATTATCAACTGACGAAGGAAGAAATAGAATTATCAATATTCTTACCGACCTAGACAGTTCGAGAAACGCGAGCGCTAATTCAGGGGAAATGTTGGCTAAGTTATGGGACATTATTTCCCCATATGTTCTTGAAATCCTTACTAAAGAAAAAGCAACTGATGCTCTCTCAGCCATCGACAATGAAGTTATAAAAGACCTACGTAATTTTTTTAAAAATCAAACTTTTTATAAACCTCTTATCGAGATAATACTAGAATTGCTTAAGGAATGGCCTAACAAATTACCTGAAAGAATTTCTTCACCCGACAATTCATCAGCAAATAGACCTTCTTTTTCTACCTCAAGGACTTTAAATTTTTCAAAAAATACGCTTCCAGAATCAAAATCTCCTGCCAACAATAAACGGTATACAAAGCAAGAAGTAATCAATAATATTCTTTATAATTTAATGCGTGGATTTGACGAACAGATTAAAATAATTGTTCAAACGTCAAAATTCAAGCAAGAGCAAAAAACAGAAGAGCTGGAACCAACCCTAGAAAAGGAAAAAGCTGAAATTCAGAAAGTCATAGATAATATCAAAATAGTATTTAGAAGTTTTAAAACTTCGTTTAATCTTCATGTTTCAGAAAACTACTTCGTTCAAAATGACCTTTATTTCTTAGAATTTGCTAAAAATTATACTCAAGGAATAAAACGAGACGTTGCTTATAAAGGTCTTTTTTTAGGAATGAATCACTTTACCTCTTCTAATGAAAATAATTTCTTAGCTTTTAAGAAAAAACAACAAGCTCTAGAAAGATATACTCGATTTGCTCAAAGTTTTGAACCTGAAAATGAGGATATTGAGCAAAAAGTTAAATTAAATATGGTAGCTTACGAAAACCATTGGCGAGGTAAGGCTCAACAGTACTTCCAGACAAATTTAATTAAATTATCAAATCTGCCGTCAAACAAAAACTTATTCAACTTCAAAGAAGGTGAAGCTTGCTGGGAAATCGTGTTATTGGTATTACTTTGCAGGCTTAATCCAGGAAGTTGGGCCTCGCATTTTCCCTATCATGATCTCTTATTTTACTCCTATCGATTCGCCCCAAGCGATGAAGAACTGAGTTTATTTAAATCCTTTTCTCTTTACAGTGGTACATTACCAGGTATATTACCAGAAACGGATTTTGATGGATTTTTAATCCGTTACGATGAGTTATTTACTCCTTATATTTTAAGTAATTTGACCACTGAAAAAGAGGTTTCTGTTTTTCAAGATTTTTTTAAAACAAAAATTGAAAAGCTTCTGAATCCAAAAGAATTAAAATACCAGGAAGAAGCAACGTCTAGCAAAACCCAAATTGCAACAAACCGTCTTATTCGCGAAATATTTACTAGCGAACTCACTTATATAAATGAGTTAACCAATTTATATCACGATTGTGTTGATAAACGGAAAAGACCTCAAAAAAACACGAATGTAAGTTTAGACACCCTGATTAATGCTTTAGGAGATATTTTTTTCCAGTTTGAAGTGTTCATTCCTTTTCAATATATGATTATGGGTATTAAATTCGATTATGACCTTATTTTGATGTCTGTACATGACCAAAAAGAGATAACCGTTCAAAAAATGGAAGAATTTTTTGGGAAAAAGAAAAACCAAAAATTGATGGGGAATCCCATTTTGATTAAAGGAAAAGATAAGAATAAAAAACAAGATATATTTATCTTATACGCCTCTAATCAAGGCAAATGGCAATTAATCTATGAATTAGAAGCCAGCAAGTTTAACCGTTTAAAATTTAGCGATCCTTCCGAGAGCTTAGATTACAAACTGTTGCCACATCATGAAATACCACCAGAAGCGTATATGGAAATAACATCAGCTAAAGGTCACACCCTTAAATTGAGTCCTCAAGGTTTACTAACTGATCAGGATATTACCGACTTTTTCGACACGATGGATAGGGCTTTTCAAAAAGATGGCGGTATTTATGCAAGACAGTTAGCTTATATGACGATATCGAATAAATTGACAGAGTTTAACAGCTTAGGTGAAAGTGAATTCCAAGCTCGTGTAATTTTACCTATTCAACGGCTTCCCAGATATCAATTATTTTTTAAGGAATTAGATAAATTATTTAGTGGTAGTCGATGCAAAGAAAGCGAACAGAATTCATTAACGATAAAAAATATTCTAAAAAATATAGACTTTTTGTGTCAATCTGTAAATAAAACTTCTTCTTCAGGAGTTAAACAGAAAGAGGACGAGGGACTATCTCTGACTGAAAGTTTGGCTAATATGCTTTCCTCTAAAGGTAACAGTGGTAATGAGCTTGAAGGAAAGAAGATTGGTGAACACCCCTATGAAAAAATTAAAAAAGCTCCCAGACAGGAAATAAAAAACAGTGCGCCACATGATAGTAAACAGTATTTAACTGATCGGGACATTGATTCTTATGAAAATAGAATTCAAGCAGCCATTGAAAATCATAATATCAATCCAGCCGAGTTAAAAACAATATTTTCATATTGCTTCTATTTATCGAAGTCATCATGCAGAAATTTGTTTAAGCGCTTATTTCAATATTACTTTGACCAAGGTCTTATTGTGCAAATGGTCCACGAGGTTTATTCTGAAAATAATAAAATTTTCCAGCAGGATGCAAGTAAGTTCACGGCTTTAATACTTCAATTTTGCTTTGTAATTGACACTGACAAAGATCATATCATGCAAATGCTCATCGCTGCTTATTCTGAAATTGATAAAGATTTCATGCAGCCTGTAAATAAGTTATTGTCTCTAAAACCTGAACATCCCGGATATGAGGAACGTTTTCAATTACTGAGAATCTATTTTAATGAAAATATAGTAATAGATATACCTGAAAATGAGGAAAAGTATATCGATAAACTCGAGTCTCTAAAAAACGTTCCTTCAATTACCTTTGCTCAAATTGATGGTCTTTTGTATTATCAAGCTTGGAAACAAAAAGTACGTTATGATGTAATGATTGCTTCGTTGAATTATGGTAACACTAGAGCAGATAGAGTAAAAAATATTTTTGATCGTTTAATTTACGGCTTAGTTTCCGAAAAAATAACGATAGCTTTAGATGATTTTAAAAAATTTGATAACAATTCTCTACCTAAATCCTTAGGAAAGCCTTTACCTGCATTACCTTTAAACCCCTCCTTTAATCAATCCAGCACCAATACCAATTCTTTTCTTTACAACCCATCGAACCTTGACAGTTTTAGTCTTTCCAGCAGTTCAAGCTCGAGCAGTTCCAGCTTTTTTAATTCTAGTTCGAGCTCGAATTCAAGCTCAAGTTCCAGTACCTCATCATTAAATTCTAACAGCGCTGTCAGTCCCAGCTCATCATCCTCTCCTAGTAGCTCAACTTCGAGCACCTCGAGTTAAAGCGTTTCCTTCTCTAGCAACTTGTTGAATTCGATCGTATTGCAAAGCGTATATGTTTTATTGTGATAAATTTTTCCCGAGTTCATTGCATAAGTCATTGACCAGATTAATAAGGAATTCCCAAAAAGAAGGGTTATCTATTGTTTTTGCAAGTGTATCCCTAGGTAGAAAACGGCGCATTTCTTCACGAAAGGCGTGAGCGACTTCTTCAGATAATAGTGTTTCTCGACGTCCTTGCAATAGATCAATAAAATGACGTTTTTCGCATTTGTGATCATTGATTTTTTTTTGAATTAAACCAAACAAGGGACGAATACCTCTTTGGTGAAGCCATATCATGTCCCATAAATCACGATTCTTAATACGACCACGCCTTAACGCAAAGGATACTAGTTTATCTGTAAATATTTCTTCACGACTTTCAGCTTGTATAATAAGTCCGCTTGTTCCCATTTCCACCCCATAGGGATTTTGTAACATCATGGGTTTGGCCTGATAACTGGGTATTGCACAAATATCAATATTGATGCGCTGCGAGGGGATATGTTTATCTTTGGGACGAGTAATCACTTTTAGCTTCCAAGTATCTACATTCCCTTCTTCCCGTTTGGGCAAACTGACTTCTACAGGTAATCCATATTTGGTGCTGAGGGTATCAACCAATATGTCTCCCATATTGGCTAATTTTTCACGTGTAAAATCCGTGCCGCCTGTAAAATCTAAATCTTCACTGAGACGTTCGGCTCCATAACAAAGGCGTAAACAAGTACCGCCCATAAAAGTTAGATGAGCTAGAAGGTTTGTATCGCTCAAAATACGCAAAATATCATGATGAAGCAGTTCTTTTTCAACTACCATTCTCAGCGACACTAAATCTTGACGATTTTTTACAGCCTCATCGACTAATTGATCAAATAAGTTCATCTACCAGCTCCCAATCAATTAAATCTGTATTGCGTTTGGTGACTCGCATATCACGCAGTGCCTGCTTGATGCTGGCGCGCCATAATTTGCAACCAGGATCATAATGTAATTCCTTGCCAATTTCGCAAGGTTGTTGATGGGTGTGTATAAACTCAATGGTACCAAAAGGATCGCAAATAATTTTATTACTACGTCCTGATGATATGATGGTGACCCAGTTGATAGGTTGTTGCGATATGATCCCTGAATCACTTAACACGGTTTCAAGGCTAATGTAATTAAAATCATTGGCGCGTAATCTAGCAGCTGCATGAAACAATACCAAACCACTGGCTGGAACAATCCGTTTATATAGGTACAAACTACGGCATAGCCGAATAAAATAACCTTCTTTGACTCCGCGGCTTAATAGTGTTTTAAAGGCAGATGTGGATGAACTCGGTAATAGTGCACGCAAGTCGTGTAGAGTAAACAAATAGTGTTCTGAGTTGGCTAGTCTTTCTAAGGCATTGGCCATTTGTTTGATGGGTTGCATTCTTATGGCTCAACATTAAGTTTCACTTAGTGTAACTTACTGCTAAGTAAATTGCAAGCTTCTTGCTTTAACGAATGGAAATTCGCTATGGGCTCAAAGCATAGTAAAAATTTATTCTATTAATCAATAAGTTATTATATTCTAAGTTTGGGGGGGGCTTAAGTTTGTGAATAATATAGACATTCGTTTTTAATTTATACAAATAAACCCTTCCTTTTTCAAGAGAAATTGGTTACAATCCACAAATTAATTGGTAATCATCTATTTGCTGCAAGTGGGTTTTATTATGAATAAGCTATTGATTGGCCTCGTTGCTTTAATCTGTGTCGGGTGTGTGCCGGTGGCGCAAAACCCTCCTCCCCCAGCCATTGCAACAACTGTGGTTAAGGTAACAGAACTTCCACCCACTATTCAACCCTTACCTGTTTCACACGCGAGTATTCGTGAAGTTCCCCTGTATACGGTTGAAATTTATCCGGGCTCCCTAAAAGAAAATATTGAACGTATTTGTGCGCACTATGGCTGGCGCCAAGTGGTTTGGGATGTTCCGCAAGATTACCGTTGGGTCGGTAAGGCGCAAATTTCCGGAGAAAATCTCATCGCTGTTTTACGCAAATTATTAAACGATTATCCTTTACAAGCCGTTTTTTACGAAGGCAACCACGTCATCTATATACATCCTAGGACATTGAGATAATGAAAATGAAAGCAATTACACGATTCGTCACTTTACTCATCACCACGATATTAATGGCCTCTTGTGCAACTGCCCCTTACCGCCAGGCAGATGAACGCGTTAATCAAACCAGCAATCAAATTGCGGCGGATAAAATTTCGGACGACTTGCGCGCGCCTCCGGTTATTGTTCGACCTGGTTTTTACATTGATGCGCATCCTGTGGATATCAGCAAAGACCCCGCTTGGTTGCGCCGTTCGGTAACGTTGCGCGCACAAAATGTGCCGCTTAATGTTATGGTAGCCCGGTTATTGCGCAATGCGGATATCAACGTTCGTTATGACGACACCGTACAACCCACCAGTTTGGTCAGCATGCATTACAATGGTACGGTTAAAGGCGCTTTAGACACTTTGGCGGCTAAGACGCGGCTGTATTATTCTATTGACGGCAATGTGGTCAGTTGGTCTGCTTTTCAAACAAAAATGTTCGATATTTCTTTCATGCCCGGTTATTCCTCTTACATGGTGGGCCGCGGCAACAATACCACTTCCGGATTTAGCAACGCCTATTTGGGTTCCGGCGAAGTGCAGAGCGACGTCAACGACGATCAATACAGCAACTTACAAGCGCAATTATCGGTGTGGGAAGATTTGCGTAACAGTTTGAGCAAATTAGTTTCTCCCGAAGGTCAATATATGATTTCTGAAGCCACCACTACCGTGACGGTCCATGATCATCCCGACAATGTCGATGCTATCGGCAAATATTTAGATGACCTCAATAAAACCTTGTCTCAACAGGTAGCCATCAAAGTTGAGGTGCTCGATGTGCGCTTAACCGAATCCTTCAACATGGGTATCAACTGGGACGCCGTCATCCATGCATTGAATACCTCTTTTACGCTATCCAGTAGTTTGGCTAGCGCGACTGTTTTAAATCCTTTGGAATTGAACAATAGCTCAACGTCGGCCATTTCCAGTTTTATTATCGGTGATGGCAAACACCAAACGTTTATTAACGCGCTGAATTTGCAAGGCAAAGTGCAAGTGGTTACGAATCCACAAGTGGTTACGATGAATAATCAAATTGCTTCGATTCGTATCACCAACGACACCAGTTATGTCAAAAGCGTCAGCACAACCAACACGCCGGATTCCGGAACCACCTCTTCCATCACGCCCGGTACGGTTACGGATGGGTTCACCTTATATATTCTGCCTAAAATTCAGGGCGATAAAGTTTTTATGCAACTCAGCAGCACTTTGTCGGATTTACTCAGCATCACCAAGCAGGATAATGCACCCGCCAATGTTCCAACTAATCAATTAAATTCTTTCGTGGCCATTCAAACCCCGACGCTCACGCAAAAAGTGTTTAATCAACGCACCCGATTGAAGAGTGGCGATACTTTAATCGTCGCCGGTTATCGCCGGGTTAAGGATCAAACCGCGAATGCTAAATTATTCGAAGTTGAAGCCTTAGGTGCAAAAGGCTCTGAAAGTCAAAATATTGAAACGCTCGTGTTAATTACACCGATCATTTTAAAATGATACTAGCCAAACCAGACGGAACACAGTTTATTGTCCAAGCCTACCGGGAACGCTTAAACCTGGGAAAGCGTTCTGCGCTGGTGCAAAAATTGCGGGATTTGGCGGAACAACATGGTCAATATCTATTGTTGTTGCCCATGCCGCAACGCACCGTAGAGGTGGTTTTTTCCAAAGATCCCGGCTATTTAATGGCAGAAACCGTTTGGAATTTTTACGACAAACCGACCCATCTTATTTTTTGCGAACGGCTGTCTAAAGACCATAATCAAGTCTTACTCATCGTGATTCGTGAAGGCGAAGTCTATTTAGATACGCAAGTTGAAAATGAAAAAGTTAAAAATGAACTATTGCCGCTGACTTCCGAGCAAACCTATCGCGTGATTGTTTCCGGAGATGTGGCTTTATCAGAGGAAGAAACCAAAGGTTTTGCCAGCAGTTTTGAAACTATCAGAGATTCAATTATCAAGCAGCTGCCGGTTTTAAATACCTGCCGTTTATCTACGTTAGCTTTGGCTTTGAAATCTCCGGTGCTAGGATCGCGCATCACGCCATTAAATTTAGCGGCGGCGACTATCGTTTTTTTGTGTATTATTTGGGGCGCTTATTTTTACCTCAAAAAACCCGAGACTCCAGCCACTTTACCGCAACCGCAAGCACTCAACCAAAAAGATAATGGCTACGCTGATTTTTATGCTTCGTTAAATTCTCCAACGCCTTCTGAACAAATAGAATTCGTTGCTCAAAATTTTTTACGTCTTTATAATTTACCTCAGGGCTGGGAGGCTGGTGAATTGCATTTTAACAATAACAACTACCGTTTCAATTTAATTCGTCAAGGTGGCAGCGTGGAAGAAATGCAAGATTGGGCTAAACAACATAATTATGCTTTTGATTTAGGCACAGACAGCGCAGCATTGTCGCTGACTTCAACCTTGAGTAATCGCGGTATTCCGCGGGTTATTTATCCTTTGCAACCCGTTGTTGCCTTCTTAATTGATAAGCTCGATCCGTTATTTGCAGATAACGCGATTACTGTCGGTGAAATCAGTGAAATCGGCAAGGTGCGCACACGCGGCTTGACCATAAATCTGAAAGATGTCTCTCCGGAAATTCTGCCTTTAATCGGCAATGTGTTGGGAGCAGATTTACCTCTGTCAATTTCAACGATTGATGTTAAAGTGAATGCCGGCTTAATCAGCGGCACTATCCAATTATCAGCTTGGGGAATATAAATATGAACATAATCACTAAATTAAATATCAGACAAAAAATTATGTTGGGGTTGACTGTATTGGCCGCATTATTTTTTAGGATGGCAAATTTATAATTTTGTGCACAGCCAAACTAAGGCTGCCGCAGCCACCTCTCCCGCCACCAACGCGAATACTATGAATGCGGCAACAACTGCGCCTGCTGCTTCAACTTCTGCGCCGGCTGCCGCTAATGTGGCTGTGTTGCCGCCTCCGCAAGCCGTTAACCATTTACCACCTACCGTGGCAACAAATCCTTATGCCGAAATGGAGCAACAGCAATACTTGGATTTGGTTCGCCAATATCAACTCACCAAAATGAAAAGGCAGATTTTGGAGGAAGAAGCCGGTGTGGCTAATGCACAAAAAACCATCGCTGACGCTTCAAAAGGTCAAGCGTCACCGGTCTCTGGTTCATCTTCATTTAATGGTTATGCAGCTCGCTTGCGAACTGGGTATCAATTAGCTTATTTAGATAGACAAGCCGGTCAATGGGTCGCGACATTAAACCAAAATGGCCAATATATTGAAGTGCGCGAGGGCAGCAGCTTGAATGACGGCTGGCAAGTCATCTCCATTACACGCTCCGGAGTGATCCTCAGCAACGGGGAGAGACAACGCACTTTAGGTTTCCAGGGCAGCGAAAATACGGATATTTCCCAAAACGGCTATTCCATTAGCAATCAAAAACCACCGGCAACCTTGCCACCGCAAGCGATGCAGGTTAAAAACATAGCTCAAACTTTAGGTATGACGCCGGGTGTGACAGCAGGAGTCCCTGCCGCCAAGGGGGTTGCGTTACCCAATAACAACAATTTGATTATTCAACCACAAAGCGCCAAAACGGCTGCAGCCGTTATCCAAGATGTTCCTGCCGCTCCAACTGCCGCACGGATCGATATCCCGCCAAACGTTTCTAAACAAAACAATACTCCTGCTGTGCTTATTCAACCCAATCAGACTTCTGGCGTCCCAGCGGCTGCTGCACAAACTGCTCCTAAACCAGCGGCGCAACCAGTGATTACAACCGTTGCCCCGGTTCAAACCTTAAATAAAAGTAAAAATATTTCCACAGCCAACAACACTTCTAACAAGAACAATACCCCGAATAAAAATAATAACCAAAATAATGTCAGCACAAATAACGTGAATGCGAGTAACGTGAACACAAATCAGAATTCGAAAACGACTTTAAATCAAAAAATTATGGAAAAAGCACCGATGCCTGCCAACGTTAAGAACATCGCCGGCCCTGTCGATCAAGCGCCGGTCAATGACGCCATTATCCCCGCGCCAACAGCTTCAACGAACAAAGTGGTAACGAATAATACAAATAAAAATTCCAATGCAAATTCTACGAGCTCAGCAAATACTCTGAACCAGAGTGGATTGCCTGCCCTGAGGTTTCCGCCGCCGCTGAGGCCAGCGCGAATCAACAAACCGGCAAAGCCGTAAGCGTTAAAGACTTACAACAAACCGGCACTCAGTAAGCAAATTCGTAACTATTCACCTTGTAGAGGGGAACGTCCACTTTTGGCTGCTATTCAACGAAAAATTGGCCTCGCAATGCTCACATACTGGCGTGTATGCTCCGCTTGCTCGGCCAATTTTTCGTTGAATAGCAGCCAAAATTGAACGTTCTGCGTTTGTCTGGTTAAAATTTACTGAATAGTTACGGGCAAATTCAATTCACTCGAATAACAACACGGCGATTTAACGCCATGCCGGCGGGTTGTTCTTCGTTTGCAATGGGTTCGCTAGCGCCGCGGCCAATTATGGCTAAACGTTGAGACGGGATACCGGCGTTAAATAAAAAACCGCCGATCGCTTCTGCGTATTTTTGTGAAAATAACACTTGGTCTGCCGGACTCATCACTTTGTCGGTATAACCCGTCACTTTGATTACCGAATCGGGAAACCGATTCGCGAAATTTTTAACAAATTGGGCGATCGCAATCAGGCCCTGTTCATGATCCGGATTAATCTTGGTGGATTGTGGTTCAAAATAGTAATCTGTGGGGATAACCACGATCAGCCGATCGCCTTGTTGGATTAATTTCACCCCTGTCGTCTCTAGTTGCGCGACCTGGCGCACCTCGGCAGGCAATAATTTTGCCCCCACAGTTGGCGCCGCCGGCGGTTGAGAACTGCAGCCTGCGGCTAAAACGGCTGACAGTGCAACCATACTGAACATTTTTTTTGATATATCAGTCATCGTCATCCTCCAAAACTTTCATCACGGGTTTACAAAATTATATAGAAGCGATTAAAGTATGCCAAATATGATCAAATTATTAAAATACTTTAGAAAAATATTTTTTGCATTATTTTTATTTCTTTTGTCGCCTGCTCACGGAGAAACAAATCCTCGCATTGCCCTGATGCTGCCGTTTCATGGGCCCTATGCAGAGGTGAGCAAAGCCATTCGCGATGGTTTTCTTGCCGCGTATTACCAATCTGCAAAAAATTCCAACACCCCCACGCTTAAAATAATCGATACCAGCGAAGGACAAGTGGTGAGCCTTTACAAACAAGCTGTGGCTGAAGGGGCTAATTTGGTGGTGGGGCCGCTCAGTAAAGAGGATGGAATCGCTTTACTCCATGCTGGCTTAACCGTTCCAACGCTGTTATTAAATAATTTACCGTTAACGCAGCCTATCCCAAAACTCTACCAATTTGGCCTGGCGCCGGAAGATGAGGCCAAACAAGCGGCGGATAAAGCTTGGCGCGAGGGCCGCAAAACGACTTTGATTATCGCACCGGACCAAGATTGGGGACATCGAGCAGCTGCTACTTTTTTAGCGTCTTGGCAAACCTATGGTGGACAAAGTTTGGGTGAAATGTACTACGGACAACCGAATAAGCTCAGCAACCAAGTGGCGGCGCTTCTGCAAATTGATCAATCCAATGCACGGGCAAAGAAAATGCAAAGCATGGTAAAGCAACCGGACATGCGATCTACACTCTACCGGCGTCAAGATGTTGATATGATCTTTTTGGTAGCCACCCCGGAAATGGCCCGGCAAATACGACCGCTGATCAACTTTTATTATGCAGGCAATATTCCTATTTACGCCACTTCACATATCTACAGTGGCACACCTAATCCCGCACAAGATCAAGACCTTAACGGTATCCAATTTTGCGCTATCCCTTGGGAAATTGCGCCGCAAACATTATCACCCGATTTACAAGCCCTTTTACAACAAGTTAAAACTTTTTGGCCGAAAAATTTTGCTCAAAATCCGCAGTTTTTTGCAATGGGCGTCGATAGTTACCGGTTAGCGCAACAATTACTGGCTGACCCTAATCAAATTCAATCGATGATCGGTGCAACTGGAAAACTGACCCTTTCTCAGCACCAAATTTTGTTACGAGAATTACCCTGGGCCCAAATCATTAACGGTGAGGCCAGCCTAGAACCGTGAAGTGGCTATTTATTTAGAATCCTTCACCCCGGGCAAAGCCGGGGTTCAGGAATGAAGGGGAAGATCGCTCCCACTCTTCTCCCCCTTGCGATCCCCCATCAGGAAAAGAATGAATACACGAAATATTGGATTTTGCGCTGAACAATTTGCTTGCAAATATTTAGAAAAAAAAGGATTGATTTGCATCGATTCCAACTTTAGATGTAAAGGCGGCGAAATTGATCTCGTCATGCGCGACCAAGAATATGTCGTGTTTGTAGAAGTACGTTACCGCGCAAAACAAGATTTTGATAACATTTTAGAAACCATCACCACCCCTAAACAGCAACGCATTATTTTTGCAGCCAAACATTTTTTGCTAGAACACCAATGGTTCGACAAAGTAGATTGTCGATTTGACGTATTTTGTTTGAACGATTACGGGCACTGTTTATGGATTCCCAATGCCTTTGAGGTGGAGTATCATTGAATAAAAGAGGCGCAATATGACAAATATGATCAATCGTGTTAAAAATCATTTTGAAGAAAGCATTCAAACCAAAACCCACGCCAAGGAAACGTTGAGCGAAACGATTGTTTCTGCAGCGAATATGATGGTGAACACCTTGTTAAACGGAGGAAAAATTCTAAGCTGTGGTAACGGCGGTTCAGCCGCCGATGCACAACACTTTGCCGCTGAAATGCTGAATCGTTTTGAAACTGAACGCCCTAGCTTACCCGCTCTCGCGCTCTCAACCGATACTTCAACGCTTACTTCTATTGCCAATGACTATAGCTTTGACGCCGTTTTTGCTAAACAGATTAAGGGCCTTGGCAAACCTGGAGACGTGTTGTTGGCTATCAGCACGAGTGGGAATTCAAAAAACATTATCGAGGCGATTTTGGCTGCGCAACAAGAGGATTTACGTGTCATCGCTTTGACTGGCAAAGAAGGCGGCGCCGTTTCCGGAATTCTCAATGAACAGGATATCGAACTACGCGTGCCTTCCTATGCAACACCGCGTATTCAAGAAACACATTTGCTGATCATTCACTGTTTATGTGATTTGATTGATTACAAATTATTTATCAGTCCAGAGGAAGGTTTTGTTTAATCCCCCATACTGAATAGTTACGGTTTTTGATTTATTATGGTTAAGTAGGAATTCCTTATGTTTATAAAAAAGAAATTACTTAGATCGAGTCTCCTATTCATTTTAATAGCTGGGCTAACCGGTTGTATACCCGTCATTTTAGTGGCAGTTGGGGCCTCTGCGGGTGGCGCTATTATTTACGATAAACGCAACACCGGAGTGATGTTGCAGGACCGGGAAATCTCCAATAAAGCTTTAGCGATTATCAACCAAGATCCCGCGCTTAAAAATGCTGCGCGTGTCGATGTCGCAACGTTTAACCATATTATTTTATTGGTTGGACAAGCACAAAGTGAAGATATAAAAAATCGCATCTATGCAGACATCCGCAATATCCCGCAAGTCCGGCGCATATTCAATCAAATTGAGATTGTCGAAGTTCTCTCATTCTTTGACCGCAGCGTCGATACTTGGATTACTTCTGAAGTCAAAACGGTGATGTTGGCCACCCAGGGTTTGAATTCCACACAAATAAAAGTGGTCACCGAAAATAAAGTGGTTTATTTAATGGGTATTGTCACGCCACGCCAAGAAAAATTGGCGACAGAAGCAGCGCAAAAAGTTAAAGGCATCCACAAAGTGGTACAAGTATTTGAATATGAGAATTAACTATCCAGTAAATTTTAACCAAACCGACGCAGAACGTTCAATTTTGGCTGATATTCAAGGAAAAATTGACCGAGCAAGCGGAGCATACACGCCAGTATGGCGAGCCGCATGCGGCGAGCGCCCCGTCCATGGATGGCGGGGCAGTAATTCGAGAGCACTGCGCTTTAGCCAGGATGGCAAGCTGCTTGAATCGATGTTATTTGATTTTTCCTTGAAGAGCAGCCAAAAGTGGACGTTCCCATCTACACTGGTGAATGACTATGATTAGTACTTCGTTGGTTCAGGCATTGGTTGTCGCTATTTTACCTTTGATTTTCGCTATTACAGTGCATGAGGCTGCGCATGGTTGGGTGGCGAGCAAATTAGGCGATAATACCGCGTTAGCGTTGGGACGCGTGACTTTAAATCCTTTAAAACATATCGATTTAATCGGCACGATTATTCTTCCGATTGTTTTACTGATGCTTGGGGGATTTATTTTTGGTTGGGCAAAACCCGTCCCTGTAGGGTGGCAGAACCTCAAACATCCACGCCGCGATATGGCTCTAGTTGCGCTGTCTGGACCGTTTGCTAATTTGTTAATGGCGTTTATTTGGGGAGGCGTCGCAAAATTATCCGCCCTTTATCTCATCCCGCAAGCTGCGCCTTGGTTAAATGTGACGGGACAGTTTTTATCAGCAGCCGCAAACTTTGGCATCATTATCAATTGCGCTTTAATGGTGCTGAATCTGATCCCCATTCCTCCTTTGGACGGTAGCCGGGTAATTTCCAGTATCCTACCGCCTAAAATCGCTTCCGAATATGAGAAAATAGAAGCGTTTGGCATTTGGATTTTACTCGCTTTGCTTTTATTAGGTGTGCTGAAATATGTGCTTTGGCCACCCGTCGTTTTTTTTATTAAAACCATCGGCAATATATTTGGAATAAACCCTTGACACTAGAAAAAGTAGTTGCCACAGTACAGTGTTTACTTAAACCCATAGGAGCAAATATATGACAATCAAAGTAGCTATTAATGGTTTTGGCCGTATCGGCCGCAATATTCTACGGGCTTTATACGAAGAAAACGCCCGCAAAGATATGATGGTGGTGGCGATAAATGATTTAACCGACATAAACACCATGGCGCATCTCTTAAAATATGACAGCATTCACGGCCGTTTTCGAGGGACCGTTACTACAGAGGGCAAAAATGATTTAGTGGTCAATGGCGATAAAATCCGTTATTTCGCAGAAAAAGATCCTGCTAATTTACCTTGGCGTGAATTAGGTGTCGACGTAGTGATGGAGTGCACGGGCCTTTTCACCGAACGTGACAAAGCGGCGCTGCATTTAAGAGCAGGCGCCAGAAAAGTATTAATCTCAGCGCCTGCCGGCAAAGATGTGGATGCAACCATTGTTTACGGGGTGAATCATCAAATTTTAAAACCGGAACACACGATTGTTTCTAATGCTTCTTGCACCACCAACTGTATTACCCCCTTAGTGAAGCCTCTTCATGAGGCACTAAAAATTAAGCGCGGTTTAATGGTGACTATTCATGCCTACACCAACGATCAACGTTTAACAGACAGCCCGCATAAAGATCTACACCGTGCACGCGCTGCAGCTGTATCGTTAATTCCCACTAAAACCGGGGCCGCCGCTGCAGTAGGTTTAGTATTGCCTGAATTAGCAGGAAAATTGGATGGTTACGCCATTCGCGTTCCCGTGGCCAACGTTTCAATTGTGGATTTAACGTTTGAAACAGACACCAAAACTTCAGTTGAAGCGGTTAATAAAATCCTTAAAGATGCTTCTGAAGGCGCACTCAAAGGTATTCTAAATTATAATAGTGAAGCACTCGTTTCTATAGACTTTAATCACTGTTCAGCCTCTTCCACTATTGATGCCACTCAAACCCGGGTAATTGACGGCGGAATGGTAAAAGTCGTTTCCTGGTATGACAATGAATGGGGCTTTTCTTGTCGTATGTTAGATGTGAGTAAAGTCCTCGGAAGAATCGGAATCTAAATCTCTCAATGTAGAAAATTCAAAGATTATTTTGTATACTATACATTCTGAAGATTATATAGATAAGGATATTGGATTCCGGGAGGGTTTTTGAACATAGTGAAAAAACAAACTGATGAAAAGGTGCTCATTAGGCAACTGTATTCTCAATTAAAGCAACTGCAACAAAAATATGAGGATACTGCTTTTTTACTCAAAAATATTATAGATTGCTCCCCCGGATTAATTTATTGGAAAGATCGAGACAGTTGTTATCTTGGCGCTAATAAATATTGGTGCGAAGTGGTTGGGGTAGACAGCGTAGAAAATGTTTTAGGTAAAAAAGATAAAGATATCTGGTTAGATGTCGCTGCAGCCAGGGCATTGCGTAAGAATGATTTAAAAGTTCTAAAAACAGGCAAAACCGTAACTGTAGAAGAAACTACTTCCCTTAAAGGCCGCGGGAATATTGTTTTTATATCTTTCAAATCTCCTTTCCGTGATCAAAAAGGCAATATCGTTGGCATCATTGGAACATCTTTAGATATCACCCAGTTAAAAACCGTGCAAAAAGAATTGGTTGAAGCGAAAAAGAAGGCCGAAATTGCCAGCTTATCTAAAACGGGTTTTATTGCCACTGTCAGCCATGAATTACGTACACCTTTGAACGCCATCCTTGGCATGGCGCAAATATTAGAAGAACAAAAAATTCCTAAACAACAACAAGAATGTGTAGAAGCAATTCATTCATCTGGAAAAAATTTGTTGACGTTGATCAATGATATTTTAGATTATGCCAAGCTTGAAGCCGGAAAGGTAGAATTAAAACCGGCGCCATTCAATATCACCAAACTCATTCAAGAAGCAACTGATACTGTGAAGCATCTCACCTCTGAAAAAAATATAAAATTACAAACCAAATATGCTAAAAAAATTCCTAGCCTCGTGGTTGGAGATGAGCTACGCATTCGCCAAGTTTTATTAAATTTTTTAAGTAATGCAGCAAAATTTACAGAGAAAGGGAAAATTTCGGTTACTGTGGACTGCTCCGTCAAAGAACAAGTAGCCTATTTTCGCATTACGGTTGCAGACACCGGAATTGGTATACCGCCAGAAGCGATTTCTACTTTATTTGAGCGGTTTACGCAGGTTGAATCAGCATACAGTCGACGTTTCCAAGGCACTGGATTAGGTTTGGCCATCGTAAAAAACTTAGTTGAAGCCATGGGTGGTGAGGTCGGCGTCACCAGCAAGTTTGGGAAAGGTTCACGATTTTGGTTTACATTTCCGCTACCTGTTGATGAACATAAAAAAATTGCTGCAAAAAATATTCAACCCGCTAAAATCAAACTTACATTTTCCCGGCCTTATATACCGCATATTTTAGTGGTTGAAGATAACAAATTAAATCAAAAAATCATTCAGCTGATGTTACAAGATTTCCATTGTCAGATTGATATCGCCAACAATGGGCAAGAAGCCATAAAACTCTTTAAAGAAAACCAATATCATTTAATATTTATGGATATTGGCTTGCCCGATATGGACGGGATGAGGCTGACACGAAAATTACGCGGATTAGAGAAAAACAAGAATTCTATTACGCCGATATTGGCCCTAACGGCGCATGTATTAGAAGAAGATCGTTTAACTTGCCTCAATGCCGGCGCCACCGATGTTTTGTTTAAACCCATTATGCGCGAACACCTAATAACCGCTCTAAATCAATATTGTCCTTAACGTCTAAACTATCTTTTTGCTTTTTTCAATTAGGGCATCGATCTCTTTGCAGAGTAGATGATAGGCAGACTCTAATTCTTGGAAAGAATGCCTTCCTCTTGCCATTCTTTCTAAATGAAAAGCTGCTTCCTTTAACCTAGGTGTGCCACAATAACAAGTGCCGCCATGTACATAATGGGCCACATTGCCTAATTGTTTAATATCTTTTTTCTTATAGGCCTTTTTTAAATCTTCTACAACATCAGGCAAGGATTCCACTAAATCGTGAATCATACTCTTAGCCGCTTCTTCATCTCTATCAATAAGCTTGGCCCCCAAGGCTAAGTCAATGACCGGCAAATTTTTCCCCATAAAAACCCTCCATAGCCAAATTATATAATTAAATCAAGAGCTCCCGCCAGCTGTAAAAGGAAATCGCTGCCGGTAGCTGATAGCTTCTTTTAAATGCGACAGCCTAATGTCTTTTTCTCCAGCTAAATCAGCAATGGTTCGTGACACTTTGAGTACTTTGTGATAAGCCCGCGCTGATAAGGCTAATTCATCCATTACTTCGGTTAAAAAAACCGAATCCTGCAAATCCAATCGACCATGCTGCTTCAGCTCATGATTTCGCAAAATGGAATTTAATTTATCTTGTCTCGCCAATTGACGTTGTTGCGCGGCATTCACCCGCACACGAATCGTAGACGAGGATTCTGCAGCAGACATTTTCGCTTGAATTAATACCTGGGGCGGCAATGCTTGCACGTGCAGATGAAGATCAATGCGATCCAACAATGGGCCCGAAATTTTGGTTTGATATTTAAAAACTTGTTCTGCAGTACAACGACACCGGCCTCTACTATCACCATAAAAACCGCAGGGGCACGGATTCATTGCCGCAATCAATTGGAACTCTGCCGGAAATTCCACTTGAAAAGCCGCCCTAGAGATTTTAATCGTTCCCGATTCCATAGGTTCGCGCAAAGCTTCTAAAACATTGCGATTAAATTCCGGTAATTCATCTAAAAATAAAACACCTTGATGCGCCAAAGAAATCTCTCCCGGTTTTGGAGAACGCCCTCCACCCACTAATGCGATGCTGGAAGCCGTATGATGCGGGGCGCGAAAAGGCCGTTTTTGCCATTGTTTCACGCAAAAACCCTGCTCACTCAGCGAATAAATGGCGGCGGATTGTAAAGCTTGTTTTTCCGTCATTTCTGGTAAAATACCTGAAAACCGCGAGGCTAACATGGTCTTGCCAGACCCGGGCGGGCCTACCATTAATATACTGTGCCCACCCGCTGCAGCAATTTCCAGAGCACGCCGTGCTTGTGTTTGTCCTTGCACTTCAGAAAAATCCGCCTCGTTTTGAATCACCTGTTCAGAGAATTTTCTATTAAAATACACTAAATTTTTTTTCCCTAAAAAATACGCGGCAATTTCTACTATGGTATGCGCTTCATATATTTCCAGATCAGACACCAGCCCTGCTTCTTCTGCATTCGCGAAGGGAATGATAATTTTTCTTTTAAGTTGTGCTGCTGCAATAGCAAAAGGCAATATGCCATTAATCGGACGAATTTCTCCTGATAAACCCAGCTCGCCGCCGATTTCATAATCACTAAAATTTTTGGCCGTGATTTGTCCTGAAGCCGCCAAAATGCCCACGGCTATTGGCAAATCAAATCGTCCACCTTCTTTTGGCAAATCCGCAGGCGCTAAATTAACCGTGATGCGTTTAACTGGAAATTCAAAACCGCTATTGATAATGGCGCTTCGCACGCGATGCTTACTTTCTTTTACGGCAGCTTCAGCTAAACCCACTATACTTAACCCCGGCATTCCCTTGGTTAAATGCACCTCAATGGTAACCGGTGGCGCTTGCATGCCCGCGCTTGCCCGGCTATATATTAATGATAAGCCCATGGTCGTTATTTACGTGATTCTAATTCTTGCAAGCGTTTTTCTAAGACTTCTAATTTTTTGCGCGTTTTAAGCAACACCCCGGTTTGGATATCAAACTCCTCGCGCGTCACTAACTGTAATTTACTAAAGGTCTTCAACATGGCTTCTTGCAGGTAGCCTTGTAAGTTTTGCGGAATTTGTTGCAGACCCGGCGGCAACGCAGCCAACACTTGTTGCACCCATTGGTTAATATCTTTTGCTTGTATCATGCATACTCCGGCAATTAAAAATGATCGTTTTGCGTTTTGAGTATATTCTACCTGAAAAATTAAATGTGCTATACCCCGTGTTTGGGTTCATTTATACCCTTCGCATCAGGAAACCTGATGCTCGGAATTAAGGGGGAGAATCGCGATTCTCCCCCTTACGATCCCCCATCGCGTAAGTTTCCTATTATTGTATAATGTTACTATATGAGGACTGCAACATGATATTTAGTAATATATTGCAAACGATCGGCCATACTCCCATCGTCAAATTAAATAAAATTGGAGCCGAATTGCCCTGTGAAATC
Organism: uncultured Pseudomonadota bacterium; assembly: GCA_963702315.1. Lineage (GTDB taxonomy): Bacteria > Pseudomonadota > Gammaproteobacteria > Coxiellales > Coxiellaceae > JAFEDN01. The sequence goes on from CAVPCA010000050.1 coordinate 202,486, forward strand.
TTCGTTAAATGCGAGTTTCTGAATCCTGGTGGCTCCGTTAAAGACCGTATTGGCTATTATATGGTCGAGGAAGCTGAGAAAACTGGAAAAATTAAGCCAGGCGACACCTTAATTGAGCCGACCTCAGGCAACACCGGCATCGGCATTGCGCTGGCGGGTGCGGTTAAAGGCTACTCTGTTATCATCACCATGCCGGAAAAAATGAGCCGGGAAAAACAGGTGGTACTCGAAGCCCTGGGTGCGAAAATTTACCGTACCCGTACCGAAGCGGCTTGGAATGATCCGGACAGCCACATCTCTTTAGCCAAGGAACTACAAAAAGAAATACCCCATTCTTTTATCTTGATCAATATTCCAATCCAGCCAACCCGGATGCGCATTACTTTGGAACTGCCGAAGAAATTTTAAAAGATATGGGTGACCATTTATCGATGGCCGTGATGGGGGTAGGGACAGGCGGCACCATTACAGGCGTAGCAAAACGGTTAAAAGAAAAAAATCCAGCGATTAAAATTGTCGGCGTTGATCCCATCGGTTCGATTTTAGGCGGTGGTACAGAGGTTAAATCTTATCTGGTCGAAGGCATTGGTTATGATTTTCATTCCTGATGTTTTGGACAACAATCTGATTGATCAATATATAAAAATTAATGACCGCGATTCTTTTTTAATGGCGCGCCGCTTAATTCGTGAAGAAGGTTTACTGGTCGGCGGCTCCTCCGGCGGCGCCGTTTGGGCAGCTTTGCAGGCGGCAAAAATATTGAAGAAAGGCGAACGCTGCCTCGTCATCCTGCCCGATTCAATCCGCAATTACTTATCTAAATTTGTCGATAGCAACTGGATGCAAGAGAAACATTTTCTATAGATTTCTTACTTTAATTTTAAAAACAGACACTTAATTATGACAATTCTGACACCAATTCCGGAAAAGCCTAGACTAATCCGGAATTGGTGTCAGAATTGTCATATGAACAGAGATTTGCAATCCTTTATTTCTCAAGATCTTCCTAACAAAATTGTGTTGTTAACTGGGCCTCGTCAATGTGGGAAAATAACTTTAGCCAAGAAGTTGCGACAAGACTATGATTATTTCAACTACGATTCTGCTGAAGATCGACCGGCTTTAGCTAAGAAAGCATGGGATCGTCAAAAACCCTTAATTATTTTTGATGAATTACATAAAATGAAACAATGGAAAAGATGGTTGAAGGGAATCTATGATACAGAAGGCATTCCACCGGAAATATTAGTTACCGGCAGTGCCAAATTAAATACTTACAAAAAAGTGGGTGATTCTTTGGCAGGCAGATATTTTATGTTTCGCTTGCATCCGCTAGATCTTAAAGAGGCGCATCACTACTGGCAACATAATCCACAGGAGATTTTTAAGCGTTTGTTCCATTGCAGTGGATTTCCTGAACCTTTTTTACATCCAGACCCTAATTATTACAAACGTTGGCGACGCACGCATTTGGATATTATTTTGCGTCAAGATTTATTAGATTTACACTCAGTGCGCGATATTCAAGCTATTGAAACATTAATTTTATTATTAAAAGATAGAGTGGGCTCTTCAATTTCTTATGCTAATTTAGCCAGAGATCTAGAACGAGATGCCAACACCATTAAACGTTGGTTATTATTGTTAGAAAATTTATATGTTATTTTTCGCGTGACACCTTATCACAAAAATGTTGCTCGTTCCTTGTTGAAAGAACCAAAATATTATTTCTATGATATCGCACAAGTAGAAGATAAAGGCGCTCGCTTAAAGAATTTAGTCGCTTGCGCATTACTTAAAGAATTACAGTTTATCGAAGACACCACCGGCGATAAAACCCAGTTACATTACTTAAGAACCCGGGATGGAAAAGAGCTTGATTTTTTAATTTCTATAAACGATAAACCTCTTCTTTTACTAGAAACAAAATGGTCGGATGCAACGCCTTCTCCCGCATTTAATTTTTTTCAAAAATATTTCTCAACCGTTGAAACCATCCAATTGGTTTTAGAATTGCCTAGAGAAACAACCTATCCTAATGGGGTAGCCATCCGCTCATTGATTCCATGGTTAACAAATTTAAATTTATCGTCAATTTCCGTGCCACAATAATTGCAGCACGGAAATATGATCTAGCGTTGTACTAATATTTCGTAACGATCCATATCGTATTCGCGGGCCACCGTATGTGATCACGCAAGTATCGCCTGCCAATTTCCCTGGATGCACGCCTTTGCCATAAAAAGCGGCGTGACAAACATACATCGGCATGCCTCTTTCAAATCCGCCTTGCACTGCGCCTTCGGGCAAGCATTCTCCCCGCCCCTTACGCCAATCTAAATGTCTACCGATTAAAACACGGTAAGTATCTATCGTCATTTCCCTACCGCGCCAACCAATATGACATAACCCAGCATGAATCTTACCGGGCAACAAATTCCCTCTAAAAGGCGCTTGGCAAATAAATAATAATTCCCCTCGTTCTTCTCCACCCACCATGGCATTAGGTGGAATGCGGCCATTTTTCACTGGGCGCCAATACCAGGTTTTGGGAGGGCCACTGTACTGCCATTCTTGCTCCGTTCCCCATTCGCCTCCATAGCTTTGTTGTTCCGTATTACCGAAATTAACATTGATGGTTGTCTTGGCTAATGCCACAGAACTGGTCATTCCGAATAATAATAAAGTTGTTAAAATTTGTATTGGCCTACTGATTTTCACGATATTCTCCTATTTTAAGACTTACTCATTTATTATATGATAGAGACTGGCTTTAGATCAATATTTGGACTGTTATGAGTATTAAAAATACAAAATTAGGGTTGTCTACCCGCGTGATTCATGGAGGACAGGCGCCGGATCCCAGCACAGGGGCGGTGATGCCACCGGTTTATTTAACTTCAACCTACGCACAACGCAGCCCTGGCGAACATCAGGGGTATGAGTATTCCCGCACTCAAAATCCGACTCGTTTTGCTTATGAACGCTGTGTGGCGGATTTGGAATCCGGTGCACGGGGCTTTGCTTTTGCTTCCGGCATGGCCGCCATCTCGACGATAATGCATTTATTTAAACCAGGTGATCACTTAGTGGTGATGGATGATGTGTATGGCGGTACTTACCGTGTATTTGAAAAAGTACTTAAATTGAGTGCGGGCCTCACTTTTTCCTTTGTCGATATGACCGATTTAGCGGCGGTAGAACAAGCTATTGTGTCCAACACCCGGATGTTGTGGGTTGAATCACCCAGCAATCCTTTGTTAAAAGTGGTTGATTTAAGAGAAATAGCGCAACTCGCCAAGCGACACCACTTACTGGCTTGTGCGGATAATACTTTTGCTACGCCACTCAGCCAACGCCCGTTGGAACTAGGTTTTGATATGGTGGTGCATTCGGCAACCAAATACCTCAACGGTCACTCTGATATTGTGAATGGTGTCGTGGTGGTGGGAGAAAATCCGGATTTAATTCAAAAAATTGCTTTTTTGCAAAATGCGGTCGGCGCCATCGCTGCGCCTTTTGATAGTTTTATGGCTTTACGCGGTTTGAAAACATTAGCGCTGCGTATGGAAAGGCATCATCAAAATGCTTCTATTTTAGCCGAGTGGTTAGAAAAACACCCTCGGATAAAACGCGTTTACTACCCTGGGTTATCCAGTCATCCTCAACATGGGGTTGCCAAAAAACAAATGGCGTTAATGGGCGGAATGATCAGCATAGAACTGGCGGCGAATTTAAATCAAACCAAAAAAGTTTTATCCCAGTGCAAGTTATTCACTTTGGCGGAAAGTTCAGGCGGCGTGGAAAGCCTAATCGAACATCTGGCCATTATGACGCATGCCTCAATTCCTGCAGAAATTCGCAAAAAATTAGGCATCAGTGATGGCCTAATTCGCTTGTCGGTCGGTATCGAAGATGCGGAAGACCTGAAAAACGATCTCGATCAGGCTTTAAACGTCTTATAATTTTCTTTAACTAAAAAAGCGGCCAGAATGGCAACTGCAAATAAAATAGCAATCATCATGAGCGCATTTTTATAATCCTGTGCTGAATAAATCGGCAGGGCATTCACCACTTGATGGTTCCAATGCCAATTCATTACCCAAGCAAATACGGCCTGGAAAAATCCTCCGGCCATGATGATCGTTGCTGCCACGCCTTCTGCGGAGGCTACCTCTGCAGGGGGATTACTTTCTGCGATTAAGGGGTAAGAAATAATTTGCGCGCTGGATATAAATCCCATCACAAAAAATAAAATATTTAATTGAACGAAAGATAAAGCGCCAGCAAAAATTAAATAGCACATTAATGCGAGGGCCAGAAATCCCCCAACCAGCATAGGCACCCGCCGTTTTCCCAGCCAATCGGATAACCAACCGGCAATGGGAGACCCAATAATAAAACCCAAAAATAAACTGGAGATAATCCATGAGGCTTGAATCCTATCCATTTGCCGTGCTTGCACCAAATATAAATTTCCCCATAGCGCGCCGAGTAAAAAAATCGGTAAATTCATCAGACAAGTGTAAACACCACCCAGCCAGTTTTGTGGATTGCGAATGACTTGATTTAAAGATTTCAATAAATTAACAAAAGAAAATAATTTGACTGCTGAATTCGAAAAAGCATACTGCGGTGGATAATCTTTTATATTAAACGCAATGAGTAGCCAAATAATAAATCCCAAACCCGCGTCTAATAATAAAGTTTTTCTCCAGCCAAAAAAATCTGCGGCCAAGGTAAACGGTGTTTGCGCAAATAATCCGCCGCACATCGCCATGGTGACAATTAGTCCGACAACCAACGCCAATCTTTTTGTTGGAAACCATCTGGACGCCAAGCGCACGCAACTTAAAAAACAAAAAGATCCAGCAATTCCCGTAATAAAACGGCAAACCATGGCTTGCCAAAAATCTGAGGACAATGCAAAACACACTGTGACGATGGTAACCCAACCCATCGCTATCATGAGAATTTTGCGCGTCGAAAAATGGTCCAGGACAATACCGGCGATAAACAAAAATAAAACGTTGGCGTAAAAATAAGTTGCTGACAAGTGCGCAACTTCCACAGCTTGCACATGAAAAGTTTGCATCAATCCCGGACTGATGGCGTTGAACATATTGATTTGCGTGAATTCAAAGAAAAAGAATAACGCTGCGGTAAAGCAAACAATCCAGGGTTGTAAAAGCACCCGGAGCGGTTTTATCTCATCTGAAGAAATAATATCTATTGTTTTCATACTCTATCAACTTTTTGAAGACTGTCCTAAATGGAAATGGCGGCGGCAGGTGGCTACGTAACGTTCGTTTCCGCCAATTTCTACCTGATTGCCTTCGCGTACCTTTTTGCCTGCATGATCAATGCGCATATTCATGGTGGCTTTGCGTCCGCAATGGCAAATGGTTTTTAGCTCAACCAAAATATCAGCTAAAGCAAGCAGATACAAACTGCCTTCAAAGGGCTCGCCGCGAAAATCTGTGCGCAAGCCATAAGTTAAAATGGGAATACTCAAATCATCGGTGGAACGCGCCAATTGCAACACCTGTTGTTTAGTTAGAAAATGAGCTTCGTCGACAAACACACATTTCAAATTGTTATTTTTATGAATCTTATCCGCGATAAGCGCAAATAAATCTCGTCCTGGTTCAACCGCAATCGCATCGATCTGCAAACCCAAACGCGTAGTAATTTTGCCTACACCAAAACGATCATCGATACTAGGCGCCATCAACAGGGTATCCATCCCTCTTTCGTTGTAGTTATGACTAGATTGCAACAAGATCGTGCTCTTACCCGCATTCATCGCCGAATAATAAAAATGAAGTTTTGCCATACCAGCAGTATAAACATGACATCCTATTTTTGAAAGCAGAAAAGCTGATAATAACGCTGTCGCCGAATATAATGATAATCGGCGACAGCGTTGCCGATTATAACCATTTTGACCAAAAATAGATCAATACCTGGTATCAAAAATCTTTCATGGCCTTGTAATCGATATCGTTAAATAACCATTTAACCACATGGTTTAACGTAAAATAGGTTTCCACCAAGGTTCCTGAGAGTAATACACCCAGTATTATCTGTAAACTAGCTAACTGATGGGTAAAATATGCGATATAGATCAAGATATAGATTAAAGAATTTTGTAAAATCAAAATGCCCATGATTGTCCAGGCAAAAATACCTCGATTTTTTATACGCCATTTGATATCCTTTTGAGCCAGACCGCCGTAAGAACCCGGCTCTAAAGAATCAGAACGAAAATTAAGAGAAAGGTCGGCAATCTCTTGAGATTTAAGTTGAATGTCTTCCATGTCATTCATTCCTGATAAGTTATAACCAACCTAAATTTTTTAAGTTTTTAATCCTGAAATAAACCGCCGTCGAAGACACCTGAAAAAGCTTTGCCAGTTGTTCTATATTCATTTTTTTATAAAAAAACGCAAACATTTGTCTGGGCATGAGCAAACTGGCGGCGAACCAATTCGCTTCTTGTTCTTGCACTTTGTCATTTTCATCTAATAAATAAAAATCTTTACGAAAAAAAATTTCGTTGGGTTTATCTTTATGAAGATAATAATGTCCCAGCTCATGTGCGGCCGTAAATATTTTTCTAACTAGGTTGTCTTTTTCTGACAATAGAATGATGCTCTGTTTGCGGTCATACATCCCCATAATATCTGGATCATTAAATGGACCTATTTTTATTGAAAGCCCGCTTTCTTTTATGACTTTATCTAAGTTAATTGGAGGAGCTACCTCTTCCCCATCAGGATAAGTATCTCTCGCTAAGTCATAAGTTAAACTTTCAATTTTTAAAATGGTTTCTCTACTCAGCGACATAATTTTCTCCGTCAACCCTTAATGTATAAAATAATAAAAATCAATTACTGTGTCAATACCGTACAAAATACTGAACAAGTTAGTTTATAAAACTCAGGCGCTTTGACTATAAGGGAATATCGCCCCATTTTTGTTGAAGCAGAGAAATAGCCGTCACGGCGGCGGTTTCGGTTCGCAGGATTCGGGGGCCTAGGTTTATCGTTAAAAAATTATTTTGTTGGGCTTGGCTCAGTTCTTGGGGGGAAAATCCTCCTTCAGGGCCGATGAGGAGGCTAATCTTTTCGACAGTATCGTTGACCGACAGAGGCTGGATTTTCTTCTCTAAGGCGCAAATTAATTTAAGTCCGTTGGCTTGCGCGACAAAATCTGCAAAAGTTTGTACAGAGTGCACTTTGGGAACGTAGGCTCTTTTACTTTGTTCGGCGGCGCTGATAGCGACATGCTGCCAATGCAGAACTCGGTGCGCGAATACCTCTTTCTTCAATACCATTTGTCCATGCTGAGTAATTAAAGGGGTTATGGCAAAGACGCCCAATTCCACCGCTTTTTGTATGGCGTAATCCATGCGCTCGCCTTTCGCGATGGCCTGGCCCAAATGAATTTTTAAGGGAGATTCACTTTCTGTAGGAAAAAATTTTTCAAGTTTTATTAACGCGCATTTTTTTTCAATTCCAATGACTGACGCCAAATAAAATCCTCCCTCTCCATTAAAAACTTCAAAAGGGTCTCCCACTTTAAAACGCAAAACATTTAATAAATGATGGCTGGCGCTTTGTCCAACATCAAGGATTGTGATTGCTCTAGGGCTTGAGGATAAAAAATTCTTATCATATGCAAATCATGAGATAGTATATGACCAGAGTACCTGATTTGAGTACAGAATCCTAGCGATTGGAGGTACGATCACCTAGCGAATCGTTGGCCAACTGGTCCAAAGCATTGTCGGACACTCGATACAGTTTCCAGCCGTCGATATGCTTGGCGCCAATCCGATCATAAAATCGAATAGCTTTTTCGTTCCAATCTTGGACGAACCATTGTAAGCGACAGCATTGTTTTTCCTTGGCTAGACGGGCGAGATAAGTCAATAGTTTTTGTCCGACGCCTTTGCTGCGCGCAGACGGTTTGACAAATAAATCTTCTATGTAAATGCCGTTTCGGCCTTTGAAAGTGGAACAGTCATAAAAAAATATCGCAAATCCCAAAGGTTGGTCTTTTTCATAAGCGATAATACTTTGGGTTTTGGCTTCTGGCCCAAAAAGCGTCGTTTTTAATATCGCTTCATTTGACACGACTTCATTGGCAAGTTTTAAGTATTTTGCTAATTCCTGAATAACATTGATAAATCACAGGAACATCTTTATCTGTCGCGATTTTTATTTCAATCATAAAAATAATTATAGGTTAACTTTAATGAAAATCAAACTCAGCCTTGCAAATTTCAAGTCTAACAGGCAATATATTCTGCTATGAAAAATCCTTGGGTAGTGATCAAATTTGGCGGCACTAGTGTTGCAACAGCAGAAAATTGGCAGAAAATCGCCAATATTGTTAAAAAACATGTCGCAGCTTCACGGCGGGTGTTGATAGTCTGTTCCGCTGTCACGCAAATTTCTAATAAATTGGATGCGCTCTGGTCGGCTGCTCTAACTCAGGGTTACCCAAATATCTTGCAGGAGATTGAAACGGTCCATCGCCAACTCAGCCAATCATTGCATGTCGATTTTTCATCTTTGTTAGGAACCCATTTTAAACGCCTCGCACAATTGGCGGAAGGCATTTCATTAATTGGTGAAGCGAGTCCTAGGATTCGGGCGCAAATGATGGCGTACGGTGAAATATTGTCTACATTGTTGGGCGCAGCCTATTTGCAAAATGAAAAAATACCTGTGAAATGGCAAGATGCGCGCCAACTGTTGGTGGCATCCGTTGATCCCTTGGCGCATCGGCACGCTGTTTATTTATCCGCGCACTGCAAAGCAGAACCGGATGCTGAGCTTATAAAAAAATTGGACGCCTTAGGGCCGGTGGTTTTAACGCAAGGATTTATTGCTGCTGATCCATCTGGAGAAACTGTTTTACTTGGACGAGGGGGTTCGGATACCTCGGCCGCATATTTTGCTGCGAAAATAAAGGCCGAATTTTGCGAGATTTGGACAGACGTGGAAGGCATTTTCACTGCCAATCCCAAACAAATTCCCGAAGCGCGTTTACTTCAACAATTAGATTATGATGAAGCGCAAGAAATTGCTTCCATGGGCGGAAAAGTACTCCATCCCAATTGCATCCCGCCGGTTAAATTACAAAATATTCCCTTATATGTGAAAAGCACTTTTTTTCCCAATGAACCCGGGACCCGTATTTCTCTAACCGATGAAAAAACTGCAGTACAAATTAAATCGATTATCTGTAAATATGGTATTTCTTTGATTTCCATTGAAACCATTCATATGTTACATCAAGTAGGATTTTTAGCGAATATTTTTAACTGTTTTAAACATCGCGGCTTATCCATTGATCTGGTTTCCACTTCCGAATCCAGCGTAACTGTTTCTCTCGATAATCAAGCCACCGCCGGTGATGCTTCTATCATTCAGTTGGTTATTGAAGATTTAGCCGCTTTTGGTAAAGTCCATTTAACCGGCCCTTGCGCCACGGTAAGTTTAATTGGTCATCATATTCGTTCAAATTTACCTAAATTAGGCGAAGTTTTTGAAATCTTTGCCCAACAAAAAATTTATCTTTTGTCACAAGCCGCTAATGATTTAAATTTCACATTTGTGGTGGATGAAGACCAAGCCGAGCGTTTAAGCCAAAAAATCCACAGCTTGCTGATTGAAACTAGTTATCAAAATCGCTTTGCTAAATCGAAAACTGCGCCAAAATTTGCCTTGCCCACGCCTTGGTGGGAAAATAAAAAGCAAGCATTACTGGATTTAATGCAACAACATCATGAACCATTGTATGTCTATGATAAAGAATGCCTGCACAATCGCGCAAACCAAATCTTGCAGTGTTCAGCACTCGACAAAGTTTTCTTCGCGATTAAATCCAATAGCAATGCCGATATTTTATCTGAATTCTACCACTTAGGACTTAACTTTGAATGTGTCTCTTGGAATGAAGTCTTATTAATTTTAGGCTTATTTCCAGAAATCGATCATTCTAGGATTTTATTTACGCCTAATTTTGCTTTGCGCGAAGAATATGAGACGGCATTGGCGCATGAAATTACCTTAACGATTGATAATTTATATCCTTTGCAACAATGGCCGGAAATATTCCAAGGAAAAAATATCATCTTGCGTTTTGATCCGGGGCAAGGTTACGGTCATCATCATTATGTTTGCACCGGCGGCAGTGATTCAAAATTTGGGATTCCATTATCAGAGTTATCACTCTTAGTGCAACTCATGAAACAACATCATTTTCGCGTCATCGGTTTGCATGCGCATGTCGGCAGCGGCATTTTGCGTGAAGAAACTTGGCGGGAAAACTATATTGCTTTAACTAAATTGTTGCCGCATTTTCCCGATGTCAAAATCATCAATGTGGGCGGCGGCTTAGGCGTGATTGAAAATTCCAGCCAAAAACCATTAGATATTGCTAAAATTAACGACTCTCTGTTAAAAGCCAAATCGGCTTTTCCCAATTTAAAAATCTGGATGGAGCCAGGCCGTTATTTGGTAGCGGAATCCGGTGTGTTGTTAGCCCGGGTGACCCAAGTAAAAGATAAAAACGGCACGCTATTTGTCGGCGTTGAAACGGGTATGAATTCTTTAATTCGTCCCGCGCTTTATGGTTCTTATCACGAAATTTTCAATTTAACCCGCTTGAATCAGCCCGCCGCATTAACCGCACATGTGGTCGGCCCCATCTGCGAATCCGGCGACATCCTCGGCTACTCCCGCATGTTGCCCGAAACCCACGAAGGCGATGTGATTTTAATCGCCAATACCGGCGCTTACGGCCGCGTCATGAGTTCTTATTACAATTTACGTGTCCCCGCACGTGAGTGTTGGTTATAACATTAGTGAATTCTTAAAACTTTAACTATTTGATCCCAATTTGGCTCGTGTGGGGTAGATAATTCTGCAAGAGTCTCCTTAGAATCCGAATTCGTGCTTGTTATTTTTTTTAACTCAGCATCTGACTTAGGCTCTGCAAAAATACTTGTTTTTCCTTGCGAACGATCTTTTCCTAACAATTTTTTAAGATGTTTAATCAAAGCTTTCTCAACGTCACAAGCTCTGGTTAAGGTTTTGCTTATACCCTCCGAGTTGTCTAAAGGATATCTTGTTTTTGTATTTATCCATTTCTTAATCTCTTCTAAATCATAGATCGCATTACAAGGATCACCTGCCCAGCGAACAGGCTGGTGTGTCCAGTTAAGACTGATTTTACAGGCTTTAGTATCACCTTCTTTAGCCTCAAATTTTTTTTCTTCTGCCTTTCGAATTAATGTTTTCAACTCAGCATTGCCTCCTGGTTCTTGCTCAAAACCATATATCTCTATCCCTGCGCCTACATTCAAAGTCTTTTTAAGAAACCAAAAGAGCCCTAATAAAAAAAACCCAAAAACAGCTATTGTATCAGGCAAAATAAAAGCAGATGAGAATCGCTGAGGAGGGCCCAGGATTGCTGGGTACTGTGGAGAAATAGGCGCCCTAAAGGCATCACTAAAAGAAACGTCAATTGGCAATTCCCTACCACACATGTGTTTAACGTCATTCTCTGCTTGTATAATATCTTTCATTAATGACTCTGATTCTTTATCTTCATCTCGTTTTCCTGCATCATTACGCATAACCCAACAAGGCACTCTCATAGAAGAATCAACTTTATCTTCGCAATATTTTATTTTTTTATATTCAAAAATATCATAGATAGTAGAGGCAGGTGTCTTCGATGTTTCTCTTTTCTTCTCTCCTAGTGCTTGTTTTTGCTCCCATTTTTCAATAGCTTGTTTACATTCCCTATGCGCTGACGTTATTAGTTGACTCATTTTTTTATGAGTAAGGTTTTGAATCGACTGCCGTTTCTCTGAAAACCCTAAAAAAAACCCATTTTTATAGGCTTCCTTCTGATCTTCCTCATAAACTTTACGATAATAATATGCATGCAGAACATATATTACTGCTAATATACCACTGACTACTCCCAACATACTAACGAGAGGCAAGTTCTCAACAAATGGATTATTTCTCATAGTTTTTTAACCTAACGTTAGTGGATCTTTTTGTTCACTGACATTCGTTGCCTGGGAGGGAGTAAATTTTAAAATTCCACTTGTTGCAGCAGAATGGGGACTTAATATTTTTGTAAGCTTTTTTATCATGCGTGCTTCAAGCTCTCGGTCTCTGTTTAAAATAAATCTATCCATGGGGATTTCAGTTTCGCTGTTAGGATATTTTGTTTGGCGCTTTAAATGTATATGTAAACATTCTAGTTGATACCGACGCCCGGTGATATCTGAAGCTAACAGCACTGGTTTGGTTAGAATTTCTTTACTGATATGACATAAAAAAGTTTCTGGCAATAATTTCTTATCCATTTTTTTTTCATTAAACTTTTGAACTAAGTCTTGCAAATCTTTATTAATTGTATTTTTATCGTCAAAACCTATGATTTCAATGCTTGGGCCAGAGCTTTTTTCTATTGATTTAAACAATTGCCAACCAATACCCACTATTGACAGGACTAATAATAATTCTATAGAAAAAGATAAAATTTGGCCAGATGAATCGGGTTCCCTAAGTTTTGATAACTCCTTATGATCAAGGGTGATTTTCGGATCTGGCGGCATGCTAAAAATAGGGTCGCGTTGGCAAATTTCTTTTATTTCTTTTTCAGACTCGACAATCGCTTCATTACTACTTCTCAGTCTCTCTCTCGTATGTGCTATACGTGTTTTCTCCTTGCAATGATCCACTAATTCAGTATATTCAAAAAATTTAACTAATTCTGGATAATAATCTTCTCTATAACATCGATGATCTTGAAATAAATCACGGAGTGCTGAAGCCTTTTTTTGTATAGGCAACTCTAAATTATTAATCGTTAAATTACATCTCGAATTAAAATGATTATTTCTCAAAAAGGGCACTGTAGATTCGATGCCCCATCTCTCTGCCCGGACCATGCCATCTTCCACCCCTTGATCAAAAGAGATTTTTTGCCTAGTGTCATGGACGTTTGAATACAATAGATAGCGGCCTAAATAGACAAGAAAAAAAGTAACTAAAGCTCCTTTTAAAGTAATTTCTGGAAGTTTGATCCGTCGCATAATAATATTCTATATATATTTTTACCTGAAAAACATTATATAAATTTTTTTTAAATTTGTAAAGAGAGACCGGTACGTACATTCCGGCAAAAACACCAGATCGCCAGTTGTGCTAATGTTGTGTTATTTGCTTTGAGGAATCCGAAAACCAGGATCAGATTCAGAATGTTTAGTAGATTTTGAACTAAAAAAATAGGAACCTAAAGACACGGTTATCTTTTTAGCCATCATCCCGGAAACAATTTCTGCTCCGGTAGCTAATACAGTTAAAGCAGCATTTCCACTTTTAATCGCTCCGCAGATTTGTATGAACATTCCAGAATGTTTTAAACCTTCTGCAATTCCACCGAGTATCGTTTTTAAAAAAGAAAAATAATCAGGTAGCGAACGCGCAACACGCATTAGCTGCTCTGCTGCCCTTGTGTTTGCAAAATCAATGGCTGCCAAGGTAACGAGCTGATGAGATGCCTCACAAAGAGTATCTGTAAAATCATTTTCAGGTTTTTCCTGATTTATTTTCTGTACTCGCCAAGCAAAAAATATCCCGTAATTTAAAGCTTGAGTAAGCATTTGGCTGGTTTTTTTTGGAAAATTATTTCGGATTAATGCCGTTTGTAATAAATCAGTGGCGCCATGTAAACATCCAATGAAAGCGCCTCTTTGAATATGCTGAGAGACAACTGAATAGTATTTAGGCTTATGTTCACTTTGGATCATTAATTCCATTTTTGGAGGAACTTTTTTCTTATCATTTTGCGAAGAAGTTGCTAATAACTCGCGATATTTTTCTTTGAATATAATTCTATCTAGTGGCGAAAGTTCAAATTTTTCCTGCTTCACAAAATCTAGATCACAGAACATAACACTCTTAAGGGTGGGCACTGCACATTTATTTTTTCTCATCAGTTTAATCATTTCTGATTCCCTTCCGTAATATTCGGACCCACACGCGCCAGGAAAATCAGCAAAATTAGGCGGAAAATGTTCTAGACCAAGGGCATGACCAATTTCATGTAGCACTGTTATCTCATCGACGGGGCCTTTTTTTAAACCAATTAAATTAATTGAAGTTCTGCTCGACACTGAAGTCAAAGAAAACGAAGTTCCTACAGAATTTTCAGGTAAAAATGAACAACGTTTAAAAGAATGAAAAACAAAACGCATGTAATCATCGGGTTTACGAAAAATTTGTTGAGTGGGAATTTGACAAGGCTCTATTGGGATGCCAATTTGTTTTAATTTAGACAACGAGCGGGTCACAACCTTAGATTGATCAACGGTTAAGGGTTGGAACACACCATCTTGTTTTTCAGATTTAGATATAGCTATACCTGCATTAAGTGTCAGTGGAATATCAAAAATATCGTAACAAACCCCTTTTACTCCATCCACGTCTGGTGCGTTAGAAACCGATAATAAATAATCAGCACCCTTTTTAGGCTTACATTCAAAAATACGCTGACCTTCGTATTCTTTAAATAGATCTTGCCTTGCTTGATTGAATATCTCTATGGGACTTTTACTAATGGATTTTTTTGGACTTTTTCGCATTGCTTTACTTCACCTCTTTTTTTGAATAATTAATTCTAACCTGTGCCGCTAAAAAGGCAATAAAATCTTTCGCATAAAAATTAAAGTACATTTCAGCGAAAACGTAAAGATCAGCCAGGCTAATTTGATGGGTTCTGATCGATATAGTTGATAATTACAGTATAAAACTCTTCAAAATCTCTGAGGTGATCCTCAACAATAGATTTCACGATCTCATAATTTATTTCTCTATAAGCATGCGTGCAAACATTACGAAACCAACCATTTTTTGCATTTTTAACATCAGCGGACGATCTATAACATGATTTTTTTCCAAAATAACAAATGAATCCGCTAGCGTGCTCGGCAGCCCCCATTTCTTTTCAGTAATAATACTTCCTGCAATATCAACACAAAGTTGTACGGCTCGAATTAAATTAAGGTCAACAATATCTCTAATATCGAAACTTTCTGTCCATTGGTGATTAAATTGCGTTTTTTCGACAATACGCTGCAAACAATTCTGTATACTATTAACTTTTCTCATGATCACTTCAAGATCAGCCATGATATCTCCTTCTCTAATATTTGCTGCTCCATAGGCTTAATGAATTCTTTTAATTCTGCATATTCGCTAGAAAGCCGGGCAAAATATTTGGCTAAGACGCTGGCGTCATTAACGATTAAAGGAATATGGTGACGATAAACTTGATTACCAATAATGGGGTCTGCTTTATTAAGACAGACTAAATCAACATCTACCGCGATCGGTAGCGCAAGGCTGATTTGCTCTTTTAATTCCCAGAGGGCAATAGAATCTGGTAGAGGATGCTCATTTGAATAAAGTAAAGCGATGTCTAAATCGCTACTGTCCTTTGCTAATCCTTTGGCATAAGATCCATATAACAACACTGCAATTAGCCCCTCTTGCTGGCGAAAATTGTCCTTAATTATTTTTTTTATATGTTCTAATTCCATCTTGGTATCGTAGCATACCATTTAATTTATTCACACTGAAGTGTGAGACTGATCCGTACATTCCGGCGAAAACACCAGGTCGCCGGTTGTGCTAATATGATGGGTTCTGATACATAATTGGGTTATGTGAGGGAAGCAATTAGCTTAGAATCTGTGACTATTCGTTTTTTTGGCTCGGCACTTGTCTCAAGTGAACCAAAAACATCTGATTTTCCTCGGGAGTGATCTTTTGATAACCGTTTTCTAAGGTGCTTAATCAATTGATCTTCAACGTCCCTAGCTCTGGTTAGAGTTTTGCTTATACACATTTTGTTGGTTCCAGGATATCTATTGTGATTCTCTAGCCATGTCTTAATATTTTGTAAATCATAGATATGGTTAGAAGCATCACCCGCTATACGAACAGGCTGGTGCGTCCATGTAAAACCGATTTGACAGGCTTTAGCATCCTCTTTTTCAGACTCAATTCCCTTTGCTTCTGCCTCTTGAATTAATTTTTCCAACGCGACATTGCCTTTTGGTTCATTTTCAAATCCATAGATATCTTTATTTTTATCTTTATCTTTGGCACTATTCAAACTCTTTTTAAGAAACCAAACGCCTCCTAACAAGCACAAACCAGAAAAAATTATAAGATTAGACGGTAAAAAAGCAGATGACAATTGCTCAGTGGGGCCAAGAATTGCTGGGTATTGTGGAGAAACTGGCTCCCTAAGGAAATCACCAAGAGAAATATTTATATTTGATAGCCCCCTACCACATATGCGTGTAGCCTCGCTCTCTGCTTGTATAATATCTTCCATGATTGATTTTGATTCTTTATCTTCTTCTCGTTTTTCTGCAGCTTCTTTCATAATCAAACAAGGATTTCTCATAGCATTTTCAATTTCACCTGTGCAATATTTTGCTCTTTTATATTCAAAAATATCATAAATAGTAGGTGTGGGCGTCTTTGAGGATTCCCTTTTTCTCTCGCCCAATTTTTGTTTTTGCTCCCATTGTTCAATGGCATGCTTACATTCCTTATGTGCAGAGGTGATTGATTGGCTGATTTTTTTAACAGTCAGATTTCGAACCGATTGTAATTTCTCTGTGAATCCTAAAGAAAACCCGTTTCGGTAGGTTTCTTTCTGATCTTTCTCATCCACTTCTTGATAAATAGATGCATGTAAAGAATAACCGAGCACTAATACAGATGCGCCAAGCACCATCATAATATAAAGAATTGAATTCTCAAAATATAAATCATCTCTCATAATTTTTTAACCTAAATTTGGTAAGTTTTATTTTGTTCAGGCTTATTCGTTGCACGGTCATTCAATATTTTTTTAATTTTTTCTATCATGAGATTTTCAAACCATCGGTCTCTGGTTAAAATAATTCTATCCATTGAAATTTCAGTTTCGCTGTTAGGGTAGACTCTTCGACGCTTTAAAAATTGACTTAACTTTTCCAGTTGATAGCGACGGCCAGTAACATCTGAAGCTAATAACACTGGTTTGGTTAGAATTTCCTTACTGATAGGACATAAAAAGGTTTTTGGCAATAATTTTTTATCCAATTTTTTTTCATTAAATTCTTGAACCCTTTTTTGCAGATCTACATTACCTGATTTTTGATTCTCAAAGCCTACGGTTTCAATTGTCTCAAGGCAATTTTTTTCTATTAATTTAAATAATTCCCAACCAATGGCCATTATTGACAGGGTTAATAATATTTCCATTGAAAAAGATAAAATTTGATCAAATGAAGTAGATTCCTTAAGTTTTGATAACGCTTTCTGATCAAGAACGTTTTTCACATCTGCTGGCATGCTAAGAATAGGGTCGCGTTGGCAAATTTCTTTTAATTCTTTTTCAGACTGCGCAAGATTTTTATTACTCAATTCCAGTCTTTCTTTGGTGAGCGATACGTAGTATTTTTTACGTAGGTCTTCGTCGCAAAAATCCACTAATGCAATGAGTTTAACTCCTTCTGGATAATAATCTTTTACATAACAGTAAGGAACTTGAAATAATTCATTAAGCGCTGAAGCTTTCTCTCTATAGGTTTCTCTAGTTTTTTAATCGCTGACTTACATTCCAGATTAAAATCATAGCTTTTAAAAAAGGAAACGGCAGATTCAATGCCCAATATCTCTGCTTGGGCCATACCATCCTCTATACCTTGATCAAAGGTGATTTTTTGCGAAGCGTCATGGATTCTTGAATACAGTAGATGACGGCAAAGATAGACAAGGGCAAAAGCAATCAAAGATCGTGTTAAAGTAATTTTTGGAAGTTTGAAAGTGAGGTTGTTTTGTCGCATAATGCAATTTAATACCTATTTTACGTATATTTTTACTTTGAAAAGCATTATATTGTTTTTTTATACATTTGTAAAGCTGTGTTTTCGTTCAATAGCCAAACGTACATTACAATTATATTTTAATAAATTCGCCAATTTTAGTATGGTAGCACATAATCTGTTATACTAATGAGATGGACGAAAAATTTTCCTGGGGCGATGCGAGCGCTCTAGTTAGTGGCGCGTTTAGCGTGCGGATTTACCGGAATGAATCAAAGTTATATTATCGAAATGGGACTGGCGAATCCGCCATATCGGCTTAAACAAACTGAAAGCGCACAAGTGATGGCTAAACTTTTGGGTTATGACGCCAGGGCCACGAAGCGCTTAGAAAGAATTTATAAAAAAACCGATATTGAATATCGTCACACTGTTCTCAATACCAAAGCAGATCATTTGCCTGTGCCGCTGGGCGGCGTCAGCGAACGTTTAAAAATTTATGAGAAAAACGCCTGTTCTTTGGCTTTAGCGGCCATTCGTGAAGGCATTAATCCTCACTTTATCCCTAAAATTACGCATCTTATTACCGTAAGTTGCACCGGCATGTATGCGCCTGGTTTAGATATTGAGCTTTTGATGCAACTACAGTTGAGTCCGCATATCGAAAGAACTTGTATTAATTTTATGGGCTGTTATGGGGCTTTTAATGCCCTCAAAGTGGCGGATGCTATTTGTCATAAAGATGCTCGCGCATTCGTCCTGATCGTTTGTGTGGAATTTTGTTCGTTACATTTTCAGCCGATAAATTCTGAAGACAATCTTATCGCCAATGCTTTATTTGCGGATGGGGCAGCTTGTGCGTTGATTCACAGCGAACCGTGCGGTGAAAAAAATCTTAATTTAACCGCTTTTCGCAGCGGTTTTACTGACTACGAAAAAAAAGCCATGACTTGGTTTATTGGCAATCATGGATTTGATATCAAGCTTTCCTCCTATGTGCCGATGATCCTCAATGAAAATGTTAAAGCATTGGTTCATCCACTCTTGGCGTTTTTTCAGCTCACATTAGAGGAAATTGATTATTTTGCTATCCACCCGGGCGGCAAAGATATCTTAATTCAAATTGAAAAAGCGCTCTGTATTCCTACAGAAAAAAACAAAGATGCACACGAGGTTTTAAAAAATTACGGCAATATGTCTTCTCCGACCATACTTTTCGTATTAAAGAAATTATTAAATCGCTTAACGGCAAAAAACAATGAACAAAAAATCCTGGCTATGGCGTTTGGGCCGGGTTTAACCATTGAAACCGGTCTATTTGAAATTCATATTCAACAACAAGGACATTGATCTGTCTCGCCCAAATAATGAGCATACGATGACCGAGATGCGATATTAAATCGTTCCCAATCATTTGATTTAAATGGAAAAACGCCCCAAGAATTTTGAGGGTTCCCATAAAATATTTGTGATTTTCACAAAATTAATATAGTATTCTTGTACAAATCCAACAAATTTTTTTGGAATTACACAAATGAAAATAGTCCGGGACGCAACTCATCTCTTGATAGAAATGGCAAATCATTATCCAGTCGTCACGCTGGTGGGCCCACGTCAGGTTGGAAAGACGACTTTGGCCCGCGATGTATTTCCTAACAAGCCCTATGTGAACCTGGAAGAGCCGGACGTTCTCGCATTCGCAATTCATGATTCACGCGGGTTTATTAACCAATTTCCAGAAGGCGCTATTTTAGATGAAATTCAAAATGCTCCACACTTATTGTCATACATTCAAGTGATTGTTGATGAGAAGAAACAGCCTGGACAATTTATTTTAACCAGTAGTCAGCAGCTAAACTTAGGAGAAACCATCAGCCAATCATTGGCTGGTAGAACCGCCATTATTTCTTTATTACCTTTTAGTATAGCTGAGCTTGACCGGCACGGCGTTGAACTTGATTTAGACGAGTATTTGCTTACTGGCTTTTTACCGGATGCATATGCCCAGAAAATTGAACCCTGGATTATTTATAGTAACTATACGAAGACATATCTAGAGCGCGATGTACGCAAGATTACTAAAGTTCATAATTTATTGTTATTTCAAAAATTCATGCGCTTGTGCGCCAGCCGTGTCGGTTGTTTCTTGAACCTCGAAAATTTAGCCAATGAAGTGGGCGTTTCAGCAACAACCATTAATCATTGGTTATCTGTGTTGGAAGCTTCTTATCTTATTTTTCGAGTTCAACCGTATTATGAAAATTTTGGCAAACGCATTATTAAAGCCTCAAAACTTTATTTTTTTGATGTTGGACTGGTGAGTTATTTAATTAATATTGAAAATAAGACACAAATGTCCAGAGATCCACTGCGCGGACATTTGGTTGAAAATCTAGTCGTCTTAGAACTGATGAAGGAACGATTGAATCGCGGTTTGGAACCCAATTTATATTTTTTCCGTGATAACCATAATAATGAAATTGATATTATTTATAAAAGAGCACATGAATTAATTCCCATCGAAATAAAATCAGCACAAACGTTTGATAAAAGTTTTTTACAAAGATTAAACTATTTTCGTCGATTAGCGCCGGAAAGAGTAATTGAAGGTTATTGCATTTATGCCGGATCACAAAATTATGCTGTCGACGGCTTTCATTTAATCAATTTTAAAAAAACAAGAGAAATTCTTGCTTAAAACAATTGCGGCTCATTTTGAGTGCTTTTCTCTAATTCGAATTTGCCTAACCAATAGCATAAAAGAGCGGCGGGAATTTTCATCAATTCAGTTTCCGGCAAGTCTGGACTTTTAAATGGGCCAAAATCAGATAACGATTGAGTGACAATGTATGCCCGCTTGATATTATATTTTTTACATAATTTCACTAAACCCGGAAAATCTTTAGCTTTGGTGTGTTGATTTCTATATTTTATTTCGAAGGGAATAATTAGCATGCCTTGGGTAACCACCAAATCCACTTCATGATTTTTTTCATCCTTCCAATAATTAATTCTTGATCCTGGCTGATTATATAAAAATAAATGTTTAAAAATGGCAGTTTCTACCACGCTACCCATCATCTCCGGTTTTTCCAAAACGCTTTTTCCCATCAATAAAATTGAAGGCGCAATAGCCGGATCAGCCAGATATACTTTAAATCGAGCGCGTAACACATCCTTTCCATAACCAAATTTTTGTAAGCGATAAATCAAATGAGTGGACTCTAATAATCTGATAAAATTTAATGCTGTGGTTTTTGAAATCTCTAAATTGGATGTCAAATCTTCTAAATTTAATATGCCGCCATCGTTCATGCAAAGATATAAAAAAATTTGTTCCAGTTCAGAAACTTTTCGCACATTAAACAATTCTGCCACATCAAGTTTTAGCACTCGATTTATGATATCCTCGCGAACCATGTCTTGCGCCTCTGTTAAACTGCACCAAAAAGTTTGTGGAAATCCCCCTCTGACAAGGTATTGATTAAACATTGATGCCATTGGGGCAGCCAAATGAGATAATTTCTGAAAATTGATTTTTGTATCGAACAAATTTTTTAAAGACTCTATATTAAAATGTTCATGTGAAATAGTACTTATTGGTTTTAATTCTGACCATTTCTAGGCTAATTTCATTAAAACAAGATATTTTGCTATTTTCTATTGAGTTAAAAAATCAATCAGGCTGGTTCAAGTTTAGCGAAGCTGGCAACCAGCCATTTTGCGCCGTATCTTTCGAATTTAACTTGGATGCGGGTGTGTTCGCCATGGCCTTCGAAATTAGTGATGATACCCAAACCAAAATGCGCATGGCGGACACGTTGGCCTAAACGCAATCCCAAATCCAAACCCTCTTCTACTTTAGGCGTGACGGGTCTCGCCGGAGTGACGTGCACAGCAGGTCTTTCTTCCCGGATCAATTCACTCGGAATTTCGCTGATAAAACGCGAAGGGACATTAAATCTTTCCGAGCCGTGTAAAAAGCGGGATTGCGAGTGGGTGAGGACCAATTTTTCCATCGCGCGGGTCATGCCGACATAACACAAACGCCGTTCTTCTTCTAAACCGCCGCCATTTTCCATCGACATTTTATGCGGAAATAATTCTTCTTCCATACCGGCAATAAACACCAAAGGAAATTCCAAGCCTTTCGCTGCGTGTAATGTCATCAAATGCACTGAGTCTGCTTGTGCTGGAGCTTGCCCTTCACCCGTTTCTAAAGCAACATGCGCTAAAAATGCATCCAATAAAGATAAATTTTCATTTTCTTCGTTTTCAGCGGGATGGAATTGGCGCGTTGCCGTAATTAATTCGTCTAAGTTTTCAATGCGGGAAACGCCTTTTTCCGTTTTATCCTTCGCATACAAAGACAATAAGCCACTGGTTTGTAATACGTACTCGGTCTTATGGTCCAACATTTCTTTTTGCGTGGAAAGGTCCATGGTGTCAATCAGATGTAAAAAATCATGTAAGGCATTGCCGGCGCGCGCGCTGAGTAATCGATTTTGAATTAAATATTGCGACGCTTGCCATAGAGAAGTTTGTTGATTTTTCGCGGTTTCGCGTACTTCATTCATGGTGGTGTTGCCGATGCCGCGCGTTGGCAGGTTAACCACTCTTTCAAATGCAGCGTCATCATGGCGATTTGCTAACAAACGTAAATACGCTAAGGCATCCTTAATTTCTGCGCGTTCAAAGAATTTTAATCCACCATAAATGTGATAGGAAATTTTAGCGTCGATCAGCTGTTCTTCCAGAATACGTGATTGCGCATTGGAGCGATATAAAATTGCCACATCTTGATAATGCCGCCCTTGCCTTACCCAGTCGCGCAGGGTGGAAACAATATAATGTGCTTCGTCTCGTTCATTGTAGGCTGAATATAAAGTAATTGGCGTGCCGCGCGCTCCCTCCGTCCATAATTTTTTGCCTAAACGGTTGGCGTTATGGTCAATCACGGCGTTCGCGGCGTCTAAAATCGTTTGAGTTGAGCGATAGTTTTGTTCCAGGCGTATCGTTTGACAGCCAGGAAAATCGCGGGTAAAACGCTGCATATTTTCAATTTTCGCGCCTCGCCAGCTATAAATAGATTGGTCATCATCGCCTACAGCCATAATCCAATTTTTATTGCCAGCAAATGTACGCAGCCATTCGTATTGAATTGCATTTGTATCTTGAAATTCATCTACTAAAATATGACGAAAACGATGTTGATAATGCTGACAAATATCCGGATTATTTTGTAATACTTCTAAAGAACGTAATAGTAATTCCGCAAAATCAATCAAGCCGCTGGCGGCACACATATTTTCATAGGCTTGATAAACTTTTTGCATGGTCTCATCAAAATAATTTTCGGAAGCATGCGAAGAGCGGGGCCTGCGACCTTCTTCTTTATTGTGATTGATAAACCATTGTGATTGTTTCGGCGGCCACTGATTTTCATCCAAATTTAAATTTTTATGTACGCGGCGAATTAACCGCAATTGATCATCGGCGTCTAAAATTTGAAAAGATTCCGGCAATCCAGCCACTTTCCAATGTGCTCTCAACAATCGATGCGCCAACCCGTGGAATGTCCCCACCCACATCCCGCTTAAATGCGTATTCAATAAAGATTCAATTCGCGAACGCATGGCGTAAGCAGCCTTATTGGTAAAGGTCACTGCAAAAATTTGCGAAGGCGCAATTTGCAAATGCGTTAACAACCACGCAATCCGATGCACCAACACCCGGGTCTTGCCACTCCCGGCGCCCGCCAAAACCAAAAAATGCCCCGGCGGCGAAGAAACCGCTGCGCTTTGCGCAGGATTGAGAGAATTCAGTAAAGTAGTCATACCCGGCATTGTAAAACGTTCAAGCTGGAATTTCCAGAAATCTTTTACATCTAAAATTAGCGTTTTATTAAAAATAGGTGGTAAAAACAATACCTTGAAACAATCCCGTGGGATAAATCGTTAAGTAATATTTTCTGTTAATATTTTCTTGACTTCACATTTTTTATGATTTAAATTGTGTTTTTCCTATATAAGCAATAGTTAGCGAATAGAGATTTACCATGACACGCACAGAAGCAAAAATTGAAGCATTGGTTTTTTTAGATCTAGATAATACCTTGATTGATCGTGATGACAAGAATAAAGGTCACTTCTACTGGAATGGCAGCGATACATTTAATGATGCTACAGTTATCAAAACATATCTTGGAAAAATTCACGCCCTATATCCGAATAAAATCAAAATTTTTATTTTAACTGCTGCGTGCAACTTCGGTTCGAGACACTACGAAGCAGCCACTCAACTAAAGGATTATTTGTATGTCGACCCAAGCATAAACGAAAATAAGGAGATAAAAAATTCTGTTCGTTGTACTTCCGTGCATTATGATGATACAGAAGATAAACTTATGTTTTCGGTAGAGCAAATAAAAAGAGGTTTGGACGCTGGAGATGAGTGTAAAGATGATCTATCCGGCTTGATTATATCCCGTCGTCCAAAATCACAAATTATGGCTGGGATTGCTGCCCAAAAAAATGTAAATCATAAACTCGTTTTTTTGGTGGATGATAAAGCGCGGGAGCACCAGAAAAAGGCCCAAGAATTACGAGACTCTGGCAAACAAATCCCAAAATTCAACTATGTAGATGCTTTTCAGTTATTCGAACTCAGCGGTGAAGAAAAGACCCGGACAAGAAATGACCAGACAAAAGAAATAATGGATGAACTTCTCGAGCAAATTACACAAAAACTAAACCCAATTATATTTCATGAATATGCATCCAATGTAATGGGTGCAGCCATAACATATAACAACAACCCAAGAAATCATTCACGATTTATACCAAAAGAACACTATGCTAGACGAAGCACAGAGCTTTCAAGCATATTTTCCGATTTTAAGAGACCTCAACCTCACGATGAGGATCTAACAAAAAATTTAACGGCGTTCAAAAAATTTATAGATATAAGTAGGTATCCTTATTTTCCCTTTTCTGAGACAACTTCTCTATACAAACATATGAAAAAATTTTCGCAAGAGACCCATAAGACCGGTATCGAGAAGGCTATAAAATCATTTGGAAAAGGTTAATAACACATAATAAAAGCCGTCCGGGCCGTTTTCTACAGGCAGAAGCTGGTGACTATATTTTATAGCTGCTTCTTGGCAACCCAGGCAAAAATTTTTGATGACGTTTTCATTTTCTTCTTTTAACACGGAACACGTGGTGTAGAGTAATTTACCACCCGGATTTAATAATGGCCAAAGCTGGGACAGCAATTGAATTTGTTGTTGGTGATAAGCTGCGATGTCTTCAGGTTGGCGTAGTAATTTTATGTCAGGGTGGCGGCGAATGACTCCAGTTCCTGAACAAGGTGCGTCCAGCAAGATCCAATCAAACGCCACAC
The DNA here is from genome assembly GCA_963702315.1 of uncultured Pseudomonadota bacterium. Classification (GTDB taxonomy): domain Bacteria; phylum Pseudomonadota; class Gammaproteobacteria; order Coxiellales; family Coxiellaceae; genus JAFEDN01. The sequence continues at coordinate 227,822 of CAVPCA010000050.1, forward strand.
CGTCCCACCACTGATTAGGCTCTGCTGCATCGGCAGTTATCACCTTGACTCGTTCAGTGAGTTGCAAACGGCGCAAATTTTCTTGAATTAAATCTGCACGTTCAGATTCTTTTTCAATGGCAATGATTTCTTTTAATTGCGGAAAATTTTCTAAAATCAAACTGGTTTTCCCGCCAGGCGCCGCACAGGCATCGAGAACACGCTGCCCGTCTTTAATATCTAAAATTTTATAGAGGTATTGACTAGCAAGATCCTGCACGCTGAATTCCCCCTCGTAAAAACCAGGTAATGATTCTACTGATTGTCCACTGCTTAATTGAATGGCGTGCGGAAGTTCTTCTATGATCAGAGATTCGATTTGTTGCTGCTTTAATTTTTCTAAATATTTTTCCCGGCTTATTCTTTGTGGATTGATACGCAAAAACATTGGCGCTTGTGTGTTATTGGCGGTTAAAATAGATTGCCATTCTACCGGCCAGTCTTTTCGCAATTGTGCAATCAACCATTCGGGGTGTGAAAACTTCCCCGTCAAAGTGCTGTCCGCTTTTTCCATATATTTTGCAGAATGACGCAAATAATTTTGCAGTGCTTGATTCACCAACCCTTTCATCCACGGTTTTTTTAAATCATTCGCTGAGGCCACCGTTTCCGAAACAGCCGCGTACTGCGGCGTATTCAAATAAATCAGCTGATACAGCCCCAAAAGTATTAAAATCTCCACATCTTTATGCGCATTTTTTAGCGGTTTATACATCAACCCCTGAACAATAATCCATAATCGATGATAGTAACGTAAAACCCCAAAACAAAACTGCTTGACCTGACTGACATCCCGCTGAGATAAACCAGGCAACAATATCTTTTCAAAAGCCGCCGGCAAAGACCGCTTCTTCTGAATAACCTCAATTAATATCCTAACAGCTATAGTGCGCGTATTCATAATTTTGATTTAGATATCTCAACTTATCCCATACCCCGTGAATATTTTCCGCCGCCGACAACTCGCTGGTTTAGGTGCTCCACGGGTCCTGTCAGCTAGCAAGCTGGCGAGCGGCGGGAAATATTCACTCTGCAAATGCGTTTGAATTCGAAAGCTTAAACAAGCTTAGAATGTTAATAAAAAATTAAAATTAAATCTAAAAATAAAAATATTTAATTCTGTGAAAATACAAACACCCTGCTTAGCATTGTTCAGCGCATCCGCCAACAAGCTTTGCAACGGGTGGCAGCGGAATCTTTTTCCACGCACAGCGAAGCGAGCATGGAAAAAGATGCAGCTGACAGGACCCGTTTAGACAAAACCTGTGAGTCAGGCGGGTGTCGCTGAACAATGCGGAGTGGGTTTAAAATTAATTACTTTAACCAACCGTCTTTTACCCTTTCATCGAATCAAAAAATTCATCATTCGTTTTGGTGAGTTTTAACCGTTCGACTAGGAACTCGTTGGCGGCAAGTTCGTCCATGGGATGTAGGATCTTGCGTAATATCCACATTTTTTGTAATTCATCGGGTTTGGTGATGAGTTCTTCGCGGCGTGTTCCAGAGCGGTTGATGCTGATAGACGGGAATAATCGTTTTTCGGCAATACGGCGGTCCAGATGCACTTCCATATTACCGGTTCCCTTAAATTCTTCATAAATTACATCATCCATCTTAGAACCCGTATCCACCAACGCCGTCGCGATGATGGTGAGGCTGCCGCCTTCTTCAATATTACGTGCCGCACCGAAAAAGCGTTTAGGCCGCTGCAACGCATTCGCATCCACACCACCGGTTAATACTTTTCCGGAAGCAGGGACAACCGTATTGTAGGCGCGCGCTAAACGCGTAATGGAATCTAAAAGAATTACCACATCACGCCCGTGTTCAACCAGTCGTTTGGCTTTTTCAACCACCATTTCGGCAACTTGTACGTGGCGAGTAGCCGGTTCGTCAAAAGTGGAAGCGACGACTTCTCCTTTAACCGAACGTTCCATTTCAGTGACTTCTTCCGGTCGCTCATCAATCAATAACACCATTAAAATACATTCCGGATGATTGGTCGCAATGGAATGCGCGATGTTTTGTAACATCATGGTTTTACCAGCCTTCGGTGGCGAAACAATAAGACCACGTTGTCCTTTGCCGATCGGCGCAATGAGATCAATCATTCTTGCGGTAATATCTGCAACGCTGCCATTGCCTAATTGCATCGTGATTCTTTCATTCGGGAAAAGCGGGGTAAGGCTTTCGAAAGCAATCTTACTTTGCAGCACTTCTGGAGGATCTAAATTAATGGTCTCAACTTGCAACAAAGCAAAATAACGTTCGCCTTCTTTCGGCGGGCGAATTTTCCCGGAAATGGTGTCGCCTGTGCGTAATCCAAATCGACGCACCTGGCTTGGAGAAACATAAATGTCATCGGGGCCTGCTAAAAAAGACCCTGTGGCAGATCGCAAAAAGCCAAACCCATCCTGCAAGATTTCTAATGCACCATCGCCGTAAATATCCTCACCTTTATAGGCCTGGGCCTTCAATATGGCAAAGGTAAGGTCTTGTTTACGCATGTTGCTGACGCGCTCCACGCCCAATTGTTGAGCCATAGCCATCAGTTCCGCAGGAATTTTCTTTTTTAATTCAGTAAGATTCATAGTACCTCATATTTGAACACACAAAACAAATTGATTGAAAATCTAAAGACAACGCCTAATCCAAGGTTCATCAAGCATTGAATCGCATCAATGTGATGATAATGGAGAACGGGTTGAATTCGATTGGATGTACAGAAAGTATTGGAAAATACGTTCCAGGAATAATCCTAATCACAATTTTAGCTTTATATTTTTATTTGTCAAGACGTGTTTTGAGTCCTTAACAATAATCCTTCAAAAATGCATCCAATTGTGATTTGGTGCAAGAACCCACTTTATTGGCCACCACAGCGCCATTTTTAAACAAGATCAAGTTTGGAATGCCCTGCACACCATAACGGGCAGGTGATTCCGGATTTTGATCGACATCCAGTTTGTAAATGATTAATCGATCTTTATATTCACCCGCTATTTGTTCCAAGATGGGGGCTATCATTCGACACGGCCCGCACCACGGCGCCCAAAAATCTACTAAGACCGTCAACTTGGCTTGCAAAACCTTAGTTTGAAAATCACTGTCGCTAATTGATTGAATCAAATCACTCATCTCTTCACTCCAATAACATTTTTTTCAATATTCTCGCTCTTCTCTTTTTCATTGTAAAGAAATCTATTTCTTTTCCAGCAATTCCCGCTACGCGTTCATTGCTTCCTGGTTTGAATCCTGAATCCAGGCAAAGCCTGAATTCAGGAATGAATGGGGAGATCGCTCCGCTCTTCTCCCCCTTGCGATCCCCCATCAGGAAAAGAAACAGCAATTCCCGCTAGAAATATAAACTTTGAAAATCATGAAATTAAAGAGTAATTTAAAAATAATTTTCGTAGAAAATCTCTTCCTGATGGGGAATCGCAAGGGGGAGAGGAGCGGAGCGATCTCCCCCTTCATTCCAAGCATCAGGTTTCCTGATGCGAAGGATAAGAACAACAAAGGAGCGACAGGAACTCCTGTCGCGTGCGCGGGTTTTCGCGCACACAGCCTTTTAATACGGAGGTCACAATCTTTGCGCCCGCGGATTTAACGCCACGTATAGACATACACAGATGTTCTGCTTCCAAAATAACCCCTACCCCCTTCGGTTTTAAATGCTCATGCAACCAACCCGCAATCTCGGCGGTTAAATTTTCTTGTACTTGTGGGCGACGCGCAAAATACTCAACTAATCGCGCCAGGGTAGACAAGCCGACAATGCGGTCCTGTGGCAGGTAGCCAATGTGCGCAACGCCAAAGAAAGGGAGCAAATGGTGCGCACAAACTGAATGAAAGCGAATCGAACGCACCATGACCAGCTCATCATATTGGTGAACATTGGGAAAAGTGCTTAAATCAAAAGACGGTCGATTAAATAATTCGGCGTAAGTGTCCGCTACCCGTTTCGGGGCGTCTTTTAAATTTTCGCAGTCAGTTGGAATATGAAATGCCTCCAACAACATCTTGATGGCTTGTTCTGCTTTGTCTAAATCAAACATGGGATTCACATTTACGTTTCCCGTGATTAGTTCTTCTTCAATCGTTGTTGCACTCATAGCTGGTTCCAACATAGTTAAGGATTCTTGCGGTATAAAGGGCCTGCCCCCACTCGTAGACACGCAGGTTCCAATAAATTCTGCTTTGGCGCACAATACGTCATTCACGTATAGCCCTTGGCCAAATAAGACCTTCGTCCGGCTTTTGGGGTTCGCAATAATATCACAGGTTACCGTTATATGATCACCTTTCTTGAGAGCGCGCAAAAATTTTATCTTGTATTCAACAATCACCAAATTTAAGCCGCGCTCTGCGTATTCGATAATATCTATACCGATTTTTTCTTTTAAAAAGCGATGGCGGCATTCTTGAAAATACACTGGATAATAAAAATTAGCGACGATATTTTGAAAATCAATTTGATGGTCCTGAACAGATAAATTTATTGCAAACATATTTCATATCCTCAAACTGCGGGCGCAAACCCGTAACCTTACGCGATGGGGGAATCCAAAGGGGGAGCAAGCGAATGCTCCCTCGAACCAAAAACCGCTCTGCCGATACGCACCAGGGTGCTGCCCTCGGCGATCGCGGCTTCAAAATCTTCGGACATACCCATCGATAAAGTATCCAAATTGAGTCCTGCAGATAATAATGATTGCCAAAGGGCAAACACCCGGCGAAAAATCAATCTTTGCTCTGTGAAATCATGTCTCTCTTTTGGAATCACCATTAATCCACGCAAATTTAAACGCGGCAGACAGCTGATTTCTTTGGCTATCACCAGAACCTGATTTTCAACAACTCCAGCTTTTTGATTTTCTTGGTCCAAGTTTACCTCAATGCAAACATTCAGCTTCGCTTGGTCTGCCGAACGGTAGTTGTTTAATCGTTCGGCGATTTTCAGATTATCCAAGCTCTCTACCCAAGCAAAATGTTTGGCAATGTCTTTGGCCTTGTTCGATTGTAGCCTGCCAATAAAATGCCACTCGATCTTTTTCCCCTGCAAAGCGCTAATCTTTTGCAACCCTTCTTGTAAATAATTCTCGCCAAATTCAGCTTGTTTTGCAGCAAATGCTGCTTTTATCTTATCAACAGATTGACCTTTTGAAACCACTAAAAGTTTAACGGACCCGGGCGCACGCTGATACTGTAATTCTGCTTGCCGAATGCGTTTTAAAATTTGATTGAGCCGTTCTGCAATGCTCGTCATTCTCTACCTCTAAACTTAGTATAACAAAGTCGTCATCGGTTGTTGACAAATGACCAAAAGGTTTCTATGATTTTTCGTGTGTGTTTTTTCGTTTAAAGAACTTCACTTGGAGGGATTAAAAAAAATGAGAAAAAAAATTTGGGTTTGGGGTCTTGTCGTTTTTTGTTTAGCAAGTACTTTAACTTTTAGTGCTCACGCTGCTGACCTCAACTCATCAGTCCCACAAAGTGATTTACAAATTATTCAAGACAATTCTGACGCCAATGCTCCCGCTAATCCACCGGCTTCATCACCTTCGGATCAAAATGGCTATGGTGAGACATATGATGATCAAGGCCAACCAGCCCCCGATCAAGATTCTGGCGCAGGAGATCAATATCAAAATCCAGACGCAAATAATCCCGATCAATCTATTGACAATAACAATACTAACACGGATGATGAATGAATTTCTTTTGTATCCTGCGCATCGGGAAACCCGATGCTTTTCATTACGGGGAAGAATCGCGATTCTCCCCCTTACAATCCCCGATCGCGAGAGGGATTTTTTTGTTTAGAAAGAGAATTTCGACAGCTTGGCTTTGTCCCGGCATGTCGAGTAAGAATAGAGGGCCCCTAGGGCCCTTTAGGGTGTTGACAGTGTTTTTGTTGTCAACAATATTGTAACTTCCAATGAGGAAAAAACAATGAGCAAAAAAGATAAAGGCAAAAAGCCAGGCAAAAAATAGTTCGGTTTACGGATCTAGGGACAAGTGCAAACTTGTCTCTAGAACTCAATTTTTTAATAATTCTGTCCAAAGCTTTTTTCCAAACTTATTGTCTTTTCTCCGCTCAACAACTGTATGGCCAAAAAAGCTTCTCCCAATAAAACATCGTTAGCTCATCACTTTTTAGTGGCGCTGCCCAGCTTGGAAGATCCCTCTTTTTCCAAATCTGTGATTTATCTTTACGAACACAATGAAGAAGGCGCTATGGGCCTTATTATCAACAAGCCATTGAACATGCAGCTCAAGGAAGTGCTGCAACATCTTAATATCCCCACTGCCTTAGAGGAAGTGGCTACGCATTCGGTGCTGATGGGTGGCCCCGTCAGTCAAGAACATGGGTTTGTGTTGTATGAAGAAGGCAGTGAGCTTTTTCTTTCCTCCTCCAAAGACACTTTAATTGATATAGCAAATGGCCGCGGATCAAAACAGTACTTGATTACTTTGGGTTATGCGGGATGGCAAACGGGTCAATTAGAAATTGAATTGCAACGCAATGATTGGCTCATCATTCAATATGAGCGTGAAATTTTATTTTCCATTCCTAGTGATAAGCGCTGGCAAGCGGCTGCTCAATTAATCGGGGTGATATCAAAGAAATCTCGGGACAATCCGGTCATGCTTAATGCTTCTTGGGTGCTATTTTGTTGGTTTTAGGATTCGATTATGGTTTACGCTATATTGGTGTGGCGATTGGGCAAACAATCACTAAATCAGCTACGCCTTTAACCACTCTGATCGCGCAAAAAGGCACACCCAATTGGGATGACATTGCTAAATTAATTAAAAAGTGGAGCCCCTCTGTTTTTGTGGTAGGGTTACCTTATCAAATGGATGGGTCAGAGCAATTTATCAGTACGGCAGCTAGAAAATTTGCGGTTGAATTACAGAAGCGGTTTAACTTGCCGGCTTTTACAATGGATGAGCGTTTAACTACCCGGGAGGCAAAAAGTCAAATTTCTGAATTACATGCACAAAAGAAAGATTTGCCCGAGTTAGATAGCTATGCTGCAAAACTCATTTTAGAGTCTTGGATGTCAACCCAGGCAGATAAGCAACAAATATGAAAAATTTATTAAGTGTTCACGATCTTAGTGCAGGTGTTATTGAAAACTTGTTGGATCGCGCGGAGACGTTGCGTAAGGATGTTGTTATCCCAAACAAATCCTTGGATACGCTGCGGAATGTGTTGATCACTCATCTTTTTTCGAGCCTAGTACGCGCACGCAGTATTCTTTTTCGGTTGCCGGAATGCGCTTGGGGGCTTTGGTTTTAAATCCGCATATGGGATCGTCTTCTTTGGTGAAGGGAGAGTCGCTACTGGATACGGTCAGTTCTTTTATTGCGATGGGGAGCCGGATTTTGGTAATCCGTCATCCTGAATCCGGAACTCCGGCATGGGTCGCGCAGGAAATTAAGCAGCAAGCCTGTATCATCAATGGGGGTGATGGGATGAATGAGCACCCTTCACAAGCATTGTTGGATTTGTTAACGATTAAACAAAATAAAACGGATTTTTCTTCATTAAAAATTGCGATCATCGGCGATATTTTGCATTCGCGTGTTGCCCATTCGCTAATTGCCATTTTGCAAATCATGGGTTGCCGAGAGATTCGTTTGATCGGGCCGCAACAATTAATGCCTCGAGAAACTTCAAAGGTGTTGATTTTGGATTCTGTGCGTGAAGGGATAGAAGGCGTTGATGTGATTGTCACTTTGCGCATTCAACGTGAACGCATGGAGAAACAGGATATTCCTCATGCGCAGGATTTTTTTTCACACTATGGGCTTACCCGCAAGCTTTTAACGCTAGCGCCTAATGCTATTGTTTTGCATCCTGGCCCGATGAATCGAGGGGTGGAAATCGAGAGTGCTGTCGCTGACGGCCCGCAAAGCAGGGTATTGCAACAAATCCAAAATGGTATGGCCATGCGCATGGCCATTATTGAAAAGCTGTTGTTATGATTGCGGAAGAGTTACAGGTTTACGTGCTTGCGGTTGAGCTTCTACGTTGCGCCTACCAACCGCGGCAGGACTTCGATTTTGACTCGTTACAAGAGTTGTCTTCCTCGATTAAGACCAATGGGATTATCCAGCCGATCGTTGTTCGGCCTATTCCTGACGGTTTTTATGAGATTATCGCTGGGGAACGTCGCTGGCGCGCAGCGCAAATGGCTGGTTTAACTGCGGTGCCTTGTTTGATTCGCCATTATGATAATGAACGGGCCGCTGCAGTCACTCTGATTGAAAATATTCAACGCTGTGATTTAAATCCGATTGAAGAAGCACAATCTATCCAAAGGTTAATCGATGAATTTGATTATGCGCATGAGGAAGTGGCCGTTATCCTTGGAAAATCACGCGCGCAAATTACCAATACTGTCCGGTTATTGCGGTTAGAAGAACCGGTAAGAAAATATCTGATTAACCGGAGTCTTTCTGAAGGGCACGGGAAGATATTGGCTGGGCTGCCGCGGCATGAGCAATTGTATTGGGCGGAACAATGTGCGGAAAAAAGCTCGCAGGTGCGGCAATTAGAATTGGCTTTGAAAAAAGAAAAAGAACTAACGGTTGCTACGCCAAAATTGCCACATTATTTGATTACTTTAGAAAATACGTTAAAAGACCAATTAGGCACAGAAGTGAAAATCGAAAAAAGCTCTAAAGCTTCGGGCTGGCTTAAAATTTATTTCTATGACAATGATATTTTAAACGGATTGCTTGAAAAAATGGGTGTTGAACTAGAGAACTAGAGAATTAAAGATTAGTTGTTTAACCTTTCTAATAAACTGCGTGTCATCCTGACGTGGATCAAGTGCTCTCGGATAACCCGGCCCGCACTTCCAATGTGCGGGCGCTCACCGGGAAAATTGTCCACTGGACAATTTTCTTTTTCCCGGCTCGCCCCGTTGCAAAGCTTGTTGGCGGATGCGCTGAATAAAGCTTTGCAGTGACGTATAAATCTTCTCAGGAATGATTTTACAGTATTTTACTTTTTACATACTAAGGTTAGACCATCACTAATGGGGATTAAGCTAATCAACACACGTTCATCGTGAATTAATTTATCGTTGAATTTTCGCATGGCTACAGTGCGGTTGATGATCACTTAGGTCGGCAACTGTTCCTTTTTTTAGGGTGTTATCTATGGCTAGTATGCCTCCGGCAGGGATTAATTTTAGAGCGTATTCATAATAAGCGTCGTATTCGAGTTTGTCAGCGTCAATAAAAACAAAATCAAAAAGCAGGGAATCTTTGGCTAATGCTTTTAAGCTTTCAATGGCTGGGCCCTGTTTAAACTCAATCAGGTGATCCACTTTTGCTTTTTTCCAATATTCGGTGGCAACTATTGTGGTTTCTTGGTTAATATCACAGGTGATTAATTTACCATCTGGCGGCAGTGCTGTTGCTAACCAGAGCGTGCTGTATCCAGGAAAGTGCCTATTTCTAAAATCTTTTTGGTTTTACTCGCCTTAACCAACCAATGCATGAATTGACCTTGTTCAGGAGAAATTTGCATTTCCGCCAAAGGACCTTTTTCCTGGATTGTCCTTTGCCTTAATGTAGTCAATAATTCCGGTTCATTGAACGCATGGCGTTGGTAGTAAGCGTAAAGTTCCGGTGTTAACTGTAAAGTTTGTAGGCTCATGTGCCCATATTAAATTGACAATATCATTTAAATCAAGTAGTTTTGTTTACCTAAAAAAAACAATGTTCGGCGATCCCGTATTAACCTAGAATCTCTGCATAGCATTGTTCAGCGCATCCGCCTGCGGACTTTCAACGGGGCGAGCACGAAAAAATCGCAGCTGACAGGACCCGTTTAGACAATCCTGCGATTAGGCGGATGTCGATGAACAATGCGGGAGTGGGTTTATTTTTTCTGGATATTTCCATCTAGAATAGGAGACAGCTATATTTATGCTGCAAAAACGATGTTTTTGCTTGCAATCATGGGGGATTGCGGCTGGGCTGTGCTTCATTCTTTGCCTTTTCCCATCTGCCGGAATAGCCAGTCATCATGTCACTAAAAAAACAACTCATCATACTACTGCCCATAAAACTATTCAGAAACAAACTGAAGTGATTAATGAAAACTTGAGTTTGCAAGCTGGGTTGCAAACGCTTGTTAATCGCGAAGCCAAAAATGCACGTGTCGGTATTGTGGTTGAGGGACTCGATCCTAATAGGGTTTTGTTTCAATATAATGCTAATAATTTATTTATGCCGGCCAGTGTCAATAAGTTGTTTATTTCTATTGCGGCACTAAATTTTTTAAAATCGGATTACCATTTTCAAACAACTTTAAAAACCACGGGCGCCGTGAACAATGGAACGTTGAATGGTGATCTTTATGTACAATTCAATGGTGATCCTACGCTAACGAACAAAGATTTAATGGGTTTATTGGATCAAATTAAAAATAGCGGCGTCAACCAAATTAACGGCCATGTTTATCTGGATAATACGGCTTATGGCGCTTCCTCGTATGCACCGGGTTGGTTGTTGCATGATTTAATTTTTGGTTATGCTGCACCTTTAAATGCAGTCATTATCAATGAGAATCGCTTTTCTATTACTTTGTCACCCGTTAGGCCCGGTAGAGCAGCGATCGCTGGTTCTACACTCCCAAATGGAGTGATAATAAAATCGATAATAAAACAATTACCAATAGCCGTAAGTCTAATTGTCCATTATCTTTTTACAGTGATAATGATAATACTTATCACGTCTCCGGATGTGTTGCTGCAGAGCCTAATAAACAGTATTACGCTTTGGCCCTGCGCGATCCCGTTGTGTATGCGAAAGTGTTAATTGAAAATTATTTAATGCAGAATCGGATAGCCTTTCAAGGCCCTATCGATATTCAACAGGCCCCGAATATTGCAAATACTTTAGCGGTACATTTATCCCCGCCACTTAACGCGATTATCAAAACATTATTAAAAGAATCCAATAATCTCTACACCAATTCTATCCTTAAACAAATTGGCGCGGTTTATTATCAAAGCCAAGGCACTTGGGAAAATGGGCTGAATGCGGTTAAACAAATCTTGTCCACTCCGGCCGCTATTGATTTTAATCAAAGCCGCTTATTCGATGGATCAGGATTGTCACGTTATGATTCGGTTTCCCCGCATCAATTGGCGCAATTATTGAAATACGCTTATAGCCAACCCAAAATTAAACCCGACCTTTGGGATGCCCTGCCGATTGCCGGTCAGGACGGTACTTTAAGGGGACGACTGATTTCTTCTGTGAAAAGCCAATCTGTGCATGCCAAAACCGGTACTATGAAAGGCGTTTCTGCTTTGGCTGGATATATAGAAACCCTTCACAATGGACTTTTAGCGTTCGTCATTATAACGAATGGCCCGGAAGACGACCATAGAGCCTATAAAAATTTCGAAGATCGAGTTTGCAGGTTTTTACTTGTTTCCAAGAAATCTGATTAAAAAAATAACGGCTATTCCGCTTTCAAGCGTACAGCTAATACATCACAATGTGCACTGTGTAAGACTCCGTTAGCGGTAGAACCCAGTAATAACCTTACGCCATGACGGCCATGGCTGCCAATAACAATTAACTGGATACCTAAAGCTTTGGCTTCGTCTACCAGCACGTGATTGGCTGTGCCCATTTTCACCAATAACTGATTGGCTGGAACCTGAAATCTCTTACCCAGGTCTTGTATAGATTTTTGCGCTTCTTGCACTAAAATTTCTTCAATATCAATGCCAGCAGAAACACCATAAGCGGCGCCGTAATTACTTAAGTGCTCAACGGTGTGAATAAAATAAATTTGCGCGTCAAATTGCTGTTTAAGCTCTTCCGCTTTAGCTAAGATTTGAGCATCAGACTTGGGGTCTAATTCAACGCCAACGAGTACTTTTTTATATTTTTGCATAATAAACTCCCTTTTTTCAGGACGATAGAGGCATATCTTTCATTATAACTAACACATCCCATTTCCGCAAAGAAATTCCTGTGGATAAGTCCCCATTTTAAAGTGCACAATGCCCCTCGCCAATTTTTACCCCCAAGAATTACCAGTGTTATCAACAATCTCCACACAGGTATAATTATAGAATAAGCTATTGTTTATAATAAAAAAAACCAACTTATACAAGAAATACAGCCTTACTATAACTACATCAAATTATAAAAAACTATTTATTATTGGAGATCCTAAAAAAAAATACCAACTGGCATTGAACGCTCATTAGATGGCCTCGCTGATCCGTTGCCGCTGGTCGAAAACCCCGAATTGAGGTATTACCTAAATTCCGCAGTTACCTCCTACTGCGAAGACCTATTGCACTGAATCTTCTCGTTACGGAGGTAACTGCGGAATTTAGGTTTAAAGCAAGATAGTTGGATCTGACACCGTTATGTTTAAACTCGAATTGAAATTTGATGAATTCAATATTCCTATATTCGAATCCAGTAACGTTTCAATGGAAGAAGTAAAGCGTTGTTTTCCTTTCAAAGAATCAAGCAATTCATTATCGTTAAGCTTTTCGCTATAGGTAATTAGCTCAGGGATATGCTCCGGTTCATATTTTATAAAATATTCTAAAATCTGTTTTTCCCCATACTGGCAACCAAAGTCTAAAAAATCTTTCGAAGAAATTTTTAAATGATGATAGGCCAAAATAATATCGATATCTCGGCAGAGTTTAAGTTGATTGCACGCAAAGCCAAGAACGTATAAATGAACCAATTCTTTACTGCAACCATCTTTACATGCTTTTTCCATGATTTTTTCTGGTAGTTCTTTTAAATTTACCAAGCTTCCCATGTAATGTAAAAACTCCATTTTTAATGTCTGCATAAAAATAAAATCCAGTAATTTCTTATAGCTACTTTTGATTTCAATCTCTGCATTTTGTTGCTGCTTCTTACCCTCCTCCCAGAAGGCTTCAAAATTTACTGCGGGCAGATAGTGTTTTAGCGCGCGAGAATACGGATGTCCATCTAAACTTCGTGTCCAGAATATTTGGGGATCTTTCATAAAAAAATCATAGTAATCGGTCAGATACGTAATATTTTCTGCTGCTAATTCAAAAAAAATGACCAACTCTTCAATTGATCCTGGCGTTCTTTTTATCTCTTGGGAAGAAGAACGCGACACCATTATTTTTGAGTCTAATAATTCTTGAGAGAGCGTCGTTGTTAGGGATTTAATTTCCTCGCCAAAATTTGGAGTGATTTTAAAATGTTTCAGTAAGCGGATGGTTTTAGGATCTGTTTCACACTGTGTTTTATAGTAGTCAAGCACGAATGGCTCCAATGAACCAGGTTCAAAGAAGCTTAAAAATAATATTTGGTACACAGGTAAGCTAAAAATGAGATCCAGAACATCTAATTGTAATTCCGGTTTTAGAATGAGCAGAGATAAACCATGATACTTATGCACCAACGCCAGCCATAGTTCAACATATCGACCTGTGCCACGAAGCATCGGCGTCAAAGTACCCATTAACCAGATAACCTCTACCAATTTCGAATAAAAAGCTTGAGGATTTTTTCGAATTTCTGTTGCAGACAAACTGAATACTTCAGCGTGTCGTTTTTCTATCTCTTCCCACATTTCGTTCATAGAAGGGATAGCGTTTTTTTCTGATAAAACCTTTAGGATCTTGGCGGCTTTGGCTGTGGAATCGTTGTAGCTCTTAACGTCATCATGCCAAAATTCTATCTCCCTTTCGAATAATTCAGGCAATTCATTTTTGAGAATATAGCCTGTGTTAACTGTTTTTTCATCGACTTGAACAATATATTTGATTTTTTGATTAAGTTTATCCAGAAAAATTGTTCTTAGCAGCCCTAATTTCAAAAGAGGCTTTGTACGAGAGTCCAGCACCATAAAAACATAACCAGAAGGGAATTTAGCATGACACAACTCTTTAGTTTCGAGCGATACACCAGACATTTCAATTCCTTTATAAAGAAGAGCATAAGCTAATGAGCGCTTATATCCTTGTCCATCTTCAATAGGCCTTCGTGCTAAATATTCATCGTCTTGATCGGGCAGGGTATACATGGCTTTAGCAAAACGATAGGCGGGACTGAAACGGTTTTGCTTAAAGGAGGTATATGGTCGGCCACCAGAACTGGCGCCATTATTTCGTATTGTTTTAAATTTTTTCGCGTGGATATTATTCCGGGATTTCGCTTCCTGATAATGTTCCTTGGAAAAAAATCTTAATAAAACTCTCATTGAATAGAAATTGCCATTATCTTTAAAACCGGCAGGTAATGGAAAGTAAACCTTAAATTTCTCGGTTAATTCCGGGTTAAAATCTCGGGCTAATATTTTATTAATAATGTTGATATTATCGAGACCGAATTGAATATCGTTTTCAACAGTTATCGGCACTCCGCTCAAATAGCAAAAAGAAAGTGATCTTAAGTCGAATTTTTTACGGTATCTAGCTATTTGGGTTACCGCGCTTGAAAAATCCTGATAAGCCAAGTTTATTATTTCAATAATATCCTGAGTGTTTTTTCTTGTGTTAAGAAGATCAATGTACTTTTTCCTAGCTTTATCCACATCCTCTTTATTACAAAATCGATAGGCTAACAGAACAACTGAGCGTGATCTTTTTTATCGATATCTATCATTTT
>CAVPCA010000051.1:0-10717 GCA_963702315.1 uncultured Pseudomonadota bacterium
CCCGAAAGACCCATTGATTTTTCTTGAGATTTTTTCTTTTGTTTTTTGTAACCAATTGATTCTATTATGCCGATGAGAGGAGTCGAACCTCCGACCTACTGATTACGAATCAGTTGCTCTACCAACTGAGCTACATCGGCCTTTAGAAGAAACACGGTATTGCATTGGCTGGCTGATCAGCTAGCCTATCACAACATGGATTCCCGGTATATGGGCGGTAGTTAATATTTTAGGCAGTTCGGGTCCCTGTAAATGGTATTAACTCTGCCCTATACGGGGAAAAAACACGGTATTGCATTGACGAATTAATGAGATAACCTATCACAACATGAGTTCCCGGTATACGGCTGGTAGTTAATGTTTTAAGCAGATTCGGGTCCCTGTAAGTAACATTAGCGCTATCGTATATCGGGCCATTAAAAATGGAAAAGGATATGAAAAAATCATTTGATGCCGGATTTACTTTAATTGAATTGATGATTGTGGTTGCGATCATTGGAATTTTGGTTGCGATTGCTATTCCTTCTTATCAAAATTATACGCGTCGTGCGCATTACACAGAAATTGTCGGGGCGACCGCTCCGTTTAAGGTGGGTATCGAAGAATGTTATCAATCATTTGGTGCGTTGGCGGATTGTGTGGCTGGTGAAAATGGCGTGCCCGTGAATATCGCCAGTGGTGAAGGGGCAGGGTTGGTAGATAGCGTCATTGTCGCCGACGGAGGTGTCATTACCGTCACCCCGCAAAATAAAAACGGAATTAAAAATACCGACACTTACATTTTAACACCCACTATAGAAAATGAAGTGTTAATTTGGAAAAGCAGCGGAGGAGGGGTGGATGCCGGATACGCCAATTAGTTTTGTCGAAAATATCTTAAATGAAGCGATTCACCGGCAGGCGTCGGACGTTCACTGGGAACCATTGGTGGACGGTTATCGCATTCGACTGCGTGTAGATGGATTGCTGCATGAATTTATCAAAGTACCCATCGAATGGGCAAATGGCGTGACTTGTCGATTAAAAGTGTTGGCGCAATGTGATATTGCTGAACGTCGACTGCCGCAAGATGGCCGATTTGCTTTCCAATCGAATGATAATCAAATGCGTGAATGCCGTTTAAGCAGTTGCCCAACTTTATTTGGCGAAAAAATTGTGATTCGTTTATTAGATGGCAATAAAAAAATCTTGGCTTTAGAAGAATTGGGTTTAGATGAAAAAAATAAAAAAATTTTGTTGAACGCGTTGGATAATCCTCAAGGTTTAATTCTCGTTACTGGCCCAACCGGCAGCGGTAAGACCATAACCCTATATACCGCATTATCTTATCTCAATAAAATAACACATAATATTTCTACGGTGGAAGAACCGGTCGAAATTCAATTATCCGGCATAAATCAAGTCAATATTAATGAAAAATGGGGGTTGAGTTTTGCGCAAGTGTTACGGTCTTTTTTAAGGCAAGACCCCGACATTTTAATGGTGGGGGAAATCCGTGATCGCGAAACTGCAGAAATAGCGGTACGCGCTGCACAAACGGGCCATTTGGTGTTGGCAACTTTACACACGAATAGCGCCGCCGCCACTTTCACGCGATTAATCAATATGGGCATTGCGCCGTTTAACTTAATCGGCTCCATTCGTTTGATTGTGGCGCAAAGATTAGTGCGTAAATTGTGTCAATTATGTAAAGAACAATCCCAAGCCAAAGGCTGTGCGCATTGTGTCAATGGATATATAGGCAGAACCGGTGTTTTTGAAATGTTGTCTCTCTCCAAAGAAAATAGCGATTTGCTGATGCAGAACTACATACCTTCGACTTTAGAAACTATGCTGCAAGAAAAAGGGATGCAAACACTATGGCAAAATGGCTTGCAAAAAGTGGAAGAAGGCATTACCAGTCTACAAGAAATTTATCGAGTTTTAGGCCATGACTAATCATTTGCCGGTCTTTAGAAAAAGGATAACCCAAAACAACCTGGCGGAATTTACGCAGCAGTTGTCCACCTTATTCAATGCTAATCTGGAATTTTTTGTTTGTTTACAGATCCTCTCACAAAATCAAGAGCTTCCGACCTTGCATGACGTCATTAATCGGATTAAAAATTCAATCGAAAACGGCTCAACAGCGGCGGCGGCTTTTCGCCAGTTTTCCAACTATTTCGATCCTACCTATTGTGCCTTAATTGCAGCGGGAGAAAGTTCAGGCACATTAAAAAAGAGATATTCAAGCAATTATCGCATTATCTGCACAAGAAATTATTGATTCGGAATAAAATAATCAAAGCCATTTACTACCCCATCATCGTATTAAATATCTCCCTGCTCATTACTTTGGGCCTTTTAATCTTTGTTGTTCCGCAATTTAAAAATATTTTTGATAGTTTTGGTGCAAAACTGCCTGCGCTGACGCTGCAAATCATTCATTTTTCGCATTATCTGCAAGCCAATATTTTATATATTTTAGAACTTTCTCTGATTTTCATTTTGTTGCATAAAAAATATTTTATAAAAAAATTCCATTATCAATATGGATTACACAAATATATGTTAAAGTTGCCGGTCTTGGGTCAATTTCTTCGTCATTGGTATGCGCAAGGTTGGTTGCGCTTGGTGGCCACCTTATTAAGTTCTGGGGTCACTTTGGTTGACGCCATTGAGTTATCAATGCAGGCCATTTCCAATCTTTATTATCAAAAAATTTTATTAGAGATTAAACTCTCCATTGTTTCCGGTAATTCATTTTTGCGCAGTATTCAGGGAAAATTTATTTTTCCCATTCAAGTGGTGCAAATGATCAGAGTAGGTGAAAGTTCCGGACAACTGAGTCAGATGTTATTAGAAGCGGCGGATATGTTACAAAGAAATATTGAACATAAAGTTGAAATTTATGCAGAGTGGAGTGAACCGATTTTGATGCTGATATTAGCTATTTTAGTCGGAGGTTTGATTGTCGCCATGTATTTGCCTGTGTTTAGACTAGGATCAGCCCTGTGATATACTTCGTCAATGAGTAATTTTAAAGCGAGCCTCATCAATATCAAAAAATTACCACGTCCTTTCTGGGTAGTGATTGCTGCAACCGTGATTAATCAATTGGGTACGATGGCGCTGGTTATGCTGGTGCCTTATCTCTCCTACCATCTAAAATTAAGTTTGCCGCAAGCTTCTTTTTCATATGGTATCTGTACTTTTTTTATTTTAGCCAGTGGTATCATAGGCGGGGGATTGGCCGATCGCTTTGGAGCGTGGCCCATTATGGTGTTATCCCTTCTATTTACCGGTATTATTTTATTGCTGTTTCCTTTCATGCATGATCTTTGGCAAATACTTTTGCTTTGTGGGTTTTGGGGCTTTTTTATTGGTCTATACCGGCCCGCTTCGCAAACCTTTGTGAGTTCAGTTTCTCCAGTTGGGGGTTATAAGCTTTCTTTTTCAATTTTCCGCTTAGCGATAAATTTGGGAATGAGCATTGGTCCGGCAATAGGCGGCTATTTAGCTATGCACTCTTTCCCGGTTATTTTTATAGCCAACGGAGTTGCTAACCTCATCGGCGCCTTAATTTTATTAGGCGGGCTCCTGCATTCGAAAGTTACCGCCAATCACCAAGAGCTTGAGGGTCAATACACTACGGGGATTCGATCTTTAAAAACAGATTATACTTTAAGATTAATCATTTTAGGGATGATTCCAATTACAATGGTTTTTTATCAGCATGCCTCAACCTTATCCATCTTTATGAAGGAAAGCTTGCATTTGCCGTTAAGTTATTAT
This sequence comes from uncultured Pseudomonadota bacterium, assembly GCA_963702315.1. Lineage (GTDB taxonomy): Bacteria > Pseudomonadota > Gammaproteobacteria > Coxiellales > Coxiellaceae > JAFEDN01. The sequence goes on from CAVPCA010000051.1 coordinate 3,775, forward strand.
GGTCTTTTGTTTACGGTGAATACGCTAATGATCGTGTTTTTTGAATTACCGATTAATATAGCGACGGCACATTGGAGTGGCAGACGTTGTTTAATGGTTGGCGCTGCATTTACCACGCTGGGCTTTACTGGATTTTTATTTGCACATTTTGCTTGGGAAATTATGTTTTTGACTGTAGTTTGGACTATTGGTGAAATGATACTGATGCCCTCCGCAACTTCTTATATTGCTGAAATCGCTCCGGTTAAAGGTCGAGGCGGTATATGTCGTTGTACAGCACCAGCATTAATTTAGGGATGTTTATGGGCCCTTGGACTGGTGGTTTAATTATGCATTATTTTACGGCTAAGGGATTGTGGATTGCTTGTTTTATCCTGGGCGTTATTTCTTATTTTACTTTTGCACAATTACGTAAATTATGATGGTATTGATTATTATTGGCATTATAATTTTGGGCATGGTTGTCGGCAGTTTTTTAAACGTCGTGATTATTCGCTATCCACTATTATTAATGAGTCAATGGCGAAAAGAATGTTTGACGTTCTTAAACCTGCCTTTTGGAACAGAAGAGACCGCGGAAAATTTATGGCAGCCAGGTTCTCACTGTCGAATATGTAATCGCCCTCTCCGATGGTTTCATAATATTCCTTTATTGAGTTTTATCATTTTGCGGGGGAAATGCGCTTACTGTAAAGCGCCTATCTCCACTCAATATTGGATAATAGAGCTGTTAACGGCGATAGCGACTTTAATTGTTTTTTTAAAATTTGGGTTTCATGCGCAAGTCATCGCTGGTTGGTTTTTAACCTGGGTTTTAATTGTATTGGGCGGTATTGATTGGCGAAACAAAATATTTGCCCGATGCGATTACACTACTCACATTGTGGATTGGTTTGATCTTAAATCTGCATGTCTTATTCATTACAATTGATCAAGCCATTTATGGAGCGGTGTTTGGCTATTTATTTTTTTGGATCGTTGGTTTTTTATTTACAAAAATTCGCAAAAAACAAGGCTTGGGCTATGGTGATTTTAAACTGTTGGCATTGTTAGGCGCCTGGCTAGGGCCTTACTCTTTAATTTATATTGTCATGCTGGCAGCGGTAGTCAGTCTGTTAGTTGCGGTTTTCCTATTAATCAGAAAAAAAATGCTCTATACCCAACCATTGCCATTTGGCCCTGCCCTGGCATTCGCTGGATGGATCACATTGCTTATCTTTAAATAGTGAGGAAAGGACTGTATGTTATGTGTGGGGTTAACAGGCGGCATTAACAGTAGAAACTCAGTGGCGCACATGTTTGCGGATTTTGGGGTAAATGTTATTGACGCTGATGAAATCGCGCATGAGTTAACTGCCAATCATCAACCGGGTTTTCAAGCGGTTTTAAAACATTTTGGAAAAGAAATTTTAACTGCGCAAGGCAGCTTGGATCGAAAAAAATTAAAACAATGGATTTTTTCAGATCAAATTAAAAAAAAAGAATTGGAAAATATTTTACATCCTTTAATTTTAGCAGAAATTCAAAAACGCATTCATGCATTGCAAAATCATTACTGTCTCGTGGTGATTCCATTACTGAAAGAAATTAATCAAAAATTAAAATTTATTCACAGAATCTGTGTAGTGGATGCGCCAGAGACCATGCGCATCCAATGGGCTAGTCAAAGAGATCAAACATCAGCTCAAGAAATTGAAATAATCATGAAGAACCAAGCTGACAATGAAGAAAGACTTGCCATAGCAGACGATGTTATTGAAAATAATGGATTTTATCCCACTTAAAACAACAGGCGCTCGATTTACATAAAAGATATTTACAATTAATAGTGCCTACTCAAACCAACCCGCGAAATGGTTAGATGATGGTTGACAAGCTGTTCATTTTTTGATAAGATATTTCGAAATAAAAACGTTATTTTTCCTTTAGAGTCAAAAAATGAAAGAATCCTATATTACTGAATAATAAAATAGAAAGAACTATTGCCGAGATCTTTAATAGTTCCAAGAAATGCGGGATGTATGGTTTTTTCTATGAGGGAGCTAATGCTTACATAGAGCTGGGAAATAAACGTGATTACGAATTTACTTTTAAAGGATTAAACGTAAAAAATATCCTTAAATCATTAAAAGCACATGGAAAATTATTAGATATCGGTTGCGGAGTTGGAACTATAGTCAAAAATATTAATGGACGAAAAGATGAATTCGAAGATTTGAAATCTTGGGATTTTAAAGTCATCGCTTATGGCATTACGGCCAATGATAATAAACGTGATTTTAATTACGATCCTCAATATTCCGATAAAATATTGATTGCAGATGCCACATCACCTCACTCAAATTCCTGAATTGGCTGAAGAACAATTCGATATCATCATTTCTCACGCACACCTTTTTTCATTTTGTTCATCCCATGGCAGCTTTGATTGAAGCATATGCTAAACTTAAAAACGGTGGTTTTCTTATCTTAGATTCTCTTAAATTTCCAGGTTTGACTGATTCCCAATACGCCGATCTATTCCAGCATTTAAGAAATCAAGGCTATAAATTAATTACTTTTCCTGACGGTGAGTTATTTTCCGTAAATACAATTTTTATCCTTCAAAAAACTGAAGAAAAACCCATATTAGAGCTGCCTTTAGAGCCAATCGAAGTAAAATCAGACAAAGTAATTTATTCTTTACAACTACCCCCCTGTCTCACCCGCTTATGATATTCTCGACAAAATTATTAAACCTATTCAGGACGTTTTAATGGAGTTAATAAAAGGGAAGGGGGTGACTTTTGTGTTGGTAGCAAATTTCGCATGAATCTTCCTTGCATTATTAATGCAATGAGACCTTTACTTCCATATCCTATTGATGTCGTGCGAAATAAATTATTACCAAATGATGGCTATTTCGATGATTTTTTTTCATACTTTTTGGATGAAGATACTGTAAAATATCCTGGATATGGTTTATTAGGGTTTAGTTCTAATATATATTGCCAACGAAAATGTGAAAAAATTTCTCCTGAACATCCTGAATTTATTGTTAACATTGTAATAGCTGTGGTTCATAGAGATATTAAATTTCATAACGGCTTGGTGAAATTTCGAAAGCAGCTACAATCTGTTGGGTTACCTACTCCAGAAGTAAAATTTTTTGAAGAGATGCATGCTCCCCCTTTTGTTTCACCATCTGTGACTTTAATGCCATCTAATAAAAAAGTTGGATCATCTTCTGAATCCATGATGGAAAATAAGCCTACGCTTAGTTGATGAGACTTATTTAATAGAACTTTATGTTTACAATCAGGTACGTATCCTGCAAAATAGCCCAATGGCTAAATCTCAATTATTATCGTGTGTGTCGAGAAGCTCATTGCGCGAAAAACTAGGAATTGCGGCGTTACCGCCTTTTTATGGTTATGATCTTTGGAATGCTTATGATTTGTCTTGGCTTGACCCAAAAGGCAAGCCGGTCAGCGCGATTGCCCAGTTTTTAATACCGAGTGATTCCAAGTATCTTATCGAACCGGAATCGTTTCGATTTTATCTCAATGCTTTTCAACAAACGGCTTTTCCCCGCGAGGAAGTGACTCGCATATTGGCGGAACATTTAAGTGAATGTGTAGAGGCGCCCGTTATGTTGGAATTGGCTCTGGTCACCGAAATTGGAGCTTGTGAACTGGTCAGGTTGCCTGGAATTTGTTTGGACATCCAGGACGTAGAAATCGATACCTATACGATTCAGCCCGAATTTTTAACGACGGGGCCTGAAAGCGTGGAGGAAACGGTCTTTACAGACCTTTTAAGATCAACTCTCCGGCCACGGCCCTTCCTGAATGGGGTAGTGTACAAATTTCGTACAAAGGCAATCAAATCGCGCATGCCGGCCTATTAAAGTATTTAATTTCTTATAGACAAATGTCTGATTTTATTGAAAATTCAGTGGAAAAAATATTTGCTGACCTTTATTTACGGTGTGAGCCGGAAGAGCTTACGGTTTCAGCTCGATTTCTCAGGCGCGAGGGATTAGATAACAATCCCTGCCGTTACACCAATCCTAATGTTCCCATTGATAGCTCGCGGTGTTTTAGACAATAACCGATTCATATGATATCCTTTTTTATATGAGGTCTGAGAATTTATCAAACAAAAACAGTCTGGTTTTCGAGCAGCCATTAAATGAGCAGCTGCGAATCTGTTTGCGGCTTGAACAACTGTTGTCTCAATTACAAGATCATTTGAATGACCATACGCCCCACGGTTCGCAGATGGCGTTGATTACGATTTTGCGTATCATTGACGTTATCGATAGGCCTGATATCAAATCAAAATTGATGCAAACCCTTACTCAATACGCAAACACGTTGAGTCAGCTAGAACGTTTACCGCAAGTGGATGGAAACCGTTTGCAGACTATATTAGCCCAACTCGATGACCACATTCAGCAGTTACACAAAATGCAAGGACGCATCGGTGATACTTTACGCGCCAACGAGTTTTTAAATCCATTGCGTCCGCAATTGGCCAATCCTGGCGGCATTTTTCTACATCATGTTCCCAATTTAGCGCTCTGGTTGAATCAACCGATTGATCAACGTTTAGAGCAATTAAGCGATTGGGCGACGGGTTTGCATCCTTTACCGGCCATCGCCGCATTAATTTTAGATTTAACCCGGCAAAGCACCAGTCCGCAAGAAATTAAAACCAACAATGGTTTTTATCATCAACCGTTAGACCCTTCTTTGCCTTGTCACCTGATTCGCGTGGCCCTTCCAGGTAAGCTGAATGCCTTTGCAGAAATCAGCGCCGGTAGACATCGCTTATCAATCCGTATATTAAGGCCCGACTATAAATCTTCCGAAAGGCCCAAACAAATTGCCGACGAAGAAGTCACATTTTTATTAGTTTGTTGCCGAATATAAGTTATTTAAGAACGTGGGCAGCATGCTCTTTCTTGGGGTTCTTGGATTAACTTAAGTTCATATGCAGTTGGCCTAGGGCATCCCATCCAACGTAATAAACGAAATGTTGAGCATCCTATTACTGTACCTGAAAAAAATGAAGCCCCCATTTTTGCAAGCGAGATGAGATCATTTTCCCCATTTTGTTTAGACTGTAGATAAAAAACGCTGTTTAAACCAAGCATTGTCAAAGCGGCGATTAAACCAGCAATCGATACTTGCTTTTCTTTTTGGGTATAACGATGAATGCATCTTACAACAAAGTAAAAACATATGCTGCTGGGAGAGAGCCAAGCGAAAGTATAAAAAAATAAAGTCCAGTCGTCTGTACTAGGAGGACAATTTATAAACCCAGTGGTTGAATTACCTTCGCAACAACCTTTTACTATTAAAAAACAGGTTCCTGTAGAATTTGTTTGATTTTTTGCAACCATTTCATCGCAATAAGCGATGGATGCGTTGTTGTCACAACCTGCCCAGGTAGCATTGATAAACCAGGCGGGTATATTTTGAGTTTGAGGTGAAAATTGATTATCTATAATGTTAATAATGCGAGTGGGTTTCTCTGTTGAGAGAGTATGGGTGTTCCAAATTGCTAACATTGAAATACAAAATTTAAATGCTTTTTTCATAAATTTCCTTATTTTTAATTCCCTAACAATTACGATTTGTGCGTATCCTATTTATTTTAAATAAAGTCAAGCTGCAACAAAGCGGTCAAGAAACCGCTTTGTTGCTTGATTTTATTTTAAGAAGAATGTTGTATATCGCAGTGCAGGTTATAGGTTTTATCGCCATACGGCTTATCGATTGTCGGTTCAGGCGTTAGCGTAATTTGATACGATACCGGTTTGTTTTGCAGATTGCTAGGAATAATATTTTGCACATAACAATTGCCGGGATTGGTATAATTAAAATCCCTTTTTCCACAATCACCGGCGCTGGATATGGCAAAATAATTGTAGGTATATTTGTTTGCATAACCTTGTTCGGCAGGAGTTGGCGCTAAAATCGTTTGTATTTCAGACTGCATGTCATTGATCTTGCTGTAATACTCAAAATCTAAATTGGCATTGTAGTGATAAGTAAATTTAAAATTCACCTGGCCGTGATCATTTAAGCAGAGATGGTATTTATCTGCAAAAACAATTTTGATAGCTGGTGCAGCATCACCTGGGCTGGCAATACATAACGTGGTTGCTAAATTCAAACTGATTAAAGTAATAATCGATCTTTTCATCATTTTCTCCAATATTTATAATTATGGGTCCGGATAACACTATAAATAAAGAAAAATGATTTTGGAATACCGTGTTTTTCTATGAAACTAAATTCAGATCTTTAAACGTTTCAATAGAATCCAGCGGGCAATATTTTTTTTGGCTACGGCAAAATGAAAAGATTTGACCTTGTTTAACATCGAAAAACCATCGATGAATAACCAACTGTTTTTCTTGGACCTTTTGTTTAATCCAAGGAAAAGTATTACAATTTTCTAACGATTGATTCAAGGCAAATTTGGCATATTCGTCAGGGTCCAAATATTCATATTGAGATTGAACCACCGAGACCCAGTTGCTAATAAAGTCATTTTCTTGATGATGAGAGGGGTTCAACAAGATTTGAATGCCCCCGCACTGGCTGTGTCCCAACAAAATCAGATGCTTAACTTTTAAAAAACAAATGCCAAATTCCAATGCCGCGCTGGTGCCATGGTGGGCGGCGTCTTTTTCATAGGGCGGGATAATGTTGGCGACATTTCTCACCACAAATAAATCGCCGGGATCGCATTGCAATAACAAAGCGGGGTCAACGCGCGAATCACAACACGAGACCACCATAACCTGAGGTTGCTGGCCATTACTGGACAAATATTGCATGATCGCATTATCGCCGAGCACATATTTGTCTCTAAACGTTTGATAACCATGCAATATCTTTTTAAGAGAATTTTCCATTAAGTTGCCTATAATTGCTTGCCAGGTAAA
>CAVPCA010000052.1:0-57391 GCA_963702315.1 uncultured Pseudomonadota bacterium
TTGATCACATTATCATTAACTCCTTAGCTATTCTGAGTCCCTCTAATCGCTCCTTGAGACGGAACCACCCTTTCCAGAGAGTAGACCAAGCGGCTTTTCCAGTCCTTTTAGAATCAGTCCAACCTCCTAACCTAGCCATGGCTTTATAAGCCCAGGCAGCGGTAGGTATTTCTTTGGGTAATGATTTTTTTTCAACACTATTCCATAAAACTTTCCATTCAGCATCGGTTAGTACTTCATCGCAAGAAGCGCTATGATCAGGCATACTAACAGCAGCTGGATATTCAAAATATTCTTTTAATTGCAGTAATCGAATGGCTACGAATGAAAGAATAACAATCATTTTTTCGCACTTTTTGATCCACTGCATGCGCTGTTCTTCAACGCCAACTCCTGATTTCCATGCCTTATGAAAATCTTCAATACGCCATCTCATCTCATAATATCTGGTTATTTTTCGCGTACACACTAAAGTAGTGGTCGGTTCGGTAGTTAATAAAATCCATTCCAGACAGTCATTTTCGGGCGGGTTTTTCTCTTGAGCAATCACTACATTTACTGTAATGGGTTTTAGCTCGCGGTCTTTTACTCTTCGGTCAGAAGGTGAAAAAGTAACGGAGGTTGCTTTTAATTCCAGAGTCACCCGGCGTTTTTTTCTATTGGCCTTTTGAGCAACCTCAATCGTATAAGTGCCCAAGGAGATGGCTGAAGCTAAAATTTTAAATAAATAATCGTTACCTCCTTCCAGTTTTCGATTATGTTTCGCTCTCACAATAAAACGCTGGCACTGATCTATTTTATACTGAATATATTCAAAAATATCGGCTTCTCTATCACAAACAGAAATGACATCAGACATTTTAGGACCTAAGCGTTTCTCTAACTCCAATGTATTCCTCTCCCATTTGTAGCTCTCTTTCTCGGTATATTTTCTGATTCGTCGATGCTTTTTTTTGCCTCTTTCTTTCCTGTCTCCGACACCAGCGTTCTTGTGCAATTAAACCCAGTGTTCTTTCTTTTTCTGCGTCCATGAGCAGAGTTGTATGAATATGAAAGCCTCGACTACTTTTTTCTTTAGGAGCGCCCAAATCTCCTAACCTGTCTTTTAGTCGATGCGTATAGGCTAAAGTGGTGGTATCTTCTATAGCTAACAGAGTAGAGACTGACGCAGATAAGCAACGGGTCATATCGTAGCCGCCCTCGGCAATTTGATTAGCTGTGACGCGCTTATTTCGTAAAAAACGATAGCTGCCTTCTACAAGCGCTTCTTCTTATCTTTCGCAACTTTCAGAGAGAGAACTGCCTGGAAAAGAGGATAACTGCTTGCCTATTTGAGTCAGTCGACGGGGAAGCCGTTTATCCCCTAAACCAATTGAACCAAAAATAGCTTCCGACCAGGCGGTTGCATCTTCTACGGGTAAATCCATTTTAACCTCCATAAAGGAGGCATCTGATCACGGCTCTTGACTATAAACAAGATGTGTAGAAGATTCAGCCCAATTAAGGGGGCATTTTAATCGAAGTTAGGTTAACCTAACACCTTGATTTGTTCAGTAAAAAGGAGATTAAAATGCCCGTTAGCAATTTTATACTAAATTTACCTGGCTTTGCCATCAAAAAAATCCATGATTTTAACCCCATCCTCATCGAGGTGAACTACCGGCGAAAAAGCCAGTGTCCTCATTGTGGGAATAAACGGCTTCGCAAAAAGCACAGCTACCTCAGAAAGGTTCGCCATGAGCTAATTGGATTGCGCCAAAGCTTCTTACGCTTTAAAGCTTATAAATTCTATTGCCAACCTTGTCATCGTTATTTCAATCAACAATTTCCTGGCATCGGACGCTATCAACGCGCCACTGAAAAAGTTCGGTCACAAGTTTTTCACTTGCACTCCAAAGGCATTTCTCAAAAAGATTTAGCTCAGGATTTACAGTGCGGTAAATCCACCATTGAACGTTGGTACCATCAAGGCTACTTACGCAATAATGCCGAACTCGATATGCGGATTTGTCCCAAGGTTCTTGGCATCGACGAACATTCCTTCAGTAAGAAACAAGGTTATGCCACTACGTTTTGTAATCTGGCCAAACATAAAATTTTTGATGTTGTCCCCGGCAAGTCAGCTGCCAATCTCAAAGACTATTTTCATCAATTAGGCGGTAAAGAACGGGTTAAAGTCGTTTGTATTGACTTGAGCACTTCTTATCGTAGTTTAGTTCGGCAACATTTTCCCAATGCTTTAATCGTTGCTGATCGCTTTCACGTCATTCGGTTAATCAATCAAATGTGCATGCAAACTTATCATTCCATCGACGGAAATCTTAACTATCAACGTGGCTTATTAACCGCTCTCAAATCCAATCCGGACAATTTAAAACCGCATCAGTTAACACGGCGCAATCAATATCTTGAGCAGCAACCGGCTATTGCCGCTATTTATGATTTTAAACAGAAGCTACACCGTTTACTGATGTTTAAACATCGTAAAGCCAGACAGTGCAAACGTCTTATCCCCATCTTCCTGGAGTACATTAAAAAACTCAAAGAGAGTGGGTTGCAGTATCTGCAAACCCTGGGTAAAACTTTATATGTATGGCGCGATGAAATCGTTCGCATGTGGCGGTTTACTAAGAACAATGGCATCACCGAAGGCTTCCATCGAAAGATGAAACTAATTCAAAGACGGGCCTATGGATTTCGTAATTTTGAAAATTACAGAATCAGAGTTAAAGTATTATGTGGGGGTTAAAATGCCCCCGGATTTGGGGAAGAGCCAGTATTATGTGCTTGATTAGCTGCCCCCTAAAGTGGGAAAGACCCGAAAGACCCATGGTTCAAAGGTAGCACCTGGGGGTAGCACCAGAATTTTTATTTTTTGAGACATCTGGTAAGTCTTTGATTTTAAATGGGCCGTGCTGGGATCGAACCAGCGACCCGCTGATTACAGAGATCTCATATTAGGTTTTCTATTTTTACCTATATTCCTCTATCTCTTTCTATTTAATGCTTTTTTTAGTTTTTTGAGTCTTGCATATTTTTCTATAAAATACCATAAATGACTCTATTTTTCTTGGCGCATTTACACTAGAATTACACGTAGAAGTTTACCTTGTTTATGTATATTTTTTAATCATACCTTTGATATTAAGGTTCATAATGCCCTCAAAATGCAAAAAAATCTCATGTAAGGAAATTTTAGATAACACTTTTATTAATAAAGAAAAAGCTCATCTGGTTTATTAAAATAACTTGCTCATTAAGAAAACTTTAGATAAGCTTTCTATTAATAAAGAAAATTATCAATTTCTTTATTAAGGAAGCTAATGAAATATCCAGACCGGGTTGGAAAGCATGTAAAATGCTCTGTTGCAGAGAAACCTATCAAGCTTATGTACCCAATCCTCTACCTCCAATTCGAATAGAAAAGCTGAGCCAATTACTAGAAAAGGCTAATGTTGCCATTGGCCGACTGGATGGGCTAAGCGTGACCTTATCAGACCCTTCTTTATTCCTTTATATGTACATCAGAAAGGAAGCCGTATTATCTTCTCAAATTGAGGGGACACAATCTTCGTTATCTGATTTATTACAATTTGAAAACCAAGGTGAAACTAGTCCTCAAGATGTCATTGAAGTCTCTAACTACGTGGCGGCTATGGAGCATGGTTTACAGAGACTCAAAGGTGGTTTTCCTCTATCATTGCGTCTGATATGTGAAATGCACGAAGTTTTATTGAAAATGGGGGGTTTACACAGTTAAAATAAAACATTGTAAAATTCTCATGCAGAATTTACAACAAACCGTTATTCATTAACGATTATTTGCATAATTTATAAAATCAAATGACTCCCTTATTAAATTTATATAAAAAATGGTTTAGAATCAATAAAAAATCTCTAAATGAGGCTCAGGACAATTCTGCAACAAGCTGTTGCAGAATTTAAGGAATCAATCATAGCAAGTTAAACCAGATTATGACCAAAATAACATCGGAACGTGAACTCTCTCTTGATATAGAGTATGCGAATTTCTTACAAGAAGTAAAATCGAAAATAATAGCTTCTCGTATTCAAATAGCAAGATCAGCCAATCGCCATCTTACTAAATTTTACTGGTGGATAGGTGAAAACATCATGAAGCGGCAGGAATTGTATGGTTGGGGTAAAGCCACCGTTGAACAACTTGCCAAAGATTTAAACAACACATTCCCTAATACCCAAGGGTTTTCAGCTAGGAACTTGTGGTTGACTCGTCAATTTTACCTTGAATATAAAGATGACCCAAAACTGCAACAGCTTGTTGCAGAAATTCCTTGGGGACATAACATCTTGATTATTAATAAAATAAAAACCTCGGAAGAACGCGAATTCTATATAAAACTGGCTACAAAAACAGGTTGCACCCGTAATACTTTAAGCGATCAGATTGCATCTGGGTTGTTCCGAAGACATCAATTGGAAAAACATCACAATTTTGAACATGCTTTACCTAAACATTTAGCAGAACAAGCAGAAGAAACCATAAAAAGTATTTATATGTTGGATATGCTTGGCCTACATCCTCCTATTCTAGAAGCTGAAATGGAAACTAAAATTATTGAAAAGATAAAAAAAGTGATGTTAGAACTGGGATATGGATTTAGTTTTATTGGTAATCAATATCTGATACGCGCTAATAAAAAAGACTACTTTATCGATCTATTATTTTTTAATCGCCGCTTACAAGCATTGGTCGCAGTTGAGTTAAAGATAGGAGAATTTAAACCAGAATATGCTGGAAAAATGAATTTTTATTTAAATTTATTAGATGATTTTGTGAAAGAACCTCACGAAAATCCATCTATTGGAATCATACTTTGCAGTCACCATGATCGTTTTGAAGTAGATTATGCCTTAAAAGGCACTAACAAACCCATGGGGATAGCCAATTATATGTTAACTCGCCAATTACCTGAAATTTACCAAGACAAGTTGCCAGCTGTTTCCACATTGGCAAATGAACTAAAGAAAAAATTATTTAAAAATTAACGGAGTTTTATAAAAATTTTCTATGAAAATTAAAAATATTTTAGTAAACACTAATGAAGAAAAATCATATAACATCCTTTCTTCGATCATGGAAAAACATGGATATAGAGTTTTTCCAAAAATTCGGGTAGCTGATGTTTTTGAAATTAACCCAAGCCTCTTAGATAAAGAACAGTTTTACTATGCCTTAAGCGCTCATTTTGATTTTACTATCGTAGATGAAAACAATTTACCTCAATTCTCAGTTGAATTTGATGGCTTATCTCATTCATCGTCTAATGCTCAAAGAAAAGATCAATTTAAAAATGAAATATGTTTAAAACACCAATATCCTTTAATTCGAATTTATGAGATTTTCTTCCAAAGAATAGGCAAATTTACAGTGTTGTCTTGGTTACTTGAAGTCTGGTGTTTGGCTCAAGCATTTTATGAAGCACAAGCAAATGGCAACATTTCAGAAGAAGAAGATTTTGATTACTGGGCAGCAATTGAAATTACTTCAGATTTAAAACTAACATTTCCCTATAACCCTTTTTATAATTATCGACAATATCTGAAATCTCTTAGTTGGAAGAAAAAAATAATAAGCCTACAAGGAATTCATTACAAAACAGATACCGATAGAACTTGTTGCTTAACCGTTTTGATAATTGATACTGAAAAATCACTGAGGCAATCTTTTTCAACTCAAAGCTATCAAAGCTATGCTTATTTTCCAGTATCTGACTTTGATTTATGCGAAGAAATGAGCTTATATTTTCTTTATCAAAAATATCAAAACTATTTAAAAACTGGAAAAGGAGCTTCAAATAGCAAAGAAATATCAATCGAATTAAACAATATTGCTAAAAGCAGAAAATATTATGGTAGTTTTTGTTCAACTACTGATCTTAATATCAGTACTCCCAATTAGGTTGGGAAGTAAAAGGATAAATTAAATGTCTTTGTTTAAAAAAGATTCTTATTATGGATCATTCTCAATTGGTTTTTCAAGAAACCATAAACAATATTTTTCAAACACTGAAATAATTTCTGATGTCTCTAACACGGAAGGATTAAATCATAATTTATCTGGTAAACATCCACTTAGTCCTTTAGCTGATCGCGCTAAAAATATACTTATTAAACCATTCCCAAATGACAATGAAATTAATGAATTTTGTAATCTATTTGTGGAAGTTTCAAAGTTACCGGGTCAAGTCCTTAATCCTTATATGAATCATCAGCTTGATTACAATGTATCCTTAGTTAGTGTGACGTTGAAAGCAGAATTAAGGACTTGACTCCTCCAACTCTAGGCGTCCAGGAAGTTGGCGTTTCAATCCAGAGCCACTCTGTCGATGGGATAAAGGCGCTTACTTTCTAGTTGGCAGTTTCTGGTTTTGTTTGAATGTAGATGACAACCGACAACCCAACCCATGTTATACACACTATGCTTTTTCAGTATCGCCTGATGACTTCGACGCCATGAGCCAACGCATTATTCAATCTGGAGCAAAAGTTTTCAAAGACAATACTTCTTCTGGGGATTCCTTATATTTCTTTGATCTCGATCAGCATAAACTTGAAATCCACGTGAGTAGTTGGCAAGAACGCGTCGTGGCTAAAAAAGCTGATCCTGGCGCATGGAAAAACATTGAGTGGTATATATAAAAATGTCAAAGTTTTAGACTTGTATCCTTCCCTGTGGCATTATAATGCATGAATTAACCATCCATTTCTTTCGAGCAAACTTTTTTGTTCTTCCTTAATTCTATCTTTATGAATAGCAATACATAATAAGTGCTTAGGTCGACTCATTGCTACATAGAGTTGTCGCATAAATTTTTGGTTAGGCATTTTTGTTATGTTCCTAGCATTGCTGGGGCCAGGTTTTAAATTTGCATTTAGATTATTTCCATCCGGCTTATCCCCTGTTAAATAAGGCAACATTGCATGAATATCATAATTATAGTGCTTTGTTTCAAGTATAAGAGTAGCATCATGATTTTGACCTTTAACGCTATGAATTGTTGAGAGTTTTATTTTAACGCCTTCAAGGACAGGTGAATTCTGAATCTCTACTCCTTCTTTATACCCCGAGCTTAGGTATTTCAGATAATCACTTACCCTACTTTCTCCATCAGAGTCTAGATATAGGATTTTGGTTAAAACGGTACACAATTGTTGCCATTTTTGATCAGTGAATTGTTGATTATTAGCATTCAAAAGCCAAAACAGGACTCTACGATAGCGATACCAACGCTTTTTCTTTATCAGAAATTTTTTAAGAGAATTGTTATTAAAATTTCTTCCATCTTCATCTTTTATACCTGAAAATCTGAACAGCTTTAGAATGCAATCATTTAAAAATTTATAATTTTCTGACCAATCCTCTTCATTATATGCACGTATAAAATACACCGCCTCAATAAAACAATTCTCTTGAAAATTATTTTTAGATTTTTTCTTCTCAAACTTATTCCAATAATGCCAAATTTTAAGCTGTTCTTTTTTCACATCAATTGCATTTCCAACTGCACCCACAGCATTTACTGAAAAAGAAGTAGAATTCTTAGCATCATTAGAAAATTTCTGAGCTACCAACTTTGCGAATTTAGGAATTACCTGATTTCTAGTGAGATCATCATAAACAAAAACAGTATGCTGAAATTCTTCACCACTTGAATGATATTCTTTTCGTTTTTCAAGTTCAACGTCTGGCAAGTCTGTATCTAACTTCACTTCGTTAAAACTCAAACCCTTTATTTTTTGACAGATAGAATTATTAAATCTATGACTTTTATTTATTATAAAGTCCATGTCAGTTTGAAATTTTCCATTGTAGCTTTTGTTAGGAAGCTCTCCATTGATATCATTGAAAATTGCCTGATCTGGATCGCCAAATCTTTGCACAATAACAGGCACAGAATCTGGTGGAAATATTTTTTGCAATAGTTCATCTTGAAATTGCTGTGTATCTTGCATTTCATCGATAAATAAGATCGGAAAACGTGTTTGTATAAAACCAGATAAAGCAGGATACGACATTAACATCTTTTCAGCAAAAATATAAAAATCTCTAAAAAAGAAATATCCTTCTCGGATTAATTTTTTTCTTACATTTTTCAAATTTTTATAAGAATCAGATTTTGAACTATTTGGGAAGGTAGGTACGTCCATGTCAATAAACGTACGCTTCATCTTTAAATTAAAGTCAAATAGTAAGTTTTGGCGTTGACTCTTTTTATCAATATAAATTTTCGTTTTATAGCTAAGCCTAGAATAAATTAACTCTATACATTGATCAGTATCTATGAGATTTATTTCAATACCGATCGACCTTAAATAAGGAATACCTAAATATCGATTTATAAATTCTTGTATAGTGCCAATGAAATGCGGATAAAACAGTAAGTCTCTAGCTTCTCTGATGTTTGAGCATCTTATTTTATCAATAATCTCATCTTTTGCTACATTCGTATGAGAAAGGACACAAATACCTCGGTTTTTATATGACCATTTTTTTGAGAGAAGTTTTAATTTTGCAGCAATAAGAGTGGTTTTCCCACTACCTGGGCAAGCTTGAATATCAATAGTTTTCAAAGATTTTAAAATTTCAGACCTTTGATTATCAAATTTTATGCGATCAAGTTTTTCTAGTTCTCTTACATCTTCATCCATAATTTCGAAATCGACTTGTAACATTTTTAGCATTCCTTTTTATATGTCATCCGAGAACGGTTCTGTAACATACTCAATTGCATTTACTATATATGAAGGCAATTTTTCTTTCAGCTTAAGAGGATTATTTTTGTACTGATCTTCCAATATCAAAGATAATTTGGTAGCAAATTCTGTTTTTGATTGATCAATTTCTCTTTGAATATAGGTTGCTTTATTCTCAGCAGAGCCAGTTATGTTACTCTTGTCTTTATCGGAACCATTTAAAGCCTTATAACATTCATCAAAAAGACCGCAATAAGATAAGGAATATTCAAATGTCCACATATTGGAAATATGTACTGAAATGTTTTGGCGTTCAAGTGTAACATCTTTATTTTGATCTTTCTTTAACCTTACAATTTGTTCACTTATTTGTTTTTTCCGCTCTTCTTCGTTATCACTTAGCCAACGCTCTTTATTACCACCTTTTCCATTTTTAGGTTCCAATAGGTTAATGAATCCATATGGATATTCATCTGGATTATCTTTATGATATTGTGCACAAATCGGCCACAAATCCAAATCACGCAATACCGCTACTTTTATGGGATTCCAGGCCTTTTTATCTGTATCTTTTTCTTTTCTTAGAAATAGCTTTGCAAAGTGTTTCCAACCAGTGTTGCCAATATTAATAATGGATACGCCGTAGTCTTCTAACGGCCTGCCTAGAAGTTTCGCTATTAGCGGTAGCAAGATATTTTCAGCATATCCCTCAACCAATATAAGCCCACGAGCAAAAAACAAATTTGCCTTTGTTACGTCGAGAAATTTGCTTAAAAAGCTATAATTAGCTTTCGCTAATTCTGTTTCTTCTGCTCTCAAAGGAAACGCTTTGCCTTCGCTGAGAATAATTACATCATTTGGACTTGCTTTCGCAGCAATGTTAGAACTATGTGTAGACAAAATACACTGAATGCCTGCTGATTTCCCTTGCGTTTTAACCTTGCTGATTATGAACTGCAGCAATTTCATTTGTAATTGTGGATGCAAGTGCGCCTCCGGCTCTTCAATGAGCAAAAGAGGAAATTCGTTATTCAATTCCTGCTCCAACAAAAGCAGTTCTGCTGCCATAAAGAGCAAATTATTATAACCCAAGCCATGTTTTCTTGACTCTTGGGTTAGAGATAACCTAAGACCTTCTAAGACAGTCCGTAAATGCTTACGTTTTTTTATATCCGTTAAACCCTCCAACTGTTTTATTCCAGCAATGTCAATTATTGCCTTTAAAATATTTTTATCTGTCTCAAAAATAAGTTTATGCAAATAGTCATTTTGAATTTTTTGAGAGGTTTTATGTATTGGTTCGTCTTCCTTTATCAGGGCTTTATTTGTGTCGGCAATCAGCTGAAGAATGCTTTGTATAGAAGCTGGTTTTAAGATCTCTTTAGAGGAGTTTAGAATTTGTGATAGCCTCGATCGCTTACCGGCAGATAACTCTGCCTCTGCGTCTCTCAGAGGCTTAAGATAGGTTGTTGATAAGAACGCCCTTATTTCAGGCTCCAAAGTTAAACCATTTCCTGCTTTCCCACTTTTTATTTCCGTAATAATAAACGGATAGCCGCGTTTTTCTTCCCCAGTATTTTTCGCTGTAAGTTGTACATATAGAACTATTTGGCTATTGTTTTCGTCAGCATGGTTTTTTTCGTAAGTGAGATGTTCTACGAAGCGATGGGCATGCCGCTCTATGTCTAAAAATTTCAGTTGTATGGAAAGTTCCTTGCTCTCATCGTGAAAATCAGACTCATCAATGTAAGTTCGGTCATAAGAATTGGTTCCAAGAACGTATTTGATTGCATCAATTAGCGCAGTTTTACCTGAATCATTTTCACCTACCAATAAATTTAAACCAGGATTTAGGGTAAGATCTAAGCATTCGAACTTTCTAAAATTTCTGATTGATATGTGTTCAAGATACATATACTTACCTTCCCTGCAACTTAAGAATCGTTTATTTGATATAGTTCGTTAAATAAGCACTGGCAATCCAAACCGATTCCATTACACTAGAATTACACGTAAACTAAGCCAAGCCAAAACTTTTACCTCTAAGCCATTGATTTTATTGGGCCGTGCTGGGATCGAACCAGCGACCCGCTGATTAAGAGTCAGCTGCTCTACCAACTGAGCTAACGGCCCAAAAATGTGCTTGATGCATTTTAAGCCAACTCAAGATCCTTTTCAATGAATCATCCCAGATTTAATTTCTACTCCGATTATAGGCTCTCGTTATAATAGCAATGATATGATCCAAATTAATATATAGCCTGTCCCTCGCCAGCATTATCAATGACTGCAGTACAAGTCAGATAATTATCAATCCCCTTTTTTGAGGTTATGCAACTTTCTTCTTTAATTATTTGATGTGCAACGTCTGCTGCGTGTTCAACTTTGAACCAATAAGTAGGGTAGGTAAACCAAAAAGATAAATGACCACTCACTTGAGAAATAGTAAATGTATTGATTTTCTGATTATTTTGATTGACCAATTTTATTCTCTGATTGAAGGCTGTAGGTAAATAATAATATTTTTGTGGCGCAAATTGATAACTTTCATGAGATGACAAATCAATAGCAAGATTATTATCCTGAATAATTATCTGGTAGTTCGTATCACTGGAATTTACAACTTTTAATACATAATAATAATTAGCTGGGCGGTTAGGCAATTCTTCTACATTGGTAACGCAAGCGGAGGGCAGCAAATTTTTTTTTCTGTACCATTCTAAATAATTTTTTCCCATGTTAATGGTCAAGGGCGTGAATTCTATTTTTGATTTATTTGAAGAAGAATAATTTGTATTGTTTAAACCAAAGAAATAAACTTGATCAGGATCTAAATGAACCGATTCATCAATAACTGACGGGATGCCACCTTTATTTTGAAAATTTAAACGATAATCACCAGGATCAGCATAAAAACAAATTAATTGGCGATTATAATAGAGCTTTCCTAAGTAGGAGGTATGACTATTTTTAGCAGTTGGTTGGATATAAACGTTAGATCCCCCATAATCCCATCCTTCAGAAGCAGTGCCAACCACAAAGTAAAAATCGAGCAGGAAAGCAGGTTGAACTAAATACACCAGTGCTTTTTGTTTTTGTATAGGATGCGGCAATGGCGTTGCACTCAAATCTTTTTCCCGTACGGTATTTCCAGTCGTCGCAGGACACCCCGATAATAAAAACATTAAACCAGTAACACCGATCAGCTTAAAAATATTCATAGACCTTTTTCATTTTTAAAAATAAGAACGACTCATCTCTAACAATTTTTGCAAATTCTCGCCAGCAGGGCAAGGGTTTTGATAACAATAAATTTCAATATAGCTATTCAGCACATATTCATAATCTGGCGTTTTTAAAGCCTTAATAATTTTCATTGCGCGTTCGATATCGATAATCACATTGGCGCTGCAACGTTGGAATAAAATAGCAGCTAAAATAGCAGCTTTTGATGCTTTACGTGCAGGGTTGGCGGTTTCGAAGCTTTTTAAACAAAATTGCAAAGCTCGATCTTTATCCCATTCCAACCATTGATAATAAAATGCTAATGCTTGACGCTCAGCGCCAGGATCTTGGCGATTCAGTAAATACCAAATGACCGGCACCGCAGACTCAATATTAGCCCAAGAACAATTGCCACTGATCTGTGAACCAATCGTCAATGTATGCATTTTTTTTAAACCTAACAATCGATGCGCTTCAACATCAATAAAATCTTTGGTTTGCCGCCGGTACATCACTTGTTTTAAAAAATTTTTCGTCAATACTTGTGGACGTGTAATTTGATAAATCGCAATATTATCAACAAACAAATCATTTTTTGAACGATCACATTTTGCTAATAAATTCCCATACTTTATCCAAGAAATAGCATGACCTTCGTAAGCAATCGGAATAATTAAAATATCTTGATCTAATAAATCATCAACAATGTATTTAACCTTTTCCAAATCCACTTGATATTGCTGATAACGAATCAATTGCGCAGAAACGGAAAATGCTTCAATAACTTTTTGCAATGTGTCAAAAAAACCGCGTAAATGCCGGGCAGAAAAATTGTTTCGATATTCTCGTAAAGACTCCAAGATAATACTTAAAGTGAATTCTAAAATAAATCCTTCAAAATCTACTTCGGTAAATTTCTGTTGATGATCAACAATATCAACAAAGCCCACCAACTCAAAACGATGTCCTAATAATTTGGCGTTAATGTAGTCTTGCGCAAATTCCAACTTCGCGCCCGCTTGCAGCAAAATTTTTTTTAAATTATTTTTACGACGCAACAACGCTTTGACTAACACAGGTTCACTGGCGAAGGTATAGGCGTTCGCATCTGCACCATAGCGGAATAATAAATCACAAAAATACAGATTGGTGTTTTCTACTGCCCAATGCAGAGCGCTGCCTCCCGTTAAATCTCTAAAATTAACATTGGCTTTGTAATCTAATAATAATTCTGCTTTATCAGCATCATCGACAATGGCCGTTTGAATTAATGGGGTAAAACCATATTCATCGATAACATCCAACTTAACTCCGTGCTTGAGCTCAATTTCTAATTCGGTTAAAGACCCATAAATGATAATGTCAGAGACGGACATACCTTATCTCGGAGCGGGTTTAGGAGAGGGTGACATGCCTGGATGCGGCGAAGGCGCTAAATGCAGCGCCATTTGCGGAGAATCTTGTGCCTCGCGATTAGCAGGAACGCGTGTGGCATTCGGATCCACTCCAACAAATTGACTTTTATCCCGAAGCAGCGGCTGCGATTTATAAAAATTAGATTGAAATTCACCCATCCCCAACTCATGACCATGCTCCAAATTGCGCTCTGGCATGTGGGCAAGACCCTCGGCAAAGCCGTTGCCAAACTTGCCCTCGCCTTTTCTCATCAACTCTCGCGTGGCGAACTCAGTTTGCGCCGTCATGCCTTTATCGTGAGTTTGGTACGAATCCAATATAAGTGTTTTTTTCTCAAAGTCCCAAACCAAATTCGGCAAGCCGGCCTTAAGAAAAGCGATGGTGGTATTGGTTTCAACAATGGCGCCTGCCGCAAATAAAATTTCTTCCACTACCCCGGCCTGATTGGCGATGACCGGAATCACATCTCCTGCACGCGTGATTAATTCCACCAAGATTTCATTGCGCGCAACGATTTCCCCCACGGCCTTATACCAATGGTTAATGGTCGCGACGGCTAACCCTCTCTGCAGAGGCGGAACTTTGACTGGTATGCTCATTGTTATTGTTTACTATTACCTATTATTTGATTAAAGTCTTAGCGGCCATGATACAACGATTATTTATACTATTTCGGGTTCTAGCTTAAATCTCTACTCAGCAAACGCGGCAACAAAGGTTGCGGATGGCCCAACAGCTCTCCATAAACAAATAATGGCGATTGCGGACATTCATTTCAACCCCTTTGCAGATTCTAGTTAACCACCCGGGCGCGCCCGGAAGCAATTGAGCTGAATAAAGCCAAGGTTAGCGCATGGGGACCTATTTTTTCCAAATATAATTCCCAAAATTATCCCCGTTATGGGCAAGAGACCAACTATAAATTATTTTCCTCTTTGCTTGCTGAGATTAACCAGCAACAACCAGAAAACATTTTAATCCTTGGGGATTTTTTAGCGCATAATTTTCAAAGCAAATATGTTTTATATACAAAGGATCTGAATAAAAAAGATTATCAGCAATTTGTTCTCAAAACCTTACAATATCTTACCCAATCTATTCAGGCAGTTTCACCGGCTAACACTTCCATTTTCCCCGTGATTGGTAATAACGATTCTTATGGCGGCAGAGGCTGTATGGATGCAGATTACTGCAGCGAAACCAACGGTCCTTTTTTTAAGGCTCTAACTCAGCTTTGGGCCCCCCTTATTCGCGATAAAACCAATCAAAAACAATTCATCGCCACATTTCCGATTGCCGGTTATTACGCCATCAACTTATCCAATAACAATCATTTGTTAGTATTGAATACAAATTTATTTTCTGACCACGCCCAAGGATATCGCGTTGACGCCGCAGCCAATGCCGAGACTGCATGGCTTAATAAACAATTAGCGGCTTATCAAAAAAACCAACAAAAAACCTGGATTGCCTGGCATATTCCCCCAGGGATAGACGCCTATTCAACTGCTACCAATTTCTTCCACAAAATAAGGTCTTTTTGGAAAGAAAATTATAATCATGACGTATTAAAATTGATTAATCAGTACATGGATACCATTGCAGGCGTATACTCAGCTCATTTGCATATGGATGGTTTTTTAATTCTTGGCGCTGACAAGCATAAAGGGACGTTAATCGATTCTTTTGTCCCAGCTATCTCGCCCATCTTTGGTAATAACCCTGCGTATAAAATCTACGAATACGACAGCAAAAATCTAGATTGGTGTAACTTTAGCACCTATTATTTAAATTTAATTCATTCTTCTATTAGTCAAGCTTGGATAAAAGAATATATTTTTAATAGTAGTTATCAGGAAGATTTAAAAGATTGTACGTTGATTGCTGGTTTTTCTAAAATTTCTATAAACGTTGACAATCCTTTTACGACGAATTATTTAACTTTCTACAATGTCAGTTCTAATTTCAAATCTTTACCCAAACAAGCCTGGAAAGATTTTTGGTGCACCATCAACAATTTAAATATTGCAGACTATGAGAATTGTTTAGTAAAACCTTAAAAAAAAAACACTGATCTATAACAATTTCGCTATGGCTTTGCCAATTTCTGCTGGAGAACGTACGGTGTGTACGCCAGCCGCGTCTAAAGCGGCAAATTTTTCGGCAGCAGTGCCTTTGCCGCCGGCAATAATCGCGCCGGCATGACCCATGCGTTTGCCAGAAGGCGCCGTCACCCCGGCAATATAAGAAACCACCGGTTTAGTCACATGTTTTTTAATAAATTGTGCTGCTTCCTCTTCAGCACTACCACCAATTTCACCGACCATAACAATGGCTTCGGTCTGCGGCATCTTTTTCAAATAAGGCTAAGACATCAATAAAACTCATGCCGGGAATGGGATCACCGCCAATGCCGACACAAGTGCTTTGCCCCAAACCTAATTGTGTGTTTGCTTCACTGCTTCATAAGTTAAAGTCCCTGAACGCGAAACAATACCAACTCTTCCGGGTTGATGAATATGGCCGGGCATAATGCCAATTTTACATTCGCCTGGCGTAATAATGCCGGGACAATTGGGGCCAATCAAGCGTACATCTTTCCCTTTCAAATAGGCTTTGACGATTAACATATCTTGAACTGGAATGCCTTCCGTGATGCACACAATTAATTTAATTCCAGCATCAATGGCTTCTAAAATAGAATCTTTACAAAAAGGCGCAGGCACATAAATCACACTGGCATCTGCTCCGGTTGCTTCAACCGCTTCACGTACGCTGTTAAATACCGGCAAACCTAAATGTTTTTCGCCACCTTTTCCTGGGGTTACACCACCGACCATTGCGTACCATAAGCAATGGCTTGTTCAGAATGAAAAGTGCCTTGTTTACCCGTAAAACCTTGGCAAATCACTTTGGTATTTTTATCAACTAATATACTCATTATTTTATTTCCTGCCTTCAACCAATTGCACGATTTTTTTAGCAGCATCTGCAAAATCTTGTATGCCAGCAATAATTTAAGCCACTTTCGGCTAATTTTTTTGCGCCCAAATCAGCATTGTTGCCTTCCAGGCGCACCACAACCGGGACTTTAACACCCACTTCAGCCACGGCGCTGATAATACCATCGGCAATTAAATCACAACGCACAATACCACCAAAAATATTCACCAAAATACCTTTGACTTTTTTGTCGGATACAATAATTTTAAAAGCTTCTTTCACACGCTCTTCGGTGGCGCCGCCGCCCACATCCAAAAAGTTAGCAGGATTTCCGCCATTCAGCTTAATTAAATCCATGGTCGCCATAGCCAAGCCCGCGCCATTGACCATACAACCAATGTCGCCATCTAAAGCGATATAATTTAAATTCCACTCTTGTGCACGGTTTTCGCGTTCATCTTCTTGTGTCGGATCGCGCATCGCACGCAACTTGGGTTGACGATACAGGGCATTTTCATCAATATTAATTTTGCCATCTAAACAAATTATTTTTCCTTGAGCGGTAATCACCAATGGATTAATTTCTAATAAACTCAAATCGTTATCCACAAACAATTTATATAATTTCAACAAAATATCGGTAAAAGATTGCAATAATGTATCTTTGAGTGTTAATCTGATAAAACAATTCCCGCGCTTGATAAGGTTGTAAGCCAATTGAGGGATCAATGATAATCGTTAAAATTTTTTCTGGGGATTCTTTTGCAACTTTTTCAATTTCCACGCCGCCTTCCGTCGAGGCCATAAAAACAATTTTTTGCGAAGCACGGTCGATCACCGCGCCTAAATAAAATTCTTGAACGATATCAGAAGGTTCTTCAATTAATACTTGATTGACAGGTTGACCCTGGGCGTCCGTTTGATAGGTCACCAAGCGTGAACCTAACAATGATTTAACGGCTTTTTCTAAGCTGTCAGAATTATCCACGATTTTAACGCCCCCTGCTTTGCCACGGCCACCCGCATGAACTTGGGCTTTAACCACCCAGCGTTTACCGCCAATTTTGGAAGCTACCGATAGTGCAGTTTTCGTGTCTGAAACAACTTCTCCCAGTGGCACTGGCACTCCGTATTGTTTTAATAAATCTTTGGCTTGATATTCATGTAGATTCATAATGCTTCACTTAAATGTGTAATAAAAATCTAGCAGGGTCTTCTAGCAATTCTTTAATGGTTACTAAAAATTGCACCGACTCAGTACCGTCAATAATACGATGATCGTAAGATAATGCCAAATACATGATCGGTCGAATTTTGATTTCGCCATTGATGACCACCGGGCGTTCAGCGATTTTGTGCATACCTAAAATAGCACTCTGCGGTGGATTGATAATCGGCGTCGACAGCAAGGAACCATACACGCCACCATTAGTAATCGTAAACGTGCCGCCAGTTAATTCTTCGAGGGTGATTTTATTATTTTTCACTTTATCAGCCAAATCGCGAATGTTTTTTTCAATATCCGCCATAATCATTTGATCGGCGTCACGCAAAATAGGCACCACCAATCCTCTTGGGCCACCGCCTACTGCAATGCCGATGTCAAAATAATTGTGATACACGATATTTTCACCATCGATAGAAGCATTGACCATTGGAAAACGTTTTAACGCTTCTACGGCAGCTTTAACAAAAAAAGACATTAATCCTAAACGGGCCTGATGCTTTTTTTCAAAATGATCTTTGTAGGTTTGTCTTAAATCCATGACGGCATGCATATCCACTTCATTAAAAGTGGTTAGCATAGCGGTCTCTTGTTTGACAGCCACTAAGCGTTCGGCGATACGCGCCCGCAAACGTGACATGGGAACACGTTTTTCTTCGCGATTTCCCATTACAACAGCAGGTTTTTCTGCTGTTTTTGACGTTTTTTCTTTAGGAGCGGCTTGCGATTGTAAATAATTTTCAACATCTTCTTTGGTGAGTCGACCACCTTTACCAGTGGGTTTGATTTGTTGTGTATCCAAATTGTGTTCAGCCACTAATCTGCGCACAGCGGGGCTTAATTCAGCAGTTTCTGCTTCCGGTTCAGTAGGTTTTTTAGTTTGCGCTGCAGGTTTGGTCGTTGTCGCTGCGGCGGCGCCTTCGGTTAAAATTCCCAATACAGTACCAGCTTTTACTTTTTCACCCTCTTTTATATAAATTTTTGTAATAACGCCAGTGCTAAGTGCAGGTACTTCCAGCATCACTTTATCGGTCTCTAAATCGACTAACTGCTGATCGCGCTGAACAGATTCTCCTTCTCGTATATACCACTTCGCCACAAGGGCGTCGGCTACCGATTCTGGGAGAACAGGTACTTTTATTTCTATGGTCATAATATTATTCCTTACTGTAAGGCTAACGCATCAGCAATTAAAGCAGCTTGTTGTTTTTTGTGCAACGCCGAATAGCCGCCGGAGGGCGCCGCCATGTGCTCGCGGCCTACATAATCTAATGTTGCATGCTTTGGCAAGCAAGCTAAGAAACGATCATACAGGATATACCATGCGCCTTGGTTTTTCGGTTCTTCTTGGCACCAAACAATATGTTTTACCCCTGCATAAGGTTCTAATGCTGCTTTGAGTTCATATTCGGGGAATGGGTACAATTGTTCCACGCGAATAATCGCAATGTCATTTTGTTTTTGTTCGCGGCGTTTTTCGAGTAATTCGTAATAAACTTTGCCGGAACACAAAATCACCTTACGTACTTTTTTCGGGTCAATGGTGTCAATTTCCGGAATCACCAACTGTAATTGACTATTCGCTAAATCATCTAAAGAAGAAACGGCTAATTTGTGCCGCAATAAACTCTTTGGACTCATTACAATCAGCGGCGTGCGATAGGGCCGTAAAACCTGGCGACGTAATAAATGAAAAATTTGTGCGGGCGTGCTCGGCACAAAAACTTGCATATTTTCTTGGCCACACAATTGCAAATAACGTTCTAAGCGAGCGGAAGTATGTTCCGGGCCTTCACCTTGATGACCATGCGGCAGCAACATCACCAAACCACACAAACGATTCCATTTTTGCCAAGCTGAACTTAGAAATTGATCAACATATACCTGTGCGACATTGGCGAAATCGCCGTATTGCGCTTCCCAAATCACTAAGGCTTCCGGGTCCGCCATTGCATAACCATATTCAAAGCCGATCGGCCCGGATTCAGCCAATAACGAATCATAAATTTCTAAATGCGCTTGATTTTTGCCAAGGTGCGCTAAAGGCATGTAGGCCTCACCTGTATTTTGATCAAATACCGCAGCATGGCGATGGAAAAATGTGCCACGCCGGCAATCTTCGCCGGAAAAGCGCACGCGATGTTCTTCCGCCAACAAGGTGGCGTAGGCCATGATTTCAGCATAACCCCAATCTAAAGGCTGTTCACCCGCTGTCATTTTTTCGCGCGCCTGGACCACCATTGCGACGTTGCGTTGTAATTTAAATCCGTCTGGAATTTGCGTGATTTTTTTGCCTAATTCCAGCAAAGTTTTTTTAGGCACTGCTGTGTCTACTTGAATGGACCAACTTTGGTTTAAATATGGCGCCCAATTCGGAACGGGATAACGTTCTTTAAAGTGTTCCTGAGTGACTTCCGGCACTACCCGGCCTTGATCTAAATGTTCGCGGTAAGCGTCCCACAAGCGCTCAACCTCTGCGGACTGAATAACACCTTCTTGAATTAATTTTTCCGCGTAAATCAGACGCGGCACGGGATGTTGATCAATTTTGGCGTACATGGCCGGTTGCGTAGCGCGCGGTTCATCGGCTTCGTTATGGCCATGACGGCGATAACAAACCAAATCAATCACCACGTCATTGTGGAACTTCATGCGGTAATCTACAGCGATTTGGATGGCCCGGACTGTTGCTTCCGCATCATCGCCATTCACATGCAAAATCGGAATATCAATCATT
This sequence comes from uncultured Pseudomonadota bacterium, assembly GCA_963702315.1. GTDB lineage: Bacteria > Pseudomonadota > Gammaproteobacteria > Coxiellales > Coxiellaceae > JAFEDN01. The sequence continues at coordinate 20,283 of CAVPCA010000052.1, forward strand.
TTGGCAACATCGGAACAATAGCGGGAAGAGCGTGTGTCGCGTGGGTCGCTGGTGGTAAAACCCACTTGATTGTTGACAATAATGTGAATCGATCCGCCAACTGTATAGGCGCGCGTGTTGGCCATGCTTAGCGTTTCTTGAATAACCCCTTGGCCAATAAAAGAGGCGTCGCCGTGAATCATCACTGCGGCGGCATAATCCGGTTCCGCCGCGCTGGACGGCGATTGGCGTTCTTGACGCGCACGCACTGAACCCATGACCACCGGATTAACGTATTCTAAGTGTGAGGGATTACACATTAAGGAGAGATGCAAATATCCTGTTGGTGTTTTCATGTTACTAGAAAATCCATTGTGATATTTCACATCGCCAGTAATCATGCCGTAATCTTTGGTGCCTTCGAATTCTTGAAACAATTCAAACGGGGCTTGCCCCATGATATTGAGTAATACATTCAGACGTCCGCGGTGCGCCATCCCAATGACCGCTTCACGCATTCCTGCTGCAGAAATTCGCTGAGCTAATTCATCCAACATGGGAATTAATGCATCGGCGCCTTCAATAGAAAAACGTTTTTGCGCGGTATATTTGCGTTCTAAGTATTTTTCTAAGCCGTCTGCGGCATTCAGCTTTTGTAAAATATCTTTTTTTCTTTCCGGCGTTAACGACCACGATGGAAGTTTTTTCTCCATATATTCGCGCAACCAAGCGCGTTCTTCTTCATCGCCGATTTGGGTATATTCGATGCCAATCGAACCGCAATAAATCTTCTGCAAGTTCTCAAAGATTTCTTGAAGCGTCGCGGTTGATTGGGATAAAAGACCACGAGTCAAGTATGATTTCGCAAGATCTGCCGCACTCAGCTGATAATGGTTGAGCTCCAAGCGTGGATCGATCGGTTCTTCATCACCCAATGGATTGATCTTGGCGTTCAAATGACCGAAACGCCGGTAAGCGGTGATTAATTGGTCAACAGCTTCTTGTCCCAGCATAGCTGCAATGGGAGCAGCAGTTTTCGGCTTGTAAGCTTGTTCACGCAGTTGTTCCTGAATCCAATAACGAGATAATGCTTTTTCCTTAACCGCTTGCCCGCGTGACAAGGTATCAAAAAAACTACGCCATTTTTCACTCACGGCGTGGGGATTGTCTAAATAAAGATCATATAAATATTCAAGGTGCGCGGCGTTTTCCGCTGAGAAATAAGTATTAGCTTCCCAGCTTTCCAAAGTTGTTTTTTGTTTGGACATATGAACCTTTTTTATTCTGTACGATGCAACATCTCTCTTCTTATTTTAGCTATAGCTTCTGAGGGATTTAAATTTTTTGGGCAAACATCGGCGCAATTCATAATGGTGCGGCAACGGAATGCGCTGTAAGGATTTTTTAAAGCTTCCAAACGCGCGGTGGTTTCCGTATCCCGGCTGTCGGCGATAAACCGGTAAGCGCCTAATAAACCGGCCGGGCCGATAAATTTATCGGGATTCCACCAATAAGAAGGACACGAACTGGTGCAGCAGGCACATAAAATACATTCATACAAGCCATCGAGTTTGGCCCGGTCTTCCGGAGATTGCAGGCGTTCGGTAGCTGGAGGGGGATCGGTATTTTGTAGATATGGTTTAACGGTGGCGTATTGTTTGAAAAACGGCTCCATATCTACGATTAAGTCTACGATTACCGCGAAACTGGGCAATGGATTTAGCACCACTCGATCCGGCAACTGATTTAATTGGGTGATACACGCCAAACCATTTTTGCCATTGATGTTGATGCCGTCGGAACCACATACGCCTTCGCCACAGGAACGTCGGAATGCTAAGCTGGGATCTTGATTTTCTTTAATGGTTTCCAATGCGTTTAACAACATCGCCCCTTTGATTTGGCTGGTGTTTAAGGTGAAATCCTGCATATAAGGCGGTTTGCCACTTTCTGGGTCAAAACGATAAATGCTAAAAGTTATGTCACGATGAGTTGCCATAATTTTAATCTCTTGATTCTCTATCTTTAAGTTTAAAGGGTGGAACCGATTTTGGCGACAAATTAACCGGCCGCGAGCCTAATTGTCCACTTTGATAACACAAAGAATGAATTAACCAATGGGCATCATCTCGATTCGGATAATCGTACCGTGAATGAGCGCCGCGGCTTTCTGTTCGATTCAACGCGCACGTCGCCGTAGCAACAGCCACTTCCATCAAATTATTTAACTCCAATAACTCAATAAAATTGGTGTTAAAAACTTTACGGAAATTTTTCATACGCGCATGTTTTAATCGCTGTGACAATTCCTTAATTTTTTCCAAACCGGGCTCCATATGTTTTTGATCACGGAAAACCCCAAAATTATTTTGCATGGTTTCGCGCATGCTGCTACGGATTTCTGCAGGATCTTCGCTATGATTCTTGTCTTGGATGCGTTGTAAACGATCCAAAATTTCATAGACAGCTTCGCTATCGTGTGCATTGTCTTCTGTAGCGTTATCCAAAGTTTTTTGTAAATGGATACCTGCAGCTCTGCCGAATACAATCAAATCCAACAAGGAATTAGTGCCCAACCGATTTGCGCCATGCACGGAAACACAAGCGCATTCACCAGCGGCATATAAACCAGAGACAACGCAGTCATTGCCTGCCGCGTCTTGCGTTAATACTTGCGCATTAATATTGGTTGGAATGCCGCCCATCATATAGTGACAGGTAGGCGCGGTCGGAATAGGTTCTTTTATTGGATCTATATTGGCAAATGCGATAGAAAGCTCACGAATGCCCGGCAAACGCTGTTTGATTATTTCTTCGCCCATATGGTCCACTTTAAGCAGAACATGGTCGCCTTCCGGCCCACAGCCATTGCCTGCTAAAATTTCCATGATAATGGCGCGCGAGACAACATCGCGACAATCCAAATCTTTAAGGTGGGGAGAATAACGTTCCATAAACCGTTCACCGTGTTTGTTCAGCAGATAACCGCCTTCTCCTCTAACGCCTTCACTGATCAAACAACCGACTCCTGCGATGCCGGTCGGATGAAATTGCCAAAATTCCATATCCTGTAAAGGAAAACCCGCGCGCAACACCATGCCCAAGCCATCGCCGGTATTGATATAAGCGTTGGAGGTCGTGCTATAGATTCTGCCTGCGCCGCCGGTGGCTAATACGGTTGCCCGCGCTTTAAAAAACACAATCTCGCCCGTTTCAATACAAATGGCGACAACGCCGGTAACACCGCCCTTTTGGTCTTTCACTAAATCAACGGCAAACCATTCATTAAAAAAATGAGTTTTGGCCTCTAGGTTTTTCTGATACATGGTATGCACCATGGCGTGACCGGTGCGATCGGCTGCTGAACAGGTACGGCGGGTAGGTTCTCCACCATAATTCATGGTATGACCACCAAATGCGCGTTGGTAGATTTTACCATTTTCTAAGCGCGAAAATGGCAAGCCCATGTGTTCTAATTCGTACACGGAAGCCGGCGCATTCTCACACATGTATTCGATAGCGTCTTGATCACCCAAATAGTCTGAACCATTAATCGTATCGTACATATGCCATTGCCAATGATCTTCCACCACATTGCCCAAAGCTGCGGCAATGCCGCCTTGCGCGGAAACAGTATGTGAACGCGTGGGGTAAACTTTTGACAACACGGCTACTTTAAAATTGGACTGCGCCAGCTGCAGCGCTGCCCTTAACCCGGCGCCGCCAGCCCCAATAATGATTGCATCAAATTTTTTTTCCTGGATCTTCATTTATTTTGACTCAAAAAAGAATTTTCAAACCCCAAAAGAGATAGCCTAAGAGGATTAAGATAACCAAGGATTGCAAAACCAATCGCAGGGCGCCATTTTTAATATAATCGGTGAGGACCGTCCACAAACCCAGCCATGCATGCCAAACAATGGCTAACAAGACGATGCAGGAAGCGATTTGCATCCCCACGTTATTAAATAATTGATGCCATCGTGTGTAACCTAACGGCACAGCGGTTAGAAGATATATAATGATGAAAAGGGTATAAATACCAATTAAAATGGCCGTTGCCCTTTGCACAATCCAATCATGCAACCCTTTGTGAGATTTTACGACCATATCCAAATTCCCAGCAATATCGCCACCACAACGGCCCCAATCAATACAACCCATGCGCTGGTGCGTCCCCCGGTTAAACCCTCCCCTAGCCCGGCATCCATCAACAGATGACGTACGCCTGCAAAAAGATGGCTGAGGACAGCAACACTCAACACCCACAGCAAAAACTGCCATCCCAGTTGATGGTTTAGCGCGCTTACCACTTCCAGAAATCCAGTGGATGATTGTAAACTCCGCCCTAACAGACAAAGTCCTAGTGGCAGGAATAAAAAAATAATGACGCCGGAAACCCGGTGTAGAATGGAAACAATGGCAGTGATTGGAAATGCAATCCGCCACAAATTTAAGAAAACTGGTCGTTGTACTTCTTTCACAATTGGCGATTATATGCTTTAGTACCTTAAAAGACAAACAGATGATGAGACCACACTTTTGACTATTTTATTTATTTCAGATTTGCATCTTGAACCCGATGCACCCTATCCGCTGGAGTTATTACAACAGCTTTTAGACTATGCGATTAAACATGTCGAAAAACTGTATATATTAGGCGATTTGTTTGAGCGGTGGATGGGCGATGATGATGTCACCGCTTTTAGCACGCGTGTGATCGAAATTTTTAAACAAGCCACCCTTGCCGGCTTACCGATCTATTTTATGCACGGCAATCGAGACTTTTTAATCGGCCAGCGTTTCGCTGCACAAACCGGTATCGTGTTAATTGGTGACCCTACTTTTATTTCACTTTACGGCCAGCCCACTTTATTGATGCACGGAGACAGCCTCTGCACTTTAGACCAAGCTTTTCAAGCTTGGCGCAAGTGGTATGCTAATGACAAATATCGTAAAAGGGCTATGTTGATCCCGCTTTTTTTGCGGCATTGGATTGGCGAATGGTTGCGTCAAAAAAGTGGAGAACATCAAGCGCATTTGGACTGCAAAATCACTGATGTTGCTTTAGAAGAAGTGTCACGTGTGATGCAGCAACATAACGCCACTCAACTGATCCACGGCCACACCCATCGACCTGCCACGCATTCTGTCATTTTAAGCAATGGACAAACGGGAAAGCGCTATGTTTTAGGCGCCTGGGATAACAAACCCATGATTTTACTTTGCGATCAAATAGGTTGTTCTTTAAAAGATTTATCTCAGTGTATGGTATAGTTTTGCATTATTTCGGCCAAGTATAGTGAGGCCTTGAAAGATAATGGCAATCCTTACTTTTTGTCACAATAGATGGCACTTTTCCTAGGAATGGGTAAATACTCGATGATTGAAAAGTTTTCATTTCTATTTCAGAATCCTGCACAAAAGGAATGGTGTATCTTCCATTGAGATCTTTCATTATCTCAAGCGTGCTGATACCAGCCTTTTTTAAGGCAGGCGTTATAGCTTTTAAAAATTGACTAATTTTTTTGTGTCCAGGTATCTCTTCAATCTCAATATTACGTTGAAGCTCTTTTAAAGAAAACATTAACGCATTATTTGCTTTTGATTCAGCGAGCTGAATGAGTTTATTCACAAATTCTTCGAAAACATCGTCATGATAATCTTTTCCGGATGCAAATTTATCATTGAAGAATACTTGGTTGCATTCCATTGCTTTATTTTTATCTTCAAAAATACAATCTGATTCTTTGGAATGATAAGTTCCTTGTAAATCTAGCGGAGTAGAACCCGTTAATACTAAACAATCATCAATACAAGCATAGCTTATTAATGGTCATCACCGCAAAGCACAGCAATTGGTACGATGATCACTCTATCATTGATTTAGCTTCAGCGGGACTCAATACACCGTCGATCATTCGCCAAAAATTATTCACCATTGACAGCCGTTTAGTCATAAAAAAAATTGGCACTCTAAATAAAGAAGATCAAAAAAGGTAACAATCCTACTTCAATAGCATCTTTGCTTATAATATTGCTCACCCGGCTTGACCGGGTGATCCAGTTATCCAAGTAGCATAGAATTTTCATTTTTCATGATTGTATTCAATAATTCCTGAATAATTCCGGCAGTGAGCGGTTTGGAACGACACACATTCATTCCTACCGCTAGAGATTGTTTCTCCATTTTTTTATCCATATTTGAAGATTGCGCCACGATATAGGCAGGTTGCAGCTTATGTGTTTTTTCCCAGTGGCGAATAATTTCAGTCGCTTCACAGCCGTTTTTACCCGGTAATTCGATGTCCATTAAAATTAATCTATAACGATGGATTTTGGATTTTTCAATCGCTTCTTCGCCGTCAACTGCAATATCGGCCTTTTCACCTAATTTTGTTAAAATATTTTCCAAAGACCGACGTGCCATAGGATTGTCTTCAACAATCAAAATGGCCGCATCGTTTTTTGAACTCGCATGTTCTTTTCGCATAATCTTTTCCTTTTTCTTATGAAGGACCCAAAGGTCCACCCGCCAGCGCACAAGGGGCCCTAACCCATGCACTGGTTCATGACCAAGTTCACGTAACAACGCATCACCATACTGCCAGTAAAGAACGATTGAATTCCAAACAGGCAGCAAAAAACCGCACCTTGCGGGTGCAGAAAATCGCCACACTGAATCAAATGGAATTCGCACCGCCAGAACTGGCGGTTCAAAAAGACGACAAAATTTGTTAAGATTCTATCAGCCATTAAGTTTGCCTTTAAACTCGGTGGTTAGTGTCCGGCGGGTGGTTTCGACACCTTCCGGACACGCTACGTTGAGTATTGAAACTCAGATTTTGAAAGAATGCAATACCGTAATTTGCTGATCAGTTTGCAAAAACTACGAGAAAAATTTTTAATAAGGACATCCTCGTTAAAGATCACAAAGTCGATTTAATTACTCTCCCAACTATCATTTCCATGAGGCCACAGAAATGATTTAAACAGAAAGCAATAAAAGCTGCGATACCAAAAAATCACGGTATTGATAACACAGTTGACATCAGTAACAATTTCTTCCAGTAAAGGATTTTAATGGAGAGAAAATATTGTCTGAAAATCACGATTCCAATCGTTCTTATCCTGCCACGCATGATGACTTTTTTGTCAATGCCATGTCGGATTTTCGCGTTGCTAAAGAAATTTTCCAAGGGCATTTACCGTCCGATTTATTAAATGCGCTGGATCTCAATGCAATCGAAATTTGCAAAGATAAACATTACACGGTCAACCTCAAAAACAAACGACTGATATGTTGTACCGAGCACCCTTAAAGCATTTTACTCAACCTGCTTACATCGCCGCTTTGGTAGAGCATCAGTCCTCGCCGCAAAAAAATATGCCATTACGCGTCCTGTGCTATGAAGCCGCCATTATGAGACAACACTGGAAACAATTCCGTGTTATACCTTTGATATACACTATTGTGTATTACAATGGCCGACGGCGTTGGCACTATTCTCGTGATCTTAAAGATTTAATCCAAGCGCCTCCTGATCTAATCACTCGTTATGCATTAAAACCTTTCCAATTGATTGAACTTAATCAAATCACTGACCAGGAATTGCGACGCTCATTGTGGGCTGGGGTAATGAACTTAGCTATGAAGCACGTGTACGAACGCGATATCTTACCGGCTTTACGCAATTTTATTGATATGCTCAAAACTGTTGAACGCCAGCACGGCGGGAATGATTTTGTCCTCAGTTTATTGTATTATTTATATCGACGCAGCAAGATTCGTAATGAAGATCAATTTCATGAATTGATTGCAGCGGAATTACCCTCTGATATAGGAGAAAAAGCAATGACTTTAGCCCAACGACATTGGCGACAAGCTCAGCAACAAACTAGTTTAGCGATTGCGCAAAATTTACTTCGCAAGGGACTAGACCCTGCTTTTATAGCTGAGACCACCGGCGTTGACCTACAAATAGTTGAGAAAATAGTTATCGCTGGAGCCCAAAATGAAGAAAAAGTTTAGCGTTTGCGCCTTGTTATTTCTTCATTGCCAAGGTTATGAACGTCCATCAACTTAAATCACTTATTGCAGAGGGAGAATCAGAAACTTTGGAATTTAAAACTTCCACAGCCCAATTAAAACCTGCCTGTGAAACGATTTGCGGTTTTCTCAACGCCAAGGGTGGCATTGTACTGATTGGGATTGGTAATAAAGGCGAAATTATTGGTCAACATATAACGGATAACACGCATCAAGAAATTGCCAATGAGTTAAGGAAAATTGAACCTGCAGCTCATGTAGCCGTAAATTATATTAAAATTGATGACAAACAAGTCATTATTTTACAAACTCCGCCAGGAAAACATATTCCTTATGTGTATGATGGGCGCGCTTTTGAACGCACGCTTAATTCAAAAGGCAGGATGACTCAACATCATTATGAACAATTACTAATACAACGAGGCCAACTCAATCACTCTTGGGAAGAAATATTGGCGCGCAATTATAGTCTCGCAGACCTTGACCACCAAGAAATTTATCGAACCGTTCAAGATGGGATTCGTGTCAATCGCATATTACCCGAAGCAGGTAGAGATAACGTTGAAGAAATATTAACAAGATTTGAATTAATAAAAGATGGTATTTTAAAAAATGCAGCAATTGTGTTATTTGCCAAGAAACTATTTCCTGATTATTCGCAATGTCTATTAAAAATGGGAAGATTTAAAGGAATCAGCAAAACTGATAATTTTATTGATAATCAGCAAGTATATGGAAATGTTTTTACGCTTATTTCTGCGGCGGACCATTTTATCCGGCGACACCTACCTATCGCTAGTTTTTTTGAATCCGATCAATTTGAGCGGGTTGATCAACTTTTGTTACCCGTGTTAGCTGTGCGTGAAGCCATGGTCAATGCGCTTTGTCATCGTGATTACCGCGATAACTCAAGTTCTATTTCTTTAGGTATTTATGATGATCGTTTGGAAATTTGGAATAATGGGACTTTACCCCCAGATTTAAAATTAAGCGATTTGAAAAAGAAGCATGAATCTCGCCCACGTAATAAATTAATCGCTAATGTATTATACGCCCGAAAATTTTTTGAAAGATGGGGTAGCGGCACCATTAAGATGGTGGATTTATGTAAAGAGCAAGGTGTACCAGAACCTGAATTTGAAGAATATTCAGGTGGTTTTTCGGTGACGTTTAAATTTAAAAATCCGATAGAAACTTCTGCTAAAACACAAACGACGGAAGTGTCTTTACATGATTTGAGCGTTCGTCAAAAGCAAATATTAACTATATTATCGCAAAACAAGAAAATGGCTTTACGCGAAATTCGTGAATTTTTAGATAATCCTCCAGCAAATCGAACAATAGGTGATGATTTAGCGGAGCTTAAAAAGCTTGATTTGATTCATTCCGAAGGTGTAGGCAAAGGGGCTCGATGGTTTATTTTAAAGTAGCGCGGTAATGGGGCGGTAATGGGGCGGTAATGGGGCGGTAATGGGGCGGTAATGGGGCGGCGCGCGTTGCCCTTCGCCCCCAAATTTAAGTACGCCGCGTCCCGCGCGCGTCCGCGTTGCCTGTTTTTTTTAAGAAAACTTTAATAAAGGGTAGGTACGATATAATAACGTTATAGAAAGATAAATAGAAATAGAAAATTACAATAATTATGGCCAAACAGGAGTGGGCTATCGGAGTCCACGGTGTCAAGATTTATAAAAATAGAAGAAAAAGAACAAGACCTACCAAATAGAGGCATAAAAACCAGTAACCAATTATATAATGTAAATAGTTTTGAATATTTACAATATCTAGTCCAATCTATCGATGAAGAAAATATCCCCGTTGAATTACTGAGCTTATTTAAAAAGGCAGTTAAGGCAACGAAGCGTTTTAAAGAAAATTTTTGCTATGGCGATCTCTATACCACAGTTTGGGAGGCCTTAACGAATTATGTAGAACTAAAACCCAAAGATAATCGTATAAATAATCTAGTCATCCGCTTATACATCAATCGAAATTTAGCGTCAGAACGTACTTATATGCTTATCCAATCCATTATAAAAAGTTGCGCGGGCAATAGTGCACGAATCGCGTCTGCAATTTCCACTGCTTTACCTGAATCAGAAAGCGATGAAAAAGCTATAAATGAAATCACACCGCTTACTCGAGAATCGACTAAAGAGAGATTGTTGGATTCATTTATACGCGAGGATTTCAAACCGCAGCACTTAACGAGTCTGCTATCCGTTCGTAACTATCGCTATAAGCAAAAGAGTGATCCGATAGAATTACGTTCGGGAACTCAAGCCGAACGGCACGGGCGCAAGCCTCGGGTTTCACCTCTATTTAAAAAATTTATTGAGATTCAGAGGCAAGATAATCCTAATGCTGGAATTACTCACGTTTACTTTAACGCCTTGGGCAGAGATGCACTCCCTTTTTCATTTGGCGCCTTTTTTAAAGGCATTGAACGATCTTCTGAATCTGCCTTCTCTAGTGAACTAGAGAAACTAGAGGATACTCACACCAACGTTGCTGTCATTACTTTGCCTGCCGATAAAGGCATTATGGCCCATTCTTATGTAAAAGACCAAACCATCGTAAAAAATCCTTTTGATAAATTACTGGATATTGCTTGCAATCGTTCACAAGAGCCAGTTAAAGATTTTTATATTAGTGACTCTATCAGAATAAAATTGTTTGGTAACCACAACCAAGACGATCAGCTAGAAGATTTATTATTTAAGAGTTTTGAAGACCTTGGTTTTTTAGGAAAAGAGGAATTAACCCGAGCAGAGTTTCAAGCGGTGTGGTTTTATTTCACCAAATATACATTGACAAATTTTATCATCGAAAAATTAAATCCTTTAACGTTTCAAATGTCTTGCAAAGATGGCATCGATAGAGCCGGTGTGCATTCAGCCTTTTATAATTTAATGAAATCTTTTGAGCCGGGCCGGAAGCCAATGAGCTTGGAAGAATTCGAACAAGCGATTGATGCTGCAGCTACCATGGTAAAAGGGCGCGGCATGAATGACCACCGTGATCGCTTATGGAATGTAATCAATTTCTATGTCAGGGCTAATTATGGTCGTTTAGAGAATGACGAAAACAAAAGCTGGTTGCTTAGATGGCATGCAAATAACTGTCCTGCTGGGGCGCCCTTTCGCCAATAGTATTCTCACGATCGCAATCGTCGATTTCAGGAGATTATCAAGCTCGATTCTTTTCTAAAACTAAAAGTGAATTGCTGGAGATCCCACCCCATATCCTCGGTTTTTAGCATCCCATCTAAGTTAACCCCAGTTCGGAGTTTTAGAAGGAATCATCAACGCTCAGCTGTGGAAATCGTTTGCTATTCATTAGTATCCTCTACCTAAGGGTTGGGGATGCAGTGCAATTGCTCTTGGATATACGACAACATTACGTCTTTTATTCTTTATTGCTCGACCGAGAAAGCAACACGAAGTGCCTGTAAATCCTATTAAACCACCGCCTATAGAAACATACTCAGCGGTTTTTTGAATAGATGCAGCAAGAGGAGGTGGTGCATCAAGATTTTCGCCATTACCAAGAAGAAGAAAAAAACCACTAAGCGCACCAGGAAAACCCGCAGAAAATAGAGTAGAACCAAATGTTGTTACTACTATTTTAAGGCATTTTTTATTTATTTTCGTACAGGCAAGGGCCATTAATATGGTTCCAAAAATACCCATAAATAAGTCACCCACTAAAAGTCCTGTAAGCACTCCCGTTTTACAGTGCTGATCTTTATAACATTCCAACAATTGCGTGCTGTTTAACGAATCGGGTTCTAAACCAGCTTGGGCGTTGCACCAATCATTTGAAGAGAAATTTCTGCAACCTGGAAATGGATGGGTAACATTACTGATGTTTAATGTATCAGATTGGAAAACATGCATAGCGAATACAGTTTTAGAAGTAAAAAGAGCAATGGTAATGGCGGCGGTCTTGATCATTCTTATTATCATTTTAGTTTTCTCCTATTTTTAATGATACGATTGTAAATAAATTTAACGTATTCTGGATTATTTTTACGCTAATGTCGAGAATTAGCAGAATGATTTAGTAAACTTGTCGCGGAATATTATACGTATGGATTTTTATCGTTGACCAATTCAAGATGGAGTGGGATGCCCACGAGATTGAAAGTCTTGCGGAAATAATTGGCCAAATAGCGGCGGTAGGAATTGGGCAATGAAGAAATTTGTTTGCCGTGAATCACAATGGTTAATGGATTATGCCCGCCCAAATGTGCATAACGTAAGCGGATGCGGCGACTACCCACCAAGGGCGGTTGGTGATCAAATACGGCTTGTTCTAATGTTTCGGTTAAGATTGGCGTCGGTAAAGATTTTGTAGCCGAGGCATAAGCTTCGTCGACCGCGCGATACAAATCCCCTACGCCAGTGCCGTGCAAGGCTGAAATTAAGTATCTTCTGGCAAAACTGACAAATTCTAAACGCCTGTCAATCGCTTGTTTCACCTGTTCTTTTTGATAATCGCTTAAACCATCCCATTTATTAAAAGCCAACACCAAGCCCTTGCCGGTTTCTAACAATAGGCCCAATAGTTTGAGATCTTGATCGGTAATGCCTTCACTGGCGTCAAATACCAAAATATTGACACCTGCCTTTTCCATCGCTTGCAAAGTTTTGACCACGGAAAATTTTTCAATACCTTCTTCTACTCTGCCTTTGCGGCGAATGCCGGCGGTATCGATTAGCGTGTAACATTTTCCATGTCTTTCATAGGGAATAAAAATACTATCGCGGGTTGTACCAGGGGCGTCAAATACAATCACTCTCTCTTCACCAAGCAAACGGTTGATCAATGTCGATTTTCCCACGTTCGGTCTGCCAATAACGGCAATAAAAACCCCCCTATTTTCTTCGCTGGTTAAAGCTGCGGGTTGTGGGAAATGGTTTAAAATATCTTCAATAAATTTTTCTATATTGCGGCCATTTTTAGCTGAAATGGCTTGCGGCTCACCCATACCTAAACGATAAAAATCAGCGGTAGCCGTTTCAGGAGAAGTGCGATCGATTTTATTGACCACCAAGCGCACCTTTTTTTGAAAAGGCCTAAGCTTTCGGCAATGATGGTGTCTCCAGCGGTGAGCCCCGTCTCTGCATCAACCACAAAAAAGACTTGATCTGCTTCTGCTATGGCTTGCCAGGCTTGTTTTTCCACCATCGTCTCAACGGGTTGGTCCAAGCCTTCCATTAATCCGCCCGTGTCAATCACCCAATAAGGTCTGCCGCCTACAACACCACGGCCATATTGACGATCGCGAGTGACGCCCGGGTAATCCGCCACGAGCGCTTGACGGGATTTGGTCAGAAAATTAAATAAAGTCGACTTGCCCACGTTGGGCCGGCCAATAATCGCAAAGATAGGCAATTCATTCATTTTTTCTAACTATTCACCTTGCGTATGTAAATTCATGTAGTGAATGGATACCATTTTTTAAATTAAAGTTAGTCAGGCTGCGAAAGTTTTAATGATAATAAAACATCTTCACCGGATGACGCCGCTAAACCTTGTTGCGCTTTTGAGTAGAACTGTCGTGCTTTATCACCTTGTCCTTGGGCTAAATAGACGTCCCCCCTCGCTTCATCCACTAACGGCTGAAAAGTTTTATCATCTACTACATCTAAAAGTTTTAAACTTTGGTCATATTTTTTTTCAGCCAGCAAAATACGCGCAGAACGTAATCGGGCAATTTGTTGAAAGCTTGCAATATGAGAATGGGTCATCGTCCAGTTTAATTTTTCTAAGGCTTGATCTTTCTGGTCTTGGCTAATCAGCGCTTTAGCAGCCAGGAGATTCGCCAAGCTGGCGTATTCTGTTGGTGAATAGCGCTTGGTGATTTCTCCGCTCATCTGTTTCACCGTTTCCGCCTGCTGCTGATTGGCGGCGGTTATTAACTGTTGGTACATCATTGAAGCTTGCGCATGCATTTTATCTTGTTGTTGATGCCAATAGCGCCATCCTAAGCCAACGCCTAGGCCAATAATGACCGCAATGACAATATACTTGCCATAGTCTTGCCAATATTTTTGCAATATTTCGACTTGTTCACGATCAGATAGAGATGCCGGCATTGTTCTTCCTTTGGTTTTTTTCCAAGGAAAGGATATTCTGTTTGATGAAATCATGCAAGTTTGACCGCGGCACTAAACTTTGAGCACCGCCTTGCTGTAAGTCTTTACACAAGATGGCTTGGTCCTTTATTTCTTGTTCGCCGAGAATCAGCGCCCATCTGGCCTGGCTTTTATCAGCCGCTTTTAACTGCGACTTTAAATTGCCTGCGGTTAAATGGGTGATAATTTGTAAAGCGGGATGACGTTGACGCAGCTCTTCCGCTAAAACCAGCCCTGAGCGAGTTGCCTCTGTGCCCAGTAAAATCATATAAATGTCGGGCATCTGTAGCAGGCTTTGTTGCGCTTCCATCAACAACACCAAGCGTTCCAAGCCCATGGCGAAACCTATCGCGGGGGTAGGCGAGCCGCCCAATTGTTCCACCATTTCATTATAACGGCCACCGGCGCAAACAGTGCCTTGAGCACCCAATAATTCAGTCACCCATTCAAAAACGGTAAAACTATAATAATCCAGACCACGCACCAACCGTGGATTTACCCGGTAGGGTAACCCGGCTGCGTCCAGTGTTTCTTTTAATAGCTCAAAATGACGTTGCGAGTCTGGATCCAAATGTTCTAGCAAAGTAGGAGCCGCTTGATTCAATTCCTGCATTTTGGGATTTTTACTATCCAAAATGCGCAAGGGATTGGTCTCTAACCTTCTTTGGCTGTCTTCATCCAATAAGTCGTAATATTTTTGATAAAATTCTACCAGCTTTTCGCGATAACGAAGCCGTGAAGCTTGCGTGGCTAAGCTATTAATTTGAAGTTCCACACCATGAAAAATCTCGAACTCTTTTAATAAACGTGCGCTGATCAAAATTATTTCGGCATCAATATCCGGGCCCGGCATCCCGTACGCTTCCAAACCAAATTGATAAAACTGACGATAGCGACCTTTTTGCGGGCGTTCATGCCGGAACATGGGGCCTTGGTACCAGAAACGCTGTACTTGATGGTAAAGCAAGCCAGCTTGGATGGCGGCGCGCACACAACCGGCCGTGCCTTCAGGCCGCAAGGATAAGCTATCGCCGTTTCTATCGGCGAAAGTGTACATTTCCTTCTCTACAATATCGGTGGCTTCGCCAATCGTGCGGGTAAATAGCGCGGTTTGTTCAACAATAGGGAAACGAATCTCTTGATAACCATAGCTAAACGCTACTTTTTGCAAAATGGACTCGAGCCTTTGCCAATAAATGGTTTTATCGGGGAGGATGTCATTCATTCCCCGAACGGCCTGCAGGATTTTACTCAAAAACTTGTTCCTCAATCATCAGCGGTTTGTTGGGGGGCCGGCAAAGCGACATTATTGTTCGCACGCGCATTGCCATTATTCCCAGCGGACTGCGCGCCATCATTGGTATTAGGAGCTGCAGATTGCTGAACCGGGGCCTGCTGTTGGGGGGGTTGTTGCTGTGAGGCCTGTTGCTGTGCTGCTGGGGCCTGCGTGTTATTATTTGCGTTCGAAGCCTCGTCGTCGGCCTGTAGTGGCATTGCTGTGGAGGATACACTGTTTACCATGTTATTAGTGGCATTTTTGTCCGATCCGTGCGGCCCTTGCGCCCACATCACCACCAAACCGGCCAGTAGCAAAATGATAAACGCGCTCACCCACCAAATAAAATTGGAATGGGGTTGGCGGTCATCGTCTTGGTAAATGGGAACTGCATTTTCGGTTTTTAAAGAGGCGGCATTTACAATGGTATTTTTATTCAAATCAAATTGCGCGGCTACGGCGGTAAAAGCCGGCAAAATTTGTTCATCTGGAATATCCAGAAGGTGGGCGTAAGATAATACATAGCCGCGGGCATAGGTGCGAGCGGCAAACTGTTTATAATCGTCCCGTTCGATCGACTCAATATAATGAGCGCTTAAACACAACCGGCTGGCTGCTTCGTCGATGCTAAGACCCAAAGATTCTCTTGCTGATTTCAACACTTCCCCTGCGCTTGCGCCCGTATAATGAACATTGGATTCTTTTTCAGACATGGGTCAATACCTAAAGAAGTTAGTTATGCCTAATAATGTAGCACAGAACTGATGTTGCTACCAAGGGTTGTGATTCGCTGGGTTATTTTGGAAGTTGAAAATGCTTGGTCACCTATCCTGTTTACCGGCTGAATACCAATCAAACTATTGGTAAGAAATATTGCTTCAGCAGCCCAGAGATCCTCAATTTCAATTTCTTTTTCTTCTATTATAAATGATAATTCTTGACATATTTTAAAACGGCTGCGCGCATAATGCCGGTAATGCGCCGTCGGCAATCCGCGGAGTGATTAAAGATGGTCCGGTTACACAAAATAAATTAGCTGCTGTAGCACCGGCCAACATGCCTTTAGTGTTTAACATAATCGCATCATCAGCTTTTTGTTTTTGCGCTTCTAATTTTGCTAAAACATTATCAAGATAATTTAACGATTTGATTTGCGCCAGTGGGGATTTTTCATTGCGCCGAATTTTTTGGGCTATTACCATTTGATAATCCAGTTTAGGCATCCAGGCAAACTCTTGTATTGTGATTAATAGTGATGGCCTGATCTTATCTGCGGGCAATAAACCGCGTGTCCCAATTCCACGCGTTAATGTGATACGTAATGCAGCGGTTTTTTGCGATAAATCATTGGCTGCACACAATTCTTGAATAATTTGGGCTAATTCCTGCAGAGTGAGTGGAACAGGTATACCTAAAACCTCAGCGCCTTGAGTGAATCGATTAAAATGCTCCGCTAAAAATTGTGGATTACCTTGATTAATTTTTATCGTCTCAAATAAACCATCCGCTAACAAAAAGCCCCGGTCTCGAGTGTCAACACCAACTTTTTCAGATAAACGGATTTTGCCATTCCAATAAATCATTCGAATCTTCTATCTTTCACAAATAAAAGCAATAAACCACCCACAGAGATAAAAAAGAATACCGTGCTCATCCCTATGCGTTGACTTTTAAACCCTGCGGTAAACAGGCCCAAAACCCATGGACCAATAAAAGTGGTGACGCGGCCGGACAAATTATATAAACCAAAAAATTCGGTGATTAAATGTTTTGGCGAAATGCGGATCAACAATGAACGTCCAGCGGCTTGCGCCGGGCCGAATCCTAAACTAAGGCCCATGCCGAATATCCAAAACCCCAGTATGCTATTCACCATTAACATGGAAACACCAAAAATTATCATCAGAATCAAAGCCACTAAAATGGTAATTTTAGGTCCCCTGGCGTCATCCAACCAGCCAAATGCAGCCGCGCCAATGCCTGCGGCAACGTTCATGCCGATGCCAAATTCAATAATCTGTATGGTGTTCATGTGAATGACGCCGGCAGCATAAATTCCACCAAACGCAAATATGGTGACTAATCCATCGATATACATCATTCTGGCCATTAAAAACCACAATACATTTTTGTAATCGCGATGCATGACTTTCAAAGTGTGTCCTAGCAAACACAAACCTTCAGAAATGGTTTGCCATACGTTAACGGTTTGACTTGGCGGTTCTTTCATCACTAAAAATAACGGTAAAGAAAATATGATCAGCCAAACTGCTACCATGGGCCCGCAAATACGAATGGTTTCGGCGGTTTTGGGATCCGAAGCCAAATCTTGCGCCATCATTTAAAATAAACAAATACAACATCAGCACTAAAGCGGCCAATCCGCCGGCATAACCTGTTCCCCAACCCCATCCCGATACTCTGCCTATAAAATTAGGCGATGTTAATTTATCCAGCATGGCATTATAAAAAACGCTGCAGAGTTCTACGGCGGTAGTGCCGATCACAATCCAAAATAAAGCCATCGTAGCATAATGCAGATTGGGTTTTACAAACCAGAGTGCAGCAGAAGCGATCACAATCACAGGAACTAAGAACAGCAACCAAGGTTTATTGCGGCCCTGTCGATTAGCGATGGCGCCCAAACACGGGCTAAGAAAAGCGACAAACAAACCAGCCAAGCCACTCGCAAATCCCCAATCACGGGTTCCTACAATTCTGTTAACGGCGACTTTTTCGGTGAAATAAGTGGAAAACACAAAAGTCGTGATTAATACCGCGTATGGAGAAAGCGCCCAGTCAAATAAGCACCAAGAAAAAATTGCTTTTTTATTGACAAGCTTAGCTATGTTTTTCTGCATGCTACAATACTAATCCACGTTATCCCAGGCTGCAACCTTACCGTTTCCCACAGTCCACAAAGCAAATGCTTAAACTTTTACAAAGAAAGGAGGATTAAAAATATACTCTTCCAAACCGCAAACTTGAATAACTTCATGTTTTTCTGAACTCGTCGTTATTTTAAGCGGATAACTTTTATGGCCAGGGTAAATAACGATTAACGCGTCCAAATTTAAAAATTTATAGGATTCTTCCATTGCCGGAGTAAGACGCGGGGCATCTTTATATTTAAATTCAAAGCCTACACGCGATCCGTTTCTAATAATAAGTAAATCTAATTCTGCCTTTTGTTGTATGCCCCAAAAATAACAATCTTGCGGTTCAACTTGATGAAAGCGAATAATTTCCTCTAAAGCAAATCCTTCCCAGGATGCGCCTAGCTTAGGATGTTTTAATAATTCAGTTTTATTATTCACTCCCAACAAAGCATGCCAAATACCTGAGTCACGAAAATAAATTTTAGAAATAGACCTACCAATTTCTGAGGCATTAAAATAATTGCCATGATAATGCGCTAACATCATCCAAAACCGGCGGAGATTTTAGGGAGGTAATTGTATGCCTAATTCTCTAATATCTCTTTCCAAAAAGGTGCGAATAAAATTCTTACGCCAAAATAAACTTTGCTCCTGTGTGCGCGCTAAATAAGAGCGAGGAAATCCTCCTTTTATCCATAACCCTTGTGATTCATGGGTTTCTGTTAAATCAAACGGGGTAATCTCAATAAAAGCGATTCGACCTGCTAATGTTTCTGAAGATTGGTTAATTAAATCTTGGCATACACTGCCCAAGATAAGGTACTGCTGGTCTTTTTTGTTATCCACCAAAACTCTTAATAATTGAAAAATTTCTGGTGCGTAATGAATTTCATCAATGATAATAAGGCCTTTGAGCCCTTCTAAGGATAATTTAGGGTTTTGAGTTAATCGTTCGCGATCGACCAGGTCTTCCAGATCAAAATAATTTTCCGGGCGGACAACTTTTTGCTCAGCATATTGTTTAGCCAAGGTAGTTTTACCGCACTGTCCTGGGCCTAAGATGGCGGTTATCGGCACAACTTGAAAAGCATCTGATATTAACTGAAGAAATATAACTCTTTTCATACAAATTGGGAATTATATTCTCAATTTGTTCAAAAAAGCAATTTCCCATTTGGCTCAAACAGAGTCTAAAATAACAATGATGCAATAATAATCTAGCAAATTATCCAAGACCGCTGGTTGTTGAGCGAGCCCATTGCCGCCTGGCCGCCTCTCCGGAATATCATTGCCAGACCGCTTGAACGACCCTCCATGGGACGCTTCATCTTTTTACATCCCTGTAAAAAGATGATCTGGCAATGATATTCCTCCGAGCTCTGCGTCAACGGGCTCGCTCAACAACCTAATGAAAGTTTGGTGCTTCTCGGTATTATTTTTTAAAAAAATAATTCAAAAAATAACGACCGGCAACATTCATTAAGCTATAGAAAGCTGAACCGCGTCAAAACTATAATTTCTGGGTCATTGTTTTTCAAAGAATCTTCGTTTAAAATCTCTTCGCCAGTTTTGATCGTTTCTTCAAAAAATGTGCGAGTATCGGTTTTGTAGAAATAGCTTTCTACAAAACTTGAATAACGATATTTATCAATAAATGAATTTTTTTCAGTGACGACAGCTTTTAATTCTTGGAGTACTTGATGGGGAGTTTGTTGTCCGATTTTAAAACGCAAGCGATCTAAACTTCCTTCCTTTTCAGAAATCACTGTATTATGCATGCAAACAGATATGCCTGATAACACATTTTGTTTCCATTTTATTCCATAAGCATCTTCAGCAATCATCTGTCCCTTTTCTATGCGAAAAATAATTTTTGATCCAGGAGCCTTATGCACTGGTTGTCCTTTATTATCTATGGTAATTTTTTTAATTGACAGTTGGGTTTCTTTCATTCCATACACATTTTCAAAGCTTGGAATTTTCAGCATCACATTCCGTATTCTGGCCACTACAACAGCCTTAACTTTTAGATTATTTAATTGTCTTAGAAAATCTGCTGCAGGGCTTGCAAAGATTCCGTAAGCATATGTACAAGCAAATATATTGAACGTCACTGCTGAAGAAATTTTAACTTCTTGTAAATGTCTAGCAAAGTAATTAGCAACAACATCGTTTTCACATTCAAAATCATCTTTACAGAACTTCGATTCCGTACTGAACAGTTTCTTGCTTTCCCCATCAGAATGGCCAACAATATAAATTCTTAGCCTATCGTAGGGTTTTATCTTTTTTAAAAAGTTTAAAATTTCTGAATTCAATTTTTTTAAATTGTCTATTGTAGAGATATTAACGAGTAAACATGGATTAAGATTTGCCTCATTCCATTTCAAACGTAACAATCTAGCATCGGAAAATTTCGAATCTGGAACATCAAAATTCACGATCAATTGAAATTCAAAATTAGGCGAACGCTGACCTATTCTCATATTATTTTCCGCTATTATTTATCTTCTATAATTTAAAATCTTATAATTTTTCTTAAAAAAATATCTTTACTGACATGAGATAATGTACTTTTTGTACATTATTGCTATCTCGACTAATTCTAAAAACTATTTATTAAGAAAATATTAAATTGTACTTTGATAAATATTTAATATTTTTAATTAATTTTCAATATTTGAAAAAATCGTTTAAGGTTTTAAATCTAAAATCAAAAATTTTACAAACAAAATATTATTCATTTTTCTTAAATAAAAGCATGCAAAATAATTTGCGTTGTACAAAAAGTTCTGTTAGAGTATCGCAAGAATAATAATTCACATGAATTATTATTTGGGGAGTCCCCATCTGCCGCCTGAGAAGGTTCAACAGATGGAGACATTTGTGAGCGTCCCGACGCAGTGCTGAAACACCGCGCCGAGACTAATCAAAACCAACCACACTGGAGGTTGATCATGACTGTAGCCATTGTATCCGATTATTCGGATGTCGTCTTGTCATCGCATCGAGGTTTAAACGCTTCGGAAATCATTGAAGATTGTCTAGAAAAAGCCAAATCGATGTTGCAGATTATCGTGACGACGGATTTTGACATCTCGTCAGTGCCGTCCGAATCGCAACGTCAATATTTGTCTTTGCTAGATGATTTAGTCGATCTAGCCCATCGGCAATTGATAAAACTTCGGAAAATAAACTGAGATAAAAGGACAGACGGTCGGGATTATTTGCTTACACAAATAATCCCGATATTTTGGTATCCGTTGTATGGCAAGGAAGCCATTTGGAAGAGACTCAACCTTGACTTTCGTATTATATGTATATGTACTGTATACGTGAGAATATAAGAGGTAAGATATGAGTTCCTTTTCCAAGAGCATCTTTGGATCGATGTGATTCATATTGCTGAGCAAACCCACATCCAATAAATACGTTTTAAAAGCTTGATGATCCAAATTATCAATTCATTCACCTGTAAACCTTCGGTGAATAATGAGGTTACCTTTACCATTTTCTCAAAGTTAATATATAGAAGCTGCCGATACTCTTGCGAACCGAATTGCTTCAGGATATAAGTTTTGCCGACTTGTCAAGCTCTCTGTAAAATCAAAGACTTACGCAAAGATTCCGATTTCCAAGTCAGTAAATTTTGATAAAAATCACGCTTCATAGACTTTATTATCTTCCAAAATTGTGAAATTTTCCACAATTGTGGCGCCAGTTTCGTGAAAATAATCACGAAATCGGAACCATATTAAACTGGTTTTAATGCTTGCCTCACTTATGATGTCCTCAATGTTTTCCGCTAAGCTTGTATCCGCAAACAAAACATTCTATGCTTTGTTTGCGGATAACGTAACTTTTCTATTCCTTATCCGCAAACTAGATTCAACTATGTTATTTGCGGATAATAGTTATGGGCTTTATAGGACGTTCTACAGAAATTCAAGATTTAAACCGTTTTTACCGGGAACCCGGATCAAAGCTTATAGTGATCTATGGTCGGCATCGAGTTGGTAAAAGCCGATTAATCGAACAATTTATGATTGGAAAAGATCATTTGCGGTTTGAAGGATTAGAACAAGGTAGGACCCAAACACAAATTAATCAACTCATAGCCGACCTGAGCCGGCAAGTAAATGACCCCCTGCTACGAAACCTCAAATTGGATTCCTGGATACCGGTTTTTGATTATTTCACTCAATTATTCGCAAAAAACCAGAAAAAATCGATTTTGTTTTTGGATGAATTGCAATGGCTTGCCGCTAATCAAACGAAATTAATTAGTCTGATAAAAAAATATTGGGATTTACATTGGAGCAAGCAAAATATCATGCTGATATTATGTGGTTCCGTATCTTCGTTTATGATAAAAAGAGTCGTTTCCTCAAAAGCATTGTACGGTCGAATTAACTGGGAACTTTGTTTGCAGCCTTTGGATCCCGCCGAAACATTTCAATTGCTGGATGGTAAACGTAGCCTGGATGAAATTTTGCAGTATTCAATTATTTTAGGTGGAATTCCAAAATACTTAAATGAAATTAATCCCAAAAAATCTTTAGATCAAAATATGAATGCACTATTTTTTGTCCAGAATGGTTTATTAGTCAACGAATATCAACGTATTTTTTACAGTCAGTTTAAAGAACATAAAACTTACGAAAATATTGTCCGTTATCTAAAAAACTCTCCTCGCTTCCTGGAAGAAATTGCTGACCACTTAAAAACACCCTCTGGCGGCGGTGTAAAATCTTATTTAGAAAATTTAGAAAAAGCTTTATTTATCACCAGTTATGTTCCGTACAACAAAGGAGAAAACAGCAAACTCAGAAAATACAAATTAACCGATGAGTATCTGCGTTTTTATTTTAAATATGTTGAACCCCATCTCAAACTGATCGCGAATAACAAAAAAAGAGAGCTTTTTAATCAATTCATCAAGCCGGTTTGGTCGCCTTGGTTAGGATTCGCGTTTGAAAATTTTTGCTTAAAAAATGCTTTATATTTAGCTGAATTGATGGGTTTTGGTGATCAAGTAATCCAATGGGGCCCTTATTTCCATCGAAAAGATCTAGAATTTCAAATAGATTTAATTTATTTACGCATGGACAAAGTAGTGACATTGTGTGAATTAAAATATACCCATGAACTCATTCCCGTAACTGTTGTGCACGAAGTGGAAAAAAAATGTAAATTATTAGAAGTTCCTCGTGGATATACGCTAGAAAAAGCACTCATTTCCCGGATGGGGCCTGATGAATCTTTAAAACAACTCAATTATTTTCATCATCTTATTCAAGCCACTGATTTTTTTGCAACGAACCGATAAATCAGAACTTTGTGGATCCTCCTCCGCCGGTTACTTCTTCTGTAAATTTCTGGAATTGGCGAGGATTAGAGCAAATAATCGATTGATAAAGCGGAAATCAATATTGTACTCAGTACATAATTTCTGATATTGTTTTTTTTGTTGTTTTTCCCGTGCTACGTCTTTTATTTTTCTTTTGGATACCGCTTTTAACGCTCCTATTTTTTCTGAAATCTTTTGGCGCGCTGCTAATTTTTTTATTATATCGTTGTCGATTTTATCGATTTTGGCGCGTAAAGTTTTAAGATTTTCCATGCTCAATAGCCTCGTTTAATTTGGTTAATTGGTGGAGAAACTTTTCACGCACTAATTTGGTATACGGATTGTATTGATGCATATCTAAAAATAAACGCCAGGTGTCGTTGACGACCATTTGATTAATATTTAATAAAGCTTGAAAGTCTGGCGTCGAAATTTCTTGCGGTTGTAAATTCAAAGCCGCTAAACCACGGCCAATAAAATGCACCAGTCCTTGTGAATTTGCCATTTCTTTATCGTGTAATTCAGCGGTTGAAATAATGACTTTTAATCCCATCTCGCGGAATATTTTTTCCATTTCCAGCAGCATTTCTTTAGAACAACGGATGGGGCATAAGACAATTTTATGTCCCGGAAGACCGTTGTGGCGTTTAACGGAATCTGGGCCAAATAACGGATGAGTGCCTAATAACAGTTGCTCTTTATCAAAAACGCTTTGCATAATGCTGGTAGGAAATATTTTTACTGAACAACAATCGACGACCAAAGTTTTTTTGGATAAAAGCGGCTTGATTTGATTACAAGCCGCTTCAAAATCAGAAATAGGCACCAAAATAAACAACACATCGCAATCCAATACTTCCTGTAGACTACCAAAATAAATCTTCTCATGAGTTTTTTCACTGAGATGTTTATCAAACACTTTTACCGCCCCAAACGTCAACAAAGCTTCTGCCCATAATTTCCCAAAACGACCATAACCAATAATGCCAAAATTCATATCTACTCTCCTCTCTTCGCGATGGGGGATCGCAAGGGGGAGAATCGCGATTCCCCCCTTCATTCCAAGCATCGGGTTTCCCGATGCGCCGGATATAAACCATGAGGCTACCCTAGTAGCCGGCCCTCCGCGAGACAATAATAAAAGTCGTTAAATTCGGTTGAATATCCTGAATACCGGCTGCAATAACCCTCAATCCATACAGAGAAGCCGCTTTTGCTGAAGCAATCACTGCGGTAGAAGCCTCTAAAGCGCCTTCTGCTAATTCACGAGCAGCTTTGGCGGTGTCTTGCCACAATATTTGTTCCCGGTGCTTTAATTCTTTTTCCAAAAAAATTTCACATTGGGCAAAGCCCTGCGGGTGCGAAGCGATTTTTTCAATCTGCGCGAGAGAAACGCCAGGGCGCGCCAATAAACATTGCTGCACATTCAGCACAAATTGATCTTCGACAAAAAATAAATATTTACCCATGGCGTCAAAAGCCATTTTTACCAAACCGCCGCGGGCATTGACCACGGGAAAAATACCCAAATCCACGCGCCCCGCGCTGACTGATGATAAAACCCCTTCCATATCCACTAAATAATCGAGTGTGGTATTAAGACCAGCTTGTTGAGAATACAATTCCCCCGCTTCTTCCGAAAAGGAACCTTTTTCACCTGAAACACCCAACACTAATTTCTGTGTCATAACCTGTTAATCCATTCTGAAATTTTGGCTGCGTTGACGCAAGTAAAGATCCATAATCACCAAAGCAGACATGGCGTCCACAATGGGTACAGCGCGTGGTAACACACAAGGATCATGCCGGCCTGCTGCGGCAACGGTTACGGGTTGATGATGGATATCTAAAGTTTGCTGTTCTTGTCCGATGGTGGAAACTGGTTTAAAAGCCACACGGAAATAGATATCTGCGCCATTGGAAATACCACCCAAAGTGCCACCGGCATGGTTAGAAACAAATTTTACCTGGCCTTTTTCCAAGGTAACCGCATCATTGTGCTGACTGCCGCGCATCGCCACACCGCCAAAACCTGAACCGATTTCAAATCCCTTCACCGCATTGATACTTAACATGGCTTTGCCTAAATCTGCCGGTAATTTATCAAAAACCGGTTCCCCTAATCCGGGCGGAACGTGTTTAATCACACCTTTAATAACGCCACCGATGGAATCTTTTTCCTGCTTTACTTTTTCTACCAATGCAATCATTTTTTCGGCAATTCCGGGATCAGGGCAACGCATAATATTTTGTTCAATATCGGCGAGTTTAACTTGCCGGTAATCGAGGTCCGTTGCAATCTCACCGACTTGTTCTACATAACTTAAAATTTCAATATTCAGCTGTTCTTTTAGGTATTTCTTAGCAATAGCCCCGGCCGCTACCCGCGCTAAAGTTTCGCGGGCGCTGGCGCGGCCACTGCCGCGATAATCACGAATGCCGTATTTTTTGAGATAGGTAAAATCCGCGTGTGAAGGCCGGTATATTTTTTTCAATTCCGCGTAATCTTCTGGGCGCATATCGGCATTGTAAGCCAATAACAAAATGGGAGTGCCGGTCGTTTTGCCTTCAAAAACTCCGGAAAGAATGTGGATTTTGTCTTCTTCTTTTCTGGGGGTAGTGATATGACTTTGCCCCGGTTTGCGCCGATCGAGTTCAATTTGAATCTCTTCTTCCGTAATGGAAAATCCAGCCGGGCAACCATCGATAATAACCCCCACTGCCCCGCCATGCGATTCCCCGCAAGTGGTAATGCGAAACACTTGTCCAAAACTATTTCCCGCCATAGGTTTCCCCGGAATTCTCCATCATCTGTTTAAAAGCCTGTTTCACCAATACATCATCTACAGGGTGGGCAAATTGATGACGGCTTACATAAAATTTTCCAATATCCTGTAATAAAACATAGCGCACCTCCCTGTCTTTTTTCTTTTTATCGAGTTTTGCCGCCTGTAAAATAGCCTTTAATGAATATCGATGAAGGTGTTTGGAAGTAATATTCAATTGTGCGAACAAAGCTGCAATTCGCGTATAATTTTTTGGCGCCAAAATTCCCTGTAGTTCAGCAATTTTAGCCTCCCACAAAATACCATAAGCAACACAATACCCGTGCAATAATTGGTAACCACTGACTTTTTCCAAGGCATGGCCAATCGTATGACCAAAATTCAATGTCATACGCTCATGCTGTTCAGTCTCATCCCGAGCAACCACCGCCGATTTAATTTTTACCGATCTTTGGATAATGCTTTGCAATATATCTTCATTGCCTTGTAGGCAACGTGCAATATTTTTCTCTATATAATCAAAAGATTTTTTATCATGCGTTAAAAACATTTTAATTGCTTCAATCAGACCATTAATCAAATGGGTTTTGGATAAACTCTGTAAACAATTCGGATCCACGATAACGGCCTCTGGCTGCCAGAAAGCGCCGATTAGATTTTTTCCGAGCGGGTGGTCGATAGAGGTTTTGCCGCCCACGCTGCTGTCCACCATCGCCAACAGGGTGGTGGGAATTTGAATTAACGGAATACCACGCATATAAGTTGCGGCGGTGAAACCAGCAATATCACCCACCACACCACCGCCTAAGGCCAAGCACAAAGTATTTCTACTTAAACCAGCTTTTAACAAACAAGTTTCTAAATATGCTTTGGTTTTCCCCATTTTAGAAGATTCCCCGGCGGGAAAAGAAACTAAAACCACAGAATAATGCATTTGCCGTAGTTTATTCGCTAAATCTAAACCATATTTTTTTTTGACAAGGTGATCAGTGATAATCGCCACAGCATGGATTTTTTTCGGCAACCATTGTTCAGGATGTTGTAATAAATCTTTTTTGATCTGAATCGCATAGATTTTGGATTTTTTAGCAGGAATTTTGACTAACACTTTAGGCATGACTGTGTTTTTCCGCTAAATCCAGCAACATTTTTTTAGTTGTATCCCATCCCAAACAACCATCGGTAATGGACAATCCGTTTAAATCAATTTGCTGATGATGCGCTGCATCCAACTTTTGATTGCCTTCTTTTAAAAAACTTTCCACCATAAATCCTTTGACTAAATTTTTAAGTTCAGGGAAAGCAGCAATATTATTGAGGACGGTTTGAATCACATTAGGCTGCAATCGATAATCTTTTTTGCCCGCCAACATACAATTATCGTGACTGGCGTCGACCATAACCGCAGGATTTTTAATCTGATGCATTTGCATTAATTTAAAAACTTCGTGCAAATTATCATTATCAAAATTCGGCCCCAAATTGTTACCGCGTAATACTAAATGGGCAAATTCATTGCCATTGGTCTGCACTTCAAAACCATCAAAAACCGCAACGTGGGGCGATTGCGCCGCTAGAATACTGTTAATGCCCACGACCAAAGAACCATGGGTTGGGTTTTTCATGCCGACAGCGCAATCAATGGCTGAAGCAAAGATACGATGTTCTTGATCTTCTGTGCTGCGGGCGCCTATCGCCACCCAAGTGAGCAATTCTAAAAAACCTCTGGCGTTGTGGGTAAATAATGCTTCATCCGCAATCGGCAAGCCCATTTCAATCACTTTGATCATCATATCGCGGGCATAGCGCATACCTGCACCGATATCAGGATAGGCGGAAGGATCCGGTTGATTGACGGGGCCGGTCCAACCTTTGGTGGTGCGCGGTTTTTGGATATAAACGCGCATGACTAGTTTTAATTGATCTTTGACTTTTTCATTGAGCTCTGCCAAGCGATTGGCGTATTCTAAAACCGCCGTTTTTGGCCAGGCTGAACAAGGACCCACGATGATCAACAAACGCGGGTCTTTACCTTGCAAAATATTCTTTACTTCTTGCTGATGTTTTCGAATTCGTTCATAACTTTTAGCTGACAAGGGTAATTCTTGAATCAATTCATCGGCGCTTGGAAGTTTTTTAATAATCGCATAGTTCATTTTGCTTTTTCCCATTCTTTTAAAATATCTTCGACAGCGTCCTCAACAGCAAAAGTATTATCCGCAGTCACATCCGACAATGTATCATACATTTCGATTCTTTGACTCCACAATTGCTGAAAAAATTGTGCAGGATCTTGACCTTTTGGAAAAAAAGCAGGCACACCTAATTTCATCATTCTGTTAAACACGACATCTTTTTGCGCCACAATATGCACAACCCAGTGCGATTGAATTAATTGCTGATTTTCTTCCAACATGGCCGCCCCCCCGCCCAAAGCAATCACGGCAGCAGGCTGTTGTTTTAAGCAGCGTTGCAAGGCTGAGGTTTCCATCTCTCTAAAAAATTTCTCTCCATGTTTGGCTAAAATTTCGCGAAAAGTTAACGCTTGTTGATATTTTTCCCGATAGTCAAACTCAATGAAGGCGTCTAAATCAAAAAATGGGCGATTTAATTGTTGCGCCAACGCTTTGCCAACGGATGATTTGCCCACACTTTTGAAGCCGATAATGACAATGTGTTTCATGCCACAATTTCCCCAGCTATTGCCGCTGAAGACAGCGGCAATAGCTTCGTTGTTTTGATCCTGCACATCGGGAAACCCGATGCGCAGGAATGAAGGGGAGAATCACGCTTCTCCCCCTTGCGATCCCCCATCGTGATTAGCGGAGTTTCCTTCAGCGGGAACTCCTGCAATTTCCATTTTAGCGCCAAGTTCCTGCATCAATTCAACATAATTGGGAAAGGTTTTGTTAATCGCTTCTGCATCATCAATCGTCGTGGTTCCTTTTGCTAACAGGCCAGCCAAAGCTAAAGCCATTACCGTGCGATGATCGCCATAGCCTTTTACTTTATTGCCCGTTAATGCACTTTGGTATACCACCATGCCATCAGAATGTTCTTCAACTGTTGCGCCTAATTTTTTCAAACCTTCGGTGATGGAGTGAATACGATCAGTTTCTTTGATGCGCGCTTGTTTCACATTCGTCAATTCCGTTTTACCGCTGGCCTGACAACCGATCACTGCCAAAGTCGGCAAGAGATCTGGAATATCATTAGCGTCTATGCACACACCGTGTAATTTTTTTCCGCCTTTGATAATTAATTTTGATTCTACATATTCAATATCCGCACCCATAGTTTTCAGGATTTCTACTAGTCGTTTGTCGCCTTGTGGATCATGCATATCCAAACCTTGCAACTCCACTGTTTTACCTAATAACGCGCCCGCTGCAATCAGATAAGAAGCTGATGAAAAATCTCCCGTAATGGCTTTATGAAATGATTGATAGGTTTGTCCACCGGTAATTTGAAAAACATCCGTTTTGCCGGAAATATGATGGTTAAATTTAATTTTTTGTTCTAACAACCAATTCAAAGTCATTTCTACATACGGACGCTCTTGGACATCCACCGCCGTAATTTCACTATTTTCCGGCGCGCACGGCAATGCAATGAGTAAAGCGGTCAGATATTGCGAGTATCCATTGACAGAAGTTTTACCCCCACGTAACGCACCACTCACTTCTAAAGGAAAACTATCAGGCTTGCCGAGATATTTTATGTTCATCCCCAAATTCCGTAATGGATCGACTAAAGGAGAAATCGGCCGCGCCCGCATTTGCTCACCGCAATCAAAAGTAATTGGCGTTGCAGCATTTAAACGATAACCCAGCAAAGGCAATGAAAATCGTGTGGTAATTCCAGAATTGCCGGTATTAATTTCCGCAGAAGTGGAAATAAGCGGTAACCCAGCGCTGATTAATTGCAGTGTTTTTTCCTTTTGAACAATCACTGCCCCCAAGGATTGACAGACATGAATCGCATCGCGCGTATCATTTGAATCTAACACATTTTCCAAATGCGATGTGCCCTTTGCCAGTAAAGCAAAAAGCAAGGCGCGAATATTCTGCGACTTCGAACTCGGCGGCGTCACTACCCCCGATAATTCCTGCGTTTGCTGCACAACTAAATTCATAGCTTATTTTCCAATAATAATTCTATTTTAGAGTTTAATAATCCGTGCCGTGTAGATTTCTGAAAAAAATAAACCAACTCCGCATCGTTCAGCGACACCCGCCTGACTCGCAGGTTTTGTCTAAACGGGTCCTGTCAGCTGCGACTTTTTCGTGCTCGCTTCGCTGCGCGCCAAAAAAGTCTCCGCTGCCACCCGTTGCAAAGCTCGTTGGCGGATGCGCTGAACAATTGCTACGCAGAGCGTTTAGTTTCATATTAGAATCACCGAATATTTAATCCAACACTCAAATGCACTTTATAGCGCCTAGTGACTTATGAGATTTAAACGTTGCGATTGAGCAATTTTTAAAGATCATAGGTCAATGGAATGCTATAAATCGAAAACCCAATGTTTTGAGTATATAATAGCATTCTTTGAAAATATTCGGTAATCCCAAGTGAGACTCAGACTCCCTGCATAGCATTGTTCAGCGCATCCGCCTGCGGTCTTTGCAACGGGTGGCAGCGGAGACTTTTTTGGCGCGCAGCGAAGCGAGCACGAAAAAGTCGCAGCTGACAGGACCCGTTTTCACAAGACCAGCGAGTAGGCGGAT
This sequence comes from uncultured Pseudomonadota bacterium, assembly GCA_963702315.1. Lineage (GTDB taxonomy): Bacteria > Pseudomonadota > Gammaproteobacteria > Coxiellales > Coxiellaceae > JAFEDN01. The sequence continues at coordinate 51,470 of CAVPCA010000052.1, forward strand.
GTCGCTGAACAATGCGGAGTGGGTTTTCTGTATTTAACTTTAGCGCTCACGATGAGGGACAATATTTTGAATTTTGCCGGCCAATTGACCGCAAGCGGCGGCGATATCGTGGCCGCGTCTTCTGCGTACCCAAGTGGGAATATTTTTATCAATCAAATAGGCTTGGAATTTATCGATCGTTTCAGGGGCTGAACAGGTATAGTCGGAGCCGGGAAAAGGATTAAAGGGAATTAAATTCACTTTGCAGCGAAAATTTTTCAACAGTATGCTTAATTCTTCGGCATGTGACAATTGATCATTGACGCCGGCCAACATGACATATTCAAAGAGCACTTTTTGCTTGGATTGTGCCGGAAAATAATCGCGACACAACGGCATTAAAATTTCTAATGGAAATCTTTTGTTAAGCGGCACCAATTGATCTCGCAACCCATTATTCGGGGCGTGTAAAGAAACTGCCAGAGAAACCGGGCTATCTTGCTGTAACTGTTGCAGGGCTGGAACTAATCCGGATGTGCTCAAAGTGACCCGATATTTGGAAAACCCATAGGCGCCCACATCCAACATTAAATCCAAAGCCGGCAGCACCGCCTGGTAATTTAATAAAGGCTCGCCCATGCCCATTAACACCACATTAGTAATGGAAACACGTCCTACTGCCCATGCGACTTGGCCAATAATTTCGGCGGTGGTTAAGTTACGGTTGAATCCTGCTTTAGCGGTGGCGCAAAAACTACATTGCAAACTACAACCGGCTTGCGAAGAAATACATAATGTACCGCGAGAAGTAGGAACTCTTGCAGGAATATATACAGTTTCAATGGCGTTATGGTCCTGGAGTTTAAGCAGCCATTTTATCGTGCCGTCTTCAGAAAGTGTTTCTTTTAATAATTCAGGAAAAATAATCGTTGATTGTGCCTGAAGCTTGTTTTTCAAGCGCAAACTTAAGTCATGCATTTGTGCAAAGTCGGTAATGCGCCGCTGATGAATCCATTTTAAAAGTTTAAGGGCATTACGCGGCGATTCCCCTATCGATACTAGAAACTTTTCCAGCGCCGCCCGGTTGTAATCTAAAAGATTGACTTGATCAACATTCATGGCAAGCAGATTCACGCTGCTTTCAGCGTGAATCGCTGCAAATGTCTTCAGGTTTAAAGAAAAATTTAATTTCTTGTTCGGCAGTCGCCCGGCTGTCTGAGCCGTGCACCACATTTTCATCGATAGATTCTGCAAAATCAGCGCGAATGGTGCCGGGGGCCGCTTTTTTGGGGTCGGTGGCGCCCATTAATTCACGGTGTTTTAAAATCGCATTTTCTCCACGCAATACTTGAATCATCACCGGGCCTTCCGTCATCACTTTGACCAGATCTTTAAAGAACGGCCGTTCACGATGCACCGCGTAAAAATCCTCTGCTTCTTGTCTGGTTAAATGCAACATTTTAGCAGCAACGATCTTTAAGCCAGCCTGCTCGAATCGAGTATAAATCAGCCCAATAATATTTCGGGCTACCCCATGGGGTTTAATTATTGATAAAGTATCTTCAGTCGGCATCTCTCTATCTCCTCAATATGAGGGCGATATGATAATATATTTATCAGCAGACAGCAAACAGAAATGGAATTCAGATGTCAACCTTAACCAGTTTACCGTTTATTTTGTTTATGGTGGTGGTGGTCACTGCCGTGGCCGAGAATATTAATGTTCCTTATCCTTTATTATTGGTGATCGCCGGTCTAATTCTCGGCTTTATCCCCAATATGCCCAGTTGGCATCCCCCCAACGATATGGTTTTGGCGTTATTTTTACCGCCAATATTGTTTTCCGCCGCACGTTTGATTTCTTGGCAAGATGTCAAACATAAGCGCAACGTTGTGCTCGCTTTGTCGATCGGCCTCGTTTTGCTTTCCACACTGGTCATTGCTTGGCTGCTGCAGCTGATGATTCCGCAATTATCCTGGCCGGCCGCGATCATTCTGGGGGCCATTATTTCGCCCACCGATGTTGTCGCCGCCAACAGTATTTTAAATAAGATGAATGTACCGCGCAGCATTATTCGCACCATTAAAGTCGAAAGTTTATTTAACGACGCCAGCAGCATTGTTTTATATAAAACTGGATTACTTCTAGCCGCGGGCGGCATGTTAAAAATCACAGAAATCGGCCATCAATTTTTTTTCGTCGGCATCGGCGGAATTTTGATTGGCCTCTTGTTTGCTTATATTGGCGGAATCATTGTTAAACAATTTCTTTCGCATTCAGAAAACCACTTGCCCATTATCATGAGTTTAATTCTGGCTTACGTCACTTACTGGTTCGCCGAAAAATTAGGCGCATCCGGTGTTTTAGCGACCGTAGCCGCCGGCCTGTATCATAAAAAAACCGAACGCTCTGTTAGCGCCAGCACGCGCATTGCCGAAAAAACCGTGTGGGACACTTTGATCTTCTTCCTCAGCGGCATTATTTTCATTACCATCGGCGCTCAATTTCCCAGCTATTTAACCAAAATGCACTATTGGCCGATCCCTAAAATCATATTATTTTCCAGCCTAACGATTTTCGTACTCTTAGCATTACGATTTATCGGCGTCACCATCACTTTACTGTTTGATCCCCACAAAGTACGAGCGCCCTGGAAAAGAATACTGATCGTGTCGTGGTCAGGCATGCGGGGAATAGTTTCCCTAGCCTTAGCCATCGCATTACCGCCATTAATCACCCGTGATCCCGCTTTCCCAGCAACGGATTTTATTGTGTTTTTAACTGTCATCGTCATTTTATTTACGCTTTTGGTGCAAGGACTTTCTTTACCGTACATTATAAAAAAGATTGCCCTCACCAAAAATCACGAAGAAGAATTAAAGAAAATAAGAGATATTTACCAAAGCCTAACCGAACAAGCATTGCACCACATCAACACCACCGGCGTACACCCCCACACCGAGTCTTCCGTAGCCAAAGAAATCGTCGAAAAACACTACACCAACCGGTTATTAGATTTCGGCCACAACCAACAACAACACGCCGAATCTTTATTATCGCGCATGTTACAATTTGAACGCGACCTTTTGCACAAAATGCGCGAACGCAACGAAATCAGCGAAGAAATCTACCTAAAAATCCTCTTAAAACTAGACCGCGACGAGGTAGGCTTCTCACCCTACAAGTAAAATAAGTAATCATCGACCATTAATTCATCTATCCTTGAGTTATTATTTAAATAAATGTCTATTAGAGATTTATCTAATAGATCTCTTTTCTTTTGTAAGCGCCATCCATAGCACATTAGGCGAATACCAATTGACACTATAACACTTAGTGGTGTAATATTGATAGGTCATATTCATTTATAAGGAGATCATTATGGGTAAAAATACGGACAAGGTGAATAGAAAAAAATTGCCTTTGGCGAAGGAGCATGTATGCGTATCTTTAAAGCTAAGAGATTTAATCAATGGGTAACTTCGGAGGAAATAGCGGATAATTATTTAATTCAAGTAGTCCACGAGATAGAGTCAGGATTGATTGACGCCAATTTAGGTGGCGGACTTTATAAAAAACGTATAGCTGCGAAAGGACGTGGAAAGCGCAGTGGGTATAGAACATTATTAGCATTCCGTTTTGCTCACCGTATAATTTTTTAATACGGTTTTGCAAAAAATGAACTTGAAAATATTGGACTAAGAGAAAGGGAAGTCTTTAGGAAATTAGCAGAATATTATTTGCATATAGATGATAGAAGATTAGAAGCTTTAATTAGAAATGGTGAATTAATCGAAATTAAATTATCAAGGAGATTGGATCATGAGTACGAACAAGAAGAAGATCAAGAGCAAAAAAATGAGCTTGTTGGAAGTGGGTCACGAAATGGCACAGGGGTTGTATGACGCAGGTATTATTGGCGCTACGACTATGCGGGAATTCGACGTCTTATGCTTACCTCCCGTGGATGAGCTTTCGCCACGACAGATAAAACAGCTACGTTTGCGCGAAAAAGTCAGCCAGATAGTATTTGCCAAGATTTTAAATACAACTGCCTCAACAGTTAGACAATGGGAGCAAGGTGATAAACATCCTCGTGGTACATCGCTAAAGTTACTTAACTTAGTTGCTCAAAAAGGACTTCAGGAATTACTTTAGAAAAATTGTGAGAATACGTAAGAATGTCTTTAAGATCCAAGGGTCAGGGTCAGGCCCCATCGGATTAAGATATACCGCCCCTACAACTGAATACACCTCAACATCCTTCCCTATCTTGATCCCTTGTCAGTCTAGATTTGTACAGAATTATCGAGAATTACGGTATTGCATTTGGTTTTAAATTGGGTAAAACTATCAGCGCCCCGAACAAGTGTTAAGAGCACTTGCCGGGACTTCCACCAAAGTTCCACTTTTAAGGAAAAAACTTTAATGGCGAGTGATAGCCTAACAAATTTTGCCGTCCTTTTGAACCGCCGGTTCCGGCGGGACGAATTTCCATTTTGTCAGCATATTTTGCTGCACCATGCCGGTGCGGTTTATTGCTGCCTATGGAAAAAGCGGCAAGTTGCAAGCGACCCTCGTCATGAGCTGGTGCATGGGTCTGGGCCCGCTTGTGTGCTGGTGGGTGGCTTTTTTTGGGCCCATGACAAGGAAAAAAACGATGAGAAAAGAACATACTATTTCAAAAAACAATGCTGTAGTTTTGATTGTTGAAGACAATCCCGGCGCGCGCATGGCGTTGAAAACGATTTTATTAAATCTGGATGAAGCCGCAGATATTGCTGTCGATGGTGAACAAGCGATTGAGAAAATCAAAATCCACAATTATCGCTTGGTTTTAATGGATATCTCATTGCCGGGAAAAGATGGTTGTACGGTTACAAAATTTATTCGCCGTTGGGAAAAAACCCATCAGTTGCAACCAGCTTATATTGTCGCCCAATCTTCGCATTTAGATAAAGCCGTAGAAAAGGATTGTTTAGCAGCAGGAATGAACATTTGTTATCGCAAACCTTTATCTCTAGAAATAATTGCACGTTTATTAAAAACAATTTGTTTGTCCAATATAAATTTAAACTAAATAGCGCATTTGCAGAGTGAATATTTCCCGCCGCTCGCCTGAGCGCCAGCTAACGGGTGGCAGCGGAGATTTTTTTGGCGCGCAGCGGCAGCGAGCACGAAAAAATCGCAGCTGACAGGACCCGTGGAGCGATTAACCCGCGGGTAGGGCGGTGGCGGGAAATATTCACGGGGTATGGGATAGATTGAAATGCCTGTCTCGATACCAGCTAAAAAATTAGAATTTGTCAATAAAATATGCTAGTCTCTTTGTCAGACAAGACAGTTTCCTTCGCGAGGTTTTATGCAACGTCTCCAATTTTTAAAAACACTATCTGGAATTCTTTTATGGTCGTGGATAATAGTGGGTTTTGCTGATCCGAATGCCCAAACCAACACCAATGCTCCACCTTCGCAAGTAAACGCTCCCACCGCCAATGTGAACAATAACAGCATCGTCCCCTTGGTTCCGCAAGCACCTATTATTAATGCCAAATCCTATGTGTTGATGGACGCCAACAGCGGTGCGGTATTGGCTTCTAGCAATATGAATCAGCCTTTGCCGCCAGCCAGTTTAACCAAATTAATGACAGCCTATGTGACTTCTGCCACACTCAAACAAGGCCAAATCAAACCGGATGACATGGTGACTATCAGCGAAAAAGCCTGGCGCCAGGAAGGTTCACGCATGTTTATCAAAGTCGGTAGTCAGGTCAGTGTCAGAGAGTTGCTGGGTGGCATTATTGTGGCTTCTGGAAACGACTCTTGCGTGGCCATCGCTGAACACATCGCCGGGTCCGAAGATGTGCTTCCACAATTAATGAACCAAAATGCCGCGCGCTTGGGTATGAAAAATACTCATTACACCGATTCCACGGGTTTAC
>CAVPCA010000053.1:0-66718 GCA_963702315.1 uncultured Pseudomonadota bacterium
TAACAGCAATTCCGTGGTAGGCGACATGGTCTCCTGATAGTGTTCCAACAAAACATTGCGAACTGCTTCCGAAATTTCCGTGCCGCCCGGTTCCCGGTTTAACACAAATGCAATTTGTGCAGCAGCCAACCGTTGGCCAATAAATTTTATAGCCGTCGTTTTGCCCACGCCTTCTGTACCCTCAACTGCAATAAATATTCCTTTTTTCATAATCGAGACCCTGCAATTCCCGCTGGTGGCAGTGTGAATTGCTTCCTTATTATATCCTGCGTATCGGGAAACCCGATACTTGGAATGAAGGGGGAGAATCGCGATATCTCCCCCTTGCGATCCCCCATCGCGAGAAGCGGAGCCCCCTTCAATCCCACAGTGGTCCAACCAAACCTGCCATAAACTTTTTTGTGCTTCTTGCCAATTATGGTTTTCTTTAATAGCGGCCAGATGTTCTGGGTAGGTGGCGGAAAAAGTATGTGTGCCATCGCCTCGGGCTACATAATATAAAGCATTCGTGTAGACGGGATGTAAAGCAGCTTGAATAGAAGGTGCGCTTGGCATATCAATCGGTGTGGGCGGTAATCCATAATGCCGGTAAGTGTTATAAAAATTGTCGTTATGCAAGTCATCTTGGGTAATTTTAGATCCAAAAGGCTTGTTCACACCATATAAAACAGTGGGATCAATTTGTAAATACATTTGTTTTTTTAAACGTTGTAAAATGATTCCAGCTATCAAAGGCCGCTCTTTATCAACATGGGTTTCACTTTCAATTAATGAGGCAACAATTAAAGTTTGGTAAGGACTGCTGTAGGGTAAATCATCCGCTCTTTTAGTCCACGCTTCATTCAAAAAATTTTGCATGTGTATATAGGCTTGACGCAAGATTTTAAAATCCTTGTTTCCCCAAGTGTAAAGGTAAGTATCTGGGAAAAATAACCCTTCCGGAGAAACATAGGGGCTACCCAGCGCTGCGGCAATTTGTTGGTCAGATTGATTGACAATGGTTTTTTGTAAAGCTGAAGTATTTAGAAAAACTTGTTTTATTTGTGACAAGGTAGCGCCTTCAATTAAAGTGATTTTGCGCATATAAACCTTACCTTTAATAAGATTATCCAGTAATTGATTCGGCGTAATTTTAGTATCCACTTCATATTCGCCGGATCGAATTTGATCACTGTCTCCCCGCCAGTGGGCCAAGGTAATAAAAAAACGGGGGCGAGACAACAGATTTTTTTGTGACAGCTCATTGGCTAATGCAAACAGTGTCATATTTTCAGGAACAATAATCGTTGTATTTTTGCTGGAAACATTCAATGGTGTGGTTAAAAACCGGTACCATGCCAACACATGCCATAAAATAAAGATACAAAGTGTTAATAAAACCAAAGCAGATACGCTTAGCTTCATTTTAGTTGTATACATCATATCCTCAAACTGCGGGCGTAAGCCCGTAACATTACGCGATGGGGGCTCGCAAGGGGGAGAATCGCGATTCTCCCCCTTCATTCCTGAACATCGGGTTTCCCGATGTTCAGGATATAATTTTTCGAAAAACTAAACTACCATTGGTGCCGCCAAAGCCAAATGAATTGGACAGGGCAACATTTATTTTGCGTGGTTGACTGTGGTTGGGGACAAAATTTAAATCGCATCCCTCGTCAGGTGTTTCTAAATTGATGGTGGGCGACGCCACTTGATCACGAATAGAAAGAATCGTCACGATAGCCTCCACTGCACCGGCGGCGCCTAACAAATGTCCAATCATGGATTTGGTAGAGCTGACGGCTAATTGATAGGCGTGACTGCCAAAACTTTTTTTAATCGCCGCGGCTTCTATCACATCAGCCATGGTTGAAGTGGCATGGGCATTGATATAATCAACCTCTTTTTTATTAATTCCGGCATCCGCTAAAGCATTTTCCATGGCCAGTACAAATCCGGCGCCGTCTGGTAAGGGGGCCGTCATATGATAGGCGTCTGCAGACATACCAAACCCAGCTAATTCTGCATAGATTTTAGCGCCACGCTTTTTAGCAAATTCCATTTCTTCTAGGATCAGCACGCCCGCTCCTTCGCCCAACACAAAACCGTCTCGATCTTTGTCCCAAGGGCGGCTGGCGCGGTGCGGCTCATCATTGCGAGTGGATAAGGCTTTGATGGCGTTAAATCCGCCGATCCCCAAAGGGATTGTGGACATTTCAGCACCGCCGGCAACCATTACATCGGCGTCACCGTGTACGATCATGCGCGCAGCATGACCAATATTGTGAGAGCCTGTTGTGCAAGCGGTAACGATGGAAATGTTGGGGCCCATCAAATGGTGTTTCATAGAAACCAACCCTGCGGCCATATTGATGATGCTACCCGGAATAAAAAAAGGCGAGATTTTTCTAGGCCCATATTGATTTAAATTTAAACAATTTTCCGTGATGCCAGGTAAACCTCCTATGCCTGAGCCAACCGCCACACCGGCGCGTGGGGCCAAAGATTCCGTAATCTCAAGCTGGGCGTCTTCCATGGCTTGTCGAGCAGCTTCTACGGCGTACTGCACAAATAAATCCGTTCTTCTGATTTCTTTATCGGTAAGACTCAAAAGCGGATTAAAATTCCGGACTTGGCCCGCAATTTTAGTGGGTAAAGCAGAAGTATCGAAGGAAGTAATTTTTTCAATGCCACTTTTACCTTCCAAAATCGCCTTCCAGGCTTCGTTGACGGTATTACCTAAAGGGCAAAGCATCCCTAATCCAGTAACAACTACCCTTCTTCGTTGCCCATTTAGCATTTATGCCACTTTTTCCTTTTGTTTTTCGATAAAATCGATTGCTTGTTGAATGGTCGTTATTTTTTCAGCTTCTTCATCTTGAATTTCAATGCCAAACTCTTCTTCCAAAGCCATCACTAATTCTACGGTATCCAAAGAATCAGCGCCCAAGTCTTCAACAAATGAAGAAGAATTGGTGATTGCTTCTTCTTTTACACCCAATTGATCAACAACGATCTTTTTAACACGATCCGCAATAGATGCCGCCATAATAATTCCTCTAACTTTAATAATTAAAAAAAAGCCCGAAGTTCCCAGCAAAGGGATCTCCACCTATTTTTCAAATCCTATACCATACACATTCCGCCATTAACATGCAATGTCTGCCCAGTGATGTAAGCAGCTTTATCCGAAGCCAGAAAAATCACTGCCTGTGCGATGTCTTCCGGGATTCCTGTACGTTTCATTGGGATTCTGGTGTATATCCATTCTCTTTGCTCTTCCGATAACTGTCGAGTCATATCCGTTTCAATAAGACCAGGGGCAATGGTATTAACCGTAATACCATAAGCAGCCACTTCTAAGGCCAAAGATTTATTGAACCCGATCATACCTGCCTTGGCTGCGGAATAATTAACTTGCCCGGGATTACCTATAACCCCCACCACGGAACTGATGCCAATAATGCGTCCCCAACGTTGTTTTACCATCGATTTTAAACAAAATTTGGTTATTTTAAACAAAGCATTCAAGTTTGTATCAATCACTTCGTCCCATTGTTCTTGTTTCATTCGTAAAAGAATATTGTCTTTATGAATACCTGCATTATTGACCAGAATATTGATGGGACCATTTTCATTCTGGATACGTGTCAATATGTCGGCAATCTCTTCAGCATGACGGACGTTTAATACGTATCCGCGACCTTTTAAATTCTCCGCTTGCAATTCGCTGGTAAATTTCTGAGCCCCTTCTGCGGTAGTGGCTGTCCCTATCACGGTAGCGCCAGCTCTGGCTAGAAAAAAAGCAATTTCACGACCAATGCCCCGGCTTGCTCCAGTGATCAAAGCTACTTTTTCAGTTTCAGTTTTTTCGGTTAAAGAATCCAAATAATCCTCCTTATATTTTTACCTGGTCATCATCCGAAGACTTAGCGCTTTGTTGAAAGCATCTGCATCCGCCAACGAACCATTGACTATACCGATTCTATGCGCTTATTAAGCCCACTCAACACCTTTCCCGGCCCACATTCTATAATGAACTCGACGCCTTGTCTCGACATGAGTTGAATGGTTTCCACCCAACGCACTGGGAACGTCAATTGGTAAACTAAAGCTTGACGTAGCGAGACCGGATCTTGTTGCCATTTCAAATCGTAATTATGGATAACGGAAATTTTTGGAACACGCAGGGTTATATGTGACAAATCTTCAGCCAAACGCAAAGCAGCTGGTTCCATTAATAAACAATGTGAAGGAACGCTCACGGGTATGCGCTTCGCTATTTTTGCGCCGGCCGACAAGGCTATGGGTAAAACACGGTCGACGGCTTCAGCGTGTCCAGCGATCACGGTTTGTCCGATCGTATTAAAATTGGCGGCGCTTAACACTTCATTGGATAATTTATATGACTCACAAATCTCAATGACTTGCGATTCACTTAACCCTACGATAGCCGCCATGGCGCCCCCATTTGCCGGAACGGCTTCTTGCATATAACGTCCGCGTTTAGCAACCAATAGAAGCGCGTCTTTAAATGATAAAGATTCTGCGGCAACTAAAGCGCTGTATTCACCTAGGCTATGTCCTGCCATTATTTCAGGAATTGCTCCATTTTGTAGAAGCCAGCTGCGCCATAAAGCAATATCTGCGGTCAACATCACGGGTTGGGTAAATTCGGTTAAATTAAGTTTTTCGATGGGGCCTTCTTGGGCCAAGGCCCAGGTATCATATCCCAAAGTGTTACTGGCTTCGGCAAAAGTCTGCAAAATAACCGGAAAAGATTTGGCTAAATCTTGTAACATCCCCAGAGACTGAGATCCTTGGCCCGGAAATACAAATGCTAACTTCATAAGGGTTGCCTTAATAACGAACTAATGCAGCGCCCCAGGCTAAACCGGCCCCAAAAGCTTCTAATAATAAAGTTTCCCCTGCTTTAATTTTTCCTTGTTTAATACCATAATCTAAAGCCAAGGGTACTGAAGCCGCAGAGGTATTGCCATGTTTCTCGACTGTGAGAATAACGCGTTCCATAGGCAATTCCAATTTTTTAGCGGTGGCTTGGATAATTCTTAAATTCGCTTGGTGTGGAATCAACCAATCAATATCTTTTTTAGAAAGCCCGCTTTTTTCCAGAGTTTCATCGACGATATTGCCTAACTGGGTAACCGCAATTTTAAAAACCGTATTGCCTTTCATCTGTATCGCCGTCGCCCCTTTTTCCCACAGCGAACTTTTGGCATAAAGAGCGTCTAGACATTTACCCGAGGCGTGTATACGTGTAGTCAAAATGCCAGGCTCTTTGGATGCTTGCAGCACCACTGCTCCAGCGCCGTCGCCGAATAAAACACAAGTGGCGCGATCTTTCCAATCCACAGTTTTGGTTAAAGCATCAACCCCCACTACCAAAGCATTTTTAACTGCACCTGATCGAATGTATTGGTCGACGACATTCAGTGCATAAATAAAGCCGGCGCAAGCGGCATTTAAATCAAAAGCCGGACAATCATTATCAACCCCTAGGCTTTGTTGCAAAAAACAGGCCACACCTGGAAATAAATAGTCAGAGGTGGTGGTCGCGACCACAATCATATCTAAGTCAGCAGGTCTTAAACCGGAATTTTCTAAAGCCGCTTTTCCTGCCGCATTCGCCATGGAAGTGACGGTATCATTGCTTTCTCCAATGATATGACGTTGACGTATACCCACACGTTGTATGATCCATTCATCGTTGGTATCTACGATTTTTTCAAGATCTTGATTGGTCAAAATTGTTTTTGGAAGATAGGAACCGACGCCGATAATTTTGCTAAAAACCTTGCTATTTTGTTCTGTCACTTTAATTTCCTGGGGTTGTTTTATATCCTGCGCATCGGGAAACCCGATGCTTGGAATGAAGAGGGAGAATCACGGTTCTTCCCTTTGCGATCCCCCATCGGGTTTGGAGTTCCCTTCGAGAACATCCGATGAGTTCATTAAACCATATCCAATCAGTTCTGGAATGTTTTTTTCAATTTCCAAAGCCGCTTCCTGAATGGCGGCGGAAAATCCTATCACGCCTGCGCTGCCGTGGCTCTTGACCACGACGCCGGTCAAACCCAATAAAATTGCGCCGTTGCGCCGTTGCGGATCTATCTCTTTTTTAAGCTGATTCAGCACTGGCATAGCCGGAAGCGCCGCTAATTTCGTCCAAATATTTTTTCGAAACGCTTGTTTCATGTAATGGGCAATTAAATGCGACACCCCTTCGGCGGCTTTTAGGGCAATATTGCCAATAAAACCATCACAAACAACAACATCAGCTTTGCCTTCAAAAATAGTATTAGCTTCTACATAGCCGATGTAATTAATGTTTTTATTTTTGGCTAGTAAATCTGCGGTTTGTTTGACGAGTTCGTTACCTTTCATCGCTTCTTCACCGATATTCAGAAGACCAACTTTAGGGTTCTTGATATTATCAATCGCTTCTGCAAATACGGATCCCATTAAAGCAAATTGATATAAATGCTCAGGTGTAGAATCCACGTTGGCGCCCAAATCCAGCACTCTGACTTCCACATGGTTTTGCACAGTAGGAAAACGAGTCATAATCGCGGGGCGGTCTATTCCCGGTAAAGTTTTTAATACAAAGCGCGCGGTCGCCATCAGCGCACCGGTATTTCCAGCGCTGATACAAGCTTGTGCGCGCTGTTCTTTGACCAAATTGATCGCCATGCGCATCGAGGAATGTTTTTTGTAACGCATGGCTAAAGCAGGCTGCTCATCCATAGCTACCACTTCATCAGCATGGACGACACTCCAACGGCCAGTTAAATTATGACCGTCTTTTTCTAGGGCATGTTGCAAGATTTCTTGTTTACCAACAAAAATGATATGTAGATCGGGAGTATTTCTTAAGACATGTAAGCCCGCTGGCACAACCACTTGAGGGCCAAAATCTCCACCCATTGCATCCACCGCAATTATTTTTCTCACCAATTAATCACCTTGTAGATGGGAACGTCCACGTTTTCCGTGTGCTAGTTGCCAAGGACTTTTAATCTTCTTTCTCTTTGGTGCTGGTGACAACCTCAATGATTTGTTGACCTTTATAATAACCGTCTTTTGCAATGTGATGGCGACGATGTACTTCGCCAGTCATTTGGTCAATAGACAAGGCGGATCCGGAAATTGCATCATGGGCGCGACGCATACCTCGTTTTGAACGGGTAACTCTACTTTTTTGTACTGCCATGGGAAACCTCTTAGGACTTTAAAGTGTGTGATAGTAATCTCTTATACACAAAAAATCAAGACTGATTTTGTTTAATAATTTTGTTTAGGAACGAATAAAGATCAGGTTCTAACATCACGCAAATCCCTGCAAAATCTTGGTCTTGGGGTTCAACCGTATTTGATAGTGAAATACTGGCGGCATGTAAAAACAATCTCTTTAATCCTAGAGTTTTAACCAATTTATTAAAATCAGCCTGACCGTATTTTTCATCTCCTGCGATAGGATAGCCGATAGAGGCAAGATGTACGCGGATTTGATGCGTCCGCCCAGTAATCGGAAAAGCTTCTAACAAAGACATGTCTGCAAAAACTGCCAACGGCCGGAACAAAGTTTTTGCCGGCTTGCCCTCGGGAGTCACTTTAACCAGGCGCTCACCACTTTGCAGTATATTTTTGCGCAAGGGGGCATCCACTTGGCGCGCTCCGCCTTGCCATTGTCCTTTCACTAAAGTCAGATATTGCTTGCGCACTTCGCGTTTCACTAAATGTTGATGCCAAGTTAACAAAGTTCTTCTTTTTTTGGCTAGCAGTAAACAACCGGAAGTTTCTTTGTCTAGGCGATGAACTAATTCCAGATAAGAAAGATCAGAACGCATTAATCGCAGCAGTTCAATCACGCCGCCCCGAATACCGGACCCACCATGTACCGGTAACCCTGGAGGTTTAGCAATCACCAGCAAGCCGGAATCTTCATAGATAATTCTGCGAAGCAGAGATTGGGCAAATTCAGGTTTTGGCGGCTGGACCGCAGGCGGAATCGCGGCGGTTAAGGGTGGAATTCTGACTTCATCGTTACCTTGCAAATGATAACTGGGTTTTACGCGTTTTTTATTGACTCTGACTTCACCCTCCCGAATAGCGCGATAAACCCTTCCTTTAGGTATTCCCTTTAACTGCTTGAATATAAAGTTATCGATTCTTTGACCATCGTTTTCAATGGTTATCTGAATTATTTTAGCCACAATATTCTCTTCGCGACGCCCAGGATGTGAACCCACCTTGCTGATTTAATTAAAAACTGGTATAGTTGTTTGAGGTAAATTGTATCTCATGTTGTTACATTTTCCAATTACCAATGAATTAAATATCCAGTGAGACCTAGGCCCAGGCCCTATTGATTCAAAACTGGTAGGAATAACAATTAAGACAGTTCTTTTGGGAATTTTCCAAAAAGACTGTCTTTTTTTAAAAATTTAAGGTCAAAAAATGGCTGAAAGAACAAAAAGAATGCTGATTACAGCAATGCAGCCGGATGCGCTGCGCGTTGCAATAGCCCACGGTCCTGAACTTGTCGATTTTTATATCGAACGTCCAGATTTTCAACAGAAAAAGTCCAATATTTATAAAGGGCCCATCATCAATATTGAGCCTAGTTTGGGCGCTGTGTTTGTCAACTATGGAGAAGGACGGCATGGATTCTTACCTTTGAAGGAAATATCCCGTGAATATTTTCTAAGGGAAACAGATCCCAATGAAGAAGTAGATATTAGATCTGTACTAAAGCTTGGCCAAGAATTGGTGGTGCAAGTTGAGAAGGAAGAAAGAGGCAACAAAGGCGCTGCCCTTACCACGTTTATCAGTTTGCCTGGTTCGTATCTTGTACTGATGCCAAATAATCCCCGGGCAGGCGGCATCTCGCGCCGGGTGGAAATGGATGATCGTGAACACTTAAAAGAAGCGTTTAACCAATTAAATATTCCAGAAGGCATGGGACTGATTATCCGCACAGCCGGCGTAGGACGCTCCAAAGAGGAATTGGAATGGGACTTAAATGTCTTATTGCGGTATTGGGAAGCGATTAAAAAAGCCGCCATTGCAAAACCTGGCCCTTATTTAATCCATCAAGAAAGTGATGTCATTATCCGCGCCATCCGCGATTACTTGCGGCATGACATGCATGAGGTGATCATCGATGAACCTACGGCTTTTGAAAGAGCGCGCAATTACGTCAGCCAAGTACGGCCGGATTTCTTAGAGCGATTACAACTTTATACTGGCTTTTTGCCACTGTTTAGTCGATTTCATATCGAAGAGCAAATCGAAAAAGCCTATCAACGCGAAGTTAATCTCCCCTCTGGTGGATCATTAGTGATTGATCACACGGAAGCATTGGTTGCTATTGATATCAATTCTGCAAAAGCGACCAAGGGTAGTAACATTGAAGAAACTGCATTTAATACTAATCTTGAAGCTGCAGAAGAGATTGCCCGTCAGTTACGAATACGTGATATTGGTGGTCTAATTGTTATCGATTTTATCGATATGCTGCAAACCTCTCATCAGCGCGAGGTGGAAAATTGCTTGCGCAATGCGCTGCGCCAAGATCGTGCTCGTATTCAAATTGGCAGAATTTCTCGTTTCGGATTATTAGAAATGTCTCGTCAGCGATTAGGATCTTCGCTCAGGCAATCTACGCGTATTCCTTGTCCAAATTGCGATGGTCAAGGCGCGATCCGAACCGTTGAATCTTTAGCGCTCTCCATTATCCATTTGTTGCAGGAACAAACTGCCAAGAATGAACAAGCTCAACTGCAAGTCACCGTGCCCATAGACATAGCGACTTATTTGTTAAATGAAAAACGTGCGCTATTAACGCAAATTGAGCAGCAAACTCAAGCGAACATCATGATTATCCCAAATGCGCAATTGCAATCCCCGCATTATCATATTCGCAAAGTTAAAGAAAAAAATAAAAATATGATCAGCTATGATGTGGTAAAACAGCAGAAAAGCACAGGTCAGCAAGCGGTGAAGAAAAAAGCACAAGCACCTAAAGTAACCGCAGAACCAGCGATTAAAGAATTTTTAACAACTACCGCCGTCACCCCGCCACCTCGTAAAAAAACTGGTGGATTAATCAAGCGCTTATGGGAAGTGGTTATCGGTATTGAAAAAGAACATCCAGCGCACCCAGCGCATCCAGAGACGGAAGAAAAAAAACCGTTGCCAATGACACATTTCCACCCCACACCTTCGCCTTCAACACCAGTTGGGGCCGGGAAACACAAAAAACATGGCGACAGAGGCCCTAAAGGCAAACATAATCCACAGTCCTCACAATATCCTCGACAACGCAAACCTTGGCAAGAAGAAAACAGAACTCAAACAACGACAACGACGCCGGAAAAACCTGCTGAAATTTCAGTTATTGAGACTCAGGCCGAAATAGAACCTCCGCGAGAAATGCCGGTTGAGAAAAAAATACCGGAAGCTCCTGTTTTAGAACAAGTCACCACCAAACCAGATCTGCCTAAACAAACCGAAGCACAGCCTGCTGAAAAGAAACCCGAGGAAGAAAAAACTTTTCATGAGCGATATGAAGTCTTGAAAACCGAAAAGGACGATCAATAAGCTAGGCTTTAATGGATACTCAAAGCGATTAGGTTTTCGGTTTATAGCATCCCATTGATCTACGATCTTTAAACGTTGCTCAATCGAAAAATCTCGAAATACGGGCAGTATTCCTGCAGTTTTTCTCAATCGCAACGTTTAAATCTCATAGGTCCCTCTGCGCTAAAAACCGAAAACCTAATCGCTTTGAGTATATTTGTTTTCTAAAAATTTAAAAATTCCGATAATTACACTATTTAAAATTAAATAGAGACATCCAGCTGCTAAGAAAAACGGTAAAACTTGATAAGTCAACGCCACCAAATGACGGGTTACACCCAGTAAATCTAATAAGGTGATAGTGCTAGCCAAAGAAGTGCTTTTGAGCACCATAATAACTTCATTTGAATAAGCTGGCAGTGCTATTCGCCAAGCTCGTGGCAAAATAACGCGACGCAACATCTGCATACGTGTAAATCCCAACACTTGGCAAGCTTCAATTTCTCCTTTCGGCACAGCACGAATAGCGCCTAGCAGCAAGGTTGTGGTGTAGGCTGCGGTATTGAAAGAGAGCGCTAAGACAGCGCAACCAAAAGGTCTTTTTAAAAAATCCCACAAAAATGTTTCTCTTATCCAGTGTATCTCGCCACTACCGTAATAAATAATAAATATTTGCACCAACAAGGGTGTGCCGCGAATAAAAAATGTAAAAGCCTGGATGGGAGCCTTTAAAACGACATACGGTGTTGTACAAATCGTGGTAAAAATAAGTGCAAGCAAAAGACCTATCGCTAATCCGCAAATCATGAGTCGCAGTGTCACATAAAGTCCGGAAAATATCTCTGGATAATAAGTTAAGAGTGCTTCTATCATGCGTTTCCATAACTCCGATAGAGTCTTTTAAATGAAAACTGTGACAAACTGGTCAAGATTAAAAATATAATGGCGGCGGTAAAATAAAATTTAAACGGTTGGTGCGTGCTGCTGGAAGCGATTTGTGCTTTAAACATTAAGTCGGATAATCCTAAAAGCGAAATTAAAGCACTGTCTTTCAGTAAAACCAACCAGAGATTGGTGAGTCCTGGCAAAGCAATTTGCCAAGCTTGTGGAAAAAGAATGTGGCTGAAAGTACGACGCGATGATAATCCCAAAGCTTGAGCGGCTTCTTTTTGTCCTTTATGAAGGGCTAAAAAAGCCCCGCGCAAAGTTTGTGTTGCATAAGCTGCAAAAATCAATCCAAGGGAAATCACCCCAGCAATAAACGCATTGACTTCCACGGTATGCCCGAACAATTGAGTTAAAATCGCGCTAGTTCCAAAATAAATGCTGAATAAAATCAAGTAGCTCAGGTAATCCCCTTAACAATGCGCCTACTGCCTGGATGGAATGTCGGATTAACGGATAGCGGCTCAATTCACCCAGAGTGCCAAATACACTGAGGCATAAACCGAATATCAAGGCACAAACGGCCACCAAAATAGTGATGATCGTACCTTGAAACAGCTGCCATCCATATCCCGCAAAATCAATCATGAGTGCCAAAATATTTCTGTTCAATCGAATGATAGACGCCGTTGGTTTTTATTTTTTCGAGGCCTGTATTCAATAAGTTTAATAGCGCTATATTTCCTTTTTTCACTGCAAAACCATAACCTTCTCCAAAAAGTTTGGGGTCGCGTATCGGTTCTCCAATTGTATTGAAATTCGCATTACTGGGATTTTTCAACCAAGTCAAAATAATGGGAGAGTCGCCTAAAACTAAATCTACCCGCCCTGATTGCAAATCTAATAAAGCATCTTGAATGCTGGTGTAGCGATTAATTTTAATATTGCTCCCAAAAATGGTGTTTAAATAATTTTCAAACGATGTTCCTCCTTGTACACCAATTATTTTTCCTTTTAGGGAATTTATATCTAAAGAATAATTGTTCTGCTGAGCAGCAACAAAAACGCCGGAATTTTTATAGTAAGGGTGTGTGAAATCGATACTTTTTTGACGCTCAGGAGTGATATCCATTGAACCAAAGATCACATCAAATTTTCCTAATTTTAAACCAGGGATTAAGCTATCCCAGGGTTGATTGATAAATTTGCAGGGCCTATTAATTTCTTTACAAACGGCTTGCAGAATTTCAACATCGAACCCAACCATTTGACCTTGATTATCGATCGATTCAAATGGTGGATAAGTTGCTTCCGTTGCTAGAACAATAGGGCCTATATTGTTAGCATAAGCGGTAATACCGCTAATTATTAATGCAAAAATTAAAAATAGTTTAGATAGTAATTTCATTTTAAACACTCCCCTCAATAAACTGTTTGAATTCACTGGTTTTAGGATTTTGAAACATATCCATTGCGGTACCTTTTTCCATAATGGTCCCTTGATCTAAAAAGATAATTTGATCAGCGATCCGTTTGGCAAAAGACATCTCATGAGTGGCGATAATCATGGTCATTCCCTTCGCAGCCAAAGCTTTCATAATAGGGACAAGCTCCAGGGTGGTTTTAGGGTCCAGAGCAGATGTTGGCTCATCAAATAGCATAATTTCGGGGTGCATCATCAACGCTCTAGCAATCGCTACCCGTTGCTGCTCTCCTCCGGATAATTGATAAGGATAATTATTTTCTTTATTGGATAAATTCACTTGTTGCAATAATTGCCGCGCTTCGGTAATGGCGTCTGCTTTAGTTTTTTTTAAAACTTGAATAGGCGCTTCAATCAAATTTTCCAGCACAGTGCGGTGTGGCCATAAATTAAATTGTTGAAATACCATGCCGACTTCTGCTCTTAAAAAGCGGATCTGTTTTTCCGATAAAGAGGATTCCCGCGTATCAAAATTCAGTTTTGTCTGATTGATTTGGATATATCCGCCCGATGGTGAAGTCAATAAATTTAAACAGCGCAGCAAAGTACTTTTACCAGCGCCGCTGCCGCCCAAAAGGGCAGTAATCCGGCCTGACTCCGAAGTGAAAGTAACATCCTGCAAAATCCGTTGCTCTTGAATCACTTTCGAAAGATTCTTAACATAAATTTTAGTCATCTAACTCTATCGAATATTTATTCAAAAAAGTGAATAATAATTCGAAACAAGAACCTTGTCAAGTTCGGATATTTATGTAAACTGATACTTATAATTTTTTATTAATTTAGGAGAAAAAAATGAGAGATGAACCTACTGCGAAAGAACATAAAGACATAGCTTTTAAATATGCCTTAGCGAGTGGCGCCAAACTTAGCCTAAGTACCGCCTTTGCTGGGTTTAGCGCGTTTTTTCCTACATTACCTGGGCGTGTCTTGGCTTATGCAGGTGTGACTGGACTTCTAATGACCGATGTTATCCCCACTTTGCGCAGTAAACTTCTTTCTGAAGCAGATGAGGATAATACAATTATATATATTATCAATATCTTAAAAAAAGTGGCATCAGCCGTAGAAGGCTTTGCAATTGTCGGCGTATATACTGATCTCACTCTTCAAGCTCTGGGAAAGACGGATGATGCAAGCCGGATGACCAATGTTTTATTCCCCGCCTTTGCTGCAATATTGGGCGCTAAAGGAATACTAGGGCTATTAACAGAAATTGAAAAAATGGTTCGCAATGGCGTTAATTTTGAAAATATGACAACAGCCATCGTCGGCGCAGGAGGAACTTTAACGCAGGCGGGAATGATCGTTGCTTTCCTAAAACAATTAATAGAGGTCAAACCCAGCAGTGGGATAAATTCCGCTATTACTTTAGGCCAAGGCATTATTTCAGCAGGTTTCGGGTTTTGGCATTATTACAAATCGACAAAGACCGAAGATACGGATTATTTTACAATAAATGCCTCTAATTAATAATTAAAATAATTGAGCCATATTTGTTAAAGACTTGTTATAATAAACTAGCAAATTAGCTAAGTCTGCTGATAGACTAGAAAAAGCAAATTACCTTGGCATTGCTGGTTGTTGAGCGAGCCCGTTGCCGCCTGGCCGCCGCTCCGGAATATCATTGCCGGACCGCTTGAACAACCCTCCGTGGGGCGCTTCCTCTTTTTACATCCCTGTAAAAAGAGGATCCGGCAATGATATTCCTCCGGGCTCTGCGTCAACGGGCTCGCTCAACAACCTGATGTGAGTTTAGTGCTTTTCGGTATTATTTTTTTTTGATATTTTTTTATTTTTTAAAAAAATTAATTCAACAAAAAAGTAACGACCGGCATTGAGCGCTCATGAGGTTGCCTCGCTGATCCGTTGACGCAGAGGACGGAGGTTTAAGCAGTGCCGGGTCATCTTTTTACAGGGATGTAAAAAGATGAAGCGCCCCACGGAGGGGTTTAAGCGTCCCGGCAATGCTTAAACCGGAGTCCGACCAGCGGCAACGGATCAGCGAGGCAACCAGCGGACTTGGATAATTTGCTAGTACAATAATTATTATTTGGGAATCTTATGTCAAAAAAAAGTTCTACTTATGGCGATGAGCATTTGGGAGAGGCGTTAAAAGAGATATTGTGGATGGGGACGGCGGCGACTCAGCAGGAAATTTGTGAGGCGCTCCGGGCTCAAGGGTTTGATGTCAATCAAACTAAAGTTTCGAGACTCTTATATAAATTATCGGCAGTGAAAATCAAAAATCCTGAGGGGCAAATTGTTTATCACTTGCCTAAAGAAATGGCCCCTCCACCCTCCAAGACTCCCTTAAATCAACTTATTTTAAAGATTTCCGCCAATGAGCAGCTGATTATCATTCAAACCAGCCCAGGGTCAGCTTCTTTAATTGCCCGCATGTTGGACTACCAAAGCGCAAATTCAGAAATTTTAGCGACCCTAGCGGGAGATGACACCATCTTTGTGGCTCCAAAATCGGTTAAACGAATCAACCGCGCGCTGGAAGAAGTTAAACATTTACTGGCCGGTATCGGTAATTCCTCTTCCACCTAAAAACCCGTTTTTTTAATGTTCTCTTAAGGATCAGCCCTTATAATGATCTAACGTAATTAATGGGTTTGAATAATTAAATGAATAAAAAGTTATTTTATATCAGTACAATACCTCTTTTTCTTTTGTTTGGTTTGGGGATAGTCGCCAAATCCGGCTATGCTGCATCCTCCAGTTGGGGTCAATTTACTTCTTGGTTTCAGGCTAAACCCGCTACAAAACCTTATTGGATTAATGGCGCCAATGACCTGCCCTCGGCGTTAATAGGAGCCGCTTATACACACAAAATTGATCTTACCCAGTGGGTGCGGGATGATTCACCGGAAGGATCCCAATTTAGTTTTGAATGGGATGGCGCCCATCCGGCTTGGTTACAAATCAGCGCTGATGGTCTGTATTTAGAAGGTAATCAATTACCGGTAACTGGAGAAGGTCAAATACAGCTTAAAATAAAAGTTAAAAATCTAAAAACTAAACAAGTGGGTAACTCCCAAATGTTTAATATCTTATTGGTCGCTCCCGTAAAAGAACCCATCGTAGTATCACCCCTATTGACCGGAACAGAAAAATTAACTTCTGCCGAAAAAGAAACATCTTTACCGCATAATTTTGCAAAACCTGAATCTGCACCCATTCCTGCTGCAATTCGTGTCGTTAAACCGGCAGAAAAAACCAGTACAGTTACAGAAAAATCAGCTATGGTTGCCGCAATTCCGCAATGGCAAAGTCATAATATTGCACTTCCTGCCACGGATAATGGAGATATTAATCAAGCCAATGTTAAACCGAAATGGGTGATTTCTGAATTTCCTGCCGTTGCTATAGCACAAAATGATTATCCAGAGATTAATTTGAATGATGATGTGAGCAGTAATTTAAAAAATGATCGTTTTACCTATTCTTTAACACCAGGAAAAACGAATCCAACTTGGATCCAATTAACACCCAGTGGTCACTTAAAATTATTACCCAATAAAATAAGCTTAGAGGACCAGGACACCACGCAAATTATTTATTTAACCGCTACCAGTAATCTAACGCATCAAACGAGTGCTGCGGAAATCACCATCCAAATTACCGCTAACGATAACTTACCCACGCCTGAATGGGTGAATTATTTTAAATTAGGACCTGCGATTGTGGATCAAGCTTATTCAGTCAATCTAGCCAGAGCGATAAATTTAGGTGCATTACCCGAACAGGACCAATTGATTTTCCAAATTGTTCAACCCAAATTGAATTGGTTGGGAATTTCTGAAAACGGCTATATGTTGGTGAGCAAAAAAATACCTGAATCGGCAGTAGGGAAAACTTATCCCATTACGCTGCGCGTTACCAGTAAAATGAGTAATAAAAGCAGTGAATTTCATGGCGAAATCTTTGTTAATGAAAAACCAAAACCTTTGCAATGGACAGACCTGCCGCCTGTCACGTTAAATAAAACTTATATGGTTGATCTAACTGACCATATCGTCAGTAACATTAAAGGGGATCGTTTTACTTTTAGAGTTGACAGTTCAACTAAGCCAAATTGGTTGTCATTCCAAAATACCAAAATATTAACCGGTAAAATAACGGATCCCAACTTATTATTAGCAGAAAATGCTGTAGATATCAGCGCCATCAGTGAATTAACAGGATTAGTCATTTCTGCTCATTTAAAAATTTCTTCTTCACCCATAGCTGAGTATGCACCACAATGGCAAAAAAATATTTTACCTAACGCCATCGCCGGAGATAATTTTAAAAGTGACGATTTGTTAAAAAAAATCGATAAAAAGTTTGCTAACGACGTTATCTCCATCCAGTATACCCAAGGCCCAGGTTGGCTGACTTATAATTCCGACTGTCATTGTTTAATCAGCTCTTCTATTATCGATCCTAAATTGGTTGGAAAAACTTTTACGATAGAATTAACGGCTTTAAGTAAAATCAGTGGCCAAAAAATTAAATACACACAAACGATTAAAGTTTATTCTGGGATACCGAATTGGAAATCCAAGACCATTCCCGATATTAAAATTGCGGAGCAGGAACCTTGGGAAATTTCTTTAAATAATATGATTAACCCAGATCCATTCAATGATCAATTTACATTTGTCGTTGATCCATTTCTTTCTCCAAAATGGATTAGAGTGATTCAGAAAAATGATCAAAGCTACTTAGTCATCAATAGCAAAGAGATTGAAGCCAATGAAGTGGACACCGTACAAACTGTTCGACTCATTGCGGGTAGTCAAAACACGGGTAAAACCAGTACACAATTATTTATCATCAATGTAAAACCCAATCGTGATCTCCCCGCTCCTGTCTTAAAACAATTTTCTTTGCCAGAAGCAACTGTAGGTGTTATTCAAACTATAGATATTTTGCCTAATATCCGTAGTCTCCCCAAAGACTCTATCCGCATCTTGTTACCCCCTAACAGTCCTGATTGGTTACAGATTAAAAATAACCAGTTGATTAGCACAGCCCCATTAAGTGCGATGGGTGATGCAGTTCCCATTAGTTTATTGGTGCATAGTCAAGCCAGCGACAAATACAGCGTTCTAAAGACCCAACTGAATGTGCAATTGATGGTGGTGGATGGCGATAATATGGAAACACACACTTTTTATAATAATCATATTAGCGTGGTGATCAGAGGGCTTGAACCGAATAAAACATACCGTTTGTCGAAAATAAAAGTGGATCGCGCTGATTATGGTCCTTTCTATTCATCTAACGCCATTAAGACCAGTGAAGATTGGGAAAATAATCCGTTTTATACCCTTGGTGACGATAAACTGATAAAAACGGGTAATGATGGAACAGTTTCTTTGATTTTTTACAATGCACCTAATCTGCCGACTCCACAAATTGATTATCTTATTTTGAAATAAGACTATGAAGTTTTTTGTATGTGGCGTAACAGTTCTGTTCTGGTGATGTAAGTGGCTCTGGTTATGAAATCCAAAGCAGCGCCTTGTTTGAGAAGTTTTATGGCAATGGCTTTTTTTTCTTGATAGAGACTCAATTTCATGGTCTTTTTAACTTCACTCCAATTCTCTAGAGCATTGGCAGTGATTCTTTTATGAGCACGGAACATAAATTTCTCTCCTCGTGAAACCCATTGAGGAATAGTCTACTCCAAATTAACTTATGTATCTACAGCAATTCCCGCTCTGCGGGAATTGCTTCCTGGTTCTTATCCGGAGCTCTGGCAAAGCCAGAACTCCGGAATGAAGGGAAAGGTCGCTACCGCTCTCCTCTCCCTTGCGATCCCTCATCAGGAGGGGTTTTTCTGCGGAAATTATATTTTTAATATTCTTTATTAGCACATTTTTCAATGTGTTATAATTAAGCGGGAATTGCTGATGTATCTACTAGAGTCTGATTTTCGGAGCGAAGCTGCTCATTTACTCGCGTGTAAACTGCGCTGCGGTGCTCGAAAATCAACGACTTCTGCTCCAGCCTAGCGAATTTTAAACAGACTCTATGGCTATTTCTTGGATAATGATGTCTTCCTCGGGAACATCCCGATGACCTTCTTTTGCAGTAGTTCGTTTTTTGGCGATTGCATCCACGACATCCATACCCTCTATGACTTTACCAAAAACGCAATAACCCCAGCCTTCTACCGTTTTTGCTTTAAAATCTAAAAAGTGGTTATCCGCTAGATTGATAAAAAATTGCGCAGCTGCTGAATGTGGATCCGAGGTGCGCGCCATAGCCAGTGTTCCCCGCGCATTTTTTCCGCCTTTATCGGCTTCATTCATAATGGGCTTATTCGGTTTTTTCGCCACCATATTGGAAGAAAAGCCGCCGGCTTGGACCATAAATCCTTTGATCACGCGGTGAAAGATAATGCCATTGTAAAAACCAGCCTGCACATACTCTAAGAAATTAGCAGCAGTCTTTGGCGTGTTTTCCTCATCTAATTCGAGAGTAATCGTTCCAAGGTTTGTTTGCATTTTTATCATGAGCACAGTATATCGTAAATTTGCGAAGTAGGAAAAGGTTCTTTAATATATGTATCTTATGGAAGAAATGGAAAACGGCAAATCGCGCTTTTTAACCCTGTCGCTGGCAGCTTTGGGTGTGGTTTTTGGTGATATTGGCACTAGCCCTTTGTATGCTTTTCGCCAATCCCTGCTCCATCTCAGTTTAACGACGGACAATATCTATGGTGTTATTTCTCTTATCTTTTGGTCGTTAATTTTGGTCATCGCCTTTAAATACATTGTTATCATTATGAAAGCGGATAATGAAGGTGAAGGCGGGATAATGGCCTTATCCGCTTTGTTAAAAGAAAAATCGCTTTCGCAAATGCCTTGGCTGCTCTTTTTAACCATTGTCGGCATTGGCTTAATCATTGGAGATGGCATCCTGACGCCGGCCATCTCTGTGTTAAGTGCGGTGGAAGGATTAGAAGCTGTTTCCACACATTTTTCTCTAGCCGTGCTGCCAGCCACCGTGATTATTTTAGTTGCCTTATTTTGGTTACAGCGCATGGGTACAGGAAAAATTGGTATTTACTTTGGCCCTATCATTCTGGTTTGGTTCGCGACGATTGGTATCCTGGGTTTGGTACAAATCATCCAAAATCCAACTATTTTAAAAGCTATTAATCCTTATTACGCAATCCATTTTTTCATTTTAGAAAAGTGGATGGGAATTATCGCATTGGGCGGCGTCTTTTTGGTAGTCACCGGCGGTGAAGCCTTGTATGCAGACATTGGCCACTTTGGCAAAAAATCAATTCGCGTGACTTGGTTTTTAATTGTGTTACCCGGCTTATTGCTGAATTATTTTGGGCAAGGCGCTTATTTAATCAATCATTTTTCCGCCAGAAGTAATCCGTTTTACAGTTTAGCCCCACCGTGGTTTTTACCCATCTTAATTGGGTTGGCCACGGCGGCTACGATTATTGCTTCACAAGCCATTATTGCTGCGGTGTTTTCTATCTTAAAACAAGCCATATTATTGAATATCATTCCACGATTCAAAATCATACAAACTTCTGCTTTTGAAAAAGGTCAAGTTTATTTACCGACGATTAACTTTTTCCTAGGCATTGGCACTTGTAGTTTGGTATTGATTTTTCGAACTTCGACTAGTCTAGCCAGCGCCTATGGTATTGCGGTTAACTTATATATGATTATTACCACGATTTTAGTTGCGCGTATTGCTTATTTGGTTTGGCAGTGGAATTTCTTAAAATTATTTTTATTTGCTGGCTTTTTGCTGTTTGATTCACTGTATTTAATAGGAAATCTCACAAAATTTACTCAAGGCGGCTGGATTCCGCTCTGTATTGCTTTCCTGGGAATGATCATGATGTATACCTGGTGCAAAGGTTTCGAACAATTACGTCGAGTAAACTTTCATGAAAATCTATCAGACCGCTCCGTAATTGAGGAACTCAATGATCACAAGGTTAGGCGTTTGCCGGGTTCCGCTTTATTTCTCACCGATCCTTACGATGAATTAGGCGGCAGTCTGCTCCATCATTTAAGCATCAATCGCATATTGCCGAAAACGATTGTCTTTGTCACTATTCATATTGAAAACAAACCCTACATTCCTATTCAGGATAAATTTGAAATTATTCGGGAAGCAGAAGGTTTTTATGTGTTACAAATATTTTGTGGATTTGCTGAAACCATCCATTTACCCAAGTTGTTGGAAAGTATGGTGGAAACTATTACCCTGCCCTTTGAATTGGATCTAAAACATTTGGTTTATTTTGTAGAAATTATTGCCATCCACAATTTAACCCGCTCAAAACGCTTATGGAAATGGCAAAAATATCTATTTTCTTTTCTGCTCAGAAACGCTGTGCCCGATCTGCAATTCTATTCTTTGCCTTTCAATAAAACGGTTGCTATCGGCACTTATTACAGATTATAATTTCAACTAATTATCTGGAGAATTATTTATGTCACATGAAGGTTACCATGAATCAATTGACGAACTCAGTCAAAAAACCAAAGATATGCATCGCGCTATCGTTTCGTTGATGGAAGAATTAGAAGCGGTGGATTGGTACAATCAACGTATGGATGCTTGCAAAGATTCCGAATTACGCGCCATTCTCGAACACAATCGCGACGAAGAAAAAGAACATGCCGCTATGGTCCTCGAATGGATACGTCGTCATGATCCCAAATTTGATAAAGAACTTAGAGAATATTTATTCACCACTAAATCCCTTCTTGAAATCGAAGAAGAACACAAGGATTAATCATTCCCTGCATCTCTAAATACTTCTGCTAAAGAGGCGGCGTTGAGCACTCTTTTCGCCCATTGTAGTAAAGTAGCGGGGTCTGCTCGTCTAATTTGTGTTAGACGCTTTGCTGAAACTGTTTTAAAACGCTGCCTTAAAAGCTGGATTAATATAGTAGCTTCTCCTTTCTGTAATCCTTTTTGTAATCCTTTTTGTAATCCTTCCTCTAACCCTTCTCGCCTACCGATGCGTTGCGCGCTAGTTACATAGCTTATATTTCTCATTTTTTTCTCCTCAAAATTTCTGACGACGTTATTATAATATGTTTCAAGTTCATCGGGTAGCATAATCAGCCAATCTATCAAAATATGGAGCTGAATGATGTCTTTTTTCGCCCAATTTTTTTCGTAGAGAGTAAAAGTAAGCGCTATTTTGGCTTTTAACCGCGCTTGTAGATCGTTTACTGTATCCAACAATACTAATTGTGCTAATAAGATTATAGCGAACCGATTATCCATGCTGATTAATTCTTTCCGCCTCAGCCGATAGTCTAACACTTTCACGATTAAAAAATGGACTTCCAAACTGCTTTCACAAAAAGTTTCTTGATAGACTTGTCGTCGCCATTTTGGCTTGTTATCAATCAAAATAGCTATACTGAGAATAGACTTTTTATAACGATCACGGGTACGGTAACGATATACCAGCATACGTTCAGGTAAAGTTTTATCGTAAGCCTGCACTTCTAAATGACACAGAAAAGTTTCTTGCTGGTTTTTTCTCCATAATTTAATAAGTTTATCTGTCGTTCGTCGACCAATGTCGGCGTCATGAGTAATTGTTTGCATTTCTTTATCCAAAAATTCATAACCTTTACCCCAATTAATTTCTTCAGCAATATTAGGAAAGCAACAATTCATAAAATCGGCGAAATAAAGTTCCAACGCTAGTTTCCAAGGGCTATCTGCATCGGCCCGTAATTTACTTTTCTGTGTAATAGGTGATTCAAATGCGGCTATCGACATGATAAATACTCGTTTTTAAAATATCAGCAAATTAAACGATTAATATCAGAATCACAATACCGTAATTTTTAGAGATTAGAATAAGTTGAGATAGAAAAAATACCGCAATCAAAAATTACGGTATTGCATTTAGTTTAAAATTAAGTTTAAACTACTCAGCGTCGAAGAAGCAGATATTGCTTGCGACGGTGAAAACGAGAACCCGCTTATATTGTTGCTCAATGCCGAGTCACTGCTTGGTGTTATTTAAACAATATATCCACTTTAAGATTCACCAGAGTCCCCAAATACTTCTGCTAAAGAAGCAGCATCAAGCACTCGTTTCGCCCACTGTAGTAGAGTAGCCGGGTCTGCTTGTTTGATTTGCGCTAAACGTTTTGCTGAGATTGTTTGAAAGCGTTGTTTTAACAGTTGAATTAACATAATAGCCTCTCCTTCACGTCGACCAATGCGTTGTGCTGAAGTTACATAACCTATATTTTTCATTTTTTTCTCCTCAAAATGTTTAATGGTGTTATTATAATATACCTCAAGTTCTTCAGGTAGCATAATCAGCCAATCTATCAAAATATGAAGCTGTATGATGTCTTTTTTTGCCCAGTTTTTCTCGTAGAGAGTAAAGGTAAGCGCTATTTTGGCTTTTAACCGCGCTTGTAGATCGTTTACTGTATCCAACAATACTAATTGTGCTAATAAGATTATAGCGAACCGATTATCCATGCTGATTAATTCTTTCCGCCTCAGCCGATAGTCTAACACTTTCACGATTAAAAAATGGACTTCCAAACTGCTTTCACAAAAAGTTTCTTGATAGACTTGTCGTCGCCATTTTGGCTTGTTATCAATCAAAATAGCTATACTGAGAATAGACTTTTTATAACGATCACGAGTACGGTAACGATATACCAGCATACGTTCAGGTAAAGTTTTATCGTAAGCCTGCACTTCTAAATGACACAGAAAAGTTTCTTGCTGGTTTTTTCTCCATAATTTAATAAGTTTATCTGTCGTTCGTCGACCAATGTCGGCGTCATGAGTAATTGTTTGCATTTCTTTATCTAAAAATTCATAACCTTTACCCCAATCAATTGCTTCAGCAATTTTAGGAAAGCAACAATTCATAAAATCAGCGAAATAAAGTTCCAGCGCTAGTTTCCAAGGACTGTCTGTATCAGCCCGTAATTTACTTTTCTGTGTAATAGGTGATTTAACTGCGGCTATCGACATGATAAGTACTCGTTTTTAAAATATCAATAAATTAAACGATTACTATCTGAGCCACAATACCGTAATTTTTATTTTAGAAAAAAATACCGCAATCAAAAATTACGGTATTGCATTTAGTTTAAAACTAAGTTTAAACTATTCAGCGTCGATGACGGATGCAACCAACATCCGCCTTCGACTAACCAGATAGCATCAACAGGATACTAAGTGGCTAGGGAAATTTTATATGATTTGTCCTTTCTTTTGAACTGCTCATTTTTGCAGTCCCGATTTCTTTTTTCTAATCAAAAACTTACTGCGTTTTTCAATGCGGTTTGCTGCTGCGTGTTTGATTATTTATTGAACTGTGGTGGAAGAATCAGGCTGAAAAGTGATCAATTATTAGACGGACAAATGAAAAAAAGAGTACTTAGTCACGAGCCGGTGTCGCATGGGGAGGCCCTTCCCATGCGGCGCTGGTGGCTGGTCACTTTTTAACTTTAAATATAAGGAAAGTCATGAAAAAAGATCATTTGTCATTAATTTCAAAAACATCACAGTCTCTGAATAATAAGAGCGAGGAAAGTAAACACAAAAATATTTTGATTGTTGAAGATAATCTCATGGCGCGCACAGCATTAAAAAATATTTTATTAAAATTGGATGAAGAACCAGATATTGCTTGCGATGGTGAACAAGCAATAGAAAAAATAAAACAGCACAGTTATCGATTGATTTTAATGGATATTGGCTTACCTGGTAAGGATGGCTGTGAAGTAACGCAATTTGTCCGGGCTTGGGAACAGAAAAATCAACTAGAACCCTCCTACATTATTGCTCAATCTTCGCATTTAGATAAAGAATTAGAAAAACAATGCATTGCATCCGGCATGAATGCCTGCTATTCAAAGCCTTTATCAGAAAAAACAATCGCGGATTTGATAAAAATGATTATTTGTCATGCTTAAAATTTTATCCAACGACGAGCATTTCTAAACATTTGCATCCACGGGCTTTCATCATGCGTCCAGTCTTGCGGGTACCAGGAATTTTGAACGGTTCTAAATACACGTTCGGGATGGGGCATTACGATTAATACCCGGCCATCTTTCGTGGTGAAACCGGTGGCGCCTTCGGGGCTGCCGTTTGGGTTGTAAGGATAATGTTCTGTGGTTTGATACTGATGATCTACATAGCGCAGCGCGATGAGTTTTTGAGTTTTTAGATCTTGAGGATTTTTAAATTCTGCCCGGCCTTCACCATGTGCAACCGCAACCGGTAAACAACTACCGGCCATATCTTTAAAAAATATGGCGGGGGATTCTTCAATTTTTACCATCACTAAACGGGCTTCAAATTGTTGCGAGCGATTGTTTTTAAATATGGGCCAGTGTTCAGTACCGGGAATTAATGAGTTTAAATCGGCTAACATTTGGCAACCGTTACAAATACCGATGGTGAATGTATCGGGACGTTGGAAAAAATCGGAAAATTGATCGCGGGCTTCCACATGATTTAAAATGGATTGCGACCATCCGCGGCCTGCGCCCAGTACATCACCGTAAGAAAACCCTCCACCTGCAGCAAGTCCTGCAAATTCTGTCAGTTTTATCCGGTTAGAAAAAATATCACTCATATGCACATCAAAACAATCAAATCCGGCGCGTGTGAATGCTGCGGCTAATTCCATATGTCCATTAACGCCTTGTTCACGCAGAATGGCTATGCGTGGTTTTTGCGGAACATGAATTAAAGGGAATTCTGCTGAAAATTCAAAAGGGACCTTGACGGATAATCCAGGATCATTTGCATTTAAAATATTGTCATATTCTTGCTGCGCACAGTCTGCATTATCACGCAAAGCTTGTAAACGATAACTGGTCTCGGACCACCAACGCTGTAGTTGTATTCTCGAGCGTTGAAAAAGAATTTGTTCGTGACATTCAATATATAATTCATCGGTTTGATTTAATTCACCGATCACTCGTGCACATTCAGTTAACTCAAAAGATTGCAAAATCGACATCACCGCTAACAATTCTTTTTCGCGAACTTGAATCACGGCGCCCAATTCTTCATTAAATAATGCGGCAATTGGATCTTTACCCACATCGGTGGAAACTAAATCATCCAGATGAATGTTTACGCCGGTGTGTCCGGCAAACATCATTTCACATATCGTTACTAACAACCCACCGTCGGAACGGTCGTGGTAGGCTAAAATTAGCCCTTCACGATTGAGGGTTTGAATGGCTTGAAAAAAACGGCGTAGTAAATCAGGATCATCTACATCCGGCGGTCTTTGGCTCAGTAAATTATAAGATTGTTCCAATACCGAGCCTGCCATGCAATAACAACCTTCGCTCAAATCTAAAAAAATTAAATGCGTGTGACCTTGGTCTTTATGCAATTGCGGAGTTAAACATTTTCGGATATCAGCAACCGGCGCAGTGGCGGTAATAATCAGTGACAAAGGTGAGGTGACTTTGAAAGTTTTACCATCAGATTCCCAAACCGTGCGCATGGATAAGGAATCTTTACCTACCGGAATAGCAATTCCCAAAGCCGGACAAAGTTCCATACCAATCGCTTGCACGGCATCGTACAATCCCGCCCCTTCTCCAGCCACTTCGGGCGCAGCCATCCAATTGGCGGATAACACAATCTCTTTGATATCTTGAATGTAGGCGCTGGCGATATTCGTGATCGCTTCACCCACTGCCATGCGTGCAGAAGCAGCATGGTGCACTAAAGCAATTGGAGGGCGCTCCCCGATCGCGAGTGCTTCCCCTAAAAAACTTTGGTAATCGGCGCAAGTGATCGCTGCATCAGCAACCGGAACTTGCCATGGGCCTACCATCGGATCCCGCGACACCAATCCAGAAACGGTGCGATCACCAATTGTAATTAAAAAACTTTTGCTGCCTACACACGGGAATTGCAAAACTCGTTGGATGGCTTCATCGATGGGAATATCTGCAGTTTTTAAATAATGAGTATGATTAGCCGTGCGCATAGAAATACATTCTAAAATAGGCAGTTTTTCAAACAAAAAAGACAGCGGTAAATTGACCGGCATATTATTAAAATGTGGATCAAATACGATGAAATCAGCTTTATCAATAACTTCACCCACCATGGCAAAAGGACAACGCTCGCGGATAGCAAGCGTAGTAAATAATTCTTTGTCTTCTGGAGAAATCGCCAATACATATCTTTCTTGTGATTCATTGCACCAAATTTCCAAAGGCGTCATGCCTGGTGCGGCATTGGGAATGGCGCGTAAATTAATTAATGCACCTTTTTGATTACTCGCGACTAACTCGGGCAATGCATTGGCCAAGCCCCCAGCGCCGACATCATGGATAGATAAAATCGGGTTGTCTTCACCCATTGAGCAGCATGCATTAATCACTTCCTGACAGCGCCGTTCCATTTCGGCATTAGCGCGTTGTACGGAAGAGAAATCTAAAGCTTCGGTATTTTCTCCGGTCGCGCGTGAAGAAGCGGAACCGCCCCCTAAGCCGATCGCCATCGCGGGCCCACCCAAAACAATCAGCAATGCGCCTAAAGGCAATTCTTTTTTGTGAGTTTGCGACAGACGGATGCTGCCAATTCCGCCAGCAATCATAATGGGTTTGTGATAGCCGCGATAAGATTTGCCTTGATCATTGGTTACAATTTGAAAAAAAGTACGAAAATATCCGGCAATGCCCGGTCTACCAAATTCATTATTATAGCGTGCTGCACCGATGGGCGCCTGTAAAATAATATCTAGAGCGGAAGCTATTCCAGGCGGATGATCAATCTCTATTTCCCACGGCTGATTGAATTCGGGAATATGTAAATTAGAGACTGAATAACCTGCCCATCCGGCTTTTGGTGCTGCACCGCGTCCAGTAGCAGCTTCATCGCGAATTTCTCCACCACTGCCTGTGGCCGCTCCTGGAAAAGGAGAAATGGCTGTCGGATGATTATGAGTTTCAACCTTGAATACCGTGGGCGTAATTTCCTGAACGGCTGAATATTTTTTTTCTGAATCGATCAACCATCGGTCAATCAATGGCCCTTTAATGATTGCTGCGTTATCGGCATACGCCACCAACACTTGTTCTGGATTTGCTTTATGCGTATAACGAATCATGTTAAATAAACTATTATTTTGTGATTGCCCATCAATCGTCCAATTAGCGTTAAATATTTTGTGCCGGCAATGCTCTGAATTGACCTGCGCGAACATCATCAATTCTGTATCGGTAGGATTTCTTTTGATGTGTTCATAAAACTCATTGAGATAACTGATTTCTCTCGGACTTAATGCCAAACCCAAATTTCGATTGATCTCTTCCAGCGCAGCAACCCCTTTTTCTAAGATCGGGACGATTTTTAACGGCTTGGGGTTATCAACCGCAAACAACTCTTTAAGTTGATCAGGATCTGTGATTAAACTTTCAGTCAGCGGATCGTACAGTTGGCGATGAGTGACGCCACGCTTTTCAATATCGGCCTTAAGGTAACCTATCCCGTGTTCTAAACGAATCAAACTGGAAATATTGCAATTCTGCACAATATCCGTTGCTTTACTCGACCAAGGTGAAATAGTGCCTAACCGGGGCACAACCCAAAGACAATCTTTAGGAAGTTCACCTTGGAAAAGATCAGCTTGTAAAATATTAGCTAAAGAATCAGCGTATAATTCATCCCGCCAATGCTCATTGACCTGCGCAAAATACCAATAAAGCCTCGGGTTTCCCGAGGCGCAGGAGATAAAGTAAACCAAACTCATGATTGCTGATTACCTTTCGTATGGTTTGTTAATATCCTGCGCATCGGGAAACCCGAGGCTTGGAATGAAGGGGGAGAATCGCGATTCTCCCCCTTGCGATCCCCCATCGCGTAAGGAATGTAAATAAAACTCATGATTGCTGATTACCTTTCGTATTATCTGTATTATTATTAGTATTATTATTTTGGGTAGAGGGTTGGATAGAGACCAAATGCACTTTAAAAATTAAAGTTTCATTGGGCCCAATAACGTTTTGCGCGCCTTGTTCTCCATAAGCTAAATCTGAGGGGATATAGATTTCCCAAACTGAACCTACTGGCATCAGTTTTAGCGCTTCTTGCCAACCGGCAATCACCGCATTCACCGGAAAGGTGGTTGGTTGACCCCGTTCATAGGAGCTGTCGAAAATATTGCCGTTAAGCAGACGTCCTTCATATTCTACGGTGACTGTGTCATTAAGGGTTGGTTTGGGGCCTTTACCTGGAGTGAGAATCTTATATTGCAAACCGCTGGAAGTCGTCACTACACCAGGGCGATCCTTGTTTGCCGCCAAAAAAGCATTGCCCAATTGATGATTTTTTTCCGCCAATTGTTTTTGTTCAGTCTGCATTTTAGCCATCGTAGATTGTTGTAAATCACGTAACTCCTGTTGGATTTGGTCATTGTTCAGCATCGTTGGAGAACCATTCAATCCATCTTTTAAACCTTGCATATAAACATTAGAATTAATTTCTACGTTGTGAGATTTAAAGGATTTTCCAGTTTGTACACCAATAGCATAACTCAACCGGTCTGTTTTATTCGACAACGCATTATTATTATCCGCAGCAAAAACGGCGCAAGCGGCAAAACTTGAAAGAGCTAATAGCCCCACCCTGAAAACACGATTTTTTTTCATTCCAACACTCCTTGATTAATAGAAACAAATGGATCCTTATAGTAAGTTATTCGTCTATCAAAGTCATTAGTGCGGCATTGCCGCCGGTGGCAGTGGTGTTGATGGTCAAGGTTTTTTCTTGACATAAGCGGGTTAAATAATGTGGGCCCCCGGCTTTTGGGCCCGGTGCCGGAAAGATTTCTGCCGCCAAAAGGTTGCACGCCGACCACGGCGCCAATCATGTTGCGATTCACATAAATATTCCCGGCATTGATTTTACTTTGAATATATTGAATTTGATGTTCAATTCGGCTATGAATGCCAAACGTGAGACCATAATTTAAACTGTTGATATGATC
This sequence comes from uncultured Pseudomonadota bacterium, assembly GCA_963702315.1. Taxonomy (GTDB): domain Bacteria; phylum Pseudomonadota; class Gammaproteobacteria; order Coxiellales; family Coxiellaceae; genus JAFEDN01. The sequence continues at coordinate 29,964 of CAVPCA010000053.1, forward strand.
AATCACTTTATCCAGTTCATTTTGTGTATAGCGGATTACATGTAAAATCGGCCCGAATACTTCTTGCCTTACGGCGTTTAGATCTTTAAGCTCATAAGCTTGCGGGCTGACAAAAGTCCCTAGCTCTTCTTCTTTTGACAAGGTTACCTGAAAAAGAAGTTTTGCTTGCGCCTGCATTTTTTGACTATGCTGATCTAAACGTTTTTTTGCATCAAGATCAATAACCGGACCCACGTCCGTTTCAAGATACAGAGGATTACCCACTTTCAATTCCGCCATAGCGCCTTTTAACATCTCGATGGTTTTCTCGGCGATATCTTCCTGGATAAATAAAATGCGTAGTGCAGAACAACGTTGTCCTGCGCTATCAAAAGCAGAAGTGAGAACGTCATTGACGAGTTGCTCGGGTAAAGCCGAAGAGTCTGCAATTAAAGCATTAATTCCGCCGGTTTCTGCAATGAAGGGCACGATAGCGCCCGGCCGGTCGGTTAAAGTTTTTTGAATTAATTTAGCAGTTTCGGTTGACCCGGTGAAAATAACCCCTTGAATGCGTGGATCAGATACTAAGGCGGCACCGACGGTTTCTCCTTGCCCCGGCAATAATTGCAATACGGCCTCTGGAATTCCCGCCTCATGAAACAATTCGACAATTTTGGCGGCAACTAAAGGCGTTTGTTCAGCAGGTTTGGCCAATACGGTATTTCCAGTCACTAAAGCAGCAGCAATTTGTCCCGTAAATATGGCAATTGGGAAATTCCAGGGACTGATACATACAATTGGCCCGCGACCTTGCAAAAATAAAGTATTACTTTCACCGGTAGGCCCAGGTAAAGGTTCGGGTTTTAGGGTGCGTTCTGCTAATGCACTATAGTAACGGCAAAAATCAACCGCTTCTCTTACTTCGGCGCTACCGGCCGACAAAGTTTTACCGGCCTCAAATGTGGTTAACGCGATTAATTCTGCGGCGTGTTTTTCCATTAAATCTGCAGCTTTTAACAAAACTTTTGTTCTTTTTTGATAACCAGTTCCATCCCAATTCGAAAAAGCGGTGAGTGCTTGTGTTACTGCCTCATCGACCTCTGTTTTAGAAGCCGATAAAACATGTCCGACGATGTGACGTTGGTCCGCAGGATTTTTAATCATCTCTGCCTTAGCCAGATTCATGGGTTTTTTCATGGGTGTGGCTTGCCATACTTGGGAGGCAAATGCTTGTATTGCCTGCAATAAGTGCTCACGTTCCTGCGAATTACTGAGATCAATACCATATGAATTTTTTCGTTCGGGCATAAAAATATCCTGGGGTAAAGGAATTTTGGGATTTTGTATTTGCGAATAAGCTCTTACTTTTTGCACGGGATTCAACACTAATTTTTCTATAGGCGTTTTCGGATTAGCAATTTGATTGACGAAAGAACTATTCGCGCCATTTTCTAATAATCTGCGCACCAAATAAGGGAGTAAATCTTCATGACTGCCCACTGGCGCATAAATTCGGCAAGTTAAACCTTTTTGTAAAAGCTGGTCGTGTAATTCTCGACCCATGCCTTGCAAGCTTTGAAATTCAAAGTCAGCCGTTCGTCCTTTATTCATTGTTAAAATTGCAGCAATGGAATAGGCATTGTGAGTAGCAAATTGTGGATATAAGGCGTCGCGTGCATCTAACATTTCTTTGGCGCACGCCAAATAAGATAAATCAGTCGTATTTTTACGCGTAAAAACCGGATAATCGATAAAACCGCCGACTTGTGTTAATTTAATTTCTGTGTCCCAATAAGCGCCTTTTACCAAACGCACATTGATGCGTTTGTGATATTCACGCGCCAAGGCGATTAACCATTGAATCAAGGGCAAAGCACGTTTTTGATAAGCTTGCACGGCTAATCCTAAACCGTTCCAATCCGCAAATTCTTTTGCAGAAAATACCTGTGTAAAAATATCTAAAGACATCTCTAAACGATCGGCTTCTTCCGCATCTATGGTTAAATCAATATTAGCCTTTCGTGCATCTTTGGCTAATTCCATGAGACGTGAACTTAAAAAAGGGACCGCCGTCGCAGCCTGGGTAAATTGATAGCGCGGATAAAGCGCCGACAATTTAACCGAAATACCGGAACGTTTTAAGCCATGGTCATCATGATTGATATTAGCCAAAGCAGAAATAGCAGATTTATAAGCTCGAAAATATTTATCCGCATCCATGCGGGTGCGCGCCACTTCACCCAGCATATCAAAAGAAAAAATATAGCCTTTTTCAGTAAATTCTGCGGCCTTTTTAAAGGCTTGGGCAATGTCCCGGCCCATAACAAATTGATTGCCCATAATTCTAACGGCTTCATGCACGGCTTGGCGAATAATGGGTTCTCCACTTTTTTTTAGGAGTTGTGTCCACATTTTTTTAAAAAAATGATCTTCTGTTTTCGGATTGAGAATTTTGCCGGTAAGGGCCAATCCCCAGGTTGAAAAATTGACAAAAGCAAACTGACTTTTTCCTAAATGCGCCTCCCAGTTTGCACTGGTTAATTTGTCGCGAATCAGTAAATTCTCGGTTTCTTTATCTGGTATCCTGAGTAATGCTTCAGCAATACACATCAGCATAATGCCTTCCAGCGTTGACAGATCATAGTGTTTGATAAAGGCTTCGATGCCGGACATCTCAGTTTGTTTTTGTTGAACACCAGAAATTAATTGTTCAGCACATTGCTTTACATTCTGCTCATCTTCCGGAGTCCATGTTATTTTTTGCAACAAATGATTTACTGCAGAAATTTCATCAAGACGATAATACCCGCTGATCTCTTGTCGCGACATATTTTATTTACCTTTCATTTTATTTTATGCTTTATATCTTTCTATGCTAGCCAGAATTTCTTGTTTGGCTGCTTCAACCCCATCCCATCCTTTGATTTTAACCCATTTGCCGGTTTCCAAATCTTTATAATGTTCAAAGAAATGAATAATACTTTTCAGATAAATTTCAGAAAGGTCTTTTAATTCGTTGATATGCGCCAATTGCGCGCAGATTTTTTTAATCGGCAACGCCAAAATTTTACGATCCTGCCCAGATTCGTCTTCCATATTTAAAACCGCAATGGCGCGTGCACGTATTAAAGTACCTGCTTGTACCGGCACTGGCGTTATCACCAATACATCTGCAGGATCACCATCCCCCGCCAAAGTATTTGGAATAAACCCATAATTAGCCGGATAATACATAGCCGTCGGCATAAACCGATCGACAGCCAACAACCCACTATCTTTATCCATCTCATACTTGATCATCCCCGCCGCCGCCGGTATCTCAATAATCACATTAACATCATCCGCCACATGCTGTGCCGGGACAATTTCTTTCAAGCTCATATATTTTCCCTTGTAATGTTTGTGTAGATTTCCGCAAAATAAACCCACTCCGCTTTGTTCAGCGACATCCGCCTAATTCGCAGGTTTTGTGAAAACGGGTCCTGTCAGCTGCATCTTTTTCCATGCTCGCTTCGCTGTGCGTGGAAAAAGATTCCGCTGCCACCCGTTGCAAAGCTCGTTGGCGGATGCGCTGAACAAAGCTATGCAGTAGATGACTAAATCTAACAGGAACTAGGTAATGTTAAAATAAAAAAATAAAAAATACTGGTCCTGTGTGATTTCAAAACGCCCTGCATAGCATTGTTCAACGCATCCGCCAACGAGCTTTGCAACGGGTGGCAGCGGAGATTTTTTTGGCGCGCAGCGAAGCGAGCACGAAAAAATCGCAGCTGACAGGACCCGTTTAGACAATCTTGCGAGTAGGCGGGTATCGCTGAACAATGCGGAGTGGGTTTATTGTATCAAACTTTAACCACACACCCTAACGTCTTTGTCTAAAAAAATTTTTTAATAACCTGACGGCTTCTTCGGCCAGTATTTCCCCTGTCCAGGCAATCCGATGATTCAGTTCTTTTGCTGTCAGCAAGTTAAAGACACTTTCAACTGCGCCTGCTCTAGGGTCTTTGGCGGCAAAAACTAGACGTTTAATGCGTGCTTGTAACATGGCGCCTAAACACATGGCGCAAGGTTCCAAAGTAACATATAAAGTGGTTTCCAACAGCCGATAGTTATTTATTTTTTCCGCCGCTTCACGTAATGCCAATATTTCTGCATGAGCGGTGGGATCACGCTTTTGAATCGGTCGATTCCAGCCACTGCCTAATATCTGATCCTCAAAAACCAAAACTGCACCGACAGGTACCTCATGTTCCAGAATGGCGCGCTCTGCAAGTTCCAAAGCCACGCGCATCCATTTAACATCTTCTCGCGATGGGGGATCGCAAGGGGGAGAATCGCGATTCTTCCCCTTCATTCCAAGCCTCGGGTTTCCCGAGGCGCAGGATATAATCATTCATTCCCACTCAATGGTTGCGGGAGGCTTGCTGGAGATATCATAAACTACTCGGGAAATACCTGGAACTTCGTTGATAATACGCTGGCTGACTTTGCCTAAAAATTCATACGGCAGTTGACTCCAATGCGCTGTCATAAAATCAGTGGTGTTGACTGCTCGAAGCGCAATAATATATTCATAACTGCGAGCGTCGCCTTTTACACCAACGGTTTGCAAAGGTAAGAATACGGCAAATGCTTGGCTGACGGTGTCATATAAATTTTGTTTTTTTAATTCTTGAATAAAGATGTAATCTGCTTTTTGTAAAATATCAATCCATTCTTGTTTAATTTCACCTAAAATGCGGATGCCTAATCCAGGACCCGGAAATGGATGACGGTAAACAATATCTCGAGTTAAACCTAATTTTATTCCTAATTGCCGAACTTCATCTTTGAATAATTCACGTAGCGGTTCAATTAATTGAAGATGCATTTTTTCTGGAAGTCCGCCAACGTTGTGATGCGATTTAATGACATGCGCTTTACCAAACAGAGTTTTTGCCGATTCAATCACATCAGGATAAATTGTCCCCTGAGCTAACCACTTAATATCAGCTAATTGTTTGGCGTGATCTTCAAACACTTTAATAAATTCATTGCCAATTAATTTACGTTTTTTTTCTGGATCAATAACGCCTTGTAAAATCCGCATAAAACGTTCTTTGGCGTCAATTTTGATCACTTGAATACCTAAATGCTGTGTGAATAAGTTCATCACTTCTTCACTTTCTTTAAAGCGTAATAAGCCGGTATCAACAAACAAACAAATTAATTGATCACGTATCGCTTGATGCAGTAAAGCAGCAACCACGGAAGAGTCGACGCCGCCGGAAAGCGCAACAATAACCCGTTCTTTACCCACTTGTTTTTTGATTTTTGCAATACTATTTTCAATAATATTACTAGGCGTCCAACTTAATGCACAACCACAAATGTTGACCACAAAATTCTTTAAAATCTCATAACCCTTCTGCGTATGCGTCACTTCTGGATGAAATTGCAAACCATAAAAATGCTTTTTAAAATTAGCGATACCGGCAAAAGGAGCATTGTCTGTGCTAGCAATTACAGTAAATTCAGCTGGTAACCGGGTCACGGCGTCGCCATGGCTCATCCACACTGCTGATTTATCGCCTAAATTAGTTAATAATTCCTGTGAATTATTAATCGTCACTTCAGCAAAGCCATATTCTCTTTTACGTGAAATGCTCACTTCACCACCCAATTGATGAGCCATAGCTTGCATGCCATAGCAAATACCTAACAAAGGACGCCCTAAAGAAAAAATTTCTTCAGTAATACGCGGGGTGTGTGATTCGGTTAAAGATTCCGGGCCGCCGGATAAAATAATACCTTGCGGATTGAAATCATAAATGTGTTGCATGGGGGTATCAAACGGCATAATTTCACAATACACGCCAATTTCACGAACGCGGCGCGCGATAAGTTGGCAATATTGGGAACCGAAATCCAGAATTAAAATTTTATGCTGATGAATATCAATGCTCATTAATCAACCCAATAGTTCGGCGCTTCTTTGGTAATAATCACATCATGCACGTGGCTTTCACGCACTCCGGCTGCAGTGACGCGGATAAATTTAGTTTTGGTGCGCATGTCAGCGATAGTGGGCATACCCGTATAACCCATACTGGAGCGCAATCCGCCCATCAGTTGATAAACGACTGCTTTTAACGAACCTTTAAAAGGAACACGGCCTTCGATACCTTCCGGTACATATTTGCCGGTTTCCGTTTGAGCTTCTTGAAAATAACGGTCTCTGGAACCATGAGTTTGCGACATCGCACCGACTGATCCCATGCCGCGATATGCTTTGTAAGAACGGCCTTGATATAAAACGACTTCACCCGGCGCTTCTTCGGTACCCGCTAATAAATTACCGACCATGACAGCATGTGCACCGGCTGCAATGGCTTTACAAAGATCTCCTGAAAAACGAATGCCGCCATCGGCCACAATTTTGGTGCGGGTTTTCTTCAAGGCTTGTGCGACTTCAACGATGGCCGTAATTTGTGGTACACCGATACCGGCAATAACGCGCGTCGTGCAAATTGAGCCAGGCCCAATACCAATTTTAACCGCGTCTGCGCCTGCTTCAGATAGGGCTATCGCTGCGTCACCGGTTGCAATATTGCCTGCCATCACTGACACATCTGGAAAATGTTTTTTAATCCATTTCACTTGTTCGATAACACCCTTTGAAAAACCATGTGCAGTATCAACCACTAAAATATCCACCCCTTCGGCAACTAAAGCGTGGATACGATCGGATGCTTTAGCGTCAGGACCCACTGCGGCGCCGACACGCAACTGTCCGGCGGCATTTTTACAAGCAAAAGGTGTTTTTTGTGAGCGTTGTAAATCGCGAACCGTATACATCCCTTTTAATTCAAATTTATCGTTCACGACCAGTAATTTTTCAATGCGATATTGACGAAATGTTTCGAAAACTTGTTCACGGGTCACACCTTCCAGCGCGGTCACTAGGCGCTGTTTTGGCGTCATTAATTTACTGACCGGTTGAGTCATGTCGGTTTCAAAGCGGATGTCCCGATGGGTAATAATACCCACCAACTGACTTTTATCCACCACAGGAACGCCGGAAATATGATATTCCTCAGTGATTTTAACCAATTCACCCAAACTCGTATCCGGCGTGACCGTAATTGGATTCCCCACAATGCCACTTTCGTAACGTTTAACCTTGCGTACTTCGGCCGCTTGTTGTTCCGGACTCATGTTCTTATGCAAAATGCCGATTCCCCCCTCTTCCGCCATTGAAACCGCTAGTTTCGCTTCAGTAACCGTATCCATGGCCGACGATAATAAAGGGATATTCAATTCAATGTCTTCAGTAAGCTGGGTCTTGAGCGAAACTTCTCTAGGCAAGATGGTGGAATAGGCCGGCAAAATCAGTACATCATCAAAGGTCAAAGCTTCATTGAGATTCTGCATAAAGTTACCTTCAAAATCACAACATTATACTTAAAGTTTATTTACTTTTCTACTGCAAAATTACCCTGCAAATTACCCAAGACCGCTGGTTGTTGAGCGAGTCCGTTGCCGCCTGGCCGCCACTCCGGAATATCTTTGTCAGACCGCTTGAACAACCCTCCCTGGGGCGCTTCCTCTTTTTACATATATGGACTCTGCGTCAATGGATCAGCGATGTAACCAACGGACTTGGGTAATTTGCCTTATTTCAAATAAATAACTTTCTATTTTTGCTTCGATCCCATTCTCAGACCGCCGTCTAAGCGGATGACTTCTCCATTGAGATAAGTGTTTTCGATGATATGTTCAACTAATTTTGCAAATTCGCGTGGATGTCCAAATCGTTTTGGGAAAACAATATCTTCTTCCAAACGAGTTTTTACAGATTCATTTATCTCAGCCATCATTGGGGTTGCGAATACGCCTGGGGCAATTGTCAGCACACGAATTCCGAATTGGGATAATTCACGCGCTGCTGGTAAAGTTAACGCCGCAACACCTCCTTTGGAAGCACTATACCCAGCTTGCCCCACTTGACCTTCAAAGGCAGCGATGGACGAGGTGTTGATTATAACGCCTTTTTCCCCTTCTGAGTTATAAGGCTGTTGTCTACTCATCCTTTCAGCCACACAACGCATCACGTTAAAAGTGCCGATCAAATTCACTTTTATAATTTGTTCAAAATCTTCTAAAGGCATGGGGCCTTCTCGTCCTAAAATCCGTTTCGCAGAGGCTATGCCAGCACAATGCACAGAAACATGTATTTCAGGATAAACCGCTAAAATTTGCTCTAATGCTTTAGAAAAAGATTGCGCATCGCTGACATCCGCCGCACAAGAAAAAGCGCCTATGGTTTTGGCAGAACGCGTTGCGGCTTCTTGATTTTGATCAACGATGGCAATTTTGTAGCCTTTTTCGGTTAAATATGTTGCGGTTTCCTTGCCAATGCCAGAAGCGCCGCCTGTGATCAAGGCTACTTTTTCTGTTTTCATGAAGTGACAGATTCCGAAATTCTATAGTAATTTTTATACCAATCGATAAACTTGCGAATACCCTCTGGTAACTGGGTTTTTGGGGTAAATCCAAAGCGTTGCGTGGAAATTTCAATATCGGCAAAGGTTTGCCGCACATCGCCAGGTTGCATTGGCAGAAAGTTTTTCTGAGCAGGAATACCAATGGCTTGTTCTAAAGTTTCGATAAAGTTTAATAACGAAACCGGAGAATGGTTACCGAGATTGTACAATCGGTAAGGCGCAGTACTTGTGCTGGGAGACGGTTTTAATGCATCCCAATGCGGATCTGGTGTAGCTGGCTGATCTAAGAGATTGACTACGCCCTCCACAATATCGTCGATGTAGGTAAAATCTCTGTACATTTCACCAAAATTATACACATCAATGGGCTGTTTTCGGTAAATGGCTTTGGCGAATTTCATGGGCGCCATATCAGGCCTGCCCCATGGCCCATAAACTGTAAAAAATCTAAGTCCGGTGGTGGGAATACCGTATAGGTGAGCATAAGAATGAGCGAGTAACTCGGTAGATTTTTTGGTGGCCGCATACAATGACACGGGATGATTGACCGGATCATCCACAGAATAAGGTATTTTAGCATTCAAACCATATACCGAACTGAAGAAGCATATAAAAGATGTTGCACAGAATGATGCCGGCAAGCTTCTAAAATACTCAGTGTCCCTTTGATGTTACTTTCTACATAAGTAAAAGGATTTTCAAGTGAATAACGCACACCTGCTTGTGCTGCTAAATGTATAACGTGAGTAAATTTTTCCTTTGCAAACAGTTGTTTTATATTTGCTTGATCTTGCAAATTCTCGAATACAAAATGAAAGTGTTGAAAGGTTTCCAGTTGTGCTAAACGGTCTTTTTTAAGTTGCACTTCATAATAATCATTTAGGTTATCTAGCCCAAAAACAGGAAGATTCTGCATCAACAATGCTTTGCTGACATGATAACCAATAAAACCGGCGGCCCCAGTAACTAAAATTTTCATTGCATGGTAATCTCTTCTGTTACGGCCGACAAAGGCTGTCCCAGCAACTTTAAATTTTCTCCCCGGCCAATACCATAGTAAGTGAAACCTTTATCACGCATCACGACCGGATCATATAAATTTCTACCATCAAAAATAACCGGATTTTTTAGTTCTTGTTTGATCAAATTAAAATCCGGAGCACGGAAATCCGCCCATTCCGTGCAAATAATCAAGGCGTCAGCTGATTTTAACGCGTCTTCTTGAGTAGGCGCTAAATGCAAATTGGCCTGCTGGCCAAAATGTTTATGAACGGCTTCCATCGCTTGAACATCAAACGCTTGCACAACTGCGCCGGCTTCCCATAAAGACTCTAATAAGTCCAAACTGGGTGCTTGGCGGATATCGTCGGTATTGGGCTTAAAGGCCAAGCCCCAAAGGGCAAAGATTTTGTTCTCTAATTTACCATTAAAATGGCGGAATATCTTATAAAATAAGCTTCTTTTCTGTCTTTGATTAACGTCTTCGACTGCCTGTAACAATTGAGGGTGATAATGATTAATTTCAGCAGTCTTCACTAAAGCGCTGACATCTTTGGGAAAACAAGAACCACCATAACCGCAACCAGGATATATGAAATGATAACCAATGCGTGGGTCTGAACCGATGCCAATTCTTACTTTCTCAATATCAGCGCCCAACAATTCAGCTAAATTGGCTATTTCATTAATAAAACTGATTTTAGTGGCCAACATGGCGTTTGCAGCGTATTTTGTTAATTCAGCAGAACGGATATCCATCACCAAGATTCGATCATGATTACGATTAAAAGGGGCATAAATCTCACGTAACAGTTTCTCAGCGCCTGCATTCTCTGTACCAATCACAATACGGTCCGGCTTCATAAAATCATCTAAGGCCGAACCTTCTTTCAAAAACTCAGGATTTGATGCTACCGAAAAATGTATGCTTGCCTGACGCTTCGCCAATTCAGCTGCAACCACCGCGCTAACTTGGTCCGCTGTGCCCACAGGGACAGTGGATTTGTTCACAATTAATTTCGGCGTGCGCATGCTTCTGGCAATATTTTTGGCGACTGCTAATACATGCTGGAGGTCGGCTGATCCATCTTCCTGAGGCGGTGTACCCACGGCAATAATTTGTAATTCAGCAAAGTGGACAGCGGATTCAATTTCAGTGGTAAAGTGAATATGTCCATGGGCAATATTTTTCTTGAGAAGGGTTTCAAGCCCTGGTTCGTAAATAGGAACGGCGCCTTGTTTCAGTTTTTCAATTTTTTGCGCATCTACGTCCATGCACAGTACATCATGTCCAACCTCAGCCAAACAAGTGCCTGTTACTAAGCCAACGTAGCCAACACCATAAATTGTTACTTTCATAGCGCGCTTATTATATCATCGGTCACTCGTTGGTGATAGGTTTGCAGAGTCTCCTCCACATTACCTCCCACGTACAGAATTTTTCCGTTTTCTAACCATAACACCTTATTACAGAATTTTTTGATAATTTCATTAGAATGGGAGGATAAAACTAATATTTTAGAATCTAAAATCAGTTTATTTAATCGATTTTGGGCTTTTTCTAGAAAACGTGCGTCCCCTACCCCAACCACCTCATCAATCAAAAGTATTTCTGGTGCGACTGCTGTCGCAAGGCCAAATGCTAACCGTAAGTTCATCCCAGAAGAATAGGTTTTAGCAGGCATAGGTAAGAATTTTCCTAGTTCGGTAAATTCTTCTATATCGAGAATAATTTCTTTTATTTTTTTGCGGTCACATCCATGTAACAAACACTTTAATTCAATATTTTCATATCCAGTAGTATGAGGATTCATACCCACATTAAGACCCAAAAGAGAAGACAGACTGCCCTCAACGTGAACTTTGCCTTGTGAAGGAAAGTAAATTCCTGCCATCACCTTTAACAAAGTGCTTTTCCCAGCGCCATTATTACCAATCAATCCCAACCGGTCACCGTCGCGCAATTCCAGATTTATTCCTTTCAATGCTTCAATGTATTTAATCTGTTCAATCTCTCTGGCAGATCTTTTATACAATAATTGTAAAAATGACGTTTTTAATGAGCGAGCGTAACCACCCAGTAAAGGGTATTTAAGATGAACATCTTTTAAGCTAATGACCGACATGTTACAACCAAAAAGGAATTTTTTTAAAAAGACGTGAAAAACAAATAAACGCAATAACAGACATAATTGCAGTGAATATTAAACAAAAATAAGCAGAAATGATCTCCGGCGGATGTCCTAATAAAGGGGAGCGAATTAAATCTAAAAAATAGCTGACTGGATTGGCGCGTATTATTAATGAATCCGCGCCTACCAAATTAGCTTTCCAAGTTACCGGGGACACAAAAAAAGCGACCGTAATCATCGCACTAATAATGGGAGGTAAATCCCTAAAACGGGTGCCTAACAGGCCAATAATAATACTTAAAGCAATTAAATTTGCGGTTACCAAAATAAAACCTGGAATAGCTAAGAAAATATAGGCATTAATGGGAATTTTAAAGAAGATAACCACCAAAATGTACACTACGAAGTTATGAAAAAAAATCAAGATATTCCGCCATATCATTCTAAAAACATAAATGAAATAAGGTAGCCGCATCCCTTCAATATACTCTTTGGAATTAATAAAAGTATCCGCACTATCAGAAACGACGGAAGAAATATAATTCCAGATTAATATACCCGTTGTTAAAAAAGGAATATATTCAGATATAGATTGCTTAAAAATTCGGCTATAAACAATGCTTAAAGCCGAAATAAAAACCATCATGGTAATGGTGATCCATAACGGCCCCAAAGTAGAACCACGATACCGAACCTTAATATCACTTCTTGCCAAATACAGCCAAAGTCTATAAGACTGGAAGGTATTGGTTAGGTCTTTATAGGCGTATTTGTAAAGATTTTCATGCATAAAATAATTAGAATTTCCCCAGCGGTGAGTCAATTAGAACATAAAAACACTTATTCGACAAGGAGCGCCAAAGCCAGGTAAAATGCAAAAATGAAAGTGCTAAATATATACAAAAGTTATTATCCGTACACCAGGGGTGGGGTTGAAAAGCATATTGAAACGCTATCTACTCTGCTCCATGCGCAAAACATTCAAAGTGATATTTTAACTACCTCAACAGAAAAGCATATCCATATAAGGCAAGTGGACAAAAGCCAGGTTTACTATTTTCCCAGCACCTTTGAAATTGCTTCTTGCCCATTCAGTATTCAGTTAGCAAAACATTTTCGTGAAATTGTCAATCAATACGATATTTTATTGGTTCATTTTCCTTGGCCTTTCGCAGACTTATTGATCTGCATCAATCAAATTAAAAAACCGATTATTGTATTTTATCATTCTGATATTGTTCGGCAAAAAAGACTTAAAACACTCTATTTGCCGCTGATGCATGTTTTCCTGAAAAAAGCGGATTTGATAGTGACCAGCTCAGAAAATTATCTAAATTCCAGTTTAGTTCTACAAAAATACAAACAAAAAACCAAAATCATTCCTTTTGCTCTTGCTTATCCTGAGCCCTCTGGTGATCCAGAGCGCATTAAATATTGGCGTGAACGCCTAGGGACAAATTTCTTTTTATTTGTGGGTGTTTTGCGATATTACAAAGGCTTAAACTATTTATTAGAAGCTGTGCAAGGAACTAATATCACTGTCGTTATAGCTGGTTCTGGCCCGGAAGAATCTCATTTGAAAATGTTAAAAGAACAAAAAAAACTATCCAATGTAATTTTTGTGGGGAAAATAGCCGAAAGTGATAAATGGATTCTCTATCAATTGTGTAAAGCAACCGTTTTTCCATCACATCTACGAGCCGAAGCTTTTTGTATCAGTATTCTGGAAAGCTTGGTATTCGGCAAACCTATTATTTCAACAGAACTCGGCACTGGCACTTCCTTTGTCAATCAGCATAATGTGTCCGGTTTAGTGGTTCCTCCTGCCGATTCTATGGCGCTTAAGTATGCTATGATAAATTTATTAGATGATCATAATTTATATGAGAAACTAAAAAATGGCGCCAAACAGCATTATTTAGATTACTTCACCCCTGAAAAAATGTGCAACCATTACCTTCAACTCTTCAGCCATTATACTAAATGAAAGGGTTCTTTAATCAGTGAACGCCTACGCATATCGGCTTCGATCATTAAGTGACAGAGTTTTTCTAAAGTGGTTTTAGGCTCCCAACCCAGTTGTTTTTTAACTTTAGCATAATCCCCGATTAATAAATCAACTTCCGCCGGCCGGTAATACTTTGGATCCACTTCAATAATTATTTTTCCTGTTTTGGCGTCTATCCCTTTTTCATTTTCATTTTTGCCTTGCCAGATAATATCGATATCCACTGCTTTACAAGTTGTTTCTACAAAATAACGGACCGTCTCCGTACGATTGGTAGCCAATACGTAATCTTCAGCAGACGGCGCTTGTAACATTAAGTACATACCCTCTACAAAATCTTTGGCATAGCCCCAATCACGCTTAGAATCTAAATTGCCCAGTTTTAATCGATCTAATTGATTTTGTTTTATTCTAGCAATGCCATCAGTAATTTTACGCGTAACAAATTCAATGCCTCGCAAAGGCGATTCGTGATTAAATAATATCCCACTGCAAGCAAATAATTGATAGGACTCTCGATAATTAATGGTTGTCCAATGCGCGAATTGTTTTGCTACGCCATAAGGACTGCGCGGATAAAAAGGCGTTTTTTCATTTTGCGGAATGGATTGGACTTTTCCAAACATTTCAGAAGTAGACGCTTGATAGTAACGTATTTTTGGATTCAGAATACGGATTGCTTCTAAAATGTGCAAAACACTTAATCCGGTGATTTGTGCCGTAGTCAACGGTTGTTCAAACGAAACGCCCACAAAACTTTGTGCAGCTAAATTATAAATTTCATCCGGTTGAATTTGACTTAGTAAGCGCAAATTAGATGAGCAATCGGTTAAATCATATTCAACAAGTTTCAAATTTGGATGCTCTAAAACATCTAGTTCTTGCAAACGCCAAAAACTAGAGGAGCTGGATCGTCGATGCGCTCCATAAACAATATAATTCTTTTCTAATAAAAATTTACTAAGATAAGCTCCGTCTTGTCCAGTCACTCCAGTAATCAATGCTTTTTTCATTTTATAACTCCAAAATCAACTAGTCTATGTGAGTATTATATACAGCACATTGGGCAATTTTATATAAATATTTATCATTACATTCTTCTGTAGACAAAATATTTCCAAGTTTATTTAACAACTTATTTTTATCCTTCACAAGGAAGCTTTCAGTAAATTCATCAATAGCATTGTAATATTGCATCGCAATTTTTTCTGGATTATGAAATTTTTGAATATACTCATAAGCATTATTAGCAAAATATAAACGGTTTACTTCATTATCATAAAGTTCTTCTAAAGCCTTAGCAATTTCTTCGATCGTAGGAGTTTCAGAAATTTTAAATAAAACGTGTTTTGGATAACTTTGAAAAGTTGCATAATCATTAACAATCACTGCTAATTTTGCAGCCATGCAATCCAAAACTGCGCCTGAAGTTTCTCCTCGTGTGCGCGTACGTAATTGAACTGCAAAATTGGTTGCATGTAGAAATTCATTATATTTTAGGTCTGAAACGGCATCTGTAAAAATCACTTGGGTTACTAAATTAAAAGTTTTGGTTTTTTTTGCTAATATTTCAAATAAATTTATCTCGGTTGGCCCAACATAAATTAACTTAACGCTTGGGATTTTACTAAGCCTACTATAATTAAATGCTTCCAGCAAAATTTCATTCAT
Source organism: uncultured Pseudomonadota bacterium (assembly GCA_963702315.1). Lineage (GTDB taxonomy): Bacteria > Pseudomonadota > Gammaproteobacteria > Coxiellales > Coxiellaceae > JAFEDN01. The sequence continues at coordinate 45,239 of CAVPCA010000053.1, forward strand.
CTTACTTTTAGCAAGGTTACCGAATGTGCAGATTAGAAAATCATCTTTGTTGAAATTTAAAGAAAGTTTAGCCGAATGCCGCAATTCCTCTGCAGACCGTTTTATTCCTCTGAGATGAGGAATTATCCTAATAGGAGTACGTATTTTATTGCCATAAAATTTATTTATTAAGGATGCGTTAAATTGCGAATGAAAAATCACTCCTTTTGCAGATTCAAGTACAAAACGATTAACCGGAAAATCCGTACCGAGTTGTTCAATTGAATAAGAAGCGGTTACTTCCCCATGATATTGAAGAACTAAATTTCTATATTTGACATCATCCATGTACATTAAACGTATAGAATCGCCAATAAAAAAATCATGCAAAACAACGATTCCAGGATATTGTTTGAGAAACGGATACATATAAAAATGAAAATGAGAATTACCAAGTTGATAAACAACGGCATGATATTTATCGTGATTGCCATGGAAACTTTCAGCGCTAAAGATAGAACAATTATATAAATTAGTATTTTTAACTAGAGCTGCATCTTCAACATATAAATCAATTTCATAGTATCTTTGCAAATAAGGCAATAATTCGTAACTATAACTGGCAATGCCACTCATTTGCGGAGGCAATGGTGAGAAAAAGGCAATTTTTTTTCTGGAAAAAATTCCTTCTATTAAAAAACTTTTTTTGACTTTTTTTCTATCTAGTATTTCTTGATATGCTGCACAAGCTAATTTAGCAGTTATCTCCCAACTGAAACTCTTTGATCGCTCTATCCCATGTTCGCTTAATATTTTTCTAAAAGAATCATTAGTTAAACATTCATACATCAATCGACTAATGTCTTCACTTCTCTTTTCATCAAAATAGGCGTCTTTGAAGTTTATGATTTCGGGTATACTAGAAACATTCGAACCAATAACTGGAGCGCCGCAAGACATGGCTTCCAACACAGGTAATCCAAAACCTTCATACAAAGATGGAAATACAAAAAGACTACAAAGATTGTAAAAATATACAAGGTCTTCGTCAGGCACATAACCTGTCATAATGAGTTCATTAGCAGCCAAACCACAACTACTGGCATAATCTAAGTTTTCTTTTTTGTATTCTGGCCTACATTCACAAACGATCACTAAATTGTAATGAGCACGGATAGAAAAAGGAAGTTGAGCATAGGCTTTTATTAAAGAAAAAATATTTTTTCTGAACTCTATCCCTCCAGTGTATAGAATAAATTTTTCCTTAATGCCATATTTATTGAGAAATTGAATTTTATTTTCTTGAGTTATGATAATTGGTTTGAAAGTGTCATCAACAGCTCCAGAAATATTAAATACATTATCCGGATTAAGATTAAGATGATTAATGGCATCCTGACGGCTTGTTTCAGAAATCGCCAATAATAAATTAAATTTTTTAAGTAGTCCTAATTTTTCATAATACCATTCTTTCCCCTCAAGGTTTTTTGAATTGAAATAATGATTATGAAAAACCAAAGGAATCAAATCGTATAATGTGGCTGAAGTGATTAAAGGTAATTCAAATATTGAATGCGAAACCAAGGCAAACTTTTCAATGGCGCTTGATATATGTAAAATATCTGCCTGAATTTGAGCATAATGATAATCTACCAAATGATGAGAAACTCTTTCCCAATTTTTTTTGGAGTTGGGCTCATAATAGAATTGAGAAAATGAAACCGTTGATGGGAATTGTTGTTGAATTCTTTCTATAGTATTAAAATTCAATCCGTTTAAAGCAACCCATAAATCAATATTTTGACAAGATTTTGCAATTGCTTTAGCCAGATTTAAAGAATATCGACCCACTCCTCTCAAAGCAGAAGGAGTTTGCGCTGCTTGTAAGTCTAACAATAACTTCATTTTTTTTTATTCCTATTCAAGGCTATTTTTAAATCTTCATAAAAAATATCAATCTCATTTTTAATAACACTCGGGTTTTTTTTTGCCCTTATAGCCAGTTTTAAATCTAATGGGTCGCGATCATATATTTTAAATATTTTTAATATAAATCGAGAAAAATTTGGAAATTTTAAATATATGAATTTTGCTAATTTTGTTAGCCGAGGACTTTGATGCAGTATTTTTATTGAGGCTGTAAAAGAACCGTAACTTTCAATCTTTTTTATGAAGCTAAACAAAATTTTCGGGTTCAAGAAGGGTAATTTTTTTAATAATGTCAAAAAAACAAATAAAATAAATAGTGGAAAAATGGCTATTAATTTAATAAAATATTTGAAATCTGTAAGCGTGTCTTGAAATAGATTTTTGGATTTTGATTCTTTGAACTTATTTTCTATTTTTTCGTTCTTATTAAGCATAACTTTAATCCGGGTTAGATATATGTCTTTTCGAAAATATTTTCTGTATCTGGAATTAATTTCTTAGTGCAAAACTGTAATTCAAGTAGATTGAGCGGTTCATGACCAATGTTTAGTAATACCGGTCTTTCGTTCGTTTCTAATGAAAAAGCTAAATGATCTCTGAATTTTATTTTATGCTTAGAATTTACAATTTCACCTTCTCCATTGATATGTATCCAATAAGCAAAAAAATTATTTTTAGACAAGTGGATTTTTTTATTTGCGTTGAGAGAAACAAGCTTTAATTGTAACAAATCTGATTCTAATAATATTTCAAAAAAACCCCAGTCATAATTAATTTTTTTGTGGTGCGTTGCAAGCGTCTTTTGATCTAATTTTAATTGATCGACAATCTGCCTGACTTGTTGTGAATATCGCTTATCCGCAACCAACAAAGCATCCGCAGTGCTAACAATAATTTGATCCTTAACACCTATAGCAGCTACAAAATGATCCTCAGCTCGAATAAAACAACCGCTAGCTTCTCTGGCGATTACATCTCCCTGTAATACATTATGATTCTCATCTTCTATGCTCGTGTTTGCTACAGCTAACCAATTTCCTAAATCATCCCATTCTGAAATTAAAGGTAAGAGTACAATTTTATTTGTTTTTTCCATGACTGCACAGTCTATAGAATTGTTGGGGCATTGTTTAAAACTATCTTCATCTAAGACAATAGAATCGTTCGTTTTTTTACCTTGCTGAAAAGCTTCTCTTGAAAACTTGTACATTACAGAATTTAAATTGGATAATTCTTGCAAATATGTGGTCGCTTTAAATAAAAACATGCCGCTGTTCCAATAAAATTCATTACGGGCAATAAATTGTTTTGCTAATTCTTCATTAGGCTTTTCTATAAAACGCTTCGTTCTAAAAGTTTTTCCGATTTTGTTATCATCAATTTCAATGTAGCCATATCCAGTTTCTGGCCTAAATGGTTTGATACCAAATGTAACCAACCAATCATCTGTGGCGACTTCAGCCGCTTCACCTATAGCTTGATTAAATGCTTCTTGATTCTGCAATAAATGATCAGAAGGCATCACGAGTAATTTTATCGAAGAGTCATATAATTCCTGGGCATAAAAGGCCGCACATGCTATCGCTGGGGCCGTATTTCTTAGACAAGGTTCCAGAATAAATTTGGCAGATTTAATGTTTATTTCGTGTAAATGTTCTAAACATAGAAAGTGGTGCTGTATATTTGATACAATAATAAACTCTTCTGACTGAGTTACTGTCTGTGCTCTTAAAATAGTTTGCTGAAATAATGAATAAGGCCCTGTTAACCGCAAAAACTGTTTGGGAAGTGATTCTCGAGACATTGGCCATAGCCGGGAACCCGAGCCGCCAGCTAATATAATGGGTAATAACTTCAATGGAAAAACCTCATGGAAAATTATATTTTGTATCAAGAATACTAAAGTAACCATTAAAACATAAAAGCGCTTAAACGACAATCTTTCTTGTGCGCACCATTAATAATGTATAATTTAATCCTTTAAGAAAAATATTGACAACCCTCTAAAGTTACGAAAAAATGGTGAATTTAACAGAAAATCTTTCCCATTTAATGGCTGATTATCCTGGGGACATCAATGAAAATCCTAATTATCGTACCATTCTACAATGAAGCGGAAGATATCGCTGATTCAAAGATAAAAGGAATACCCATTCGATTTATCGATAGGGAAAGGGGTTACGGCTATAACAAACTGATCTGGAAAAAACAAGTGCCTGAACAAACGCGAACCAGCCCTATCTAATTTTATTTATGTTGGAAAAATTTTTAAAATCTTTTTTTTACATTTTTGTTGGGCTAACTATCATTAATTTGTTTTACTACATTGCCAGCAATTGGTCTCAATGTCCTGGTTGTTATGGCGCAGACAACTCTGACTTAACTTTTATACCAGCTTTAGCTCATAATCTTATTCACGAAAAAGGAAACTTAAATACTTGGTTTTTTTCCCCAACTCCTTTTTTATTCCCAAATCTATTTGTTTTCCTTATTTTAAATATTTTTTCACCAAATTTTATATTAAATATTGCTCTATATGCTCTTTTTCAATTCTTGTTTTTCATTGGCATTATCTTGCTTTTATTCAAACAAGCTACAAATTCCAAGAGTAATTGGTTATTAATTTTAAGTTTTACTTTTACTACTTTTTTACTTTCCAACGAATTTATTAAAAGAAACGATGAACTCGAACTTTTGACAAGCTTATATAATTCAGCCTGTCACTTTGGAATTTATTTATTGATTTTAACCTGCCTATTCTTTTTCTTAAAAATATCTAAAGATGAAAAACCCAAGCTCTACAGTGTTTTATTTTTTATTTTTTCTATCATTAGTACCGTTTCAGATGTTATTTTTGCCTTTTACTTATTAATGCCTTTGTTCATAACCCTTGTTTTTTCTCCCATATTTAATTTCTTTCCGAAAAAAAAATTAATTAATTTAATATTGCTTGTTTTACTTTCCGGCATATGCGGCTATTTTGCATACCACCATATGCCAATCCATTTTCATCCTGAGAACAAATTGATCCATTTTAATGAATCCAATTTTTTAGGTTTTCTCTACCTCTTTATTAATTTATTTAAGACGGATCAAACGATTTTTATTGGTTTTATGAGTTTCTTGTTTTTTGGCCCCTTGTCATTAATGCAATCGCTTCGAGAAAATACCATTAATGATGAAAAGTGGGTGAACTTTACTATTTTTTTTCTTATTATTATGATTTTCCCCACTTTACTCTTTTACATCATTACCGATCATAATCTTTTTTTATATAAAGCTGGCTATTTGGGTTTGCGTCATTTACAACCTGTGATTTTAACCCCCATTTTTTTAGGACTCCCTCTCTTGATTTATAAGCACACTCATATTAATGAGTTTTTTAAGGAAAAATCCTTCGCAACAGTTGTTTTGTTATTAATCTTTATTGCCTCTCTCAATCGACCTTCTTTACAACTTTCGTCTTTTACTCATTTTTATCCTGATTACGTTGCCTGTTTTGATAGCTATGCACAGAAATTAAAATTGCATAATGGCATATCGAGCTATTGGGTTTCAAGAAACATGACTATGTACAATCAATCGGGTGTTCATTTAGCATCTATTCATAATAACTTTACTCCTTTTGTCGCCATGGTTAGTTTAGCGGATTATCAAAGAAAGCAGTACGATTTTTTAGTGTCTACACCGGGAATTTATGCTTTTCTGAAACAAAATGTAATAGCAAAATTTGGTAAACCTTATACCACTTTTAACTGTCCAGAAAATTATACTTTTTATGTATACAAAAATCATGAAATGGATAAAATTTTCGCTAAATTAGATTAGTGTTTATGTTTACAAGATATAAAATTTGAGGAACTCTATGGAATTTTCTGCACTCATCGCTCTGTCCCCTTTAGATGGACGTTATCAAATAAAATTGAATCGATTACGACAAGTTGCCAGTGAATATGCATTAATTAAGCTTCGCTTGCATGTAGAAATCAAATGGCTGATAACCTTATCCACCTTGACCACTTTAACCCATCTACCCATTTTGGATGTCACAGACCAAAAGTATCTAACCGAACTGATGGATGGATTCGATTTGCAAAGCGCGGAACAAGTTAAGATATTGGAAAGCAAAACCAACCACGATGTTAAAGCGGTGGAGTATTACTTACAAAATCAAATCCTACATCATCCTAAATTGTCTAAATATATCCCTTTTATTCATTTTGGCTGTACCTCTGAAGATATTAATAGTCTGGCTTATGGTCTGATGTTGTTACAACTACGTGAAGAAATCTTGCTTCCGTACATGGAAAGGATTATCGAAAAACTAAAAAACTTAGCTGCCGAATTTGTCAATGTCAGCATGCTGTCGAGAACACACGGACAACCAGCCTCCCCCACCACACTCGGTAAAGAATTTGTCAATGTTATCGCGCGCCTTGTGCGGCAGTACGAAACGTTAAAACAATTACCCATTTTGGCAAAATTTAATGGCGCTGTCGGTAATTTTAATGCTCATCTTGCCGCCGCCGAAGATTTAGACTGGCCAGCTATTTCTCAACATTTTGTACAGGAATTTGGTTTAACGCCGAACGTTTATACGACTCAAATTGAGCCACATGATAATTTAGCTGAATTTTTGCATGTGTTGATGCGTTTCAATACTATCTTAATTGATTTTAACCGTGATATGTGGGGATATATCAGTTTAGGATATTTAGGGCAAATTAAACAAGAAGATGAAACCGGTTCTTCGACCATGCCACACAAAATTAATCCGATTGATTTTGAGAACTCTGAAGGTAACTTAGGTGTAAGCAATGCCTTATGCGCACACTTGTCCAACAAGTTACCTATCTCGCGCTGGCAACGAGATTTAACAGATTCCACCGTATTGCGTAATCTGGGATCGACCATTGGATATGCCGTGATCGCTTATCAATCCTTGTTAAAAGGTTTAGACAAAATAAAAGTACAGACGCAAGTGATTACGAATGATTTACAAGATAAATGGGAGCTATTGGCAGAAGCCGTACAGACTGTATTAAGGAAACACGGCATTGCTGATGCGTATGAACAACTCAAAAAGTTAACACGTGGACAGGAAATCACTAAGCAAATTTTAGATAATTATATTAAACAGCTGAATATACCCGATTCGAATAAAGAAAAATTACTGAAATTAACTCCTGAAAATTATATTGGCTACGCGATTTCTTTGGCTCAAACTGCTTTAAAGGAAAAGGTTTAATTATGTTAAATTTTAAAATCGTTACACAAAAAAATGGTAAGAAATTACTAAAAACTCCAATATTTGGGAAAGCTTTGCTCGCTATTTCCCAATTGAATAAAGGAACGGCCTTTACTGAAACAGAACGTCTTGAATTTGATTTAATCGGAAAGTTGCCAGCGCGCGTAGAAACTTTAGAAGAACAAGTCAAACGGGCGTATCAGCAATATATGAATCATGAAAAAGATATAGAAAAAAACAGTTATCTCAATTATATTTTGAATGTCAATCAGGTTCTATTTTACAAATTGATTCGTGAATATACCTCGGAAATGCTTCCCAAAATATATACGCCTGTCGTAGGAGAAGCCGTTGAACAATTTAGCCAACGGTTTTTGCAAACCCGCGGGCTTTATATTACCTATGAAGATCAAGATCGCATTGACTTAATATTAAATAATCGCTCAAACTCTGAAATCGAATTAATTGTGGTCACTGATGGAGAAGGCGTTTTGGGTATCGGCGATCAAGGAACAGGGGGCATGGCCATCCCAATCGCTAAATTGATGGTTTATTCGGCCATCGGCGGCATTAACCCCCACACCACCTTACCCATCCTGCTAGATGCAGGGACCAATAATCAAAAACTTCTTAATGACCCTATGTATTTAGGATGGCGGCATCCTCGCGTAACCGGCAAAGAATACGAAGGCTTTATCAGTAAATTTATTAAGGCGATTAAAAAACATTTTCCAAAAATCTTTCTCCAATGGGAAGATTTTGGTTCTTACAATGCCTATAACAATCTCCTCAAATATCGTAAGACCATTTGCAGCTTTAATGATGACATTCAGGGGACCGGTGTGGTCACTATTGCAGCTATATTGACTGGTTTACGGCATACCCAACAATCCCTGGCGGAGCAACGCATCGTCGTTTTTGGTGCAGGATCTGCTGGGATGGGTGTGACTGAGAGCATCTACAAAGCAATGCTCACTAACAATATGCCGGAAAATGCAGCGAAAAAATGTTTTTGGTTGCTGGACCGTTACGGGCTAATTACGGATTACACGAATAATATCACTGTTGCGCAATCCGCTTTTTTACGAAAAAAATCAGAAGTAGAGGATTGGCGGGTGAGCAACAAAGCCAATATCACTTTATTGGAGGTGGTGGAAAACGTACGCCCCACTATTTTGATTGGCTGTTCAACCATGTATGGCGCCTTTACTCGCGAGATCATTACCGCTATGGCAAAATATGTCGATCGACCGATTATCTTACCTTTGTCTAATCCCACCTCAAAATCAGAAGCACACCCTGCCGATTTAATTGCCTGGACACATGGAAAAGCAATAATAGCCACCGGCAGTCCTTTTTCAGATGTGGTTTGGGAGGGACAACGTTTCCCAATTCGACAATGCAATAATTATTTAGCTTTTCCCGGCATTGGCTTAGGGGTGATTGCGGTTAAAGCAAAAGAAGTGAGTGAAAAAATGCTGTGGGCGGCAAGTTTAGCTTTGAGTCAAAGTACGCAACAACTCGCCCAAGAAACTGCACATGAAATTGCAATCGCAGTCGCTAAAGCCGCTATTGCCGATGGTCTGAATCAAATCCCTATTTCTGAGACGGAAGTTGAAGCTCGAATTAAAGCACAAATATGGAATCCCGAATATCTCCCCTATCAGCGAATTTAATCCCATGCGACGTAGATCTTTGCAACATAAACCCACTCCGCTTTGTCCAGCGACATCCGCCTGACTCGCAGGTTTTGTGAAAACGGGTCCTGTCAGCTGCGACTTTTTCGTGCTCGCTTCGCTGCGCGCCAAAAAAGTCTCCGCTGCCACCCGTTGCAAAGCTCGTTGCGGATGCGCTGAACAATGCTATGCAGTTCGATGCTTAAATTTATGCAGGAATTTAACACTTAGAAAAAATTACAATAATTTTTTCTGTGATAAATTCAAAACGCTCTAAGTAGCTTTGTTCAGCGCATCCGCCAACAAGCTTTGCAACGGGTGGCTGCGGAATCTTTTTCCACGCACAGCGAAGCGAGCATGGAAAAAGATGCAGCAGACAGGACCCGTTTTCACAAAACCTGCGAATTAGGCGGGTGTCGCTGAGCAAAGCGGAGTGGGTTTATTTTGCAGAAATCTACACCGGCAGGTTTAATTATTGCGATCGAGTTAAGAGGAAGGCAAAAATCAATAAAAATAAAATCGTTGGCGAAATACCGGCTATCCACGCTGGCCATTGATAAACCATGGTAAAAGGCCCCAAAAATTGATTGATGACATAAAAAATAAAACCCACGATAATACCCGTCAAAATCCTTGAGCTCATACTGGCGCTGCGCAATGAGCCAAAAATAAAGGGGATACCCAAGCAAATCATTACAATAGTGGTCAACGGTTGCATCAGCCTTTGCCAAAAGGCCGATTCTAAATTTTGCGTCGTGAGTCCAGAGGCTTGCCGGTAATTAATATTTTTCCAAAGCGAGACAATGGATTGTTGTAAAGCATCCGTTTGCATTTTTTTCTGCAAAAGTTGCGGCTCAAAAGAGAAACCTAGAGGCAATTCTGATTTAGAAAATGCTTCTGAATGCGTGGGAGTAATTCTCGTACCGCTAATGTTTTCCAACTGCCAAGCTCCTTTAACTAAAACGGCCTGTTTAGCTTGGAGGGCTTCTAGCAAATGGTTTGTTTTATCAAAATCGAAACGGGTAACGTTTTTCACCTCATCTTTTGAAACCACTTTTTGTATATGCACAAAGGAATTACCTTGATGAATCCACAATCCTTGTTGAGACCAAAAATTAGTATTTCTCATTAACCGAGCTTCTTTTATTTTTATGGATTTATACTGCAGCGACGGCCCTGCCATTCTCCAATAATCGTTACTACAATAATCATCCACAAAGCTGCCTTAATAACTGACCAAATGATACGCGCAATAGATACTCCTGCAGCCCGTATCACAATCAGTTCACTGGTTGACGCCAGTCTGCCCAACCCAATTAAACTACCAATAAATCCTGCGATCGGAAACAATTGATATAAATCCGCAGGAAGTTGCATAGAAACATAGGTAAAAACAGCTAAAATTCCATATTGATGTGTGCCTATTAAGGGCAGTTCACCAATAAATTCGATAAAACTTTCGATTCCCAAAAGCACCAGGACTACTAAAAATGTAGACCAGATCACATTCGTGCGAATATAGCGATCAAGTATTCGCATTTCTAAAATACCTATAAATAAAAATACTTAAAATCAGCAACGCCATAAAACCATGCACCCACCATAATCCTAAATCAGGACTAATAATATGCTTGTTTAGCCAGGCTTTTCCCAAAAACAGTAAATTTCCGTAAATAATATACAGTAAGATGGCCGGCAAGAGCTGCGTAAATTTGCCACGCCGAGGATTTACCCGGCTTAATGGAAACGCCAAAAAAGCCAATATAATGGTAGAAATAGGCATCGCAATTCGCCAATGTAATTCCGCTGCTACTTTAGGTTTATGCCGATCTGGCCATAGCGATTTCGTCGAGGCATTAGCTGGCCAGCCATTTCGTTTAGAAACTTGTGTGGAAATGCGAATACCATATTCTTTAAATTGAATAATCTGAAAATCTGGCTGACCTGGCATCCCATGATATTTGAAAGAAGGGGTTGTCACCGATCAGCTGAGCCGGGCCGGAGAGCCCGAGCGACACGGTCCCACTGACGTAGGGACGCTGGTTGCCGTAGCGGTCCAGCGCCCTGAAGGTGATCCGCGTCGCGTCCGAGCCGTCGCCCAGGATCGAGCCGTCCTCGAGCACCAGCCCGAGATAGTCGTGAGCCGGATCGGCGGACATCTTCAGCGACGTGGCCAGCACGCCCGCGACGTAGCCGTCGATCCGCAGCTCCGGCAGTCCGGCGCCGGAGAGAATCAGGTCGACGAACACCGGCGGGAAGGCGAGGCTGCCGTAGTTCTGGCTATCCGGCAGGCCGGTGAGGAAGTGCTGGCCGCCGACGTAGAGCTCGAGGCGGTCGCAGTTGGTCGCGATCATCGATGCCGCCCCAGGTTGCGGCGGATCTCGCGATCGGCCAGGATCCGGCGACCCGCTCGTTGATCGCCTGGGGCGAGCGCCGGTCGGGGCCGGAGAGGACAACGCTTCAGCTCGGCCTCGTCGCGGCAGGCCGCGAGCCGGGCTCTTCCCGCCCTCGGGGGCCGGGCTGCGACCGAGCAGCAGCAGCCGAGGCCGGAACGACTCCGGCCATCGCGAGGGCGACCTCGCGGTGATCCCCCGCCCCGCCGCTGATCACGACAAGGTCATCCGGCCCGAGTCTGACCGACCGGCCCCGACGGAGTCCGGGCTGCGCACCGGGGCGCTCTCCAGCGTACGGGCCTTACCATCCAGCCCGACCTCGGACGGCCCGCGCGCCAGCAGCTCCTCGACGATCCGGCCGCCGCCCGTCCGGGGAGAAGCCGTCGCCGCCAGATCCATGCGCCTCGCCGTCGACTCGGTCCATTCGCGACCCGCCGTCGTGGACAGTCCCGCCAGCCGCCCGAGGTCGGATCGAGCTCGGGCGAGAGCCCCTCGACGCCGAATCGCCCATCCAGCCGCGAGACGGTCAACAAGGCCGAAGCACACCCGCCGATCGCTCCAGGATCGGCCCGGGGGCCGCGGTGCGGATCGTCCGGAAAACCACCGGCATGAACCCCGTCCGGGCACGCCCCGGATGCGCCAAGGACGATCAGGCCGCAGAGATCTTCTGCCTTCCGCCGGAGAGCTGTGCGTCCCCGATCGGGACCACGCGCGGCCGGAAGCCTCGGCGGCCCAGCTCGGACCCGCAGGCGTGCGGTCAATGCCGGTCTCGTCGTCGGTGATCCAGATCGTCCCGCCACGCGAGGAGGCTTCACGAGCTCGCGCCGCTCGGACGAGGACGATCGGCCACCGCCCGCGGCTCCAGGCGACGGAGCACGAGGCGGCTCCTCGCTCATGGTCTGCTTCGCCTCGACGAAGGCGATGCGGGGACTGGCCGTTCGTTCCGACGGTCGGGCGGTCGGCGGCGGGTCGCCGGGCGTCGAGTCAGGAAAGCGACGATTTCCCCGAGTGTCCGCAGTGTCCCGGTCTGCTCGGGTCCGATCGAACGGGTCCCTGGGCAGCCGGTCCTGGAGCGCGGAGAGGATCTCGACGCGCTTGATCGAGTCGATGCCGAGGTCGGCGTCGAGCCGCATCGTCGAGCTCGAGCATCTCGACGGGATACCCGGTCTTCTCCGCCACGCCTCGAGCAGGATCGTGCCTGGATCACGCGGCCGCGCGGCGACTGCCGCTGCCGGGACTGCGCGGTCGCCGTCGGCTCGGCACGCCGCGCCGAGGAACTCGACGATCTCGTGCAGGGTCCGGAGCGTCCCGAGGTGCTCGGGCCGATCGCGGCGCGTCGGGCAGCCGCTCCTGCAACGCGGCGAGGATCTCGACCCGCTTGATCGAGTCGATGCCCAGGTCGGCGTCGAGCTGCATGCCCGGCTCGAGCATCTCGGCCGGATACCCGGTCTTCTCCGCGACCACCTCCAGCAGCGCCGCCTGGACGCGTCCGAGGCGGTCGAGCCGCGAGCGGGCTCTGCGGCGGCGTGGCGGACGCCGCGGCTCGATGCCCTGCCGGCCGAGGAACTCGACGATCTGCCCGAGGGTCCGGAACGTGCCCAGGTGCTCGGGCTTCGATGCGCGGCGCTCGGGCAGCCGCTCCTGAGCGCGGAGAGGATCTCGACCCGCTTGATCGAGTCGATCCCCAGGTCGGCGTCGAGCTGCATGCCCGGCTCGAGCACCTCGGCCGGATACCCCGTCTTCTCGGCGACCACCTCGACCAACGCCGCGGCCGCCGCTGTCGGCCGGCGGTCGGGCGGGGACCGGCGGGACGGCGGATCGCGCGGCGGATGCTCGTGGGTCGCGGACCGGGCTGCGGGATCGCCGTCGATCGCGGAGCCGGCCGGACGCGGGACGGGGCGAGTGACTCGGACCGAGCGGCTGCGGCACCGGCGCGAGAGACCGGCGCGGCCGGGGCCAGGCCGATCGCGGCGAGGGTCAGCCGCTGCTGCTGTTCGAGCAGCGACTGGAAGGTCTGCTGGGTCTTGTCCTGGCCTTCGAGGAACTGGCGATGGAGATCGGCGGTCTGCTCGGCCGATCCGCTGGAGGGCGACCAGGTTCTCCTGGCGTGCTGGAGCGCCAGAGACGCGTCGATCCAGGCCGGACGTGGCGACCTGGGTCTGGGCCCGGCCGGCTCGAGCGACGCCGGGGCGGGCGCATGCCGGCGGGCGACTGGCCTGGCCGTTCGGCGCGGGCGGAGTCGTGCCGTTCGGGTGGATTCATCGTTCGATCGTTCTCGGCGTGATCTCGTGGCGGTCGGGCGGCCGTGGCGTCATGGGCCGTCGGGCATGGGCATGCGTCTACGGCCCGGTCGAGTCCCGTTCGCCGTCGAGGTCGGGAGTTGGCCTCGAGGTCGGCTTCGGTGCGAAGTTGGCGCCGAGACCTTGACGGTCAGGCCCGGCTTCCTGGCGGCTCCGGCGTGCAGACCCCTTCGTCCCAGCGAGTCAGGTCGACCAGCATGGCCGAGCGCGGCGAGGTTGCGAGCGAGCAGGCCAGGTCGGCGACGTTGCCCGCTGCCCTCGCGAGGCGTCGACGGCGAGCGCGACGTGGTCCCGGCCTTCGAGGATCGCGTCGGACCAGGCCGGTCAGCTTGGCGTCGGGGCCGACTTCGAGGAAGGTCCGGATGCCCGATCGCGATACATCGCCTCGACCTGCGCGACGAACTCGACCGGCCGGGCGAGCTGGTCGGCCAGCAGGCGCGGGCCGCGTCCGGCGTCGTCGGGATAGGGCTCGGCGGTCGTGTTGGCGAAGACCGGGATCGTCGACGGGGCGAACGTCGACCGCGTCGAGGGCTTCCCGGAACGGCCCGCTGGCCTCGGCGACGAACCGGCTGTGGAAGGCGGCCGAGACCGGGACGGGTCGGGTCGTGATCCCCCGGTCCGCCGAGAGCCGCGGCGGCCCGCGGCGATCTCGCGCGGCCGAGCCCGGAGAGGACGCACTGCCGGGGGGCGTTCTTGTTGGCGATGACCAGGTCCAGGCCATGCTCGCGGAGCCGCCTCGACCTGCTCGATCGGCGCGAAGACGGCGAGCATGGCCCCCGAGCCGCTCGCCGGCGCAGTCGGCCATGAGCGCCCCGCGACGCATGGGCCAGCATCGGCCAGCGCGCGCGTCGTCGATCCGGCCGGCCGCGCAGAGGGCGGTCAGCTCGCCGAAGCTGTGGCCGGCGACCAGCGTCGGGCCGGACGCCGAAGTCCTCGAGGATGCCGAGCAGCCCCAGGCTGACCGCGCCGATCGCCGGCTGGGCGAACCGCGTGTCGCGCAGGGCGTCCTCGGCTCCTGGCGGGCCTCGCTCGTCGAACGCCGCGGTGCGGATAGATCCGGTCGCGAGGCGCGGCCGTCGACCGGGCTCGCGGCGGCGTCGTTCATGCCGGCGAGCGCGGCCTGCATCGCGGGGAACAGGCAGGCCAGCTCGCGGAGCATGCCCGACGTACTGCGACCCCTGGCCGGGGAAGAGCATCGCCAGGCCGCCCGGGCCGCGGGCCGGTCCCGACGAAGACCGCCCTCGGGCGCCGCGTCGCGAGCGGCCAGTCGGTGCCGTTCGCGCCGAGCGAGCGACCTCGGCCCGATCGAGCAGCTCGGCCAGGCCATCGCCGTCCGCTCGGCCGCGACGATCAGCAGAGCGGTGACGATGCTCGGGCCGGAACGAGCCCGGCTCCGCGCCGGCCGCCTCGGATCTCCGGCCAGTCCCAGGCCGGATCGGCCGCGAGCGCCGCCAGCGCGCGAGCGATCGCCGCCGCGGTCATCGGCCGAGAAGGCCAGGATCTGCACGTCGCCGTCCCAGTCGATCGCGGCCTTCTCGGGCTCGGCCTCCTCGAGGACGCAGTGGAAGTTGCTGCCGCCGAAGCCGAAGGCGCTGACGGCCGCGCGCCGCGGGCTCGTCGCGGCTCGGCAGCCAGGGGCGGGCCTCGGTGTTGACGTAGAACGGCGACTCGCCGCGCGCCAGCGCCCTCGGCCGGCCGGCGGACCTTCAAGCGTCGGCGGCAGGACCTTGTGATGCAGCGCCAGCGCGGCCTTGATCAGCCCGGCCGCGCCCGCCGCCGCCTTGGTGTGGCCGATCTGCGACTTGACCGAGCCCAGCGCGCACCAGCCGCCCTCCGGCCGCGCCTCGCCGATAGACCTCCTCCAGGGCCGCCAGCTCGATCGCGTCGCCGACCTTGGTCCCGGTCCCGTGGGCCTCGACCAGCTCGACCGTCGTCGGGCGAGACCCCGGCCAGCGCGTACGCCTGCCGCAGGCGCCTGCGCCTGCCCCGCGGCGCTCGGGGCGTAGACCGCCTGCCCCTTGCCGTCGCTCGACGTCCCGATCGCCCGGATCACCGCATAGATCCGGTCGCCGTCCCGCCGCGCGTCGGCCAGCCGCTTCAGCACCAGGACCCCCAGCCCCTCGCCCAGGATCGTCCCGTCGCGCCTCCGCGTCGAACGGCCGCGCCTCGCCCGTCGGCGACAGCGCCGGCGTCTTGCTGAAGCACATATACATGAAGATGTCATTGAACGTATCGAGCCCGCCGGTGACGGCGAGGTCGGACCGGCCGGCGGCCAGCTCGAGCAGGGCGAGGTTGACGGCGCCGAGCGAGCTGGCGCAGGCGGCGTCGACGACGCAGTTGGTGCCGCGGAGGTCGAGGCGGTTGGCGATCCGGCCGGCGGCGACGTTGCCGAGCAGGCCGGGGAACGAGTTCTCCTGCCAGCCGACGTAGGAGTCGGCGATCCGGCGGACGACGTCCTCGGCGGTCGGCTCGTCGACGCCGGCCGCCTTGAGGGCCCGCCGCCAGATCGGGTGGCCGAGCCGGGCGCCCAGCGGGATGACCAGCTCGAGCGTGCCGGTGACGCCGAGGATGACGCTGACCCGCTCGCGGTCGAAGGCGCGGCCCGTCGCCGTAGCCGGCGTCCTCGAGGGCGGCGGGCGACCAGCAGGCCGAGGAGCTGGGTGGTGTCGGTCGCCTCGATGGCGTTCGGGGCGATGCCGAACTCCAGCGGCGGGGAAGTCGACCGGGTCGAGGAAGCCGCCCCGGCGGGCGTAGGTCCGGTCGGGTGCCTTGGGGTCGCCGTCGAAGTAGTCGTCGGGCGACCAGTGGGTCTCGGGCACCTCGGTGATCGCGTCGACGCCCGTGCGGATGTTGGCCCAGTAGCGGGCGAGGCCATCCGCCCGGGGGAACAGGCAGCCCATGCCGATGATGGCCACCGGGACCGGAGGGGGCGGGATCGGACGGATTCAAGTCTCTGCCCTTTCGAGGCGTCGTGGCGAGGGTCGACGTGCAGGCGGTCGCGCGGCGTCGGTCGGCGGGCTCGGCCGGCGAGGCGTCTATGTTAGGTCGGGCAGCACCGGTTCTCAATCTCGGCGCGCTCCAGGGGCGTCAGCCGGGGGACTCCCGGCGGGCAGGGCGACGCCCTGGGCGGCCAGGATCCGGGCGCGGGTCAGGACGGCCGCACCGTAGAGGATGTTCAGGGCGACCGTCGCGACCCGACGCTCCTCGGGCCGCTCCAGGAACGACCCGCGCACCCAGTCGTTGAAGGCCGCCATCGCCGGGCCGCACCAGACCTGGTAGTCGACCGTCCGCGACGGCTCGCCGCCGTTGGCCCACTGCGACGACATCCCCAGGTACCAGCGGAAGACCAGCGCCATCTTCTGCTTGGGGTCGCGCTCGGCCCGCTCGATCCGCGTCGGGTCGCGCTCGCGGAAGTAGTCCTGGGTCTGCTCCCAGATCGCCGCGATCGGGGCCCGGAAGATCGTCTTCTCCAGGTTCGCCCGCTCGTCGGGCGGGATCTGGTCGAGGCCCTCGTGGGTCCGGTAGAGCTCGTAGAGCCTGGCGGCCCGCATGGCGAACAGCGTGCCGCGCTTGAGCACCTGGACCTTCACGCCCATCTCGAACATGTCGGCCGCGGGGGCCATCGCCACGTCGGCCTGCTGCGCCTGGGCGAGCATCCTCCGGACGGCGTCGGACGTCGCCCGCCTCGACGCACGACTGGTTGACCGAGCCGGTCACGAGGTACGCCGCCCCCATCGCCAGCGCCGCCGCGGCCGCCCAGGGCGTCGAGATCCCGCCCGCCGCGCCGATCCGCGAGCGGCCGGTCGTAGCCGTGCTGGGCCTGCATCCGATCGCGGAGCGCCAGCATCGTCGGCAACAGGACGATCGCCGGCTGATTGTCGGTATGCCCGCCCGAGTCGGCCTCGGCGGTGATGTCCTCGGCCATCGGGATCCGCGCGGCCCATTCGGCCTGCTCGGGCGTGATCTCGCCCGCCGCGACCAGCTCGCGGAGGAACCGCTCCGGCGGCGGGGCCATGAACTTCGAGGCCACCTCGACCCGCGAGACCTTGGCGATGATCCGGTTCGGCGCCACGATCCGGCCCGACTCCGTCGCGGCGGATGCCCGCGACCCGGTAGCGGACCACCGGCAGGGTCAGGTTCAGGAAGGCCGAGGCCTCGACCAGCCGGACCCTCCGCCGCGAGGTAGAGGTCGACGACGGCCGCTTCCAGCGCGGGCTCGCCCGGGCTGTGGATCAGGTTCATCGCCGTAGGGCGTCGCATCGCCCAGGTCGCGCTCGAGCCGGTCGATCGCCCGCCTCGACCGACGGCCGGGGCAGCCCCGCGGCGCCGAAGACCCCGAGCAAACCCGCCCGGCCCATCGCCTCGACGATCTCGACCGAGCCGATCCCGTTGGCCATCGCGCCCGACATGCAGGGATAGCGGAGCCCGTGATCGGCCGCGAAGCCAGCGTCGCCCAGGTTCTCCAGCCGGCAAGGCGGCACGTCGGCCGCGCCATGTCGTCATCGTCGCCCCGGCCCAGGTGGGAGCCCTGTTCCACGACCTCGAGTCGATCGGACCGCCTGCCGGACCGAGAACTCGCGGCCGATCCGTCCTAAGGCGTCCTCCCATAGGGCGTTATCACTCAAGGCGGCAACCACTGATGATGCTCCGGAGGCGGACAATGCGGCTCGAGCCTGATCCCTGTTCAACGAGCGGTAAATCCATGGCGCACTGCGGATGAGGTTATTTCATAAATCGTGGTGGGCTGACAAGAGGATCGCCGGGATCGCGAACATGGCCAGGGGAGTCATGATCGCGCGATAATGATTTTGTGTACAGTCGCCCGCTGCCGCTACATCTTCCATTAGGACAGCTCGGAGCGGCGCTCCCGCCGACGGTCTTTTTCTTCGGTGGCCGGGGATTCGAACAGGTATGTGTCGCGTCGCCTATAACGTACCGGAATCGCCACACGAGGACCGGAGCCTGGCCGCGGAGCGACCAGATGCGATCGAGGAGCCGGAGCGGCCGATCTGTCATCAGGGAGAGTGCACGCATGGCGGCAGATCCGAAGACCAAGGCCGAGGCAGTTCCGCACCCAGGTGAACATCCCGGCCGAGCAGCGGACGGCGCTGATCGAGCTGTTGAATCGGAGCCTGGCGAGCATCTTCGACCTCTACTCGCAGACCAAGCAGGCCCACTGGAACGTCAAGGGCGAGGAGTTCTACCAGCTCCACGAGCTGTTCGACGAGATCGCCGGGGAGCTGCTCGAGTTCACCGACGAGATCGCCGAGCGGGCGGTGGCGATCGGGGGGACGGCGCCTGGGGACCGTGCGGATGTCGGCCGGGGTCGATCCTGCCGGAGTACCCGCTCGATGCGGTCGAGGGCAAGCGGCACGTGACGCTGCTGGTGGATCGGTTCGGGGCGTTCGCCGAATCACGTCCGCGAGGCGATCGACCGCGCCGACGAGCTGGGCGACAAGTGCACCTCGGACCTCTACACCGAGGTCGGCCGCGACGTGGACAAGCGGCTCTGGTTCCTGGAGGCCCACATCCAGGATCGCGAGTGAGCGACCGAGCGGGTGAGCCGGTCGGGGTCATTCCGCGCCGTTCGGGCCGCGAGCGGTCCACCCGCACCCAGGCCAGGTCGAGCGACATCCGGCCGATCGCCCCGTCGAAGGCGTATTCGTAGACGTCGGGCTTGCGGTCCTGCGCCCGCTTGAGGAAGTCGGGGATCATCCAGAGGCAGGCCTCCAGGAGCTCCAGCTCCCAGGCGAGCGGCTCGCGGAATCGGCGGCCGGTCTCCATGCGGAACGCCAGCGGATAGGCGTTGGGGCCGGCCACCTCGAAGCCGTGCTCGCGGACGGCGGCCACGTCCTCGGGGTTGGCCTGGCCGGCGTCCTCGTAGTGCACGGCGATCGTCCGCAGCCGATCGGCGATCAGCTCGTACTTGGCGCGCTGCATCAGCCGGCGCCCCTCGCGGTCGTCGAAGAGCATCAGCCCCTTGATGTTGATCATCTTCCCCAGGATCACGGCGTACCACGGGCCGCCGCCGAGCTGCTGGCACTGGATCTTGATGGTCTCGCCCTCGCCGACGGTCCGCCACGGTGCCTGGCGATAGAAGCTCGCCGCCGCCCGGTAGAAGTCGCGAGCCTGCTCCGGGCTGACGGTTCCCATGGTCGCGACCCGAGGTCCGGCGATCGACGAAGCGACGCCACATCCTCCACTCCTCAAGGATAACGTCGCCGGACTCGTCGTGGGACGGCCGGTCGACCGATCCGTCAGGCGTTGACCGACGCCTCGCTGGCAGCGCGGAGCCGGGATGCGGAAGTGGGGCGACGGGACGACGGGCACGGGCTCGGCGGCGATCCCCTCGGACAGGAGGAACGGGGCCAGGCCGCGGTGCGGGCGCTGCGCGATGGCCTGGAGCCCGGCCTCGGTCATCAGCTCCCGGAAGCGGCGGGCGGAGGCGTGGTGGACCTCCCCCTCGACGGCCGCGACGCAGACGTCGAAGATGAACCAGCCCAGGAGGTTGTCGCGATACCCGTTGACGATCATCAGCCGGCCCCCCGGCCTCAGGACACGCCGCATCTCGCAGACGGCGCGGTCCTGGCGGGGATAGTGGTGGAAGCTGTTCGAGCAGGTCACGATGTCGAACGACCCGGCGGCGAACGGGAGGCGTTCGCTGTCCCCCTGGACCGGGCAGACATGACCGCGATGCGACCGCCAGCGATCGCGGCCCTTGTGGAGCATCTCGGCGACGAGGTCGACGCCGTAGACCTCGACGCGGGGCAGCGCGGCCCGCAGCCGCGAGACGAAGACGCCCGTGCCGCAGCCGACGTCCAGGATCCGCGCCGGCCGATCGCCCACGGCCTCGCGGATGCGGCGGATCAAGGCGCGGTGCGAGGGGCCGAAGATCAGCCACTGGAGGATCGAACGATCGTAGCTGTCGCTCCAGCGGATGAATTCCTCGGTCGCCTGGTCCTTGTCGTATCCCATGGTGTGGCCTCCTTGCCGTTCGTCGCCGGGCCGGCCCGACCTCCGCGGGCCGCCGGGGCATCTACGCTGCTTTTCCAGGTTGTCTCTTTAGCGGATTGTCCGTCGGTCCTGCAAGCCGGGCTGTCAGGACCGGTGCACCAGGAGCGTGATCAGGCCGAAGCTCGCACCACCCACCAGCGCCGCGGCGGCCAGCCCGACGCAGAGCGGCCGCCAGCCCAGGACCCGCAGCTTCGCCAGGCCCGTGCCCAGCCCGACGCCGGCCATCGCGGTCGCCAGGCACCAGCCCGAGGTGACGTCGGCGCCGACAGGAACCGCCTCCAGGCGCCGCGATCGAGCATCGTGAACGGCTGCCTGCCCAGGTCCCCCAGCGATCGGACCGCGGCCATCGCCACGAAGCCGAGGACGAACAGCGGGACGACCTGGTGCCATTCGGCCGGGACTCCGCCCGCCGCGGGCCTGCGACCGCCGGTGGTACAGCAGGGCCATCAGGGGGATCACCCCGGCCATGAACAGGTTCGGACGAGCTTGACGACGGTCGCCGTGTCGAGCGCCTCGGGGACGCCGTACTGCTGCCCGTAGATCAGCCCGGCCCCGGCGACCTGCGCCGTGTCGTGGATCGCCGTGCCGAGGAACATCCCGGCCATCCGGGCATCGTCCCGAACAGCCAGTGCGCCAGGAACGGGTAGGAGAACAGCGCCATCATGCCGAACAGGGTGACGCAGGCGACGGCGTAGCTGACCTCGTCCTCCTCGGCGTGGACCACCGGGGCGGTCGCGACGATCGCGCTCACGCCGCAGATGCTCGTCCTACGGCGATCAGGCTGCCCAGCCGCCTCGGCAGGCCCAGGGCGTGGTTGATCCAGCTGACCAGCACCAGCGCGGTGGCGATGCAGCCCACGATGATCGGCAGGGCCACCAGGCCGATCTGCCCGACGGCGGCCAGGCTCAGCCGCAGGCCCAGCAGCATGATCCCGACCGCAG
>CAVPCA010000054.1:0-59604 GCA_963702315.1 uncultured Pseudomonadota bacterium
GTCCGGCTACTACCGGCATCCCGGCCATTCTCGAACTCTTTCCGCCCGCGTCAATAAGACAATAGAACTGGTAGAGTGGGTTTTCGCAACGAGTTTATTGACTTGGTAATGTTGATGACCAAAGGCGGCCACTTGCGGTAAGTGCGTGATGCATAACACTTGAGTTTTTTCCGCTAATTGCCTTAACAATTTACCAACGACTACAGCGGTTGCTCCGCCAATACCGACGTCTACTTCGTCAAAAATTAAGGTTGGTGTATGATTTTCTTCCGCTATTATGGCTTGCAAGGCTAAATGTAAGCGCGACAATTCTCCTCCGGAAGCCATTTTCTGGATGGGTTGCGGCGTTTGTCCGGGATTGGTGCTGACTAAAAACCGAATTTTTTCTAATCCCAGCGGATGAATAGGTTGTTCGATCCTTTCTAAAATTATTTTAAATCCACCGCCTTGCATACCCAGTTCCTGCATCCAATCGGTGATTTCTTGATTCAGTTTTTTTGATGCTTTTTCACGATTTTTTGTTAATTTTTCAGCGATGCGATTAAATTTATCGATAATACTTTTTTGCTGATTGTCTAATTGCGTCAACGTTTGTTCAGCATTTTCCAGCTGTTTAATTCTGTTTTCTAAATGTTGATGCACTGTGATTAACGCTTGTGGATTGACTTTATGTTTTCGCGATAAGTCATGAATTTTATTGAGACGTTGTTCCACTATCATTAATTTTTCGGGATCAAACACCCAAGCTTGAATTAAATCATCCAATTCAGAACCGGCTTCTTGAATTAATACGCTCGCTTCCTTCAATAAACTGATAATATTTTTTAAGTGAACATCTTCTAATTTCACACAGTTAAGTAAATTAAGCGCTTGATAAAGTTGCTTAAGCAGAGCGTTTTCTTCGTGTTCAGTCATCAAAAGCTGAACCTTTTCTAATTGACTGCGCCACTGGTTGGAATGATGCAGGTTGCGATGTAATTGACTCAGTTCTTCCCATTCATTTTCTTTCAGGCTTAATTGTGTAAATTCAGTAGATTGGAATTTCAACAATTCAAGTTCGCTTTGACGGTGTTTTAAGGATGATTTTATTTCGTTGAGCTGATTTTCCAGTTGTTGCCATTCGGCAAATAAATTTTGAATTTCTTCTAAAAATTTTTCATTGTGTGCAAAACGGTCCACTTGTTGCTGTTGGCCGTCACTTCTCAGTAACGTATATTGATCATGTTGCCCGTGAATGGTAATGAGCAATTCGGCGAGATCGCGAATTAAATGTAAAGGGCAGGGGACGCCATTCACTGTGCTTCTCGATGGTCCTTGTGTGAGAATTATGCGGCGAATCAAGCATTCTGTGACGTCTTTTTCCACATCAAATTGATGTTCTTTAAGCCATGCTTGCGCCTGAGTATTGTGGCTAATGTCAAACGTTAAACTAATATCACAGCGTTCTTGCCCTTGTCGAATCACGGCTGGATCCGCCCGATCCCCCAAAGCCAGTTTCATGGCGTCCACCCATATCGATTTCCCTGCGCCCGTCTCCCCAGTGAGCACATGTAACCCTTTAGAAAAGTCTAAGCTTAAGTGATCGACTAGAATAAAATTTTTAATATCAATATTAAGTAACATACAATTACCGGGGCGCAACAAGCAAGTATTGAAACCACGAAACCATTTTAGCTAATTCTCCACCTTTTTTGAACCCTCAAAATTCTATGCAAGTCTTTCTTCTGTCTATTTTATGATCAATAATAAATTTGGACGCATTTTACGGTATTGTCCAGTAGTAATGTTTTTGTTATGTTTTAGTAAACGTTCATCTTTTAAAGGAAAAGATAAGTGGAGTTATAAAGTATGCCGCGATATTTAGATCCTAAAACAGACATTGTATTTAAGAAAATTTTTGGTCAGCATCCGCATTTGTTGAAAAGTTTTTTGAATGCGGTGTTGCCCTTGCCGGAAGATGGTTTAGTTGTCAGTCTGGAATACTTGCCCAGTGAACAAGTTCCGGTGATTCCTACCTTCAAATACACTGTGGTAGACGTACGCTGCACAGACCGGCAAGGTCGGATTTTTATTGTTGAAATGCAAATTCAGTGGACAACCGGTTTTATGCAGCGGATGTTGTTTAATGCCAGTAAAGCCTATGTCAGTCAGTTGCAAAAAGGTGAGCAGTTTCATTTACTCAAACCCGTGTATGGTTTAGGGCTGATCAATACAACTTTTGATGCGGATGAGGAAGATTGGTATCACCATTATAAGGTAGTGAATGTAAAGAAGCCTGCTCGAGAAATTAAAGACCTGCAAATGGTGTTTATTGAGCTACCTAAATTTCAAGCCAAAAATTTGCGAGAAAAAAAGCTGCAAGTATTATGGCTGCGATTTATATCAGAATTAAATGAAAAAACTAACCAAGCGCCGAAAGAGTGGTTGGAAACTCCCGACATCAAAGAAGCCCTCGATTTGGCAGAAGAAGCCGCTTACACCCCAGAGGAACTGGCATCTTATGATAAGTACTGGGACGCAATCAGTATCGAAAAAACACTGCTAGGAAATGCTAAAGTACAAGGAGAAATAGAAGGGGAAAAGAAAGCTAAAATCGCCATAGCTAAGAAATTATTAGCTCAAGGTTTTTCTGTAGAAGAAATTGCTGCATTAACCGATTTAACTCAAAAAGAAGAAGTTCTTCAATAAGAAATAGAATATTTACCTTCCATTAAACAAGCAGAATTAACAAAAATAACTATCCTAAATTAATCAGTTGCCACCGTAGCGAGAAGTCTAGTGCAATAGGTCTTCGCAGTAGGTGGCAACTGATTAATTTAGGATTATTTTGATCAAAGAAGTTGTTGCAGCTGAGATGATTATTTTGTTTGGCAGCTATGCCACAAGTTTCCAAATCGCTGCTCGCGCTTTCCCTTCTTGTTTGATTAATCCTTCCTGACTCCCTAGAAAGTATTACCTATAGTCTCTGAGATTAGCCGCCCCATTTGAGTTTTTCGCGCAGGGTTTTGAAGTAGTTGTAGTCTTTGGGATGAATGAGATGGAGGAGGTGGGGTTCTTTTTTCACTTTTACTTTGCCGCCAGGTGGAATGGCGATGCGGCTTTGGCCGTCGCAGCTGATGTGCGCGGAAGAAGGATTGTTGGAGTCGATGTGCAATTCAATTTCGCTGTCTCCGGTGACGACAATGGGACGGCTGCTGAGAGTGTGGGGGAACATCGGCACCAACACTAATGCGTCTAATTTTGGATGCAAAATGGGGCCGCCACCGGATAAGGCATAAGCGGTTGAACCTGTCGGAGTGGCGATAATTAATCCGTCCGCACGATGCTGACAAACAAATTGTTGATTGATAAAAATTTCAAATGAAATCATATGCGCGACATCGCCTGGTAAAAGCACCACATCGTTTAAAGCCAGATCATGGGCGTAGGATTCTAATTGTGTATCTTTATAAAGATGAGCATTAAGCAAAAATCGCGATTCCATATCGAAATGGCCGGCGAGCACTTCATCGACTCTGTGCAAATCGTTGGGATGAATATCAGTTAGGAAACCTAAGCGACCGCGGTTGATGCCCAATACCGGAAGATTATAAGGCAACGCTAAATGTGCGGCCTGCAAAAAACTGCCGTCTCCGCCGACTACAATAATTAAATCATATTGGGCCAAATCCTCAGCATTCAAAATATTGAGGCTGATAATGGGATCGAACATTTTCGCGGTTTCTTTTTCCACCGCGATGATAAAATTGCGCTCAAATAAGAATTGGTAAAGCGAGGTAACCGTTTGTGAGACAAGCGGTAGGCCGGGACGTCCAACGAGAATGATTTTTTGAAAGGAATTGCCCATAATTTATGAGTTTAGCATAGCCGAATTATCAAAGGAACGCGATGTTCCCAGGTTATCTTGTTCTGCTTGGTTTTTTCCGATAATTGAAATTTTATGCAAAGCATCCTCAAAAGGCTTGGGTTTCATCATCGGTAATGCACCTGAATAAGGCTTCCCCATCACCACAATCACGACGACAATAAAAGCGATCATGCAGGCTAAAATGCCGGTTAAAATAGCTTGTGACCACATGTATTCCATACCAAATAAATAGGAAACACCCACCACGACAAACCCCATCACCCCGAGCATCCACCACAGGGGTTCGGGATGCGGGCGGGTGACGCTAAAAATGCGCATGCGCCGGTAATTTCTGGCGTCAGATAATCTTTTTAGGGATTCCATATAAATATCATTTTCAGTGACGGAATGAGGTTGAAAGTGTAGATAAATTTTTTCAACTTGATTCAATAATTGCCAAGTCATGGTGTCTTCACGATTGGATTGCATAGCTTTCCATTCGCGTTTGACAATGGAGTCGGCAATATATCTGCTAAAATTTTATATGGCTATTGGTTAATAATTACAAAAATAAGAAGGCAGTAAATGAAAAAAAGATTAATTTTGATATGTCTCTCATTGGGGATGTTAGCTACTGCGCCGAGCTATGCAGACACTATAAAAGTCCAGTTTGACAATCGTACTCAGTATGATTTTATAATGGGTAATTCAAGTATTCACCCTCCTCATGGTCAGCCCCCTCGTGAAATAAAACCTGAGTCAACCACCCCAGTCTTTACCCTTACAGGGGAACATCGTGCGCCCGGAGGTGTAGTGGGTACGGGTTACCATGTCCATGGTTCTAGCAACTATATAGATCTTGACTTTTATTTTCGATGGGATTCCTCTGGCAAGATAGATGTACCTCCCAGGTGTCTTGTTTATTTGCATGCGGCAAATTGTGTAGCAGAATACCACGGCGATACTTATGTATTAATAATTCATTATCAGGGTCAAAAGCGCAAATAGAGGCTTATTGGAAAAAGCGTTTTACTGCGTCGAACCAGCTTTGGGCGCGGGGACTGTGGTTTTTACCGTCTTTTTTAAGCTCTTCTTCAAATTCTTTGAGGATTTCTTTTTGACGGGCGCTAAGATGCACTGGTGTTTCCACGGTCACTTGGCAAATTAAATCGCCGATTGAGCCACTGCGTAAGGCTTTAATGCCTTTCCCACGTAAACGAAACTGTTTGCCACTTTGCGTTTCAGTCGGTATATGTAATTCAGCTTGGCCATCTAAAGTGGGTACGATGATTTCTCCACCTAACGCAGCGGCTAAAAAGCTAATCGGTACTTCGGTATAGAGATCATTACCTTGACGGCTGAAAATAGGATGTTCGCGAACTCGAATTTGCACATACAAGTCACCCGGTGATGCACCTTGAGCGCCGGCTTCGCCTTCGCCCACTAAGCGGACACGGTCACCATTGTCAACGCCGGCGGGAATTTTAACCGATAATTTTTTTTCTTCTTGCAACCGCCCTTGACCGCGGCAACGGGGGCATGGGTCAGAAATGACTTGGCCTTGTCCGCCGCAATGAGAACAAGTTTGTTGCACGGCGATAAAACCGTGTTGTAAGCGCACCTGGCCTGAGCCATGGCAGGTTTTACAAGTGATGGGTTTGCTGCCTTTTTTGGCGCCGCTGCCTTTACACTCTTCACAACCCGTCAACGTTGGCACTTTAATGGTTTTGCTGACACCACGTACGGCTTCTTCTAAATCCAAGGCCAATTCATAAATCAAATCGGATCCGCGTTGACTACGCTGCCGTCCTCGCCCGCCGCCGAAAATATCACCGAAGATGTCGCCAAAAATATCGCCGACATCTTGAAAGCCGCCGAATCCGCCGCTGCCTTGTGAAGGATCTACACCGGCGTGGCCAAATTGGTCATAGGCTGAGCGTTTAGAGCTATCAGACAAAATATTGTAGGCTTCATTGACGTTTTGAAACTGCGCTTTAGCCGATTCATCATTCGGATTGCGATCCGGATGAAACTTCATGGCCTTACGCCGAAAAGCCGCTTTAATTTCTTCTTCAGTGGCGTTACGCGAAACACCTAAAACATGATAATAATCTTCTTTTTCAGCCATAGAGGTAAATTTCACTAACTTTGTTTCTTTTTCTCATCATCTTTAACTTCTTCGAATTCTGCATCCACTACATTTTCTTTACCGGCAGAAGGGCCTTCACCACCACCGCCAGTTCCGCCTGCGTCGCCGCCGGTTGGGCCGCCGCCGGCTTTTTGTACTTGATCGCTCAACTTGCTGACTTGATCAGACAATTCATTGGCTTTGGCGTCAATTTGTTCTTTGTCTTCACCTTTAATTAAATTTTTCAGGTCGTCCATAATTTTTTGTACGCTGGTTTTGTCCGCATCACTGATCTTATCTTTAAAATCAGCCAGCAATTTGGAAGCGGTATGGACAATACTGTCGGCTTTATTACGTGATTCTACCAATTCATGGAAACGGCGATCCGCTTCTTTATTGGCTTCTGCATCTTTAACCATTTTTTTGATTTCTTCATCGGAAAGCCCGGAAGAAGCTTTAATCACCATCTTTTGCTCTTTGCCGGTCGCTTTATTTTTCGCTGAAACATGTAAGATACCATTGGCATCGATATCAAATGTGACTTCGATTTGTGGTGTGCCGCGCGGCGCTGCTGGTATTTCGCTTAAATCAAAACGGCCCAACGATTTGTTGTCTGACGCACGTTCTCGTTCACCCTGTAAAATATGGATGGTAACCGCAGTTTGTCCATCTTCGGCGGTTGAGAATACCTGCGAAGTTTTGGTGGGGATCGTGGTATTTTTTTCAATTAACTTGGTCATTACACCACCCATGGTTTCAATACCCAAGGAAAGCGGAGTAACGTCCAGTAACAATACGTCTTTCACTTCGCCGGACAACACGGCGCCTTGAATAGCAGCGCCAATTGCAACGGCTTCGTCGGGGTTAACATCGTGACGCGGTTCTTTACCAAATAAGTTTTTCACCACTTCTTGCACTTTAGGCATGCGGGTTTGTCCACCCACCAAAATCACGTCATTAATTTCAGATACTTTTAATCCAGCATCTTTGATGGCAATTTTGCACGGTTCAATGGTGCGTTGAATTAATTCTTCCACCAAGGCTTCCAATTTGGAACGGGTGACACGGATGTTTAAATGTTTAGGCCCGGAAGCGTCTGCCGTAATATAAGGCAAATTCACATCGGTTTGTTGTGCGGAAGAAAGCTCAATTTTGGCTTTTTCGGCGGCCTCTTTTAAACGTTGTAACGCCAACGGATCTTTGTGTAAATCGATGCCGGTTTCTTTTTTGAATTCATCGGCCAAGTATTCGATTAAGCGTAAATCAAAATCTTCACCGCCTAAGAAGGTGTCGCCATTGGTGGCTAATACTTCAAATTGATGTTCGCCATCGACTTCGGCGATTTCAATGATCGAAATATCAAATGTACCACCCCCTAGGTCGTAAACGGCAATTTTGGTGTCGCCTTTTTTCTTGTCCATACCATAGGCGAGCGCTGCGGCGGTCGGCTCGTTGATGATACGTTTGACTTCTAAGCCGGCAATACGGCCTGCATCTTTGGTGGCTTGGCGTTGGGAATCATTGAAATAAGCCGGCACGGTAATCACGGCTTGGGTCACTTCTTCGCCCAAATAATCTTCGGCGGTTTTTTTCATTTTAATTAACACTTGCGCGGAAATTTGTTGTGGTGCTAATTTTTGGCCGTTAACATCCACCCACGCATCGCCGTTTTCGGCTTCCACAATTTTATAGGGGACCATTTTAATGTCTTTTTGGACGACAGAATCTTTGAGTTTTCGGCCAATCAGACGTTTAATGGCGTACAGGGTGCGATCGGGATTGGTGACGGCTTGCCGTTTAGCGGATGCGCCTACCATAATATTGCCATCTTTGTCGTAGGCGACAATCGAAGGGGTAGTGCGGCCGCCTTCAGAATTTTCAATCACGCGGGCTTTTCCACCCTCCATAATGGCGACGCAGGAGTTGGTGGTGCCTAAATCGATGCCGATAATTTTGTTGCTGGTTCTTTTGCTCATGCCAATGTCCTCATTTCAATAGGTTGTTGTATATCTTGCAAATGGGGGCGGACGATAAAATTTCAAGTGCACGGTCCCTAAGGGACGACCATGACCATGGCGGCTTTTAGTACGCGCTCATGCAATTGGTAGCCTTTTTCCAATACCTTGGCAATGGTGTTGTGGGCGGCATTGGGTAACGGCATCATCCCCATGGCTTCATGTTTTTTAGGGTCAAATGGCTCGCCTACTTGGGGGTCAATAATTTCTAGGCCGGCGGATTTCAGTGCTTTGTATAGCATATCTAAAGTCAATTGCATGCCGTTGCGGATTTGTTGGGTTTTGGGATCATTCGTTTCGGTGTTCTCTAAACCGCGTAATAATGCATCGATGGCGGGGATTAATGATTTAATCAGTTGTTCAACGCCAAATTTATGGGCGTTTTTGACGTCGCGCTCACAGCGGGCCAATGCATTTTGCATTTCGGCGTGGGCGCGTAAGGCTTGTTGTTTGTAGTCATCGCGTTGACGCTCGACGGCGGTGATCTGGTCTTCCAACTGTTGGCGGGAAGGGAAATCTAATGCCTCAACTTCTTCAGATTTTTGCTCGGTTTTTGATTGGTCTTGCTCATCTTGCGCAGATTTCTTTTCTGCGTCTTTTGCTTCTTGGGCCATTTTTTGCCATTTATCTGTTGGATTGTTTTGTGACATATTGGACTCCGTAAGTGTTTCAAGTTTTCAATTTATCCCATACACCGTGAATATTTCCCGCCGCCGCCAACTCGCGGGTTAGCCTCTCCACGGGTCCTGTCAGCTGCGATTTTTTCGTGCTCGCTTCGCTGTGCGCGAAAAAAATCTCCGCTGCCACCCGTTAGCTAGCAAGTCGGCGAGCGGCGGGAAATATTCACTCTGCAAATGGGTTCAAATTCGAAAGTATAACAAACTTAATTTTTATGAATATAATACATCAAGAAAAAAGTAAATGGGAGTGAAAATATGTCATCTCTAGTTGAGCAAATTCAGATGTTATTGCCGTGGAGTGTTGAACATCGGCGGCATTTGCATCGTCATCCGGAATTAAGTCATGAAGAAAATGAGACCAGTGCTTATTGTGCGAAGGTGCTGCAAGGGTTGGGGTATCAGATAAAACCTTGTTGGGAGTTTGGGTTTACGGCGGATTTGTCGGTTGAAAATGCTGCGAAAAGAATTGCTTTGCGGGCGGATATGGATGCGTTGCCGATTCAGGAAAAAAATAATCATGAATTTGTATCTGCGATTCCCCATAAAATGCATGCTTGTGGGCATGATGGACATATGACGATTGCTTTAACGGCGGCGCGGTTTTTGGCGGAAAATAAGGGAAAATTACCTTGTCATGTACGATTTGTGTTTCAACCGAGTGAGGAAAGAGCGCCGGGCGGTGCTCCGGGGATGATTGAGAAAGGGTGTTTGCAAGGCGTGGATGAGATTTATGGGTTGCACAATGATCCGGGGACGCCGGTTGGAAAAGTGCGTACGCGGGTGGGGGCGTTGATGGCGGCGGCGGATGTGTTTGAACTGACGATTCGTGGGCGCGGTTGTCATGCGGCGCGGCCGCAGGATGGATTGGATCCGGTGATAGCCGGTGCACAACTGGTGACGCAGTGGCAATCCATTGTGACAAGGCGCATCAATCCAGTGCATCCTGCAGTGTTCAGTGTCACGCAATTTAAAGCCGGTGACGTGTTTAATGTGGTGCCGGATACTGCTTTTTTGGGGGGGACGATCAGAACTTTTGATAAAAACGATCGGCAATTAATTAAAAAACTATTGGGAATCAGTCTGCGGGCTTATGAGGAAATGGGATATACCATGGAATTAAATTATATCGATGGTTACGATCCCGTCGTTAATGAAAAATTTGGCGTAGGGCGAGTGGCGCAAGCCGCTCTGGCTGTGGTGGGGCCTAATAACGTTGATACTGATACGGATCCCGAAGGATGGGCGGAAGATTTTTGCTATTATCTGCAACATCGTCCGGGCGCATTTTATTTTTTAGGCAGCGGCAACCGCGAAAAAAATATTTCTGCACCATTACACTCTTCTCGCTATGATTTTGATGAGCAGGCAATTGTTGTCGGTGCGGCGGTGATGTCTAATTTGATTTTGCAAACAGAAAAATGAAAATAATTTTAATTTGGATTATCGTTTTGGGATGTTTAACCGCTATTTTAAGTTATAAACGCGCGGCGGTTTCGGTTTGGATAATTTCGTTTTTGGTGGTGTTATTTATTTTATGGTCTTTAGTGCCACTGAATCATTAATATTAAGAAAAAGCAATGCAGCAGTTTCAAAAAAAAACTGCTGCAAATAAAATGATTAAAACATTAAGTAAAATCTAAACTGACATAATCATCTTCTTTGTATGTTTTTTCTTTAGCCGCATGACCTTCACCAAGGAATTTCAAACCAATTGCAACCAGTGCTTTTGCTCCAGCAATACCCAGGCCTGTTTCGACGGAAGCTGTAAGTGCAGGGTTGCTTTCATCTTTATGAGTAAAATAGATTCCAAGCCATCCGCCAGCTCCTCCCAATACTTCAATAGCCCATGATCCAAAAATGAATTTCTTTATCATTTGATTAGCGTAAGGATTACTGAGATATTGAATCGTTGCAGTACGATTATTTAGAGAATGTAGCAATGAATCTATGTCACTACTACTACTGCTGCTACTGCTACTGTTACTACTACTACTACTGCTGCTGCTGCTGCTGCTACTACTACTAGTCACCAGTTCATATTTTCTCTCTCTTTGTTTGTTCTTTATTTCCTCACTAGAAACGCTGTGAGAAACTCGACGCATCTCACTTCTATATGTTTGTGTTTCCCCTGTTGGTTTAGAGACGATTAAAATTTCTTGTAAAGTCATTGATAGAATTTGGGTGCCCAAAGGTACTACTAATAACATTTGATTATCCAATAAAGATTCGGACACATAAAGGCCGTAACCTATTAATGCAGAGCCGAGATTAATCATCAATGTGGGCACACCATTTTTACCTGCCATCCCTCCAACGGTAAATTTTTTATAGTTTTTGGCTAACAGAACCAAGCCTACACCAACTTCAAAAAGACCAAGCGCTATGCCACTGAGGCCCGCAACAACTTTGAAATCTAAAGGGACGTCATCTCGCGGATATTGGCCCCAAGAAAATCCAGAATCGGTAGAATTAGTAGTGTTGGTTGAATTGGTGGTATTGGTTGAATTAGTGGAAAAAGAAATGAATTGGGATTCTGATGCAGACTTGTCGGCATCGGCCCAGGTGGAGTTCAACCAGGCAGATGGACCTTCAGGTGCGGCTAGGTCAGGGCCTTTAATTTGAATTGAGGTGGCTGTCTCATTTGGAAAGGCGTTACGTTGTGTATATGAAATAATTGTAGCTAGAATGCTTAAAGCCCTCATAAATATTCTCCTTTAGAATTTTTTTTTAACAAGATTTATATTCGAAACATTTACAGTGAAAGAACAATTAGAAAACAAAAACAGAAGACATAACATCGTGCATAAATAATCCCTCATTAAGTTAAATATTAAAAAATCAAAACAGGGTCAGACTAACACAAAAAGAACGAAAATGCTAGAACGTAAAATTACTAAGTTGCCACCTACTGCGAAGACCTATTGCACTGAATCTTGAGGATTTTTTGTGAATTTTTTCCTTCACCGTACGGATGAGTACGGCTTCAGGAAAAAATTCACAAAAAAGCCTCAATCTTCAGCGCACTAGGTCTTCTCGCTACGGTGGCAACTGATTAATTTAGGATAATGTAAAATTGTGAGTTTGTCATTCCAGGTCCACTCAGGCGTTGACTTAAGGAAAAATGGCCAATTTTCTAGATCCCGTGGACTTCGCCCTTCCAATTAGCCTTAAGTTTTGCTTGACTGGTCATTTTTATACATTTCTGCTGCAATGTGGAAGTGTTGTATGCCAGCCACATAGTTTTTATTTCCGGGGGTTGGGCGCCTTTTCGAGATATCGCGCAAAGGAGGCGCCTTGCCGGAAAGCTGTCTCTCAGCTGCCGGTGTTATGCTGGTGACTTTCAGAAGTAGTGCGTTCAGAAATGACGGTTGGTTGCGAAATAATGACGTTTACTATTTTTGGTATATTATTCTTGTCTTGGCATTGTGGAGTCCATTCTCTAGAAAATAAACCGCAACATATAATGTTCCACTCATAGTGGTCTCATCAGCCGCCAGTTTTACACATAAAACCCGATTTTTAGTACCTGGCTTAGTAATTTCATGGGTAATATAAGCCGAAAAATTGAAATTGCTATGGTTCAATTGACAAAACACCCCTTACCGGAAATTCCCCTTTCAAAGGTTTTAAACCATTTTTAGGATTAAAGTGGAATCAGTCTATAGATTAATAAATTTTTGGCATCTTTATTTTCCATCAAAGATTCTGGTATCAATAGGTAGCTCATGGAACCGTCATTGGAATTATGCTGAGGTGATGATAATTTAATATTCCATTAGCCCATGTGATGGGTTTGTTTATGAATAAGGAGGTGGACGATGTCGATTCTACCAGAGCACCAGAATTGCTTTCTAAACTTAACATCTTACTTTCCAGAATTTTTACAGTTTCGGCATGGGATAATCCCTTGTAGTTAGTAAAAAATGAAAAAGACGTGTAGGTGGGAACGAATTGAACACGGCTAGTTGTCGGAAACGGTTCGTTTTGATTGCAACTACAGCACCGTAGGCAGATTGCGATTGACTCCATTCTTCCACCTTTTCCATATGACTTCCTTATCCGCTGCTGTTAATTGCAATTCATTAGTCAAATAAATTTCAGTCAGTAATTCTTTATCAATCATGGCTGCGGCAACCAGACAATACTCTAAAGAGCGATCGGAAAAAAATCTTGATTTTAATATTTTTTTTAAGCTAGGTTGGAAAAAGGAGCGAGAGTGAACAAATTATTGCTTATGCAACACAAAGCTAACCAAGTACACAACTTATATAAGAATGACTCACTTACGTCTTCGAAGAGTTTACTGAGCCTCGGCTACATATTTTATAATAACTTGAAACAAGTTTTTTATCTTGAGTTTCGACAACTGATCTAAAACCTTCTGATAGCATATCGAATGTAGATTTTTCTGGATGATTATTTAAAAGCCACTCTATCAATTTAGTTTATTATCATTACAAAGCCATGGGATAACATCAGCCAATCGGGATGATCTAGAATAAAGCGCGGCTTCACAGGACTTTAAAATGTTCATTTTGTTGTTTGTGATCGCTACAGTATATAAATTATTCAGATTTTTTTTTATCTGTTCTGCTCAAATTTATTGACATCAATAAGCTTATAATTTTTTTAAGGTTTCGGGAACACAATAAACAATGGCATTATCAAATAGCTTGGAATAACTTTGAGGTTACAATCAGTAATTAACAAATCAATCAATTGGAGATTCTTGGTTTTAAGGACTAAGTATTTTCGCCACTTATTTCTGCATTCACATCATCTTTTTTTTGATAATAGATTATAGAGTTCAGGTTCAGGACGCAGCATTAATGCATGTGTAGCGCATTTATTTCTTGTGGTTGGTTAATAATTTTTTCATCATAAGCTTTAACAAAACATGATGCGTTTTTTGTCATACATGAAGCAGTGCGTGTAACAGAGCGTTAAGTTTTATATCTATAAGATATGGATCAGCTTTAGCTTCGAGTAAGCTTTTTGCGAATTCTTTGAATATTTCAACCTTTTCATGGGCGACAGCATCAACGGTGTGCGTAGATAACGGGATGTGCAATTAAAATTATAGTTATCTTTAATGTTTGGACAATCTTCATCAATTCATTGAAATAGGATAGATGTACTTCAGCAAATTGCAATAAAATGCTCCGGTGAATATCAATATGTTTTTTTTAATTTTTTAGCGACCATTTCATAATTGAGTAGCTTGGTTATAAGCTAATTTGTTATTTGTAACAAGTACAATTGCAAGTAACGCGGCATCTAAAATATTACATATCTCTCGTGATAGTTAGCTTAACTTAGGATTATAGCAAAATTTTTAAGGCGCTCTGATTTCGGTTATGGAGTGCACGAAATAAAGCCGGCAATGATCGTTGTTTTATGATTAGGATCACGCCTTATGATCAAAGCTGGAATTTTCTGTATAACTTCAATTCATTAAGTGAGAATAGCCAATGTATAAATTGTCGCTGTGGGAGTTAAATATTTTAGAAAATCAGAATCTTCGGGATTGTTCTATATTTTCACTATGGAATTGAGAGTAACAGGCGGCAAATATAAAGTTAACGCGGGAAGATTGAACGATTATTTTCTATATTTTTTTTCTTGGTTCATTATTCTTTACTAATTCAATAAATTAACAGATGTTTTATTCATTACCGTAGAAATTTAACATTAAAGTTTGATAACGAGGGCAAAAGCTAATCGCAGAGGCAGTGAGATTTTATTTCTTAACTCGTCCGTAGACATCTTCCAGACGGACGATATCGTCTTCGCCGAGGTAATCGCCGACTTGTACTTCGATGATTTGGCAGGCGAGGTTGCCTAGATTTTCAATGCGGTGCACGGCTTCTTTGGGAATGTAAATGCTGTCGTTTACTTTGTAAACTTTTCTGTCGTCATTGACAGTCAGGGTCGGTTCGCCGGCTACCACTACCCAATGTTCGGCGCGGTGAAAGTGTTTCTGCAAAGATAACCGGCCGCCGGGATTGATGGTTAAAATTTTAACTTGGTGGTTGTCGCCCATCCGCAGGGTTTGATAACTACCCCACGGACGTTCATAAATTTTACCCACTTCATTATTAGACATGGGCAACGCCTTTGGCTTCAGACAAGGCTAACTCAGCTAAGGCGATGGCGCCGCAAACACCGGCGTTTTCTTCTAGACCGGGTTTAACCACATAAGTATCGATGTTTTTTACGACAGTGGCATTTTGAATGTAGCCACCTAAATTTCTCAACATTTTTTGGCGGATTTTGGGTAATAAGTGATCTTGGCGCATTACGCCGCCGCCGATAATAATCCGTTTCGGCGAAAGAATCATGGTGAAATTCGCTAGCGCCACGCCCAAATAATTGGCTTCAATATCCCAAGCCTTGTGATCTTCAGGAAGGTCCAAAGCGGATTTCACTTTATAACGTTCTTTCAGTGAAGGGCCTGAAGCCAAGCCTTCCAAGCAGTTGCCATGATAATCACAAACGCCAGAAAAGGGATCAACGGATTTATCTTGCGGAATTAAAATATGCCCCATTTCTGGATGCATCGCGCCATGCACCAATTTGTGATTCACCATCAAACCACCGCCGATGCCGGTGCCGACAGTTAAATACAAAAAGTCACTTAGGCCTTGCGCAGCGCCCCAACGATATTCGCTGATCGCCGCACCATTCACGTCAGTATCAAAGCCAATCGGAAGATTAAATTCTTTTTTTAGCGCGCCGACAAAATTGAAGTTAATCCAACTGTGTTTAGGCGTGGTGGTGATACAGCCATAGGTTGGAGATTGCAAATCTAAATCCAATGGGCCAAAAATCGAAGCGCCGATCGCCTCAATCTTTACTTTTTTCTGTACAGACTTGATGTAATCGATCACATTACGCAGGGTAATTTCCGGTGTTTCGGTTTTAATTTGAGTGCGTTCTTTTAAATCATTCGGGCCAGAACCGTAAGCACAAATAAATTTAGTTCCGCCACCCTCAATACCAATAAATTGTTTCATATATTTTTCCTCTTTGGATTAACCCGATAAAGTTGCACTGTAAGCCAAGGCAATAACGGCGATAATGAGCAAGATGATGGAGGTTAATGCTTTGCGCTGAATAGCGACGCTGCATAAGGTCCATTCTTTGTGACGCCAACCCCAAAAATTAGAGGTTAAGATAATCAACACCATAAACAACGGCCATGCTACTACCGGCCCTAATTTACCAATCAATAAGGAAGCTTCGCTATACAAAACTAAGGAGCAAAACCAAAATAAACCCATGAAAAAGGCTAAAGCAATGTTGAGTGGTGTGCGCGATCCAATATAATTTTTACCTGAATGGTTCTTTTTATGCAGCCAAAGCATATAGATGGCATAAGGTATAAAAGTGAAAACCAAAAAGATCGGCCAAATAATCATGGCGGAAGCCAGTTCATTCGTGCCTGCATTTAAAGCAATTTTTTGCATTTCACTGGTGGCTGCAAAAGTAAAATTTTGACCGGCGGAAAATAAACCCGCGATTACCGCCAGGATAACACCGATATGATATTGGCCCGTTGAGGCTTGCGATTGAGTTTGCTTGACGTAAGTATCTCGCTCTTTGCCAGCTTTGTAAGACACTATTAAGCCTGCAATAATCAGAATAATACCAATAATGGTCACTAAACCGAATACCGTGAAAAGTTTATTGGTGTTGAAAATGACCAGCGGAAGAAAAAATCCCAAGCCGGTACCCAAACCGATATTAATGACAAAGCCTAAACCTAGACCAATCATTTTGAGTGCTTCGGCAAAACATATTTGGCCAACCCCGAATAAAATACCGCCGATAACCAAAATCCAAATATAATGAGCTGGAACTTGGGAATAAACCGAACCGACGCCCGGTGCAAGGATATAAATAATGACCCAAGGAATGATCAAAAACGACCAAATCGCATAATTTAACCAAAGATTTTCAAAATTCCATTGTTTAATGTTTTTAGTCGGGAGGGCAAAAGAACCGTTAGCAACACCGGCAATTAAAGTACAAATCAAGGCGATGACTATGTTCATAAATTATCCTTTGATTATTAAACTTGTCCATAGTTTTCCCTGTTTAGTGAATTAAGTCAAATTTTTAATTTGACTTAGAGTTAAGATTTCTGATAGGTTCAATATTGAAGGGTAAGAAATAAAAAGGAAATAGGTTATGAGAAGCATTATAAAAATTGTTTTTTTTCTAGGAAATATAATACAGAATCCAGTATATGTTATG
The DNA here is from genome assembly GCA_963702315.1 of uncultured Pseudomonadota bacterium. Lineage (GTDB taxonomy): Bacteria > Pseudomonadota > Gammaproteobacteria > Coxiellales > Coxiellaceae > JAFEDN01. The sequence goes on from CAVPCA010000054.1 coordinate 16,930, forward strand.
GGAAGTAGAGGGGGTTCCTGTAGTACTCCCATCTTTTTTGGGATTGGTTCCCTTGACCCCGCAGATGATAACAACACATACGTTGTGAAAGTGAATACTCCCTCTGACTGTAACTTGCCTTTTAGTCCCGTTTCAGTCTGGGGAGAAGAATTTGTTGACACAATCAGTAATGAAACTATCGCTATACAAAATGGTAAATTTAATGGTACCGGCGCAGAAGTCGATCAGTTTTATGAATACACCGTTTTCGAAGAAATACCTATGGAGGTTTACGATCCTATCGTTAAGCCAAATCAACTAAAATGTTATGGTTTAGGAATGACTTCAAAATATCCTCCCAATAATAATTCAGTTTTTTTGCAAAGAGTAAAAAATAATTATTTCTTTCAGACCGGTAAGTTTGAAAGTCTTACAGATCAATGTGAAAAGGCAGCTGTGTGGGGGATGGTTAAATTAGGTGCTACGGTAACTGCTTTTTTTCTTTTCTGTGGAGGATTGATGTGGCGAGTATATCAAAACCCTGACTTTAGGAGAGAGGTTGTTGATGTAGTGGGCCAATCTTTGAGGTTTCGTCTATGGCCAGGAAGTAATCCCAATGCAGGTGCACAAATCGAGCAAAAGGAAGAATCAAAGGTCAGTTTAATCAGTCAAGCAGGGTCCGAAGGAAGATTAAGAAGTCCTACTACCCACGAGACTTCAAACTTCAGCTGATGTGACTCCGGGTTTGAAAGCAATTTCTGTAAAGGGGAATTGCTGGTAAAATATTTACCATGTTAGAAGAACAGAATCACCGGTTATGTTTGGCCCCGATGATGGCCTACACGGATCGGCATTTTCGCTACTTTATTCGTCTGATTACCCAGAGAACCTTCCTCTATACTGAGATGGTTACGGCTAATGCGTTGATTTATGGTAATTGCCGTTATCAGTTGGCTTATTCGCCAGAGGAACATCCCGTTGCTTTACAGCTCGGTGGCGCTAATCCGGCTGACCTTGCAGAATGTGCGCGATGGGCTGAAGAATATCATTACGATGAAATTAATTTAAACGTGGGTTGCCCCAGCGATCGCGTACAACACGGTCAATTCGGCGCTTGTTTGATGAAATCTCCGTCCTTGGTTGCGGAAATTGTTAGCGCGATGAAAAAAGCCACAGCTATTCCCATTACTATAAAAACCAGAATTGGGGTAGATGATTTAGATCGTTATGAACACTTACACTTTTTTGTCAGCCAGGTGGCAGCCGCGGGATGCAAAACTTTTATTATTCACGCACGTAAGGCTTGGTTGAAAGGATTAAGTCCGCAGCAAAATCGTTCCGTTCCGCCACTCTGTTACGATACCGTTTATCAACTGAAAAAAGATTTTCCGCAGTTAGAGATCATTATCAATGGGGGTATTAAATCTTTTGCAGATATTGAGCGGCACTGGCAGCAGGTGGATGGCGTGATGATTGGCCGCGAAGCTTACGCCAATCCATTTTTTTTAAACCCGGCGGCTAATAAAGCAGAAATCGTAAAACAATATCTCGTCTATGCCGAACAACAATGCGCTGCCGGCGTCCCATTTTGGAAAATGTCACGGCATTTAATGGGCCTTTATCAGGGCGAGCGCGGGGCGAAAGCTTGGCGCAGAATCCTGGGTGAAAACAAAAGCTTAGATGAATTTGTTAAAGCTATGTCAGCGTTTTAAGCCGTCTTTTTCTCAGATTTTGCATAACGTTTACGGAAGCGTTCAACGCGTCCACCGGTATCGATCATTTTTTGCTGACCGGTATAAAAAGGGTGGCAATGAGAACAAATATCTAAATGAACCTCGTCCTGCGCCACAGTCGAGAAAACTTTGAACTGATGCCCGCAGTTACAGGTAAATGTCACTTCGTGGTAATTCGGATGAATGTTCTTCTGCATAAATTATGTCCTCACAGTAGGGTAGATAGAATACCTAAGAATAATTTTTTTCGCAAGGGTCTGCTTGCAGTACGTTAAAACAAGCGATTAGGGTCTGTTTACAATTCTACTATGCCGGGCATAAAGCGTTGATTTTCGGAGCGAAGCTGCTCATTTACTGGCATGTAAACTGCGCTGCGGTGCTCGAAAATCAACGCTTTCAGCGAAGGCCTAGCGAATTGTAAACAGACCCTAGTCAGTATGCTACGTAGGGCCTGAGTACAAGCCGTTAGCTTCGATATATTCAAAAACTTTCGGGGGCAACCAGATGCTTTGATGGTAGTGTTTAATTTGATAACGGATCGCTGTTCCTGAAACCTGGGAGGGGGGGACGTGATAAAACAAAATCCCGCCGGCCTTGTGGGTTTGTAAATAATCGGCTGAGAAAATTTCGTGTTTATTCGATAACTCTAGAAACCAGGGTTCTCGAGGTGTTTCAACCCCGGGACGATTCACTACCAATAGATGACAGAGCTGCAAGATTTCCTGTCCTTGATGCCAGGTAGGCAATTTTGCATAAGCATCCATGCCTAAAATTAAAACCCACTTTGTATCGGGTTCCGCTTGGCGTAATAAATGCAGCGTGTCCACCATGTAAGAAGGCCCTGGTCGTTTAAAATCGATTTCGTCAACCATCCATTCTGGATGCGAATCGATGGCGATTTTTAACATGGCTAGGCGATGCAGAGGGCTAGCAATTGGTGTTTGACGATGCGGTGGTAAAAAACAAGGAATAAAATGCATTGCTTTAAAAGGTAGTTGCGTAAATAAATATTCTGCGATTTCCAAGTGACCGCAATGCACAGGATCAAACGTTCCGCCAAATATCCCTTTCATTTTGCTAATTCTAAGCTGATATCGGTTAAGGTCTGCCAGGCGTCGCCGGGTAACACGCCTTTGATGATTTGATCGGCGCGGCTGCATTTCTTTAACAGTGTTTCTAATGTCTTCATATTCTGCCGGTTTAGTGCTTGTTGATAGAGCGGTTTATGCGTATCCCATTGCGAACTTAATACCTGCGCCATCGATTGTCCTTGTTGTAATTGATAAAACATGGTCAATAAACTGCGACAATCGCGCGCCAGCAACCATAACACTAAAGTCGGTTCGGCTTCCACCGCTAAATGCGCGAATATGCGTAATACTTCACGCGGTTGGCCTTGCAGACAACAACGGCTGAGTTCAAAAATATCAAATTGTGCATTGTCGTTAATGGCCATGCTCATTTCCTGAAGTCCAATGGTCTTCTTTTCAGGAAACAATAGCTGCAATTTGGTAATGGCTTGTTGACTGGCCAACAGATTGCCTTGAGTGGATTCCGCTAAATAAGTCAGTGCGTCTTTATCTGCGGTAAAATTGGCTTGTTTTAGACGCTCCATTAACCAGGCCGGAAATTCATGGATTTTAATCGGCCAAATGGTTAAAACAATAGCTTTTTCTTGCAGCGCTTTAAACCAGCGGGTTTTTTGTTGCGGCCCGGTTAACTTGGGGCAGTTGAGCAATAAGATTTTATCTTCAGGCGGATTTTCACAATAAGCGCAAATGACTTTGCTGGCTTCATCATCAAATTTACCTTCGGGGTTGGAAATTTCGATAAAAATTTTTTCGTCGAATAATGAAAAGTGATTTGCGGTATAGGCTAAGCGCTGCCAATCAAATTGGGCTTCTACATCAAAGCGTTGATAATGCACAAAACCAGCGCGCTGCGCCGCTTGGCGAATAGCGTCTTTGGCCTCTTGGCGCAATAATAAAACGTCGCCGGTGATTAAATAAATGGGCGCCAAGGTGTTTTTAAGATGTATGGGCAATTGCTTGAGACTGAGTTGCATTTTTCTTTTCCTGATAAGACGCCAATGAATGTCGCGTATTGTCATTGGTGAGCCAATAATAAACCAAATTCACGGCGTCTCTTTGTAATTCATGTTGAAATAATGTAGAAGAATTAATGGTGAAAATTTGGTTGGTATTTACGGTAATATCCCGGGATGTGTTAATAAAGTATGGGGGCACAATAACGTGATTAGCGTTATCAATGATCTCAATCATAAAGCTTATCGTAAAGGTGTAAGTGATGCCGACATTGGTGGTGGACATGGCCGGATTATTGTGTTGAAAAGTATATTGATAAATGCGCAAAATCAGCGAGGCGTTTTGGGGCAGAGGCGTTAAGGTAATGCCCATCGATTGCAGTTGATGGGTTAATTCGGTGATAAAGCGGCCGTGGCGCCGTAGAGGGATCTAAATAAATGACACTTAATTGGGGCGGCACGGTTTCAGCGCTGCGTAAATGCCAACCTTGCGTGTGATCCTGCCAATAGAACCGTGATTACGCTCAAAAAAATAAAAGTTAAATAGGTTTTTTTCATATTACAATGTTGATTAATTTCTTGGGGACGATAATAATTTTTTTAATAATTTTTTGTTTGAGATGTTTTTGAATATTACTATCTTGTAAAACAAGTTTTTTAATATGCTCTTCGCTTTCTTGGCTGTCGAGCACCATTTTTCCGCGCAATTTTCCATTAATTTGGATAACCCATTCAATTTTATCTTGGATTAATTCGTCAAGATTTATTTTTGGCCAGGATGCCGTCATGATATTGTCGCCATAGCCACATTCGCGCCATAAGCGATGGATGATATGCGGCGTAATCGGCGCTAATAATCGCAATAAAATACTCATACCTTCTTTTAAGGTGAAGGCATTCGCTGGCGTAATTTGCACAACACTCAGTTGATTAAAAATTTTCATCGCTGCGGAAACCACCGTATTAAATTGCAGTCGTTCAAAATCTTGCTGGGCTTGTAAAAAAAATTCTTTTAATTTGGACCAATTCAGAGCTTTGCGCGGGAATGTCTTTAGGCGTTGGCGCGGTTCAAGTAAAATGTGTTTAATTTCCGCCGCAAAAGACCATAATTTTTTTAGAAAACGATAAGCGCCTTCAACACCTGAATCGGACCATTCTAAATCCTGTTCTGGAGGGGAAGCAAAAATAATAAATAATCTAACGGTATCTGCGCCATATTTCTGGATTAATGCTTGTGGCGCAACAATATTGCCTTTAGATTTAGACATTTTGCTACCGTCTTTTAACACCATGCCCTGGGTGAGCAAGGCCTTAAAAGGCTCGTCGGAATTAACCAGGCCTTCGTCGCGCAGAATTTTATGCATAAAGCGGGCATACAAAAGATGTAAAATAGCGTGCTCGATGCCGCCGATATATTGATCGACCGGCGTCCAGTATTTGGCGCGATCGTCCAACATGGCATTATGTTGATCATAACTGCAATAGCGCGCGTAATACCAGGAAGATTCCATAAACGTGTCCATGGTGTCGGTTTCGCGGCGCGCGGGACCTTGGCATTGTGGGCAGTTGGTTTTATAAAATTTTTCTGAAGTGGTTAGCGGTGAAGCGTCCGTCAGGAATCAAATCTAACGGTAAAACCACGGGTAATTCTTTTTCAGGCACAGGCACGCGCCGCATTTTTTACAATACACAATCGGAATGGGTGTTCCCCAATAGCGTTGGCGCGAGATGCCCCAATCACGCAAGCGATAATTAATTTGTTTTTCACCGAGTTGTTGTTCAACTAAATATTCAGTAATTTTGCTTTTGGCTGTTTCATTATTTAAACCATTAAAAACACCGGAATCAAATAAAACGCCCGCGCCGGTGTAAGCGGCGTTGTTAAAATCCCATTCGGTTGATGGATGGATAACGGGTTTAATGGGTAATTGATATTGTTTAGCAACTTCAAAATCGCGAGCGTCATGCGCAGGGACCGCCATGATAGCGCCTTGGCCATATTCCATGAGCACGAAATTAGTGACCCACACGGGTAATTTTTCTTGCGTCAGCGGATGAATCGCCATGATGGGTAATGGAAAGGCTTTTTTAGGCTGCGTGGCTAAATCGGCTTCGGCAACTTTAGTGTGGCGGCACATATCGATAAAGTTTGCCAATTCTGCATTGTGTTTGGCGGTTTCAACCGCTAATGGATGGTCCGGTGCAATCGCTAAAAACGTAACGCCCATCAGCGTATCCGGACGCGTGGTGAAAACGCGTATAGTTTTTTTACTTTGGGCCAGTTTAAATTCTAGATTTACCCCTTCCGAGCGGCCAGATCCAGTTTTTTTGCATGGTGCGTACTTGCACGGGCCATTCGGTCAGTGTATCCAGACTATTTAACAACTCATCCGCCAGCGCGGTAATTTTAAAAAACCACTGTGGCATCTCTTTGCGTTCAATCGGCGCGCCGGACCGCCAGCCTTTACCCTCCACCACTTGTTCATTGGCCAAAACGGTTTGATCGACTGGGTCCCAATTGACCACGGCGTTTTTTTTGTACATCAAGCCTTTTTTATATAAACGTACAAAAAGCCACTGCTCCCATCGGTAATAACTGGGTTCACAGGTGCTGATTTCTCTTTGCCAATCGAAGCTTAATCCTAGTGCTTTAAATTGTTGACGCATGTTGTGGATATTTTTTTGTGTCCATTCAACTGGCGGTAAATGTCGCGACATAGCTGCGTTTTCTGCCGGCAGGCCAAAAGCGTCCCAGCCAATCGGATGCAAAACTTCTTTACCCAGCATGCGTTGATACCGGCCGATGACGTCGCCAATGGTATAGTTGCGTACGTGCCCCATATGTAAATCGCCGCTGGGGTAGGGCAACATGGAGAGGCAGTAAAACTTTTCTTTATTTAAGTTTTCATGGGCTCTAAAGCTTTGGTGATTTTCCCAATATTTTTGAGCTTCAGCTTCTATTTCGAGGTGATTGTAAGGTTGATTGATCATCCTAAAATATTACCTGTATGTCACGAAACACTCAATCGGTAATATTCAAAGTTTACCGGCAGGATTTTGTTCATCATCTATGATTAGCCAATATGCGTGGGGAAATGCTTTTTCAATATCTCTGGACGATATTTATTAATACAAATCAAAGAATAAAGTACAAAAACCAATCCTAACAAACCCTTTGTTTCAATGGCTAGGGCCGCTCCCATATAAACCTAAATTAATCAGTTGCCCCCTACTGCGAAGACCTATTGCACTGAATCTTGAGGATTTTTTGTGAATTTTTTCCTTCACCGTACGGATGAGTACGGCTTCAGGAAAAAATCCACAAAAAAGCCTCAATCTTCAGCGCACTAGGTCTTCTCGCTACGGTGGCAACTGATTAATTTAGGATAAAAAGCCAAAGCGGGGTTTTTGTATATTGTATTCTTGTGGTATAATAGGCCTAAATAAGCTACCATAGGTTTTTTCCTGGGATGGAGATGCCATGTTAAGTAGTACAATCAACCACTTACAGAAAAGTATGCAAAATAAATCATACCAAATAGGGCAAGTTTTACCGGTCTTTCCGAGCAGCAAGCTTCTGGGCAGCACTCGCCATCAAAATATTATTCAAGAGATTGCGCCGCTTTGCCAACTGGATGAAACTCGATTTAAAGCGATTTACCGTTATACGATCAATCAATATGCCGAATTTGTGCAGATGATTCCCGAAGAGTCGAGCACGCCTTTAGGGGGATTGTTAAATCTAGGTTTGGCGCGAGCTGTGTTGAGCATAAAACAATTTTGTCAGGAAGCGCAGGCCAATGCGGAAAAGCATGATTCATTAACGGTATACGCTATTTTTACCGCCAGTTTATTTTACGATGTCGCCAAAGCTGTGAGTCAACAGCGTGTTGTGATTTGTGATGAAAAAGGTTTGTATCAAAAAGAATGGCATCCTTACCGGAATAATTTGCTGGAGCAGGGTGCAGAATATTACAAAATGTATCCATATAATAAGTCTGCTTATCAGGCTTTGAATCACGAAAGTGCGGCGATTATTGCGCGGCAATTAATTCCTCGTGAAGGGTTCTTGTGGTTAAGCAGTGATATGGAATTGTTTATTGATTGGTTGGAATCGCTACGCGGTGAACAACGTCAAGATGGCCGGAAAATTCAACGCGCCGTTGCTTTAATAAAGGATGAAGATTTGGTCGCTTTGGTAAAAAATCTGCAACAAGCGCATATCGATTTGCCTTTGGTCAAAGATTTGAAACTAGTTGATCAATTTTATAATTGGTTGCAGGACAATCTAGCCAACGGCAATCTGCAAATCAATACCAAAGAATCTCCCTTACAGTATCTGGAAGATGGAGCTTTGTATTTCAACCATGAAATTTTTAAACGATTTTTTGAAGCCAATAAAATAACTGCCGATTTGCAAAATTTAATCCAGGAATTTAATCAGCATTTTGGTGTAGCCACGCATGTGGTTCAAGAATCCAGAGTCAATAGCAATTTTCTGTCCCAAAGTTGGGAACCCAAGACCACTCAAGGCACATTGGCTTTTGCCTCACAATTTATTATGGATTATACCGGTATTCCAGTCAGTCCGATGCAAGAAAAGATTAAAGCTGGAACTAAAACCATCATTAAAGAATCCCGCTTCAAACTAAATACATCCCCGCACACTGAAAGCATTAAACAATCCTTGAATGTAGAACAGAGGCCTCAGCAGTCAAACCCCACTTTCAAGATGCGATAAAAAAGATCATGTCATCAGTGACACCGCTAATCGATAAATATTTCTTCTACATTTTTAGCGCTTAACAGTTTTTCGCTCCACAACAATAATGCCCTAAAGTACGCTTGATCTTTGAAGCCTTTTAAGCTACAATTGAAGCATATTTGGCTACACAAGCAGACGTTGATGGCATTTACTACTTCTTTTTTATTCCCAGAATATCGCAAAAAAATTTTAGGATTATTATTACTACATCCGGAGGTCCATTACCATGTCCGTGAGATTGCTCGTCTAACCAATACTGCTGCTGGAAGCCTTCACCGAGAATTAGCAAAGCTTGCAAAAGCTCATGTTTTGTTACGGGAAGTGAGTGGCAATCAGGTGTATTATCAGGCCAACACTAACTTTCCCATATTTGAGGAGCTTGCAAGTATTTTGCGAAAAACTTCTGGCTTAGTGGATGTTTTGTCAAATGCACTGGCGCCGCTAACAAAAAAAATTGTAGCAGCTTTTGTTTTTGGTTCTGTAGCGCGCGGCACAGAGAGCATACATAGTGATGTTGATGTGATGATCATTGGAGAGATTAAATTTGCCGAGGTTGTTAAATTCCTATATCCTGCACAAGCTATCATTAGACGCGAAATTAATCCGAAAGTATACCAAAAGGCCGAATGGAAAAAATTACTAAATAAGAAGGAGCCTTTTATTCAGGAGATACTCAATAGCCCAAAGCTTTTTATTATAGGAGCAGACAATGACATTAAGTAACCTTATTGAAATAAGCCTTGAAAAAATTCAGATAAATAATGATGCAATAAAAAGACTGATTGTAGCAGCAGAAAGAAATATTGCAGATTCTAAAATAAATTGCAAATGTGAGTACCGAAAATCGTTTTGATGCGGCCTATAAGGCAATCATGCAAATAGCTAATGCCGCATTACAAGTAAACGGTTATCGAACCTTAACGAGTAAACCGGGTCATCATCAAACAATGATTCAATCGTTATCAAAAACTCTTGAAATAGATAATGAATACTGTGATTCTGCTGGATGTAATGCGTAAACAACGGAATGCTGCTGACTATTCGGGTGATATTATCCCCGAAAGTATCGTGAAAAATTGTATTATTCAAGCTGAAAAATTATTACGAATTTTTAAAATCTGGCTAAAAATGAAAAATTTCCATTTATAAGACTCTGTGTAAAAGTCAATGCCTCGGAAAAAAGAAAGGTAAAAAAATTTCGGGTCGGCGGTGTCAATGTGCAGAAATCTCAAAAAAACGAGAACAAATTATCCAATTTACGATTCAACCATTATCGCCACAGATCATGGAATAATTAGAAAAATGCAATGACTAAGGCGATGATTGTTAATCCGATCAGGGGATAATAATGCCAGTGCATTAAGGGGGTTTTGCCGGTCATCATTTTAAATTCGCCGGTCAGGACGGCTTGCACGTGTAGGGGCAAGCTGGCGATGACTTTTCCGGCTGGGTTGATAATGGCGGTTACGCCAGTGTTGCCGGCTAATAAGGCAAATCGGCCGGTTTCTATCGAGCGCATGCGCGCCATTTCCATTTGTTGTGCTGAGGCCATGGATTTTCCAAACCAGCTGTCATCGCTGATGTTAATAATCACGGATTTATTATCGAGATAACGCAAAACTTCACTGGGGTAAGCAATTTCGTAGCAAATAAACGGAGCAATGGAATAGCCGGAAACAAGCAAATTATCTTGTTTATTTTTGCCGGCTGAAAAGCTGGACATGGGGATGTTCCAATAATGCAGCAAGAAAGAAAAAGCTTTGGGTAATGGAATGTATTCACCAAAAGGCACTAAATGGCGCTTCCGGTAACTGCCGCGATCTTGCCCTAATAAGATTAAACCATTGTAGTATTGACCGGTCGGATTGCCTAATAATACGCCCAATAACAAAGTGCTGTGATTTTCTGCCGCTTGTTGATTGAGCGAATCTAAAGCAGGTTCAACTTGATAGGCAAAAGCCGGCATTGCAGCTTCAGGCCAGATAATCAATCCGTTTTGCCAAATGGGTTGGGTGAGCGTTTGATAGGTTTTTATAATGTTAATTAATGCTTCAGGTTGCCATTTTAAAGATTGGGCAACGTTCGCTTGCACCAAACTCACGCGCATAGCATTACTGATGGGCTTAGTCCAAGTGGGTTTAATCAGTAACCAACCCATTAATCCAGTTAAAATTAATATGGATACACCCCATACTTTTTCGCGGCCTGAATTGCGGCGCACGCCAATCAATACCAAACAGCCGCTGATCACGGCGACGGCAAAGGACACGCCGTAAACGCCGAAATAAGGCGCAAATCCTCGCAGCCAGGTGTCAGCTTGGCTGTAGCCTAAATATAACCAAGGAAAACCATTCAGTAATAAACTGCGTCCCCATTCCGCAATAATCCAGGTGGCTGGAAAAGCCAACAAACAAAAGGCAACAGGATTTCTCTGGCCAAACACGCGCACGAGAATATAACCTTGCACTGCATAAAACAGTGACAATACTGCAATCATGGCGAAGGTGATCAATGCAGAAATCCAAGGAGATGCGCCACCGAATTGATGGATGCTGATATAAACCCAAGAGGCGCCAATGCCGAATAATCCGAGGCCGAATAAAAAACCTTGCCAAAAAGCACTGCCGGGAGAAGATTTTCGCCAGAAATACAATACAACGGCCGGGGCGATAAAAGCCAATGTGTAAACATCTACCGGAGCAAACGCAAACGGCAGGATAACGCCCATCAAAAAAACAATAAAATAAGCCAGCATGGCTTATTATCCTTAATTCTTCATGGACAATCCAGTGTGTTTTTTTAATCCAGCGCATCGGGGCGAGCCGGAAAGAGAAAACAGTGCAACTGTTTTCCCGGCGAGCGCCCGCACAGGATGTGCGGGCTGGTTGCAGCGTCATGGATGATTGCTTGCAGTATATTTGTGCATGCAACCCTCCTTGGAGCCGTAACCAGCCCGGCCATCCGCTGGCCGGGCGTTCGCAGGGAAAATTGTCCACTGGACAATTTTCTGTTTCCTGCTCACCCCCCTTGCGAACCCCCATCGCGAGAAGTGAAGTCCCCTTCAGCGGAAGCTTTTGGAATCCTTTCCCAATTTGTTATTTTGTACCTGTAGAAGTTGTAGAAGTAGAAGATAACGTTTGTGTTGGTTGTAGAGTTCGATTGACGACAGGCCTAAGTTGGACACGTGGCCCTCCAAGTCCAAGTAGCCTTACTGGAGAAAGAGTGGAAGATGTGGACGATGATGGAGGAAGTGGTGGAACTGGCTTTAACGGTGGCTTTGCTAAAGGTGATATGGGTGTTTGCGTCTGAGCTGCCTGGCTATTAGGCATTGTCGGGATTTTTGGAAGTGGTAACTTGCCCGGCACGGGGAGTAATCTAGAAGGTGAAGTAAAGAAAGAACGAGATGGGGGTAAAAGAGGTACAGGAGTTTTGGGAATTGGAGGAGGGATTAAAGATGTAGATTTTGGGAGTAAGCTCTGTTCAGAGGAACCTGTATTTTTATTTTCGGAATTTCTTCTGAGAAGATGTTCTGGAATCGGTGGCGGTGTTTTTTTAGGCGTTAGAAAAGTTGTTGCATAGTAATTTTTTAATTTTTGGGCGCAATTAAGCCAATTCATGATGTTTTTTAAAGGCTCTTCGTAAGTTTGATAAACCTTTTCGTGTTCAGTACTTAAGTTTTTGATTTCCTTTAAAAGCTCTTGTTTAGCCTTATCAAAATTTTCTCCCACCTGCATAAATAACTGTAGCTGATTATTATTTTCCTGATTTTCATTTACCTTGTATTCCGACTGTTTCTTTAATATTGACATCATAAAATCATATTTATTTCTTGCTGTTTCCCATGCTAAAATCACAGGATTAACTACATCTGATTGAAAATAATTATTATTTTTAACGGCTAAATCTGAAGCAAGTGAAGTGCCTATAAGGTTAATTATATCGGATTTAGAAGTGATAAATTTTTCAAATTTTTCTTCTTTGCTTTTTTTATTTTGAATTGAATTGATCGAATTTAAAACATCTCCTTCGTAAGCACTAACATCTTTTTTAGACTGGGCCATTAAGGCGCTGGTTTTAAAGGAACTATCCAATGCCTTAAATTTTATAAATAACTGATTAAAAAATTTTGCTCTGATTTCAGGACTTTCGCCAAAGAATGTATTGGATTTAATCCAATCATATATAGATTTTATATATTGATCTGGATCGTTTTTATATTTTTCGAGCATTTTAACTTCAGAAAGACGATTCTTTGGATCTTGCGCTACAAGTTGCTGAATCAAAGAATCCAATTTAGCAGTATCTTCAGAATGTTGACAAATAGGCAAAATGTCAGTCTGGATTGCAAAACCCAAATTAAAAAATTCTTCAAGAAATTGATTTAAGTTACGATATTGTAGTATTGCTTGTTGTTGATTCTTGTCGAGATCGAGATCGAGAGCAAGTTTTGGTGTTATTTCATTGTACACCTCTGATGAAAGTTGATCACATGACAATATCGAAAAAACGTTAGATTTGAATGTTAAATTATTAAACTGGCTAACATCTAATTCATTAATGAATTTTCCTGTGCCTTGTGTAGATGGGACATATAAACGATATACATCGCTTTGTTTAATTAAAATAGGGGCTCCTTCCAATTTTGCATTTTCCTGCGAAAATATTTCTATGTTTTGAATGCTGACTTCTGTTTCGTCGTCTACAGATAGTAAAACAAGATTATATTTTTTGTAATAGTCTTTGAATATTATTTGTAATTTCTGTGAAGAAGAATCCGGAGTGCCTTTGGGAGCTGTCTTTTCCTCTAGCAGTATACCCTTTGCGTCGACTTTTTGTGCTGTATCAAAATCGCAAATCTTCAGGTGAGCTATAATCTGATCACCTAATATATCATTTCTTATTTTCCGAAAAAAAACCAATATATTTTCGGTCTTGAGATCTCTGTGTACTATTCCTAATAAATGTAAATGCTCTAATCCCAAAATAATTTGACCTAAGATCTCTCTAAATTCTATAGTAGTAAATTGTTTTCCTTTATCACGGGTTTGTTTTAAATACTCGAAAAGATCAAAATCCGCTTTTGCAGAAATCGTTATGCCCTTATTTTCGCCTAGGTTAGAATGAATAAATGGAGAATATGCAACTCCCTCCATTAATTGCGCCGCCTGTTTTTTTTCTAGTTGTTCATCTTCGCTGCGCTGACGATGAGTGACGGATGCCACTAATTGAGGTTGTGCTGTTCCGTCTAATGGAGTATATCTAGCTGAATATACAGAATTGGATGTTCCTTGCTGTATGAATTCATCTTCCAGTATTTCAACTGTACTAAAAGTAATATCTTTAATTTTGTCATCTATTTTTTTACGTAGCTCTTGTTCTTCTTTTTCAAAATTTATTATATCTGTATTTTGCATTTTTATTCCTATTTTTGAAACAAATTTTTAAAAATTATTGCAATGATTTATTAAGGAATTCTTAAATAAAAGAAATAATATAATCACCAATTATGAATATTTTATGATATATGTGGGGTAACTTGTAATAAATGAATTTTCCTGCGGCTGGCTTCGATAACTGTGATTTTTAGCGGGCCGATAATCATCGATTCGCCGCGTTTGGGGAGATGGCTTAATTGCTTTAAGACCAGTCCGCCGATCGTGTCTACATCTTCATATTCGAATTGGGTGTTAAAAAAATGATTAAATTCGGCTAAAGGGGTAAAGGCTTTGACCAAATATTTATTTTCATCGATGACTTTGATCATAGGTTCTTCTTCGATATCATATTCGTCGGCGATTTCGCCCACAATTTCTTCTAAAACATCTTCAATGGTAATTAAACCGGAAACGCCGCCATATTCATCGACAACGATCGCCATATGATTGCGGTTGGAACGAAATTCTTTTAATAAAACATTTAAGCGTTTACTTTCCGGTATAAAAGTAGCAGGGCGGGCCAGCTGGCGGATTTCAGTAGGTTTTTCTGCGGATTTTGGCGTCAATAAATCTTTTGCCAATAAAACACCAATAATTTCTTCTGAATTTTCGCCGGTTACCGGGAATCTGGAGTGCCCGGCTTCAACTACTAGCGGTAATGCGCTTTCAACCGTTAAAGTACCGTCAATCACGACCATTTGCGGCCGCGGAATCATCGCTTCGCGTACCTGCATTTGTGAAACTTGCAGCGCACCGCGAAACATTTCAAAGGTTTGGGTGTCGATGACTTGTTTTTCTTTCATCGCCTTCAGCATATCCAACAATTCATGCGGGCTTTTAGGAATAGGATGGGTGGCCTCATGGTAAGCTTGCATGACCTTTTGGAAAAAACTCTGCGATTCAGTTTTTTTATGTTTCATAATCGGCGCCAGTAAAAAAATAAGGATCCGGAAACCCCAGTTGTTGCATAATTTTTGATTCTAAATTTTCCATAATCGCGGCTTCTTTTGGTTTTTGATGGTCATAACCTTGCAAATGCAAGGCTCCATGTATGGTTAAGTGCGCCCAATGTGCCAACACTTTTTTCTTAGCTTGTTTGGCTTCTTTGGCGACTAATTGTGCGCAAATCACCAAATCGCCCAGCGAAAATGTTTGTTCTCCGGGAACAGGAACAGTGTCAAAAGACAAAACATTTGTCGGTCCAGTTTTATACCGGAATTTTTTATTAAGCGCTGCACTCTTTGCGGGGCCAACGATGCAGATAGTCATTTCACTTTGCGGCCCCGGTTTTTGTAAAGCATGTGCTACCCACTCTTGAAATTGTTTTTTACTCGGTAGGTTAGCTCGTTTGGTTTGATTGATTAAATCAATTTTTATTTTCTTCTTCATAAGCTTGAATAATTTGTTGCACTAACGGATGACGCACCACATCTGTGGTTTGAAAAAAAGAAAAACGAATTGCCGGGATGTTTTTTAACAACGTAATCGCATGACGTAATCCAGATTCTACTTTAGAGGGCAAATCGGTTTGCGTAATGTCTCCAGTAATAACCGCTTTTGAACCAAAGCCGATGCGGGTTAAAAACATTTTCATTTGCTCTTTAGAGGTATTTTGACTCTCATCCAAAATAATAAAGGCATCGTTTAAAGTTCGTCCACGCATATAAGCCAGGGGAGCGATTTCAATAACGCCTTTTTCAAGCAGTTTAGTTACTGTGTTGGCGCCTCCCATTTCATATAAGGCGTCGTAAAGAGGCCTTAAGTAAGGGTCTATTTTCTCAGCTAAGTTACCTGGCAAAAAACCTAGGCTTTCTCCGGCCTCAACCGCAGGACGAACCAAAATAATCCGTTTCACTTCATCACGATTTAAAGCAAATAATGCGCAGGCTACGGCTAAATAGGTTTTTCCTGTGCCGGAAGGGCCAATGCCAAAATTAATATCATATTTCAGAATAGAACGAATATAGTGAATTTGGTTTGCAGTACGCGGACGGATGCTGGTTAACGCTAGTTTCAGCGTGGCTTCCGATATTTTTTTATTAAAATCGGCGTCATCAAATTCAAATTTCATGTCCATCGATTTCATCAACAGTTGAATGTGTTGATCCGTAAATTCTTTTCCAGAAGCGGTTTCGGCATAAATTTTTTGGAGTAATTCACAAGCTTTGTTGACCGACGTTGGAATGCCGATGATTTCAAAATCATTGCCGCGATTATTAATTTCTACGCCTAAATGACGTTCGATAATATGCAAATTTTCATCTAATTCTCCGCACAATAGCGCTAACCTCTTGTTGTCTGCCGGAGTTAAAGTGATACGTCTGATAGATTCTGGATTAGCCAAGTTCACCTCGTAAGGTGCTGCGCCGTGCTCCTGTAATCGTAACGATTGCCATTTGGCCGATTAGAGATGCTGCAGCTGCAAAATTAACAACACGATTATTTTCTGTGCGTCCGCACAATTCTTGGGGTTTTTTCGCGAAAAACCGGTCACCAAAATGCGTTGCTGTGTGCCGATCATGGCGTTGCTCACATTAATTCCTTGCTGCGCATTTCTGTTTTGTAAAATATCCAATCGTTGCTTTTTAATGTCGATAGGTACTTCATCTTCTAAAAAAGCCGCTGGGGTCCCAGGTCGTTTACTATATAAAAAACTAAACGAATGGTCAAAGCCGATATCCTCGACTAATTTCAGAGTGGCTCTAAAATCTTCTTCCGTTTCTCCGGGAAAACCTATAATAAAATCTGAAGTAATTGAAATGTCCGGTCTTACCTGACGTAATTTACGAATTTTCGATTTGTATTCTAATGCCGTGTAACCTCTTTTCATGGCCGCCAAGATGCGATCAGAGCCGCTTTGCACAGGTAAGTGCAAATGATTCGCCAGTTTGGGTTCGTCGGCAAAAGCCTGGATCAGGGCGTCGTTGAATGCATTGGGGTGAGAAGTGGTAAAACGGATGCGTTCTATGCCGTCAATCGCGGCGACGTAGTGAATTAATAGGGCCAGCGTGGCGATTTTCCCGTCAAACATTAATCCTCGGTAGTCATTCACGTTTTGTCCCAGCAAAGTGATCTCGCGCACCCCTTGTTCAGCAAGGCTGACAATCTCGGCAATGACATCGTCGAAGGGGCGGCTGATTTCTTCTCCGCGGGTGTAAGGGACTACACAAAAACTGCAATATTTGCTGCAGCCTTCCATAATCGAGATAAAAGCGCTTGGGCCTTCCGCTCTAGGTGCGGGTAGGTGGTCAAATTTTTCAATTTCAGGGAAACGAACGTCCACGGCGGGTTGGTGTTTGCTAAGCACTTCGCTAATTAACGCCGGCAAGCGGTGTAAGGTTTGTGGGCCAAATACCAAATCGACAAATGGCGCACGTTGGATAATGGCTGCACCTTCTTGGCTGGCTACGCAGCCGCCCACTCCGATGATAATATTGGGATTTTCTTCTTTGTATTGGCGCCAACGGCCAATTTCAGAATATAGCTTTTCCTGGGCTTTTTCCCGGACAGAGCAAGTGTTGACCAATAAAACGTGTGCTTCTGCTGGGTCTTGGGTGATTTCCAAGCCATGGGATTCTTTTAAAAGGTCTGCCATTTTCTGGGAATCATACTCGTTCATTTGGCAGCCATGAGTTTTGATATAAAGCTTTTTCATAAACCTGATATAATAACAATTTTGTATGAATTATCAACATAGTTACCATGCTGGCAATTTTTCTGAGGTGGTAAAACATTCGGTTTTGCTATTGATTCAAGATTATCTGCAATTAAAGGCAACGACGCTGTGTTTTATTGATACGCATGCGGGGATGGGTTTTTATGACCTAAAATCTGTTGAGGCGGAAAAAACGCAAGAGTCAGTGAATGGGATACAGCGGCTGATGAAATTGTCTCAGCATCCACCGATTTTGCAAAAATACGTTCAGACTGTTAAAAATGTTCAAATGGATTCGGAAATACGTTTTTATCCGGGATCGCCAGGTTTTATTTATGCCAATAGGCGAACCCAGGATCGATTGATTTTAAATGAATATCATCCACAGATTTTTCAAAAGCTGAAAGAAAATTTTGGTAAAAAATCTAATGTAGTTATCCACCATCGTGATGCTTATGAATTTTTGCCGGCGATTTTGCCGCCACATGAGAATCGAGGGTTGGTGATCATTGATCCGCCTTTTGAAGATAAACTGGAAAGTTTGGCTTTGACGGAATTATTGCAAAGAAGTTTATCACGTTGGGCGCATGGGATTTATTTGGTTTGGTTTCCGATAACCGCTTTGCGCGCACAACCGGTTGTTAACATTGTACAGGAAAATAATCTCAGAAAATTTTTAATCGTGAAGTTTAGCATTGATAAGGTCGCTGCAGAAAGTAAAGGGTTACTAGGATGTCAATTGTTAGTGGTTAATCCGCCTTGGCAGTTGGAAAAGCAATTGGCTGAATTATTGCCTTATTTATGGGATGTTTTTTCCATTCATCGAGAAGGCAGTTGGTCAATTGAGTCGAAATTTTAAGATGGGATAAGGTAATACCCAGCAAAATTTTTTTATCCCATACCCATACTGCAGGTTCTGAGATTAATTCAAGGATAACATCTATTTTTTTTTCAGGCAGTAAGGCTTCCGCGCCCCAATAATCATCGACTTTAATTAATCCAAAACCATTTAGCCAAAGTTGCTTAGCAATGAGAGGAGGGGATTTGCCGATTAACTCGGTGGATTCAACAACTATATCGGTAGCATCATCACAAATAAATTGATGCCCGCTGTTTAGCAAATCAAAGGCCAACCGGCTTTTGCCAATGCCGGGATTTCCAGTAATTAAAATCCCAATCTGATGAACGCTAACTAACGTGCCATGGTAAGTCTTTTTAAGAGCCTGTTCAAAGTCTCCTGGGCTGGCCATAATTCGTGGATTTTCGGAGCGAAGCTGCTCATTTACTCGCATGTAAACTGCGCTGCGGTGCTCGAAAATCAACGAATGCTGGCTCACCCTAGGAGACTTTGAACAGGCTCTAAGTTTTGTGCTTGCCACGGTATTTTTTAATTTTACGCAAAAGTTTATCGACCAACTTGTCTATGCTTTCATATAGGTCTGGGGATTTAGATTCAATATGGATTTGTTCCCCAGGTAATGAAATATTGACCATGGCAATCTGGTCAACTTTTTGTGTTTCCAAAGTGATATGGATATGCGTTATTCTATCTCCCATTAAATTAATCTTTTGTAATTTTTTTTCTACATAATCACGAATGGCTGGTGTAATGTCTAAATGATGTCCAGTAAATTGTATTTGCATATGTCCTCCTTTAAAGGTCAAAATCTTCGCCTAAATAGGCTTCGCGAACCGCTTTATTGGTTAAAATATCTTGGGGTGAACCTTGCGCTAAAATTTGTCCGGTGGTGACAATGTAAGCCCGATGACAAATGTCTAATGTTTCGCGGACATTATGATCGGTGATTAAAATACCAATGCCGCGATCAGATAGGTGGTTAATAATGCGTTTGATATCGATCACGGAAATCGGATCTACTCCCGCAAACGGTTCATCCAATAAAATAAATTTTGGGTCCCGCGCCAATGCGCGCGCAATTTCTACACGGCGGCTTTCCCCACCGGAAAGGCTAACAGCAACAACGTCTTTTAAATGTTCAATGTGAAATTCCAGCAGTAAATGCCGCAATTTTTCTTTTTTCTGGGCTGAGTTGAGATCACTGCGCAATTCTAAAATGGCGAGGATATTTTCTGCGACGGTGAGTTTTCTAAAAATGGACCTTTCTTGCGGTAAATAGCCGATGCCTAAGCGCGCTCTTTGATGTAGAGGTTTTTTGGTAATATCCTTACCATCTAATTTCACCTCACCATTATCGGGCATGACTAATCCAATAATCATATTAAAGGTTGTGGTTTTGCCTGCGCCGTTTGGTCCTAAAAGACTCACCACTTCGCCACTCGTGATTTGCACGGAAATCCCATTGACCACTTGGCGGGCTTTATATTTTTTATTGAGATTGTAACTGGTTAGTTGCGCCATGAAAAATTCGCTACTTTTGTTTTAAACTTTGGGGTTCAATCACCACCGTGGTGCGTTCATTAGAGTTATTGGTTTTGGAATGCACGATTCCATTGGTCATATCATACCAGATGTAGGGCCCGCTGACTAAGTTATTATCTTGTTTTACTTCTGCTTTACCTTCCAGCACAACTATTTTTTTTTCCGGATAATAGGTTATTTTTTCTGCTACGACAAATAGACGGCTTTTATTCGGCTCGGGGATGGTGTTGTAATGCGCAGGGTTACCGATCGTTACTAAATAATCAATTTTATTATCGGATGTTTGGTAAATCGTCAATTTATCTCCGGATAAATTGGAAGTACCTTGATGTGCATCCACATTGCCGTCATAAATAATGATGTGTTTTTCACGATCGTAGGTGGCGGAATCTGAATTAATGGTGAGTGGTTGCGATTGATCGCTGGTTAAAGCCATTGCCGGTAAAGATAGAATCAGCAATAACCCACAAAAACTAACTATTAATCTAAACATTAAAAAATTCTCCTCGCGATGGGGGATCACAAGGGGGAGAATCGCGATTCTCCCCCTTGATTCCAAGCATCGGGTTTCCCGATGCGTCGGATATAATAAGGAAAGCTATTCACGCTGTCCTCAGCGTGAATAGCTTGGGACATATGTGCCTCGTGCGGTGGAAATCAATTTGAATATACCTAATTTAAAGTAGGCCTCCATCCCTAAAGCAGTAACCTGCGCATCGGGACGCGTAAATGTCACTTGTTGATTGGTTACAGCGTAAGAACGATGCGGATAAACAGTCATTGACTCTGTTTGAATAAATGTTTCTGGTTTTTTCGATTGGGAAGGTTGATGAATAACGACGCCTCCCCATAAATCAACTTGATCGCCATCATGAATCGCTTTGCCAAATTGGGCGTTTACTTCCCAGGGTGCATGCTGAGTGCTGTAAGCAATCACTTTTGGATGGTCGAAATAGGAAGTGTTGTCTTCATGGTAATGCGTCATTTTTGGGGTATGTAAACTGGAACGCAACTCGCCTTTGGCATCGTATTGGATTAAATGCGCATCGGTCATATATCCATCTGGTACTGGCGTATTAGCCGCTACTGAATGTTTTTTATGCACAAATAATGGATGCTCGGAAAGCATGAACCAACCACCGGCAACACTTACGACGAAAAACAGGCCTAACAAACGTTTCATAAAATGGGAACCCCCATATTGCTTAAAAGTCGATCACAAATTTCCCTCACTGCTCCCATTCCTCCGGGTAAACTGGACTGCCACTGGGCGATGGCTTTAACTTCCGGACGCGCATTGGCTACCGCAATACCAAGGCCAACTTTTTGCATAATGGCAATATCCGGTAAATCATCGCCAACGTAAGCTGTTTCTTTAGGATTTACGCCCAGTTTGTTGATTAATTGGGTAAAAATACTCAATTTATCCGAACAGCCTTGATAAACATGAGTAATATTTAATTCGGCCATCCTGCGGGTGACAGCGGGTGAAACCCGGCCAGAAATAATGGCGACGGTAATCCCAGCCCGTTGCAAATTTTGTAAACCTAAACCGTCATGGACATGGAACCTTTTTAATTCTTCGCCGTTGGCCGAGAACCATAATGTCCCATCCGTTAGCACGCCGTCTACATCAAGGATAAATAATTTTATATTCTCCATGCTAGGCCACCCGTGCCTGTAATAGATCATGAATGTGAATAATCCCAAGCGGACGATTTTCATCATCAATGACCACAATAGAAGTAATTTTGTGGGCTTCCATAATTTGCAGCGCCGCTTCGGCAAGGTGATGAGGTGGTAAGGTGATGCAATTTTTGCTCATGACTTCGTTAATTTTAGTTTTGCGAATATCAAGGCCCTTATCTAGCATGCGACGCAGGTCGCCATCGGTAAATACGCCTAGAAGATGGGCTTTGTCGTTAATAACAGTGGTCATACCGAATCTTTTTTTAGTGATTTCAACCAGTGCATCACTCAATAGGCAATGTTCATTGACGATGGGCATAGCTTCCCCGGTATGCATCAAGTCATTAATTTTTAATAGCAATTTGCGGCCCAAGGCGCCGCCAGGATGAGAAAAAGCAAAGTCTTCTGCTGTAAAACCGCGTACTTCTAATAATGCAATCGCCAAAGCATCCCCCATCACCAAAGCTGCGGTGCTACTGGCAGTGGGCGCTAAACCCAACGGGCAGGCTTCTTGTTGAACGCTGATATCCAAATGGACCGTAGCCACTGTGGCTAAAATCGATTTGGGATTGCCAGTAATGACGATAATCTGTACTCCCAAACGCTTTAAAGCCGGTAAGAGATTGATAATTTCGGGCGTATCACCCGAATAAGATAGGGCGATCACCAAATCTTGGGAAGTAATCATGCCCATATCGCCATGGCTGGCTTCGCCGGGATGAACGAAAAAAGCAGGGGTGCCTGTGCTTGCCATCGTTGAGGCAATTTTTCGACCGATGTGGCCGGATTTACCCATCCCAAAAACAACCACCCTTCCTTTGCAGGCTTGCAATAGGGTACAAGCATGAGAAAAGTGATTATCTAAACGCTCTTCAAGGGCGGCGATCGCTTTTAATTCAGTACGAATAACCGCTTTGCCTAATTGGCAAAAACGTTCTTCAACAGGGGCAAGAGATTGGGATTCAATCATGAAAATAAACCTTGTAAATTGTCTAAATTGTCCTAGTCAGGGCCATTTTCTTACGCTATTATTATACCAGATTTTGGGGTTTTTGGGTAGTTTAATATGAGGTTTGAAGAATGACTGAGGGGGGCAATTCCGTTGTCAAAATTAGGCAAATGAGTTTTTCCAGAATCTGGGAAAAAAATATTTAATAACATAAGCTTAGACATACAACGACATAAGATTACGGCTATTATGGGGCCGAGCGGGACGGGGAAAACCACCCTGTTGAACCTCATCGGTGGACGCTTAAAACCGGATAACGGTTCCATATTGGTGCACGATGTAGATGTCGTCAAATTATCTTCCAGAGAACTATTCCAATTGCGCCGGCGCATGGGTGTTTTATTTCAAGAAGGCGCTTTATTCACCGATCTAAACGTCTTTGAAAATGTAGCTTTCCCTTTACGAGAACATACCAATTTGCCGGAAGAGATGATTCAGGACTTGGTTAGAATTCAGTTACAAGCGGTAGGATTAAGAGGGGCTGCTCATTTAAGGATAGACCAGCTTTCCGGCGGTATGGCTCGCCGGGTAGCCTTGGCAAGGGCCACAGTGTTAGGGCCGGAATTAATGATGTATGATGAGCCTTTTACCGGGCAAGACCCCATTTCGAAGGGGGTTTTGGTTAAATTGATTAAAGAATTGAATATGGCTTTGCAATTAACTTCTATTTTGGTGTCTCACGATGTCCCAGAAACTATGCAAATAGCAGATTTTATCTATATCATTGCTGGAGGAAACATCATTGCGGAAGGCCCACCCTCCGAACTGTTGAATAATCCCACTGCAGAAGTTCAGCAATTCACCAAGGGTTTGCCAGATGGCCCAGTTCCTTTTCATTACCCTACCAATAGTTACGCTGAGGACTTACGACTGTGATCACCGCGATTCAAAAGCTAGGCCAAGTTGGCATTCGATTTTGCGAAAATTTAGGGTTATCCGGTTTGTTTCTTCTGCGTTCGCTATATGTGCGTCCCAAATGGAAACAAATATGGCCGCTGTTTTCTGTTCAACTTTACAAAATAGGGGTCCTTTCCTTGCTGATTATTTTGCTATCGGCTTTGTTTATTGGTATGGTGGTCGCCTTACAAGGCTATAATACATTGCGGAAATTTGGCGCAGAACAAGAGTTGGGACAATTGGTTGCGTTAAGTGTTGTGCGTGAATTAGGCCCAGTGGTGGCTGCTTTATTGTTCGCCGGGCGAGCAGGGTCAGCCTTGACGGCAGAATTAGGGCTGATGCGCGCCACCCAACAGATTGGCGGTATGGAAATGATGGCTGTAGATCCTATGTGGCGGATTGTTGCCCCACGCTTGTGGGCGGGTTTAATCGCGATGCCTATCTTGGCCATCCTTTTTAATATGGTCGCCATTTTGGGCGGCCACTTTGTTGGTGTGGATTGGTTGGGGGTGGATGACGGTGCGTTCTGGTCCAATATGCAGGCCGCAGTCGGTTTTCAAGAAGATATTGTTAATGGGATTATTAAAAGTATTGTGTTTGGTTTTGTGATAACCTGGGTTTCGGTTTATCAAGGTTTTTATTCGCCGCCTAACGCCGCGGGTATTAGTCAAGCGACAACAAAAACAGTAGTTTATTCATCATTGTTGGTTCTAGCATTAGATTTTGTTCTAACATCCCTAATGATGGGAGGATGGTAATTGTGCGTAATAAAGTCATCGAATTAGTTGCCGGGATTTTTATGATTCTCGGTTTTTTGGCGTTGATATTTTTAGCATTTAGAGTCAGCGGCTTAACGTTTAGTCAAAAAAATACTTATGAAATCACAGCTGATTTTGATGATATTGGTAGTTTGAAAAAAAGAGCGCCGGTTGAAATTTCTGGAGTAACAATCGGGCGAGTCAGTAATATTTACATTAATCCAGACACTTTTAGGGCCAGAGTCGTCATGCAGGTCTATGATTCTTTCAAAACTATCCCCATTGATACCAGCGCCAGTATTTATACACAAGGCATTTTGGGTTCAAATTACATTGCCATCGCACCTGGTTTTGATTCAGAAATGATAAAACCCGGAGGACATATTGAAACGACGCATTCTGCGCTGATTTTAGAGAACTTAATTGGCCAGTTGTTATTCAGCTTAAAGCCCTCTGAAAAAACAGAGCAAAAATCCGCAGCGCCAGCTCAGTAAAAACGATTTAGGAAAAAAGGTAAATGTGTAAACATAAAAGGAGAAAAGGGAGATAAATATGAAATCATTATTAAAAAAATATTCATGGATGTTGGTAACTTTATTTTTAGTGTTGAATATTGCGCAAGCTGCAATAGTTTCGCCTGTGACAGTTTTAACCGATGTTGCTAACCAAATGTTAAATAGTTTGGCGAAAAACAAATCAAGATTGCACAATGGCGACGGTGTTATTTACGGTATTGTCAGAACCGTGTTACTGCCGCATATAGATTTAGACCGGATGGCCATGGCGGTGGTGGGCCGTCAATATTGGACGAGTGCTTCACCGCAACAAAAAACTGAATTCATTGATCAGTTTACCCATTTGGTCACTTCAACGTATTCTGCTGCGTTGGCTTCTTATAATAATGATAAAGTGCAGTTTTATCCTTTACGCACTGATTATACGCAAAGTAAAGTATTGACCGTGCGCAGTGTGATCATTCGTCAGACGGGTCAAAAAATTGCAGTCGATTATAATGTGTTAAGAGATGGCGATAGTTGGAAAGTCTACGATTTTAGCATTGAAAATGTGAGTATGGTGCAAAGTTATCGTTCTCAATTTGCCGATGTGTTATCTCGTCAAGGGATGAGCGGCTTATTGCAGCAACTGAAAGCGCATAACAAGAATACTCCTCAATGAAAAATTTTAATCACTTAACACCGGCCAAGGGTAAAGTTTCCGTAAAATTTAACCCAGATAGAACGGCTTTGCTGGTTTCTGGCCGGTTAAATTTTATGGACATTGTCGAAATTCGTAACAAGGGAAAGACACTGATCCATGAGTTTGTAGATACGACGGTGATGATGGATTTAACTGAAGTTAAAAGCGGTGATAATTCCGGTTTGGTGCTTCTTGTGGCTTGGTTACGCGATGCTCGAAATTCGGGAAAGGCTCTTGTATTTACAGGAATTCCGGAGTTTTTATCGCGCATGGCCCGAGTGTTCGGGTTACAAGAACTATTGTTTGAAAAAAATAAAACCTAAAAGAACGAAACTTTAAGAGGCAATTGTGGAAAAATTTATTATAACGGGTCGTCGAACGTCATTGTCTGGAACAATAAAAATATCTGGCTCAAAAAATGCAGCATTGCCCATCTTGGCTGCCACATTGTTGACGGCTAAACCGGTAACTATTGGTAATGTTCCACAATTGAAAGATGTGACCACGATTTTAGCGTTATTAAATCGATTAGGGGCAAAAACTGAAGTAAGCCAGGACCATAAACAAGTGCTGATCGATGCTTCATCAATTCATAACACCCAAGCTCCTTATGAATTAGTAAAAACCATGCGAGCCTCTATTGTGGTCTTAGGACCTTTGTTGGCGCGCTTTGGTAAAGCAGAAGTTTCACTGCCTGGCGGTTGTGCGATTGGTTCACGTCCGGTAGATATTCATTTAGAGGGAATGCGCGCATTAGGAGCTGATATACAAATCAAAAATGGTTTTATCTATGCGCAAGCAACGGGTCGTCTGCAGGGTGCAGAACTGAATTTAGAAAAAGTTACTGTCACTGGCACAGAAAATTTGATGATGGCAGCAGTTTTAGCAAAAGGCCGCACGATCATTAACAATGCTGCTTGCGAACCGGAAGTGGTCGATTTGGCTGATTTTTTAAATACCATCGGCGCAAAAATTCAGGGTGTTGGAACATCCACCTTAATCATTGATGGGGTTGAGACGTTGGAGGGAGGTTCACATTATGTGATGCCCGATCGCATTGAGTCGGGTACTTATTTAGTAGCCGCCGCTATGACACGGGGCAATATTCGGCTTGAAAGCGTGCGGCCTGGGACGTTGACGGCAACTTTGGATAAGCTGCGGGAAGCTGGGGCCAAAATTGAAATAGGATCGAATTGGATTCATTTAGATATGCAAGGCCAACGTCCCAACGCAGTAGATATCAATACCGCGCCATATCCTGATTTTGCAACCGACATGCAAGCGCAATTTATGGCGATGAATACCGTGGCTAAAGGCCATTCAACGGTAACAGAAAATGTATTTGAAAATCGCTTCATGCACGTAAACGAATTGCAGCGCATGGGGGCGCGTATCCAAGTGCAAGGCAAAAGCGCCATTTGTGAAGGACTTGAGAATTTAATGGGAGCGCCGGTTATGGCGACCGATTTGCGGGCTTCTGCTGGACTGGTATTGGCAGGGTTAATGGCTATGGGAGAAACCGTCGTTGACCGCATCTATCATATTGACCGGGGTTATGAGAAAATCGAAGAAAAGCTGCGTAGCATGGGCGCAGAAATCCAACGTATCAAATAAAATGGGCCTATGATCACCACCAAAGCATTGGTCAGTTATTTAGACAATCAATTAAGACCGAATGATTGGCGGGATTATTGTCCCAATGGATTACAAGTCGAAGGCGCCACTACTATTCATCATATTGTAACTGCAGTCAGCGCCACGCAGGAAGTCATTGAAAAAGCAGTAGCCTGCAATGCTCAGGCTATTTTAGTGCATCATGGTTTTTTTTGGCGGGGAGAAAACCCTTGCATTGTCGGCGTTAAACAGAAAAGACTGCAATTATTGTTAATCCATGAATTGAATTTGTTAGCCTATCATTTACCGCTAGATGTTCATCCCGACTGGGGTAACAATGTGCAATTGGCGCGGCTTTTGAATATTAAAATTTCTGGAGAATTCGCTTATCAAAACGGCAAGGCCATCGCTTTATTAGGAGAACTTGCGGAGCCGGTAAGCGGAGATACATTCGCAGATAATATTGCGACGAAATTGCAACAAAAACCGTTTTATGTGCCCGGTAAAAATAAAGAAATCCACAAGATCGCTTGGTGCAGTGGTGCAGGACAAGATTTGATTGAGGAAGCTTACTTCCAAGGGGCGGATGCTTATTTAACCGGTGAGGTCTCGGAACGAACTGTGCATTTGGCCAAAGAAACGGGAATACATTTTTTTGCCGCCGGACATCACGCCACGGAACGTTACGGTGTAAAAGCATTAGGTGAGCATTTATCTGAGTTGTTTCATCTAAAGCATCAATATATTGAAATCGATAATCCAATTTAAATCATGCGAATTTTAGGCATAGAAACCTCCTGCGATGACACGGCAACCGCTATTTACGATGGCAAAGAAGGCTTGCGCGCCCACTGCTTGCAAAGCCAGATTCCCATTCATCCGCAATACGGCGGCGTAGTGCCGGAGTTAGCCTCGCGCAATCATATTTGCCAAACCCTGCCATTGATCAAGCAGGTACTGCAAAAAGCACAATTACAAAAAAAAGATATTCAGGGTGTGGCTTTTACCAAAGGGCCTGGATTAGTCGGCGCATTAATGGTGGGGGCCGCCGTCGCCAGAAGTTTGAGTTGGGCTTGGGGAATTCCTGCAGTGGGAGTTAATCATTTGGAAGCGCACTTAATGGCGGTGATGTTAGAAGAAAAAACGGCCCGCTTTCCCTTTTGTAGCGCTTTTGGTTTCAGGTGGGCACACTTTATTGGTTTCCGTGAAAAACTTTGGTGAATATGAGGTTTTGGGTGAAACTTTGGATGATGCAGTGGGTGAAGCATTTGATAAAACTGCTAAATTATTGGGATTGCCTTATCCAGGCGGCGCGGCTTTATCTCATTTAGCGCTTACGGGTGATCCACAACGGTTTGTTTTTCCAAAACCGATGGTTGCGCAACCAGGATTAGATTTTAGCTTTAGCGGCCTGAAAACATTTGCCTTCAATTGTTTTCAACAACATGAAAAAGATTCACAAACTAGAGCAGATATTGCTGCTGCCTTTCAAGTGGCGGTGGTGGATACTTTGTGGATTAAATGCCGGCGCGCGTTGGCGCAAGTCAATGCTAAACGTTTGGTGGTCGCTGGAGGGGTAGGAGCAAATCAACAATTACGTCAAAAACTGCAAGCCATGATGGCGGAAATAGATGGCGAAGTTTTTTTTCCAAGGCCGGAATTTTGTACTGATAATGGTGCGATGGTGGCGTATACGGGTTACCTCTATTTGCAAGCCGGGCAAAAAGAAGATTTATCCATTCAAGTTAAAACCCGTTGGGCGCTAGGACAGCGATTGTGAGTTATGACTGAAAATATTGAATCTGTTGCTTTAATTCCAGAAAAATCCGCATTAGAAATTCGTCAGCATAAAATCGGCAAAAATACGCTGGTGTTAATGCTATTAACATTTGCTTCACGTTTAATGGGGTTCGTACGTGATGTGTTATTCGCGCATTTATTTGGGGCCTCGGCAAATTTTGATGTCTTCCTTTTGGTATTTAGAATTCCAAATTTTATGCGACGCTTACTTGGCGAAGGTGCATTTTCACAAGCATGGGTGCCGATCATCACTCAACGCCGCTATACCTTGTCTACGGTGGAATTCAAACACTGGCTGGATCAGATAACGGGAACTTTATTTTTTATATTATTGATCATAGTAATTGCCGTTGAGTTTTTTTCTGCTGATATAGTTTTTTTACTAGCGCCGGGCTTAGCAAAAAATCCCGCGCAATATCAATTGGCGCAACATTTATTGCAAATTATGTTTCCTTATTTGTTGACGGCAATTTTGGTGGCGTGGTCAGCGGCTATTTTAAACACCTTAAATCGATTTGTATTATCGACTGCTACGCCTATTATTTTTAACTTGATACTCATTTTAGCGGTCTGGTTATGTCATTTTTACGCTAATTTTTCAGGGGTTTTATGGCTGGGTTATTTTGTGTTGCTGGCAGGCGTAATTCAATATTTAATACAATTACCACTGTTTTTTCATTTAAATCTTTTCCCAGCATGGAACAAATTTAAGTTGAGCAAAGATATTAAAGCAATTATTTTAAAAACAATTCCAGCGATGTTTGCGGTTTCTGTGGTACAAATTTCATTATTGATCGATAATTTATTTGCATCATTTTTGTCTACTGGCAGCATTTCTTGGTTATATTACGCAGATCGTTTAATATATTTCCCTTTGGGGTTGATTGGCGTTGCATTTTCGATCAGTATCATGCCGTTGTTATCTAAATGTCATCACAGTAATTTGTCCAAACCTTTTAGCGCTGCGTTAAATTGGGGATTGCGCAATATATTTTTAATGGGCATACCCGCAGCCATTGGTCTTTTTTGCTTGGCGAAACCGATTACCTCGACTTTACTACAACATGGACATTTTACTCCGCATGATGTCGAAATGACTGCGCAATGTCTACAAAATTTTGCCATCGGCTTGCCCAGTTTTTTAGTGGTTAAAATTTTTGTTTCTGCTTATTTCTCCAAAAAAAACATGAAGATTCCAGTGATGATTGCGTGTTTTTCCATTTTAATAAATTTTATTCTCAACTTTCCATTAATGCACTGGTTTGCACATTCCGGATTAGCATTATCGACTGCATTGACTTCATGGATTAATGCTGTGTTATTATGGGTTTTTGCATTAAGAAAACAAATTTATGACTATGAGTCGGGTTGGGGTCAGTGGATGGCGGCGATTGCGGTGGGTTCTGTGGGTTTAGGTGGTTTCCTATACTTTCATATGACAGCCAATCCGCCCGATCTTTTACATTTAAGTTATTGTATTGCCATGGGATTCGTTATTTACCTATTAGGATTAGGAATATCGGGAATTCGCTGGCGAAATGTCAAACCACCTCTTTATCTTGAGTGAGCATGTTGTGGAAATTATACGCGGACAATTACAACTGACACAGTCATTACCAGAATGTGTGTTAACCATTGGTAATTTCGATGGTTTTCACAAAGGCCACCAACGGTTGGTAGAGCAACTAAAGGCAGAAGGGCGCCGGCTGCGCTGTCCTACTGTAGTAATTACTTTTGAACCACAACCGCGGGAATTTTTTAATCCACACCATAAATTTCCACGTTTGATGCGGTTTCAAGAAAAATGCGCTATTTTTGCAGAAAAAAAAATTGACTATCTGGTTTGTTTACATTTCAATAAGAAATTGGCTGAATTACCGGCTGAATCATTTGTCGAGGACATTTTGATAAAACAGTTAGATGTTAAATCGATTGTAGTGGGCGATGATTTTGCTTTTGGGGCCAAAAGGATTGGGAATTTTGCGCTCCTTAGCGCCCTGGGTAAAAAATATAATTTTACCGTAACAGCAATGCCTTCTTTTCTTTTAGAAGACAGAAGAGTCAGCAGCACCTGGGTGCGTGAAGCGGTTTTGGCTAATCATTTTCAATTGGCGAAACAGTTATTAGGACGCCCTTATTTCTTGTGTGGAAAAATAATTCATGGCGACGCCAGAGGTAGAGAATGGGGATTTCCCACAGCTAATATCGCTTTAAACGATAAAGTTGTGTGTGTTGCGGGAATTTATGCCGTCCTGGTGCAAGGATTATCTCCTGCCAATATTTTAGGTGTGGCGAGCGTTGGCGTGGGCCGATGTTTCCGGGTAGAGGTATTTTATTAGAAGTGCATTTATTGAATTTTGATCAAGATATTTATGGTAAACGCATTTGCGTTGAATTTTTAGAAAAAATACGCGATGAAAAAAAATTCGCGTCCAACGCTGAGTTGATTGCACAAATCAAGTGTGACATTGATGAAACATGTAGGAGATTAGGTCATGTTAGTAGAGAAAAAAACCCCGAAAGTCATTTTTGAAACACATTTACCTTTACCGCTGTTAGCGAGAGGCAAGGTGCGTGACATTTATGCAGTGGATGACGACAAATTATTGATTGTTACTACCGATCGCCTTAGCGCGTTTGATGTCGTGTTGCCGAATCCGATTCCGGGAAGAGGTAAAGTCCTCAATCAAATTTCTGCGTTCTGGTTTGAAAAATTAAAACCCATTATTTCAAATCATTTAATTACGACGGATATCTATAAAATGGGATTGTCTTCAGCATTATTGAACGAATATGCTGAAGACATTATGGGCAGGGGCGTGTTGGTTCACAAAACCAAGCCCTTGCCTGTTGAGTGCGTTGTTAGAGGATATTTGGCAGGCTCCGGTTGGAAAGATTATCAAAACACGCATACAGTTTGTGGGCATCCTTTGCCAACTGGACTTAAACAGTGTGAAAAATTGTTGCAGCCGTTGTTTACGCCAGCGACCAAGGCGGCAGTGGGTCACGATGAAAATATTGATTTCAAGGCCGTTGTTGAATTGGTAGGGGCGGATTTAGCCAAACAATTGGAAACAATTTCTTTAAAGTTGTACCAAGAAGGCGCTTTGTTTGCGCTATCCAAAGGCGTCATTATTGCCGACACCAAATTTGAATTTGGATTGTGGAAAAATGAGCTTATTTTAATTGATGAAGTGTTAACCCCGGATAGTTCACGCTTTTGGCCGCAAAATCAATACGCAGTAGGAAAAGACCAACCCAGTTTCGACAAACAAATTGTGCGCAATTATTTATTATCCACGAACTGGAATAAACAACCTCCGGCTCCAGATTTACCGCAGCCAGTGATTAATGAAACAGCTGGGGCTTATCAAGATGTTTATTTCCGCCTCACGGATGCAAAGGAAATCGTATGAAACAATTCAGGAATTTGGTAATTGGTGGCATTTTTGGGGCCGTGATTTTGTTTGTGTGGAATTCATTTTCATGGATGGTGCTGCCCTGGCATGCGGAAAATTTGCATCAATTTGCCAATGAAAGTGTAGTCAGTAAAGTGATCAAAGATAATGTTAAAAAATCCGGAATTTATCTCTCTGAATACAACGCCTTTTCTTTAAATGATTCCCCTCAAGTTTTTTCAGTGGTGAGTTTTCATGCTAATAAAGGCATGCAAACTCAATTGATTATTTATTTTGTGATTGAGCTGATTTGTGCATTTTTGGTTGCCTTTATGGTTATGCTATTAAATAGCCAATATTACTTTGTGCGTTTAGGTTTTATTCTTTTATTTGCCTTAACAGCCGCCATTTTCTGCCAACTCCCTTACTGGATTTGGTGGCATTTCCCCAACAATTTTATCATGGTTGCCTTCTTAGACACCCTAATCGCCTGGTTCCTAGCCGGAGCCCTAATGGCCGCTATTTTAACCCCCAAAAAATCATTAGATATATCAAGCGACCAAATTACCATCCAACGATAAAGGTGATTGTTATGAGTACAGACGATGACACATGGTCGGTTAAAAATAGCTTTTGAATAAATTTTAGTTGAAATGAAGTATTGCGTTACTCATCTAAGACTGACATTTTTAGGATCCAATGGCTATGGTTCAAATGATCAGATTGGATTTATTATACACCCAGAGTTTTTAAATGAGAAGGCACAAATCATGTTTCCTTGCGACCCCGGTTTTTTTAGCTGCGCCGACAACTGCGGTGGCAACGGCGGGGACGATTCTTTGGTCGAAGACGCTGGGGATAATATAGTCTGGCGTGAGTTCATTGTCTTTTAGCACATGTGCGATAGCCATGGCAGCAGCCATGAGCATTTCTTGATTAATGTCTTTGGCTCGGCAATCTAAAGCGCCGCGGAAGATGCCGGGGAAGGCGAGGAGATTATTAATCTGATTGGGGTAATCACTGCGGCCGGTGGCCATAATAGCGACATGACCGGCAGCCATCTCAGGCATGATTTCAGGAATGGGATTGGCCATGGCAAAGATAATAGGGTCTTTGCGCATGTTTTCTAAATCTTTTACGGTGATAGCATTGGGGCCTGATAGCCCGATGAACACATCAGCGTTTTTAATCACATCCGATAGGGATCCTTTCTCTTTATTTGGATTGGTCGTTTCTGCAAATTCTTTTTTGCTGGAGTCCAGATCGCTACGGCCAGTATATAGAGCGCCTTTTCGATCACAACCAATAATATTTTTGGCGCCCAATTGCAGCAGCATATTTTTACAGGCGGTGCCTGCCGCGCCGACGCCGCTAAAAACAATCTTAAGATCTTTGACTTTTTTGCCGGTTACTTTTAAGGCATTGATAAAAGCAGCGCCGACGGCTACTGCAGTGCCGTGTTGGTCATCATGAAATACTGGAATATCCAATCTTTCTTTTAATCTTTTTTCAATTTCAAAACAACGTGGAGCGCTAATATCTTCTAAATTAATCCCGCCAAAATTGAGCGCGAGGTGAGAGACGGTATTGATAAATTCTTCCATATTAGTAGTGGATAAACAAAGCGGAAAAGCATCCACATTAGCAAATGCTTTAAATAATAAAGCCTTGCCTTCCATGACAGGAAGGGCGGCATGTGGGCCGATGTCGCCCAATCCTAATACCGCAGTGCCGTCACTGATCACGGCAATGGTATTTTTTTTCATGGTAAAAACTTCCATTTTTTCACGCTGGTGATGAATGGCCATGCAAATTTTTGCGACCTCGGGAGTATAAGCTAAGCTTAAAGCTTCAGCTGAATTCACTTCAAGCTTACCTTTGATTTCAATCTTCCCGCCGCAGTGATAGGTGAAAGTTTTATCTAATTCTTTGATTTCAATATTTTTATCTAATGAATGAAGCAGATTAGTCAGTTGTGGGACTTTATTGCTATTGGCATTTATTAATAGTAAGTTTTTCCCATTCTCGTGCAGAAGGTCAAGAATTGAAACGCCTTGCTGCAGAGAGGCAATGATTTCTGTGATTTTTTTTTCTAATCCTGATTGAGCATGGTAATAAACACAAAGAATTACTTTAGATTCGGGAACAGAGAGAACCATAGAACACCCTTGTAGTTGCTGCATAGTTTGACTAATATACCACATTTGGATTATTTCATATCCTGCGCAGCGGGGAACCCGAACCCCCATCGCGTAAAAATTAGCCCATAAATATATAGGACATGGTTATGTTAAAAAAATTATTCGCCGTATTCATGATGATGGCATCTCTCACGACCCTTGCTTGGGCGGATGATTCCTTTGTTTTGCGAAGTTCCGCGTTTTCGGAAGGAAAAAGCATACCAAAAGTATATACCTGTGATGGAAAGAAAATTTCCCCGCCTTTGAATTGGGAAGGTGTGCCTGACAAAGCCAAGGCTTTGGTTTTACTGGTGGAAGATCCTAATGCACCTGGTGGTCAATGGAATCATTGGGTAATTTACAATATTTCTCCGCAAGAAAAGAGCTTGGTAGAAAACGTATCTGCAGACGCCACACATTTATTTGGCCGTAATAGTTGGGGAGAGGTAGGCTACGGCGCACCCTGCCCGCCAGGTGCACAACATCATTATGTATTTAAACTGTATGCGTTAGATCAAATGTTACATTTGCCCAAACAACCTACTTACAATTTAGTAAAGAATGCGATGAAAGGGCATATTTTGGCTACCGCAACGTTATCCGGCGCCTATAAGAGATAAAATGAAAGACTATAAAGCGACTTTGAATCTCCCCGTCACTGATTTTCCGATGAAAGCAAATCTGTCACAGCGTGAGCCGCAGATTTTAGAACTTTGGGAAAAAATCAGCCTCTATCAAACGATAAGGCAGAAAAATCGGCGTAATAAAAAATTTATTTTGCACGATGGGCCGCCTTATGCCAACGCGCGCCCGCATTTAGGCACTGCATTGAATAAAGTTCTTAAAGATATAGTTGTCAAATCCAGAACTCTCGCGGGATTTGATTCTCCATTTGTTCCTGGATGGGATTGCCATGGCTTGCCTATAGAATTGAATGTGGAAAAAATGATTGGGAAAATCAGCAATAAGCTTTCCAGCGCTGCGTTTAGAAAAGCTTGTCGTGAATATGCCGCTCAACAAGTTTTAATTCAAAAACATGATTTTCAACGTTTAGGTATTGTCGCTGACTGGGAAAATCCCTATTTGACTATGGACTATGCTTACGAAGCTAATGTGATTCGAGCTTTAGCCAAAATCGTGAAAAATGGCCATTTGCTGCAAGGGAAAAAACCAGTGCATTGGTGTACTTCTTGTGGTTCTGCCTTGGCTGAAGCAGAGGTAGAATATCAGGATAAAGCCTCTGTTGCCATCGACGTTGCTTTCGAAGTGACGGATAAAGTTGCTTTAGGCCGTATTTTTAATATTACGGTATCGCAAGCAGATCAAGAAAAAGTTTTCATACCCATTTGGACAACCACGCCCTGGACACTACCGGCCAATCAAGCGGTGGCGGTTAATGCAGGGTTTGAATATCTTTTGGTAAAAGGCCAATGGAAAGGTAATGAAGTGCTATGGGTTGTCGCAAAAGAGTTGGTTGATACCGTCATGACAAGGTATGAGATACAAAACTACAGCATTTTAAGTACGATTAACGGTGAGTTACTGGAAGGATTGATTTTGCAACATCCCTTTTTACCACGAAAAGTACCGGTAATTTTGGGTGATCATGTCACTGTCGAATCCGGCACTGGCGCTGTGCATACTGCCCCTGCCCATGGCCAAGAGGATTATGTAGTGGGCCAGCAATATCAATTGCCCATGGAAAATCCAGTCAATGCCAACAGTTGTTTTGAAGCGGATGTGCCATTAGTGGGTGGTTTGCATGTTTTTAAAGCCAATGAACCCATTATTCAACAATTAGAATTAACCGGCCATTTAATCTATAAACAAAATATCCAACACAGTTACCCACATTGTTGGCGTCACAAAACCCCATTAATTTTCCGCGCCACACCACAATGGTTTATTGGCATGGATTACCAAGGATTAAGAAACGCTGCTGTTGCAGCTACTGAAAAGGCGACTTGGATTCCCAGTTGGGGCAAAACCCGCATTACAGGCTTGATTGAAACCCGGCCGGATTGGTGTATTTCACGGCAAAGAAGTTGGGGGACGCCTATCCCAGTGTTTACCCATCGAGAAACTCACGATCTACACCCTAAAACACTCTATTTTATGGAAGAGGTCGCCAAACATATAGAAAGTAATGGTATTGAAGCCTGGTTTGCACTGGATACAAAAGAATTGCTGGGCAATGACGCTGATGATTATGAAAAGTGTACCGATATTCTGGATGTTTGGTTTGATTCGGGCGTCAGTCATTTTTGCGTTTTGGAGAAAACGGCGGATTTACATTTTCCAGCGGACCTTTATTTTGAAGGTTCGGACCAACATCGTGGTTGGTTTCAAAGTTCTTTACTGAGCAGTGTCGCCATGAAAGAAGATGCGCCCTATAAAACCGTGTTAACACATGGTTACGTTTTAGATATGGAAGCGCGCAAAATGTCAAAATCATTGGGTAACGTTGTGTCACCCATGGATGTGGTCAACAAATTAGGCGCTGATATTTTACGGCTTTGGGTAACCGCTCTGGATTTTAAAATGGATATTAATTTTTCCGAGGAAATCCTTGAACGCAGTGCCGATGCTTATCGCCGGATCCGCAACACCATTAGATTTTTACTAGCCAACACGTTTGACTTTATTCCAGAAAATCATATGGTCTCTGCAGATGAATTATTGTCGTTAGACCAATGGGCGATTGAAAGAACTCAAAAATTACAACAAGAAGTGACTAGTGCTTATTTAGAATATAATTTTCCGGCGATCTACCAAAAAATCCATAATTTTTGTTCCGTTGAAATGGGCAGTTTTTATTTGGATATTATTAAAGATCGCCAGTATACCAGCTTTAAATCCAGTGTAATTCGTCGCTCGGCACAAACGGCGATATACCATATTTTAGAAGCCATGGTGCGGTGGTTGGCGCCGATTATCAGTTTTACCGCCGAGGAAATTTGGAAATTTATTCCGGGAAAACGCAATGAATCGGTCTTTTTAAATACTTGGTACGAGGCGTTTCCAGATTTTCAAAAACCCAATGCGATTGAATGGGAAGAGCTCATTCCTGTGCGCAACTCCGTTAATAAATTATTAGAAGGGGAACGAAAAGCGGGGCATATCGGTTCGGGTTTGGAGGCAAATCTCATATTATATGCTGATCCGAAATGGTACGATTTGCTTGCACCATTAGGGCCTGAGTTGCGTTTTTTTCTGATTACTTCAGATGCGCAAATTTTTCCTGCTGACAAAAAATCGGCAAAAGCGACGCCTGCAGAGATCGAAGGTTTGTGGGTGGAAGTGCAAGTTTCTAAAGATCCTAAGTGTGAGCGTTGTTGGCAACGGCGGCCTGAAGTGGGTAGCGACGCCAATCATCCAACAATTTGCAGCCGCTGTGTAGAAAATTTAACAGCGCCTGGCGAGAACCGTTTTTATGCGTGATTGCGATCCCCCATCGTGAGGTGAATTATATGAAAACATGGGTTAAATCTATACCGTGGTTTGTATTGGCGATCGTTGTCATTTTTATCGACCAAGTTTCAAAATATAGGATGTTTCATTATTTGCAATTTGGAAAACCAGTTTATATTTTTCCTTTTTTTAATTTGACATTGCAGTTTAATCGAGGCGCCGCTTTTAGTACATTTGGACAACAATCGGGTTGGCAAATTTTATTTTTGAGTTGCATTTCTATTATTGTCATTATTGTGGTGACCTTTTGGTTGCTGCGAGGTAAATATAGTGATAAATGGACGGCTTTTGCTTTAGCGCTTTTGCTCGGAGGTGCGGCGGGTAATTTGATTGATCGAATAATCAATAGATATGTGATCGATTTTTTAGATTTTCACATCGGCAATTGGCACTATGCGACTTTCAATATAGCAGATAGCGTCATTGTGGTGAGTATAGTGATGCTGATCCTTAAAACTTTCTTTCGCAGTAAGAGCCCAGGCTCTAAAAATAATAAAACGATCACATACTAGCAACAGGAGCTTGTGCTTGCTGTTGTTGTTCTTGAATCAGTTGACGGAAGTCAATAACTTCAGTTGGCCGAAGTTGTCCGGTTTGATTCACAAAGGTCTGATACAACCTTCGTGTAAAAGTATCATCAGCTTCATCTTCATTAGCATTGAGCGAATGATCTATGGCGCGAGTAAGGAAGGCCTTTTCAACTTCATCAACCGTATGCGGCTCATTCGGATCTAACTTTAAGGTTTTTACAAGGAGTTCAGCTTCATTTTCAGTAAGTTTTTCCTTACTTTGGGCGATGATATCTAATTCACTATCATCCATTGCTGATAAAATTTCGTGAGCTTCTTCAATTTCGGCCCATTCATGTTCAGAATACTTGCCAGGATGTCTTTGTTTTTCTTCCTGTAATGCTTGAAAAGCTGTTTCAATGTTTTGGCTGTTAGCGCCTAATTGTAAACCTAATTTGCCTAGCAATTCACGCAAGATTAATTTAGTTAATCGGGCTTTTGGAATAGGTTTATAAGCCTCTTTGGGTTTAGGCGTATTTTCGATGGTTTGAACTTGTTGTAAAGCTTTCTGTCGTTCTGCTTCAAGCATGTTATTTAATTCTTTAATTCTTTGTTCTTCGGAGAGTTGTTTGGCTTGTATGACCAAGATTTCTTCTTTTAATTTTTTTAATTCTTTTTTTAATGCCTTTTTAGATAAATACCTAGCTTTAAGCGATAATAACTTTAAGAATTGTTGCAGTACTAAAGCATATTTTTTTTGCCAAGTTATTAGATTATTAGGACCATTTAAAGATTCCATGTTTTTAGAGAAAATATCCTTCCAATACTTCAACGAATTACCTGACAATACAGCAGAGGTAAGCATAGCAGAATTTCTATCCTTTATTAGAAATTGAGTAATTGCCGTGT
This sequence comes from uncultured Pseudomonadota bacterium, assembly GCA_963702315.1. Classification (GTDB taxonomy): domain Bacteria; phylum Pseudomonadota; class Gammaproteobacteria; order Coxiellales; family Coxiellaceae; genus JAFEDN01. The sequence goes on from CAVPCA010000054.1 coordinate 56,373, forward strand.
CGATTGCCCCACCAGTTCGATGAACACCAATCCATTTAGGACGGTTATAATTCCCCGTGTTATCGAAGCCTTCAAAGTCGGAATAGGAGATGTCTTGATTCATAAATTTTATTTTATAGGTTTAACCTTAAGGTTTTATTAAATTCACCATAACCGCCAACATTTTTCGGGTGCTTGCGCGCCCGTAACAGATTGAGTTCCTCTTTCGTCTAACAATAATTTTCCACAATTACGGTCTAATTTGGCCTGTACCCCTAAGGGGGTGGCTGTAACAAGATAACTGGTTTCTGTGGCGGATTCAATCAGCAACTGATAAGTGTGATTTTCGGTGAATTCTGCTATTTGTAATTGGGCGAGTGAGGCCTCCACATAGGTAGCGTGGAGGCTGTAAAAATATTCCATTTGGCTGGTCAAATGCATTAAATCAGCAATAGCTTGGCTGCGGTAGGACTTGGTTAAAAAACTGGTATAAACGGGCGTAGCGGCTAACAGTAAGATACTGATGATCATCATGGCGATCAACAACTCCAGCAAAGAAAATCCTCTATTTTTCATTTCGTTATTCTCTGTACCTAATATTATCGACAGCTTATGGGTAAAAGCGTAAGGCCTGCAATACCGGGATTTGAAGCTTAGGCTACTTGTGGTTTGTAGAAAAAAAGGTATGATATTTCCTCCCATTGGGCCGGTAGCTCAGTCGGTAGAGCAGCGGACTTTTAATCCGTTGGTCGCGAGTTCAGAATCTCGCCCGGCCCAAAAAATAATATCTAAATAATCAAAAACTTAGGCTCTTCCCCAAATCCGGGGGCATTTTAACCCCCACATAATACTTTAACTCTGATTCTGTAATTTTCAAAATTACGAAATCCATAGGCCCGTCTTTGAATTAGTTTCATCTTTCGATGGAAGCCTTCGGTGATGCCATTGTTCTTAGTAAACCGCCACATGCGAACGATTTCATCGCGCCATACATATAAAGTTTTACCCAGGGTTTGCAGATACTGCAACCCACTCTCTTTGAGTTTTTTAATGTACTCCAGGAAGATGGGGATAAGACGTTTGCACTGTCTGGCTTTACGATGTTTAAACATCAGTAAACGGTGTAGCTTCTGTTTAAAATCATAAATAGCGGCGATAGCCGGTTGCTGCTCAAGATATTGATTGCGCCGTGTTAATTGATGCGGTTTTAAATTGTCCGGATTGGATTTGAGAGCGGTTAATAAGCCACGTTGATAGTTAAGATTTCCGTCGATGGAATGATAAGTTTGCAGGCACATTTGATTGATTAACCGAATGACGTGAAAGCGATCAGCAACGATTAAAGCATTGGGAAAATGATGCCGAACTAAACTACGATAAGAAGTGCTCAAGTCAATACAAACGACTTTAACCCGTTCTTTACCGCCTAATTGATGAAAATAGTCTTTGAGATTGGCAGCTCACTTGCCGGGGACAACATCAAAAATTTTATGTTTGGCCAGATTACAAAACGTAGTGGCATAACCTTGTTTCTTACTGAAGGAATGTTCGTCGATGCCAAGAATCTTGGGACAAATCCGCATATCGAGTTCGGCATTATTGCGTAAGTAGCCTTGATGGTACCAACGTTCAATGGTGGATTTACCGCACTGTAAATCCTGAGCTAAATCTTTTTGAGAAATGCCTTTGGAGTGCAAGTGAAAAACTTGTGACCGAACTTTTTCAGTGGCGCGTTGATAGCGTCCGATGCCAGGAAATTGTTGATTGAAATAACGTATCCCCTCAAAATTCCCGCAGCCCTTATTGTCACCGCCACTTTAAATTTTTAAAGGGGCAGCTTTAGGATGTATTAGCAAAAGCAGAAAAAAGCGCTTTTGATTTTTGAAACTCCGCATCCGCAAATTCTTGTAATTGTTTCCGGTCAATACGATACGGCAACAGCTCGTGCGGATCGACCTTTCTTTTTCTCAACAAATGAATTTGCATCAGCAAATAATGCACATAAATACGAGGGTTTAAGTTATTCCATTTTGCGCTCTGGATTAAACTATACCAGATCGCAGCAATCTCTGCGCTGTCTTGATGCCCCATAAATAACCATGAGTTGCGTCCAACCGCAAACGGGCGGATTTCATTTTCCACCCAGTTTGTGTCGGCCTCAACTTCACCATAATGCGTGTAACGTATCAAGTACGTCCATTGTTTTATGGTGTAATCGATAGCTTTCCCTAAACTGCTTTTCGGCAGCGTCTGGTTTTTCGTTTTCTGCAACCATTCGTAAAAATTTTCTAATATCGGCAACGAGGATTTTTCTCGTAGCTTCTTTCGCTCGTCGATTTCTAATTCTTCTTCTCGGGCTTCTTTTTCTATTTTATATAAAGCACCAAAGTATTGGATCGCTTCTTGCGCTTTACTTAACGGAGTTGTTGGAGGCAACGTTTTAATGATCTCTGCAAATTTTCTTCTCGCATGGGCCAGGCAACCAAAACCCACTACATCCGTTTTTTTACGCATTTGATTATATCCAAAATAGCCATCACTTTGTAATAATCCTTTAAACTTTTTTAAGTCCGTTTCGACCACTTCACCGCGGCAAGTTAAATCAAAACGAAATCGTACTAAGGGGCGTTCCGCCAACGGACTTAAGTAAACCCACATATAGGCTTTCTTTTCTGGTTGCAGCACTTTGACAGGTGTTTCATCCACTTGTAAATAAGAGGCCGATATTATTTCTTCTGCCATCGCTTCGTCTAATAGTCTCAACCCTTCGCCACTTTGCATGACCCAGTTCCCCAAGGTGTTATCCGGGATATCAATACCCGTGCTTTTCCAGATTTGAGATTGACGATATAAAGGTAAATGGTTATCGTATTTGCCGATCACTACTTCCGTAATTAAGCTGGCGCCAGCCAAGCCCTTGGGAATAGGGCTCAGCGGTTTTTCTGCAAAGTGACGGTTTGACAATGCCGGCAAGTATAGTGGGGATGCACGTGTTCGACAACATAGAGCTGACGGGGGATGATCTCGAGCTGCTCGGAAACATCGTCCCGGATTTTATGTAATGCTTGGCGCAATCACAGCACATTTTTTCCTCTGGTTTTAGATCATGGACTTTCTGTATGCGAGGCAACCGGCTAGTATCGATTTTTCTACCATTCGATTTTCGCCGTGTATAAGAAATGGTTTCAGTGGCTTCTTCGACCTCAGCTTCAGCTTCCGGTGTTTTTTCCGGCAGCGCTTCTTCCGCATTAAA
>CAVPCA010000055.1:0-14216 GCA_963702315.1 uncultured Pseudomonadota bacterium
ATCTTCCGCTGCCATTTTCAGCAGGCCGCTACCATTCTTTGATGGCCGATAAAAATAATTTCCCCTCTGCATTGCGGATTGAAGCACAGACCAAAGAAGGCTTGATTATGGGGTTAAGCCACAAACAATTACCGATATTCGGCGTACAGTTTCATCCGGAATCTATTTTAACTCCAGAGGGTAATCTCTTATTAAAAAACTTTATTAGCGTGAGCCAATCTTATGTTATTACGCAGTAGTATTGAAAGGCTCATGCAAAAAGAAAATTTAGATGCCGCCACCTGTCAAAGTGTATTACAAGAAATGCTGGACGATAATGTTAACACCTTACAGACTGCAGCATTCTTAACTTTACTGCGCGCTAAACCAGAAACTGCAGAAGAATTATATGGTTTCGTGAACGCTTTGAAACAGCAAATGCAACGTATTTCTACGCGAGAAGCTGTGTTAGATATCGTTGGCACTGGAGGTGATGGAGCCAACACCGTGAATATTTCCACCGGCAGCGCCATACTAGCTGCCAGCTGCGGGGTGAAAATTGTTAAGCATGGCAATCGTGCGGTTTCATCGATTGCAGGCAGCGCGGATGTTTTAGAGGCTCTGGGTGTTAATATTCATTTATCGCCGGAAAAAATCGGCGCAGGTGTTGAAAAATTAGGTATCGGTTTTTGTTTTGCACCACAATTCCATCCCGCGCTCGCAAAGCTGCGTACGCTTAGAAAAACTTTGCAAATTGCAACAACGTTTAATTTACTGGGCCCTCTGCTAAATCCTGCCGAACCACAACATATTTTGCTCGGCGTGATGCATGAAAATCTGATGGGAAAAATTGCTAAAACCCTGCAAATGTTAAACGTAGGTCATTCGATGGTAGTGTTTGGCAATGGTTTAGATGAAATAAGTTGCATAGGGCCTCTGAAAATTTTAGAAATTAAAGAAAAAAATATTCATGAAAAAATATTGGATCCGGCATCGCTAGGTTTTGCTTACTGCCAAAAAGAGGCCTTAAAAGGCGGAGCAGCCGATTTGAACGCCAAAATATTATTGGATGTGTTTGCAAAAGGTAAAAATTCCGCTTATCACGCTGTCGCCGATACGTTAATATTAAATGCTGGTGTTGCTGTTTACCTTTATGGTCTACAAAATTCATTATCAGCCGGTGTGGAACTTGCAAGAGAAAAACTATACCAAGGCGTTGCTTTTAATTTATTACAAAAATGGGTTAAATTTAGCCATGAATAATTATCTTGAGCCGATTTTGCTGCAAAAACAACAAGAGGTTGCTGAATTATTTCAACTTATGGCCAGTCAGCCTGATCATCAGCTGACGCATATATTTCGCGAAAAAAAATTAATCCAACGTAAAAAAAGCTTCAAACAAGCTTTAAAAAAGGATTTTTTAGCCCTTATCACAGAAATTAAACGCAAATCGCCTAGTCGTGGTGTATTGGCTTCTATTGCAGATCCCCGCGAATTAGCTAAAAAATATATTGCTGGCGGAGCGAATGCACTATCTATTTTAACAGATAAAAAATTTTTTGACGGCAATTTACAAGATCTAACCCAAGTCGCTGAATCTTTCCCATCCATGCCTTTGCTACGCAAAGATTTTATTATTGATAAAATTCAAATTGCTGAATCGGTAATCGCAGGCGCAGATGCGATTCTCTGTATTGTCGCTTTAGTGGGTGAAAAAACCACGGAAATTCTCAATTTTGCGAAAATTTTTGGGGTCGACGTGATTGTGGAAGTCCATGATCGCGTTGAATTAGATATTGCTTTACAGGCTGGAGCAGAAATTATTGGCGTTAATAATCGTGATCTGAAAACATTAATGGTCCATCCTGAAAACGCGCTAGAATTAATTGAATATATCCCTCCAACTATCCTGCGTATCGCTGAATCGGGAATATCCTCCCCCCAATCTGCACAACAATTTTACCAAGCAGGTTATGACGCTGTGTTAATTGGCGAAGCATTAGTCACTGCTGCTGATCCTGAACTTTTTATTCGCGAGTGTCACCATGCCAAAACCTTATATTAAGGTCTGCGGTTTAACGGAACCGGAAACCGCTTATTTAGCCGCAAAATTAGGTGCTGATTTTATCGGCGTGGTTTTCACCCACCTTCCAAACGCCATGTTTCGCTTGAACTCGCGAAACAAATCGTTGCCGCGATTAAAGAAGGTGGAGCAATCAGCGTTGGCATATTTGTCGAACAAACTTACGAAGAAGTATTAAATATCATCGCAACAACCCAAATACAAGCCGTGCAACTTCATGGTGAAAAAATTAAGGCAACGCATGATCAACTACCCAAGCAGTTAATCCGCATTTGGGTACAACCGGCTACTCTACCTCATTACCAAGATGCTGAAATTAAATTTAATCATTTAAATGAACAACAAGATTTTATTTTGTTCGATTACCAGCATCCCGGCCTCGGACAATCGTTTGATTGGCAACAATTCCAGTATCAAGGCGCTATGCGCTGGGGAGTAGCGGGTGGTTTGCATGCCGGTAATGTAAAAGATATGTTGAGATTTCTTAACCCACATTTGATTGATGTTTCGAGTGGAGTAGAAAATCAATTGGGACAGAAAGATTTAAATTTAATTGAACGATTTATTAAAAATTTATGAAAATGTCTTCTAAAAAAATTGGATATTATGGCGAATTTGGTGGCACATTTTTGCCAGAGCTGTTAATGACACCCATTGCCCTTTTAAATCAAGCTTGGCAAGCATTAAAAAAAGATAAGTCATTTCAGCAGGAATTATCTTTACTTTTGCAGAATTACGCAGGACGGCCTACCGCTTTTACTGAAGCTGCACATTTTGCACAAGCGATTGATGGCCCCCGCATCTTTTTAAAACGGGAAGATTTGCTACACACCGGCGCACATAAATTAAATAATGCATTAGGGCAATGCTTGTTAGCTAAAAGCATGGGCAAAAAACGGGTGATTGCTGAAACCGGCGCAGGTCAACATGGCGTAGCCACTGCTGCGGCTTGCGCTCATTTAGGATTGGATTGTGTTATCTACATGGGACGAGAAGATATGCTTCGGCAAGCGCCGAATGTTGCGCGTATGCAATTAATGGGCGCTAAAGTTGAACCGGTCTGCCCAGCCCATGGTTCCGCCACGTTAAAAGAAGCGGTAAATGCTGCTTTACGTGATTGGTCATTTTCATTTGAAGATACATATTATTGTTTGGGCTCTGCTTTAGGCCCGCATCCTTATCCGGAAATGGTGGCTTTTTTTCAGGCGATTATTGGTAAAGAATGCAGACGCCAATGTCTGGTGGCGTTAGGAGCACTACCTGATTATGTGATTGCCTGCGTGGGCGGTGGTTCCAATGCAATCGGTATTTTTTCAGCTTTTTTAGCGCATCAAGAGGTGCAATTGATTGGAGTTGAGGCCGGCGGCCACGGGACACAATTGGGTGAACACGCCGCGCGTTTTCAACCCTTAACGCCTGGCGTATTACATGGGTGCTTTACTTATCTATTGCAAGACAAATTTGGCCAAATTGCACCCACGGCTTCCATCTCCGCTGGCTTGGATTATCCAGCCGTTGGCCCTCAACATGCTGCTTTATTTACGCAAAAACGTGCACGCTATGTTTCGGTGCGCGATGATCAAGCACTGCATGCTTTAAAATTATTAGCGAAAACTGAAGGCATTATTCCAGCCTTAGAATCTGCTCATGCGCTGGCTTACGCCATTGAATTGGCGCCCACGCTCAGCAAACATCAAACTATCGTGATTAATTTATCTGGCCGCGGTGATAAAGATTTATCAATTATCGAGAAAGAGTTAGCAAAATGAAAAAAGTAGATCGCATCCAAAACTGCTTTGCCAACGGCAAAGCCTTTGTGGGTTATTTAACCGCGGGGGATGGCGGCGTCGAAAGAACATTAACGGCGGCCCTGGCTTTGATTCAAGGCGGCGTCAATTTATTAGAAATTGGCTTACCTTTTTCTGATCCGATTGCGGATGGGCCGGTTATCCAACAAGCATCGGCGCGCGCGCTAGCTAACGGCGCTTGCTTTGAACATATTCGCTGGTTAGTCAAAGAAATTCGAAAAAACAGCCAAATTCCATTGATTTTATTTAGCTATCTTAATCCGCTGCTCCCGGAGCTGAAAAACAATGCATTTGCTGATCTCGATGTGGATGGTATTTTGGTTGTGGATTGTCCACTTGAAGAATCCCATCGATTTTATCCATCTTGTTTAGAAAAAGGTATCGCTCCCATTTATATCATTAGTCCCACAACGCCGCTTGAAAGAATTCAGCAAATTAATAAATTAGCAAAGGGATTTTTATATTATGCTTGCCGCAAAGGCACAACTGGCATGCAAACTGAACTACCGCAACAATTAGCCGAAAAATTAAAATGGATTAAATCTTTAGTACACTTGCCAGTAGTGGTAGGATTCGGCGTCAGTAATCAAAACGATGCCGCATCTATTTTAAATTATGCAGACGGCGTGGTAGTGGGTTCTTTATTCGTCAATGCCGTGGCGCAAGGAAAAACCGCATTAGAATTACGTACCTTAGCAGAAAAAATCAATCCACTGCGCCAACAAAATTTGTCTAAATTAGTAATTTAGTAATTTACCCAAGGCTGCTGGTTGTTGAGCGAGCCCGTTGCCGCCTGGCCGCCGCTACGGAATATCATTGCCAGACCGCTTGAACGACCCTCCGTGGGGCGCTTCCTCTTTTTACATCCCTGTAAAAAGAGGATCTGGCAATGATATTCCTCCGGGCTCTGCGTCAACGGGCTCGCTCAACAACCTAATGTGAGTTTGGTGCTTCTCGTTATTATTCCTTTTTAAGCGTTAATGTTTTTTTATTAAATTTTACATTGGGAAACCGTTTTTTGTAATAAGGAAAATTATATTATATTTGCATCTCAACAAAAAAAATAATGACCGGCATTGAACTTTCATTAGGTTGCAGAGCTGATCCGTTATTGCTTCGGACGGAGGTTTAAGCAGTGCCGGGTCATCTTTTTACAGGGATGTAAAAAGATGAAGCGCCTCACGGAGGGGTTTAAGCGTCCCGGCACTGATTAAACCGTAGTCCGACCAGCGGCAACGGATCAGCGAGGCAACCAGCAATCTCAGGGTAATTTGCTTTTGCTTGATAGAAAGCATTATGCCTGTTAAAATCAACAAAATATATGATAATTGCCATCACACATTTACCGTTTGATTTTTCAGCGGTGTTGCCGCCAGAGATAGATGCGTTGGAAATTATTTTAGATCGTGTTGATGAAGAAACACCAATCCAAATTCAGAAAATCAAAAAACGTTTTACTGGTGACATTATCTTTTCGATAGAATTTGCTGAGTCTGATTCCAATTTTCCAAGTTATCTGGAAATAATTGCAGAGCTTAAGCCGACATATCTAATATTAAAATTTGAAACGTCGAAAAACATTTTGGAATCGCTTAAACAGAATTATCCCGATATTTTATTGATCGGCAAATACCATCATATTCTGCAAAGCCCACACAGCTTAATTCATCTACTCGAATACGAAAATTCTCCTTTATTCCAGCGCTACAAAGTTGTAACTCAAGTCAACAACGTTCACGACGTGCTTAAACTATTTTCTTTTATTCGCTCACAGCCCATAGCTAAAAATATTGATTTTACCTGTCATGGTTTTGATGAAAAATTATTTTCTATACTATCCGCGTTAACGCCGCTTACCTGGCATTACGTGGATATCCACCAGCTTGACGAATTATTGAATTACTATCATTATCGCGATTTAAATCCTGATACGAAAATTTATGCACTGTTAGGCGATCCGGTTGATCTCAGCGTTGGACACATTCTCCATAATCAAGCCATGCAATATCTGCAAAAAAATGCGGTTTATATTAAATTACTGACGCCAAAATTAGATTTAACAGATACTTTAAACTATTGCCGTGATTTACCATTTTACGGACTCAGCATCACGATGCCCTTAAAAGAAGAAGTTTTTTCACAGGCTAATACGGTCGACAACGAAGCAAAATCTATTCAGGCAATTAATTCGATTGTTAAAGTCAACGATCAATTTCATGGTTTTAACACCGATGGCGTTGGCGCTATGCAAGGCTTGTTAAATAAAAAACTCGGCCCAGGAGATTTACGCAATCAAAAAATTGTTATCTTAGGCGCAGGCGGCGCCGCCCGCGCTATTGCTTATGCGGCTTTTCACGCCGGCGCCAAAGTCATTGTGGTCAATCGTAGTTTTCAAAAAGCGGAACAATTAGCACAGGAAATTCAAGGAGAAGCGCATCGCTTAGATCAGCACCTTATTTTAAAAAATTTAGAATATGATTTTCTCATCAACACTTTGCCTGAAAAAACTTTTTCCGACGATACTATTCAAAATATCCTTCAAGCAAAAAATCTTTGCAGTAACGCCACCGTTATGGATATTGTCTACCAGCCGGTTGAAACGGTTTTCTTAAAAATTGCACGTAGCGCAGGCTGTCATTGTATCCCCGGTTATCAAATGTATATTCAACAAGCCCTATTACAAATTCAACGTTGGTTTGAACCGAATGAAGATCAGCTATTGACAATAAAAGCCAAAATGGAAGATTTTTTTCAAACAAAGGGGTAGCATTCGCTTGCTCCCCCTTTGGATTTCCCCATCGCGTTTCGTCAAATCTGCGCCAAAAGTGGGCGTTCCTATCCACCGGCTGAATAGTTACGTTTTTCATATTGCCGGTAAACATCTTCTGCTAACAGGTAATTAACTGCTTTGGTGGTATGGATTCGATCATAATAGAAATATGCTTCGGGATGAGCACAAACTGGACCGTTAATATGTTGATAATCGCTTTTGTAATTTTTATAACACGGTTCGCTGTCATTGGTCAGCACATAGTTATAATTCTGCATTGAATAATGAAAGCCGCCTTCTGTTATTTTAGAGAAAATAGCGGTATCAAAATTAAAAATATTATACATAAATATTTCTGGTTTATTTTTCAAATTTTCTTCAAGCCGTTGATTAAAGTTTTGAATGGATGTGAGAAGATATTGCCGATAATAATTATCCAAATAGTTTAATGGAAAATATCTTTTTACACTTAAATGTTGAATGTACGGAATATAAGACAAATTACGCGCATTAAACACAATAAAATTTTTTCCGCCATGTGCTAATAAACGTTTAACTTGTTCGGTCTCTTGATCAGCACGATTCTGGAAAAAAAGTTTGGGATGCGCGTGAAATAATGGCAAATAATCATTGGTACCGATAAAAACCACTATCAAATCCGTTTTTTTAAATTCTCCATGCTCCTTAAAAAAAAGATCAATCTGCTGAGATAAATTAGGAACAATATAATATTTTGGCTTTGTCCCTTTAATTTTTTCTCTAACAGGACGTATAATCTTCGCCCCGCCATAGGCCATATCAATAAACAGGTTAGGATCACCGGGATTCATCCCCAAATCTTCGGCAAAATATTCCCCCCATGCCGGTCCATTGCTAAACCGGCCTTGATAGTACCGTTCTGCGTTAGGAACTATTCTGCCCGTTTCACGAAAAACATTGCCATTGTCTGAATAACTATCACCAAAAATAATCAGACGTTGATAATCCTGAGGCTGCTTTCCAACGGCCCTTGCCGGCTGAGCAAGCCCCACCATTCCCAAAATAAGTGTTAAAAAAACAATTTTAAGCGTCCCAAGACTACTAAACAAAATGCCTCCCCATTTGAAAAACACGGTATTGTTTTCTAAAAAAGCCTTGCGTAGAATAAGCGTGCACCACCCAACATGGGGTTGGATGGGCACTAACCACGAGTACCTATAAAGGTAAGTACCATGGCTATCAGCATTATAAACATTCTTGCGTTTTCTTCCAATCTTCGGGTTCTACAAGCGCCTGCGGCGGGTGAACGACTTTTCTTTGACCTAATCAAAGGATTTGTCCGTGCCCTGACTTTTCCATTGACTAACAACGATTGCCAACCTTCAATCTGTTAGCTGAGTGGATTAGCCCATTCGTCGCAAGCGCTTATTAGGGAGATCTGGGGCAAGGGAAAATGCCAAAGGTGAGAATGTTTAAGCTGAGGCGCCATGCGCAGGGTCAGCCATCTGGCTGGTCCCTGTGTTGTGGGCCTCAAGCTATTTGTGAGATTTTTAACTGAAAAAAAATAGGAATAATATGCCAATAGATGCGATTAATTTTACCAAAAACGCGTTAAGCTTCTGTTTCAATGGTGTTATGCAAATTTCAATAAACGCTTCCAGAACAATCAACAATTTAATAACAGGTCAATTTGCTGATATTTCCGCTGATTTTGATTCAATGACCGTTTTAAAAGGATTTCTCATCCTAACTATAAATGCATCCAGTGTTTATGCCGGCAATGAAGTAAAAAAAATAATTGCTTCTAGAAATATTAATGATAAGGTGCTTGCCTATCACAAAATATCATTGGCGGGGATTGTAGCCTTTGCTTCCGGGAGCATTCTGAATTCTCTATACAAAAATAAAACGGTGAAAGCTGCATTAGCCAATGCTTTAGTTTTACCAGTCGTCTTTAATGTATCCTTGGACGGAAGCATCGTAATGGGAATAACTCTTTGGCAAATGTACGTTAATGTCAATGCAACCGATCAATTTCCCGAATTGAGAAGGCGGCTTATAATAGAATTATTAAAACAAATGTTTTTGAAAGTAGGATTATTCTTACTACCGGGATGTATCTACCAGCTAATCACTTCTAATCATGATGCAGACCTACAACTTATAATCAGCGGCGCGCCAGCCCTAAGTTCTTCCGCTATAGCTCATTTATTCTCTATAGCCGGCCCTTGTTCTTTGTTCCGTCATCACGATCATCCATTACAGGCGCCATTACTTCAAGCCCCTGATAATGATCTACAAATCATAAACCAAACTTGATAAGGGGAATTGGATTGGACAGCTCAGCCCTTGCAATATCTCAAATTGAGATATATACTATTAATTAACAGCAAAATCATGCATATCATTACTCAAAAACGTATCTGGGAAGCGATGGAAAAATATCCCGAGTCAGCTAGCAGTTTAGAGGGATGGTATCGAATTTTAAAGAAGAATCAATTTAACAGCTTCTCTGACATTAAAAAGAGTTTCAATAGCGTCGATAAAGTTGGGAACAGATATGTGTTTAATGTGAGCGGCAATAAATTAAGGATAATTGCTAGTATCCATTTTCAAAGAAAAAAAATTTATATTAGAGACGTGTTAACACATCGAGAATACGATAAAAATGCTTGGAAATAAGAGGTGACTATGACTAAACAGCAATTAGCTAAAGCAATTAAATATTGGGATTATGTTGCCCCGGTAGTCAAATATCCAAAAAACAAAAAAGAATTCGACGAATTAAATGCTGAATTGGATGAATTATTAGACATCGTGGGTGATGATGAAAATCATCGCTTGATAGGTTTAGTGGATATCATCGGTAATTTAATCACTACTTACGAACAAGGAAATTTCCCTATTCCCGCGAAAAAAGGCATTAATGCCTTGAAATTTTTAATGGAGGCACATCACCTACGTCAATCTGATTTGTCCGAGATTGGTACTCAAGGTACTGTTTCGGAAATTTTACGCGGGAAAAGAAAATTAAATTTACGTCAAATGACATTATTAGCAAAACGCTTCCATGTCGACGTTACTACTTTTATTGACGACTAAACTTGACAGGACAAATTGGACTGGACTAAACTTAGTCTCAGAGGTTAGATGATATGCACTCAATTAATATTCATGAAGCCAAAACTCGATTCTCTCAATTGGTGGATGCCGCAATGCGGGGAGAAGAAATTATCATTGCTAAAGCTGGAAAACCAGCAGCTAAACTAGTGCCCTACATTTCTAAAACAAAAAGAAAGATTGGGCTTTACAAAGGCAAAATGCGTATTAGTGATGATTTCGATGCTCCGTTGCCAGAGGATATCTTGAAGGAATTTGAAGGGCGGTCTTAAATGCACATTTTATTGGATACACACATTTTTCTATGGTGGTTAAATAACGACTCGAAACTATCAAAAAACACCAAGACTATGATCTTATCGGCAGCGGAAGTGTACGTAAGCAGCGCATCCATCTGGGAAGCCTGTATAAAAGTTAAAATTGGCAAGCTCGAATTCCAAGTTGAAAAATTAGCACAAGCAGTTTCCGAAAGCGGTTTTTTGGAATTACCCATTACCGCTCAACACGCTGTCGGCACATGGAAACTTCCTGATATTCATCACGACCCTTTTGATCGCATTCTGATTGCTCAGGCAATTTGCGAACCCCTGCAATTTTTGACCGCTGACAAGCTGTTAGAGTCCTACTCCGAACTCGTTAAAGTAGTTTAGTTTACTTCCAAGAATGATAGACAACATTCATGTAATAGTATAACATTATAACCATGAATGGCTGGAACTGCTTTCTTGATTTATGCCGAGCGGCGGAAAACGATAAGATTTTGTCTGAATTGTTTGATCTTTTGTTAACGCCTGAGGAAAAGGAAAGTGTTGAAACGCGTTGCCTCATTATTCAAGCGTTGTTGGCGCATAAAAAACCCCAACGGCAAATTTCTAGCGACTTGCATGTGAGTATCGCTAAAATAACGCGCGGATCGAATGAGTTAAAACGCATTTCAGCGCAACTTAAACAATTCTTACAAAGAAGATTCAATTTATGAAAAACAGATTCACTCGCATTTTTTCTGTGGTGCTTTTATTAGCTTTATCCACCGCGTTTGCTTTCGCTCAAACCAAACCGGCCTATCCTGACAAAACAGTCGGTATCGTTATCCCATTAGAGCACGAAGCATTGCGTGAAATTGTGAACAATTTCGAAGAAACAGTTACGAAAAACTATTCCGGGAAAGTAACGTTTACCGTGGAAAACGCCCAACATGATTTAAATATTCAGCGCGCAATCCTGCAAAAATTTATCAATCAAAAAGTTGACCTCATCGTGCCCGTCGCCACAGCACCTACACAAATGGCCATTAACATGGTAAAAAATCAACCCATTTTGGGATTGGCGGCGATGATACCCGATGCACAACGTAATAAAGGTAATTTAGCCAATCGCTTTACAGCCGTGCGCGATGAAATCGATAGTAGCAAACAAATGGATTTTATCCACAATCTATTGCCCAATTTGAAAAAATTTACTTTAATTTATAGCAGCGATGATAAAGTGATCCCCGAAGCCGATCAAGCCGTGAGCGCTGCACAAGATTTGGGAATTACCACTCAAAGAATGATGATTCAGAATTTAAGTGATTTATATACCGTCAGCCAACGCATTGATCCCAACAGTCAAGCTATCTTTATATTAAAAGATAATCTAGTGGTGAGCGGAATCAATACCTTGATTGCTGCCGCAAAAAAACGCAACATTCCACTGATCAGTTCCGATGAAGGCACCGTCAGTCAAGGCGCAACGGCGGCGCTGGGTGTTGAAGAAAAAGAAATCGGTATTGAAGGCGGTGAGTTAGCTGCTCGCATTTTAAAAGGCGAACCTATTTCCGCAATGCCTATCAAAAACATCAGCCAATTGAATATATTTTGTGAATTCACCCGCATTCACGCAAGCAGGTTTAGATATTGAACTACTCAATCGCTACGCCAAAGGACATCAATATACCGTCTTAACGAATCCAAGTGATCAATAATGTCTTATGGATAGCAACTACTCGTACCCAACTAGACAAACGCAGAACGGTCAATTTTGTCCGCTATTCAACGAAAAAGTGCTTGAGCATAACGGAACTGCTTTTTCGTTGAATAGCGGACAATCGTTGCCGTTCCCGTCTACAAGGTACGAGTAGTTGCTATGGATATTCTGTTATCAGCCTTGCAGCAAAGCCTGTTATTTTTCCCGCTGGCGCTAGGGATTTATTTTAGTTATCAAATACTGCAAGCCACCGATCTAACCGTCGATGGCAGTTTTGTGCTGGCGCCGCTATTTTTGCGCGGATTTTAACGCATTGGCCACATCCGTTGCTGGCTTTTCTGATTGCCGGTTTAGGCGGCGTTTTTGCTGGAATCGGCGTTAGCCTTATTCAATGGCGTGGAAAAATTGACTCTTTACTCGCCGGTATTCTCGCTTTATTTATGTTATACAGCATTAATTTTGATGTGATGGGGAAACCCAACATCGGTTTATTTGACACGCAAAATCTCGGCGGCTGGTGGTTCGTGGGCATTTTTGTGTAATGCGTTATTATTTTTCTCAGCTATTTGCTGAATAGTCGCTTAGGATTGACGCTAAGAGCATTTGGTGAGCATCCCGCATTGTTGTCGAGATTGGGGCATCGTATCGAAGGCTACCGTTTTTTTGGTTTTGGATTGAGTAATTTGTTGGTCGCTTGGGCGGCGCTTTAACAGCGGAAATTAACGGTTATGCCGATTTAAGCATGGGATTTGGCATGGCGTTAACCGGCATCGGCACGGTGGTGATTGGCAAACAATTATTAAAACCTTTTTATCATTCAGCCCAATTTCATTTACCTTTTGAATTGGCCGGCTGCGCTTTAGGTGTATTTCTGTATTTTTTTGCGATCAATCAGTTTTTAGCTTGGGGTGTGATCTGATTAACTTAAAATTGATTTTGGGATTAAATTTAGTCGCCTTTTTACGTTTAACGTCTCGAAGAAAATCTCGATCTAACTTATGAATGCCGTATCAACTGAAAACTCACTCTGTTTGTTAGAAGGCATAAATTTAAAATTTCCTGGCGCCGATCGCCCTATTTTCGAAAAATATCAATTACTCCATCCAGCCCGGCGACCGAATTATCTTATTGGGCAGTAATGGATCAGGAAAAAGTTCATTATTAAAATTACTCAATCACATTTACCAGCCCACCAGCGGTAAAATTTATTTTAAGCAAAAAAATTTACAAACTTACGCCACTAAAAATTTGAGTCAAAGCATTGTTACTTTTACGCAAGATTTACGCGACTGTTTGTTTTTCGATGACTGTGATCCAAACTGCTTGCTTTGGGAAACGCGTTTTCAAAAAAATTTTTTAAAGTCCGGATATCAAAAAGATATGCAATTTTTTAAAGCTTATCTGGCTCAGTTTTTAGACACGTTGTCTGCGTTGTTTCTCAACGAACTCAGTAACATAGCGAAGGATCGGAAATCGGCGAGTGAGAGAGTCCACGAGTTGTAAGAAAGTGTGCTGTCCAGGAGGAGGTTCGCTATTGCCTTGTATCGACATGATGGCAATATATACTGTAGCTATCGCAGTCGTTGAGTTGGCTCAAAGTTGATGGCAGACTTGCCCATTGGAATGACCTAAGCTAGTCTGTCAGTCGAAGACTCTTTCTAATGTCAATCAAATGCAACTGTATTTCGGGAGCGCAATCGTAGAATGCGTAGACCAGCTGTTCCATAAATACTATGTCACCATAGGTTGAGATTGTCATCTTAAATAGCTTGCTGACGAAATCTGTGCCCAGCGCCTGGTGGGCTGATGTCCGCCGATGTGGTTAGTCCTCAGGCATAAAGCCCATCCATCACGTGTCCGAGAGGAATTCAGGGATCAAAATATCGCTAGCCATAATAGTACTAGTGTACATAAAATGTGGGGCTAAAATAAATTCATAGTGTTTAGGACTGAAGCCGATTTCGAACAGAACTGTAGTATGGGGGGTAAGTTAGTAAATTGCCGTATAAATTAACATAGGCTCGATTCGAACCTCGAATTTCAAAGCAAAAGCTCTTAAATTGATAAAGTCAAGTTGTGAAAGTTAGAGGGCTGTCGGCAATTTTGGTGGGGAGAGCGCGAGCGCCGACGCGGCAGCCAGGACCCCGGCCGCCCGGCCAGGATCGCCGGTGACATCCGCGCCGAGTCCGGCGGGCGCAATCCGGTTGGCGGCCAGCCTGGAGCACCCGGCCGCATCGGCGACGATGCGGATGGGGACGGCGGCGGGCAGGTCTTCGCCGATCATGACGTCCCAGGCGCCGCCGCCGGGGCCGGTGAGCACCAGGCGCAGGATGGTGGGCTCGTGCAGGCCGGTCCGGCTCCCGGGGCGCGGTAGCAGTCGGCGGCAAGGTCGGTCATCAGGCGCAGCGTCGGTGGATCGGGTGCCGATGCTGGCCGCCCGGCCACCCCGCGTATGTCGTTTTCGTGCGTCCACAGCAGCAGTACGTAACTGACGCGGCCAGCAGGCAACAAT
>CAVPCA010000056.1:0-21555 GCA_963702315.1 uncultured Pseudomonadota bacterium
AGCCAATCAATGTACGTGCGATTATAAGTCGTTCCTAGAAAAAAACTCGAAGAACCTAAACCCGTCGGGGGTGAAGCATGGGCAGAACCGGTTGGGAAAGTGACGTTTACCACCACCGTACCTTGATCAGATCTGTATTGAGTATCGCTGTTATAATACGCGTATTCAAATTGTACGATTGAATCTTCCAAACCGGAAGAATGTTGATCTAGATCTTTAAACTGGCTGCTACCGGCAACGCAAAGAAAACAGAAAATTTATCGGATATTCCATACAAAATGGAAGGAATAAGATCAACTATATATTTGTTCTTTCCGGAAAAATCATCTGCAAAGAAAAATAATTGAGTTTGATGCTTTTCGATAATATTTTCACCAAAGCTAATGAACGGCCCTGGCTGTTGCGAATCCGATAAGATAAAATTACCCATCTTTAAGGGTTCATCCTGTGCATCAGCAATGGAAAATAGCCCGATTAAGCTAAAGACCAGAATCTTTAAGAATTCCTTTTTCATCCAACCCAACCCCAATAGCTTGACCTGAAATCGCTGATTGCATGGCCGCTTCTATAATCTGAATTTGCGTTTTGATTTGTTCTGGTTTGACAATAAGTTCGGCTTTACCATTCAGTACGTCCACGATGTTTTGATAGTAACTTTGCCATGAACCCTGAACACTTTCTACTGGTATTTGCCGCGATACACTGTTGTTCATATTCTATTTGCATATGGTTTGCAGGATCTTCATGCGCTGCAGTTAAATCTCCAGATAAAATAGCAGCTTCTTGCGGGTCCAAACCATATTTGGTCAGCGCACCCAATGTGCCTAACACTGTCCAACGCGGCCGCTTGGTGTGACAACATAAATAACTGATTTCTATTTCATAGACTACTTCGTTAGAAAATGTGAGAATTAACTGGCAGTGCGTGCCAATATCCATTCCCCAATGCAAATTGGAAATATGACAATACACGTTTTTAACCGGGAATGGGATTAATTTCAACGCTTGATCAATTAAATGCGGGCCCCAATCAAATAGAATGCCGCCCATCAGTTTTTTTTGCGCGCGCCAGCGCTGTGGCGGGCGATAGCGGCTGACTCTGGACTCAAAGCGAAAAGGTTCGCCAATCCAACCTTGTTGCAACGCTTTTTGTACTGTTAAAAAATCCCAATCCCAACGGCGATTTTGAAATACCGAGAGCAAGACCCGATTACGTGTGGCAGCTGCGATCATGGCTTTTGCTTCGTCAACATTCATACACATCACCTTATCGACCACACAATGTTTGCCGGCATTCATCACTTTTATGGCTTGTTCCGCATGTAATAGATGCGGGGTGGCAATGATAACCAGTTCAATATCTTTTTCTGCAAGTAACTGATCCAAATTTGTAAAAGTTTTCACGTCGGTAATAGACTGCGAGGAAACGACACCGGCCAATTGCAAATCCGGCGTGCGATCCACCAAATAACGATGCAATCCACGACCCGCAAATCCGTAACCGACAATACCTACTTTAATCATCATTCCATTCTATACCCATTACACCTCAAGATGCGAACCTTCGCATCTTGAGGTGTAATGGGTATAGCTGGTCAATCTCAGAAATAAAAGATATGATTTCTGCACTGTGATACAAAATACTGACCCGTATAAAAACAAATGGTGGGTATTATTAGGCTTTGGTTTAGCGGTAACTATCCTAAACTTAGACCTCACTATTGTTAATTTAGCGTTGCCTGTTATTGCCGGCGTGTTTCACCTCGGCTTAACGCAACTACAATGGATTAATAACAGTTTTATGTTAGCGGCGACTTGTGTCACTTTATTATCAGGGTATTGCGCTGATCAATATGGCCGCAGAAAAATTTATTTAGCTGGTATTTTTATTTTTACTATCGGTTCTGTGTTGGCAAGTTTTGCCATTAATTCAACCATGATTATCACTGGACGCGCCTTTCAAGGGTTAGGTATTGGCATTTCTTTTCCATTATCCCTGATTTTAATCATGGAATCATTTCCTGAATATCAACGCGGCGCAGCCATGGGACTGTTGTCTACTTTTGCCGGTGTGAGTCAAGCCATTGGCCCAACCTTGGGTGGAATTATCGTGCAATGGCTCGGCTGGCGATGGGCGTTTATCATTAATTTGCCGATTTGCCCGTTAGTGTTTTTTTTGGTGTGGTGGAAATGTCAAGCCGGTTTAAATGCAACCGAAAAAAAATCTCCGCTTCACCTGCCCAGCGTTTTTTTATTGTTGGCAGGATTAATTGCGTTATTGGCGGCGCTGAATCAAATGCAATCTTGGGGAATACACTCCATTTTATTTTTGACGATTTTTACCAGCGGGATATTGCTACTTTCATTTATGTTGCTTTGGCAACGGCGCCTAACCCATCCTTTTGTTGATCTTTCCGTTTTTAATAGCACCACTTTTACTGCGATCAATATCATCCGCCCCATCTTCCAATTTATTTTCTTTGGCTTTTATTTTGTTTTGCCGCTCTATTTACAAAATTTTCTGCATTATTCTCCGACTCAATCTGGACTTATTATTTTAATGATGAGCATTATGATGGGGGTATTATCGCCTTTTGTCGGTCGTTTTATCGACCGCATCGGCCCACGACGGCCTCTGCAAATCTCAACAAGCTGTGTTTTCCTAAGTTTTTTCTTTTTTATTTTTACTGGAATCCATTTAAATCTTTGGTTTTTAGGTATAGGTTTAATCTTGCTCGGTATTGGCACAGGCATTATGTTTCCGAGTAGCAATTTTACGGCCGTGCATTCCTTACTTTCCGAAAAAAAAGGAATCGGCATGGGAATTTATTCCTCGACACAAGGAATCATGAACAGCCTGGGCATTGCACTTTCCGGCGCTATTTTAAGTTTTGCCAGCAAGACGGATTTCCATCGATTAATCGCAAAAGCAAATTTAGTACCGCACACGCAATCTATCCCGCACTTAAACGATATGGTAAGTGGCGCACAACCTTTATATTTATCTGCAGAATTATTACCCTTGGCCCAACACGCCTTTTTGTTGGGATGGCATAGTATCATCATCATTTATGGTTTATTGGCTGCAGCCGCTCTATTCTGCTGCCGGTATATTGGCGCTAAAACTGTCGAAAAAGAGACTGACGTCGCTATTATAGATTAATTATACTTTGTACAGTTTGTAAACTTCTCTTGACAATTAATAAAAAATTTTGCATCTTAATCCTGAACGATTTAGGTAGTTAATCTAAAATCGGATTTATGTTTAAGGGTATATAAATGTTTTAAATGGAGGTTATTTCTATGAAATTTGGATTACGTCTTTCTTTAGCTGAGTCACGCGCAATAATTGCACCTTATTCCGATACTTATGTTGCCGGAAGCCATATTAAATTGGCTGCGGCTTTAACTAAATTATTAAACAAAAAAATTAAACCAGTAGATATCAGTTATTATAAAAAAGATTCTGTTGGTGAGGGAGGACAGGGTATTATTGAAGATGACATAAAGCGCGTTGCTGACGCTACACAATTCCCGTGCGATTTTAAAAAAAATAATGACCGTTTGTATTGCGTTAAGGAAGTTAAAGATAACAACGAACAAAAGTCAGTAATCGTTCCTTATGGTTATATCGTAACGATAGACATACAAGATCCAAGTGAAAAAGAAAGCATCAAGAGGCTTGTCTCTGATTGTCTGAAAACCTACAGTCGTACAGTCGAATCAGCCACTTTGGCTAGTATTGGTATATTGCCAGATTCTAAAGAAAACCAAATCCACTCTGCACTCAATAAGCATGTCATTCAGGCAGTACTCGCCACGTGGCAAAAACCAAAAATTGAATCGGACGACTGGATTGCTTAAGCCGGTGACGTATTTGTATGACGAATATGACAATCTTTTACTGATCGCTGATGAGAAAACATTAAATAATTTTACAAAATTACCTAAAGCTCAATCCATATCTCAAGTGCAAGCGACAGCCATTGTCTGTGCTCTGAAACAAACCATCCCAGACAACATCAAGTTAAGCGATTTATCTCAAATCCAAAAACCAAATTGGGGATTTGGCGAAAACAAAGCAGGATTCACCATTGCCCTTCCGCAAAGCGATGAAAAAGAGCTTAAACAAATTTTTCTAGAAAACATTGTTTCAGTAAACAAAGATTTTATTAACGAAATTAGAATGTTTTTTCAAATAAATAATGAAGAAGAAAAAGAAGATGAAACTCAAACTTTAGAAAATTATCTTAGAGGATTCTTTTCCCAAAAACCTGTAAAAATATTTCCCAACACTCAAGGTGGGTATGATATTGTTAGCGACACAAAATCTATAAATACAATTAAGAGTTTAAATATAAGAGAATTACTCGTCATATCTCCATTATGGCTCAACATAGCTGCGGTTGAAATTGGTCGACCCATCATCAATCAAGCTGATCTACGCTCTTACCTAAGAGAAAAAGAAATAATTCCCAAAAAGCTAGAAGTTTCAATTAATGAAAATACTTTTTATATACCTAAATTTTACTCCTTAAAAATAGAAGAATATTTTACAGAGTGTTTCAACCAACATGCCAAAAAATTGGATTTGAATACTCAACTCGCTTACAAAAATGTGGAAAAAGAAATAAAAGCTTATACACCACCAGATTTAAAAGAACAAAAGCCTTTATATTTTTTTCATAAAGAAAAAAATGAAAATTTTATTTACACACATTATCATGATGATTATGCAAAAATTTATGCGCCATATCAGTTATGTAAAGTTGCATTTCCGTATGCGTATAGACTGGCTTTGGAATTCGAAGTAGAAGCCGCAAAAGATCAAAATCTTGTTAATGAAGCAAAACGATGGGGCCTCGAACTTAAAACAGCTGAAAAAAACACCAACCCGCTAGTTTTAAAAATGAATTCAATACAACTTGCAGCGTTAAATCAAACGATCAAAGCATACTGTACAATTTCAAAAGAGTTATACGATTACCTGGCAAAATCGACTCAAATCGCGAAACTTGCAAAGACTGTTCCAGACTCTAAAACTTATGTAATCAAAATATCAGATTTAAAAACTCTATATACAAGTACATTGCCAAACGGGGCAAGAAGCGATAATGATCCCTCAGTCTTTTTGGAAGATCCTTATATTAATATAAAAACTGGAAAAACTTTTAATAAAACTGAAATCTCTGACGGTCTTGAGAATTGGATTCCTAATGCAAAAGTAAAGGAGTGGATTTCGAGAGATTGGCTTCAAAAGCCTGTGCCTCTGAATTCTACACCATTAACTCAATTAATGTTGGGAACTGTATTAGCAGATAAAGATATTGAAGGAGGTAGTTTTTTAGTTAAACTTAGTGCTGTGACAAACAGTAAAAACAGCTCACTAGAGGGAAATCCAAATTCTAGTTTGATGCTCGGATCTACATAGAAAACGTCAAATCCTAAACTCAGGCCTGGGCATCAAACTCGAGGCCTGAATTTGTATCGAAACTTAGTACACCCGACCACTGGCATTATAACAGTGATAACCATTATAAGGGGTAGTGGTACAATTTTGCCAATAACAATATCCTGATGGCATACATACTCTCTTGTGAACCGTATGATATACGTGAGGCGGGTACCCTGTTCTGTAACAAACCACAGTACCATTAGGTTTGTAAACGCAATTGGTAACCGGTGGCGGTGGAGGACGGTGCGTAACGATGACAACGGCAGCTTGGGCCATCGATGATAAACCTAACCCTAAAGCGACAGCAGCAGCTATGCTACTGAATTTTAATGTTTTTAAACTCATTATATTCTCCTCGTCTTTGTAACCTTAATAATCATTACTAAATATAGTATAAAATTTGAACAATTGGGTATTGGATTTGCTCTGGGGATTTACTCAGCAAAGACTAATCTTTAGAATTAGTCATATGAAATTTCCTTATACTCTAATTGATCTTACGCATACGATCAACCAAAATATTCCAACATGGGAGGGTCATTGCGGCTTCACCCACAGAATCCTACAAGATTATGATGAAGAACAAGCAGTAAAGTTTAGAGTGGGACAATTTGAAATGCATGCGGGGATTGGCACCCATTTGGACGCTCCTGCGCATTGTATACCTGGCGCTTTAACCATTGATCAAATTCCTCTGGCGAAGCTTCTGGCGCCCTGTGTTGTGCTCGATGTTTCCCTTCAATGCCATGAGCACTATTGTGTTACCCCACAAGATATCCAAAATTTTGAAAAACAATTTTTTCCTATTCTACCGGGCGCATTTGTGATGATAAAAACGGGATGGGAACAGTTTTGGCAAAAACCGGAAAAATATAGAAACAATTATTTATTCCCTTCTGTTTCCAAAGCAGCTGCGTTGATGCTTTTAGAAAAAGAAGTGTGTGGATTAGGGATTGACACACTTTCCCCTGATTGTCCTGAAAGCGGTTTTCCGGTCCATCAATTATTTTTACAATCCGGCAAATGGTTGGTAGAAAATGCCGCCAATTTAAATCATCTACCCATAACCGGCAGTTATATTCTTCCCGTTCCTATTAAAGTGAAAGAAGCCACTGAAGCGCCGATTAGATTATTAGCTTTTACGAGAGGCGATGAATGACCCATAAATTAATTAAGGAAATCATCGCCATTGCTTTAGGTGGCGCATGCGGATCGGTTTTACGATTTTTAGTATCCAGTTGGGTGCAACAACGCACTCAAACGAGTTTTTTTCCATTCGGTATTCTCAGCGTTAATTTAATCGGCTGTTTTATTATTGGCGTCTTATTCGGCATATTCAGCGGCAGAATTGGAGCCGATCCCATTTTACGTTCAGCTATATTTATCGGTCTCTTAGGCGGATTCACCACCTTTTCCAGCTTCACCATAGATACTGTCAATCTTTTCTATTCCGGCGCTTTCGGAGCTGCATTCATGTATATTCTCAGCAGCGTCATCGCCGGCATCCTCGCCACCACCGCCGGCTTATGGCTAATCCGATTTTTTTTAACATAATTTCACTTTGCAGCATGTTTTTGCCGGTTTTTTCCTCTATCACCTCTATTACGGTCAAGAAACACACCAATATTCATTATCAATGAAAGGATTGATTATTCTCACCCGATTTATTAATTGCCCGTGCTGAAAATCTTCACTCAGCAACAAACTAATTCCTGCATCGTTAGCAGTAGCCCAGAGTAGAGCATCCCAAAATGACAATTTATTTTTGATTACGGTTTTCATTGCTAACTTTAGCGTATGCTGTTTAGCCACAACCACAGGAAATATATCCGATAGTTCAAGGACATTTTCCAATGCTACTGAAGGCGATAATAGACCTTTTCGTGTCACTACGACAAAAAATTCACTAAGTGACTGCAACGTTAATACGCAATCACAATGGATGGCACGCTCCAAAACTTTTAGGGCTAAGGCATGACGATCACCTGCATCTGCATTAGCTGCATAAACCAGAATATTGGTATCCAAGGTGATACGATCATCGCTCATGCGCTTGCTCGCGATCAAATTTCTCATTGCCGAGATGATACCCTTTTTTAAACTTAGTTAATAAATGCCTCCATGCTTGTTTCTGATGAGCGGTTAACTCACGTTTTTGAGAAATGGGCACCAGTTTTGCAACAGGTTTCCCACGCTTTGTAATAATAATTTCTACTCCTTGCTCGACATCCTCTATGTATTGCGAAAGATATTGATTTGCTTCACGCAAAGTGATTTGTTCTTGCATAAAATTAACCTCTGTAGAATTGTAGTACATCCTACATTAATAATCAATCCCACAAGATTAAACGACGAATCTATTGCACAATGGCATAAACGTCATAATCCTAAATTCCGCAGTTGCCTCCGTAACGAGAAGACCTAGTGCGCTGAAGATTGAGGATTTTTTGTGGATTTTTTCCTGAAGCCGTACTCATCCGTACGGTGAAGGAAAAAATCCACAAAAAATCCTCAAGATTCAGTGCAATAGGTCTTCGCAGTAGGAGGTAACTGCGGAATTTAGGATAATCTACAAGACGGATTTTCATCGATTAATCGCATAAAGTTGATTAAAGAAATCATCGCCACCACCGCCGGCTTATGGCTTACTCGATTGTTTTAAAGTTTCATTACGAAACGTTGGCGGCGCACTTTTCGAACGATTTCGCGCAAATAAACGAAACCCAGAATCTTCCTCTTCTATAGAAGGTAAAACTAAACCTTTGGGTCTATACCGTTTCCTAGGCTTTGACTTGGATAGACGACCGAAGTCTTCAGGAGGAGCGCTAGAAGATGCGCGTAGTGGATTGATTTTATTAACCAGCACATCGTAACGTTCCTTTTTTTTTATTTCGGAAATAGATAGTGGTTGCAACTTTTTTTCTCTCTTATTCTCAGATTCCTTGGCATGAGGTCTCCACTGAAAATATCCTGCCTGAACAACGCTTTTTGCAGGTTCTTTTATACTTTGATGGAGCCCTTTACTTTTATTAATAGAATAAAGACTCAGCTCACAAGTGGATATCAGCTCTTTTATTTCATATACCACTTCTAGTGGCGCATATTTGACCATATTTTGAAATAAAATTGTATATTTCGGGCCTCTTTGCAGAATCGAGCTTAAAGCAGAACTCAACACTGGATTTAACACTTTCATATACCAATCGTTTTGCGTGAGTTGAAAACCTCCCAACTGATAAGAATATTTCATCAGCGTTATCGTTTCGACGTATTTGGAATTTACCAAATAAAGAATTTCAGGGCTTTCATCTTTAAAAAGAGATTCAATCAGTCTGACATATTTTTCGTAATAGAGTGAATAAGGTAAGAAAATGTTGAATTTCAATTTAAACATTTTGCAGTTAAAATTTTTTTTAAACTCACTTATCAATATTACGTTGGCTTTTTTATAGAAATCATTATCTCTGCTTTCCTGAGGTTGAGATGTGAATTTTTTGGATAAATTAATTAAGTTTTCAAGAGAAGAAGTTGAAGACTTTAAAGCTTCTAGTATGCCAATTAATTCATTCAAGCCTTCAAGCCCTGTATTTTTTATATAATGTTCTGATTTGCTTTGGAGCTGAGAACAAATATTAATTACTTTTAGTTTATAATTGCATAGAATCATTAGATCTGAAACAACTTGGGAAAAAGTAGCTTCTGAATCAATAAATTCAATGATTGTTGCGTAGAAATTTTTGTTTCTTACGAAACATTTATCTTCTTGAAACAAACCTCTTCTCATTTCAAACGCCCTCAAAAAATGCAACTATTTTCTGCCACCATCATAATGTACTCTAACAATTAACTCAAGATAGGCATTAGGCTCTGTGTAAAAATAACTTGTCTTTTTAGCATCCCATCTTGGACGCATCTTTGAAAGTTCACTCCTCAAGAAAACACTCATATATACTCAAAGCGATTAGGTTTTCGGTCTATAGCGCCCAGTGATCTATGAGATTTAAACGTTGCGATTGAGAAAAACCGAAGGAATACTGCCCGTATTTCGAGGTTTTTCGATTGAGCAACGTTTAAAGATCGTAGATCAATGGGATGCTATAGACCGAAAACCTAATCGCTTTGAGTATAGAACAACTATACTCGTATTTTCTTTCGTCGTGAACTTTCAAATCTGCGTCCAATCTGGGCGCTAAAAGAGACAAGTTATTTTTACACAGAGCCTTATTCATTAAACAATGTTATAATTCAAAGAAATTCGCAAATGGAATGCTTATGCTATTAAAAGGATCTTGTCACTGTCAAGCTGTTAAGTTTGAACTTGAGTCTAAAACGCCATACCCTTTTTTAAGATGTTATTGTTCAATTTGTCGAAAAACTAACGGCGGCGGTGGCTACAGTATTAATATTATGGGCCTAGCCAAGACCTTAAAAGTTACTGGTAAAAAAAATATTGCTATTTATCGCGCCATTTTGGGCAAAGGTAAAAACGGCAAAGCTATCATTAGCTCTGGGGAGCGCCGGTTTTGTAAAAAATGCGGCAGTTATTTGTGGATTTCGGACAAGCACTGGCCGGCGTTGATCCATCCTTTTGCTTCAGCAATCGATTCATCTTTACCCAAACCTCCGGAAATAGTGAATATCATGTTAAATTACGCTGCAAATTGGGTAGAAAAACCGAAGAGCAAAAAACAAAAAAACTTTTCAGAATATAACGACGAATCCATTGCACAATGGCATAAACGTCATAGACTATATGTCTTATGATCCTAAATTTGATATTCACTTTCTGCCCGAAGTAATTTACAACTTTTAAACTAAAATATCGTCGGAAATTTTAACCATTTCATCACTCGGTAAAAATCCATCAGCTTGCATATTCCACAATCGAGTGAAATGCCCGTTTTTATGGAGTAATTCCTGAGTAGAACCATCTTCTATAATCCGGCCTTGATCAAATACCAAAATCCGATCCATATGCAATAAAGTCGACAAACGGTGAGCGATAACAATTGTGGTACGATTCCTCATTAATTGGTCCAAACTTTTTTGGATAATTTTTTCTGTAACTGAATCTAAGGAAGAAGTGGCTTCATCCAAAATTAAAATCGGCGCATTTTTTAAAATGGCGCGCGCAATGGCAATGCGTTGACGTTGGCCACCGGAAAGTTTTACACCGCGTTCACCGACCAACGCCTGATATTTTTCGTCCAATTGCTCAATAAATTCATGGCAATGCGCCAATTGCGCCGCGTGGATGACTTCAGCATCAGTGGCATCGTCACGACCATAGCGAATATTTTCCATCAAGGTACGATGGAATAAACCAGGATCCTGGGGAATCATGGCAATTTGTTGCCGCAATGAATTCCCAGTGACAGCGTTGATATTTTGATTATCAATTAAAATCTCGCCGCTGCGAAGTTCATAAAAACGCAAAATTAAATTAACAAACGTTGATTTTCCAGAACCGGAAAAACCTACCAAACCCACTTTTTGTCCTGCTGGAATGGTGATGGATAATTGTTGAAAAGTAGGTTTACTACGTGAATAGACAAACGTTACATTTTTAAAGGCAACAACGCCATGAGTTACTTGAAGCGGTGGAGCTTCCGGATGATCGACAATTTCGTGCGGAGTTGAAATCAAACTGAGCGCCGCCTGCATTTTTCCAGCCTCACGTACAAAATTTGCGAGCTGAAAAGAGGCATACCAAATAAAGCCCAGCATAGAAAATGATAGCATTCCTACCAATGTGAAATCGCCCAAAGTTACCCAGCGATGCGACCAGCCATACACAAGACAGAACATAACAGTAAGAATAAATATTGATCCTAGCGTGCCTTGAAACAACTTCATTTTTTCAAGGTGAGCGGCGGCGCGAGTGTGTTGATTTTTTTCTTCCTGAAGATATTTACGCAAATATCGGCTTTCATACTCACCATGCGAAAAAAGACGTACATTTAAGGCGTTCGTTAAACTATCGACAATTTTGCCGGTGACCGTGGACGAAGCATTCGAGGCAACTTCCGCAATGCGATAACCAGACTTCAAAAATACCGCTGCTATGCTTAAGTGGCAAATCGCCCATCCGAACAAGAGCAGAGAAAAAAATAAACTGACGTGTGAAATAACGATAAACGCCACCACAAACGCAACAGAAAAGGAAATAAAATTAAATACTAGAATTTGCAATAACATTTCGATACCGGAAGGCAGGTCATTAATCTTACTGGCAATTTCTCCGGCAAAATGATTTGCAAAATAATCATGTGAATGTTGCCGTACGTATGCAAAAACAGTTTCGCGAATATTGGCGCGTAATTTAGGAAATGCCCTCATCATCACTCTGCCTTGGGTGCGCATAGCCAATTCCATCAAAATCCACAAAAGCGCAAACCCAATTAATGGTGCTTTTAAAACGCGCCATATCCCTAAAGGGTCACCCTGAAATTCATGAATATGATTAACAAACAATTTTATAAAATACGGAAATAAGCTTTCATTAATCGCCCAAATCCATGAAGTGACCATAATAAATAAGAAAGTAAAACGTTGTTGTTTAATGAAGAACCAAATAAATTTACTTAGCGATTTTGGCAGTATCATGATAGTCTCTGGGCTTAGTATTAAGAAGTGATTATACCATATCTTTTAATCCATCCGATCATATACCCAAAGCGTTTGGATTTTGATATCAGTTCCACTGAACTGTCTCAAGCCAAAGTTGAAATTATGACGTGTGGCATTGATTATTAAGTATTACTATAGAAACCGCATCAGGGCGATGCTATAATGATGCTAGAGGCATCAAATATAAATTTGTTTTCATCGAGGTAATATATATGCAGCCATCATCCTTAATTTCAGTTCGTGTTAAACCTGAAGTTGCAGAGAGGTTAAAGGCATTATCTCAGATTATGCACCGGTCCAGTTCGTTTCTGGCGGCAGAAGCGCTTGAAGAGTATTTAGATATTCATGAATGGCAGATTCAAGCGATTCAAGAAGGCCTTAATGCTGCAGATCGTCAAGAGGTCGTGGATTTCGAGAGCATTAAAAAGAAATGGAAAAAACGGCGTGAAGATTCGTCTCGTTAAACCGGCGGAACAAGATTTAGAAGAAGTTTATGCTTACGTTAACATAGACAATTCTACAGCAGCACTGCGAACGGTGACACGTGTGTTAGAGGCTATCGAATATTTGTTACAATTTCCTAATATGGGCAGAGCGGGACGATTAGCCAACACTCGAGAATTAATTGTCAGTGGCACTCCTTTTATTGTGATTTACCAAATTCGCCGTCCTGATATCTATGTGTTGAGAATTTTACATACCGCTAGAAAATGGCCTCGGTGACAGTGACTTATTTTTGCATGGCTATGTGTGGGATACCATCTTCTTCGTAGATCTCACCATATGTTTTAAATCCAAACCCCTCATAAAATTTCTTTAAATAATATTGCGCAGAACACTTAATGCCGACACTAGGGAAATTAGTCTCACAATAATTTAGTAATTCTTGAATTAATTTTTTTCCATATCCTTTGTTACGCGCTGATCTTGCAGTAATCACACGGCCAAATATAATATAATTCTCAATATCAGTAGGAGGAAATAGACGAATATACGCGGCTAATGAATCATTCTCCATGCCTAATAAATGCAGGGCAAAAATATCTTTACCATCCGGATCAAGGTAAGGACATTTTTGTTCAACCACAAATATATCTGCGCGTAATGCCAGACAAGCATAAAGCTGTTCTACAGTTAATTCAGAAAATTTGTACCAATTAAAATTAATCATAAAGTGCCTATCCGGTTTACTGCTTCAGGGAGGTACGCCTACTCAGTTTCGCTCACAAGTCCGCCAACGAGTTTAACTCAGAAAGTAGCTCGACAGCAAGGAGAATTGAAATCCGAAGAACAAATAAATCAGCTTCTAATGCCTCCCAAGATACCAAGGAAAACCTTCTTCTTTTAATTTTGCTAATTGATCATTGAGAATTCATAGTCGGCTTTTTAAATCCAACGTAATTAATAATATTCATCATTCTACTTTCTTGATGATATAACATATGACAATGTAACATCCAATTTCCGATATTATCACTGTCAAATTGCACGTTTAACAGAGGTATGCGGTAATACTAGTATTGTATCGTGCAGGCCCCCATCTTTAATGGGTTGGCCATTGATTTTTGTCACTTCAAAAACATGACCATGTAAATGCATCGGATGCGCCATATCAGTCTGATTGATAAAAACCATTTCAATTCTTTCGTGTGGCTCAATAGTTAGCGGGGTTATATTGGGCCATGCCTGGTTGTTAATCTTCCATATATATTTGTGCATGTCACCCTCTAAATTGGCGGTAATCGTTTGCTGCACTGATTTATCCGGCAAGGGATGAGTCGCTTTTATTTTTAATTCTTGATCGTAATCAAGAGCGCCAGCTTCTTTCACCGCTGTTTCATTAATTGAAAGCATCGTCGCATTT
Organism: uncultured Pseudomonadota bacterium; assembly: GCA_963702315.1. Taxonomy (GTDB): domain Bacteria; phylum Pseudomonadota; class Gammaproteobacteria; order Coxiellales; family Coxiellaceae; genus JAFEDN01. Next base: position 13,950 of record CAVPCA010000056.1, read on the forward strand.
TGGGTCTTGAAAACCAGGCCGGTTTGCAAACGAGATCCTTCTCCTTGCGCCAGAATAGGGTAAACCCCTTCCCCTTTGGGAATCTTTACTAAAATATCGATACGTTGCCCAATCGCTAATTGAAATTTCGTTCCGGCTAGAGGTTTAATAGATTCACCATCCACAGCAATCGCTTGCCCTGGTAATTTACCCGTATTTACGAAAAAATTAGTCGCCGCAGCACCGTCAATAATCCGCAGTCTAATGGTTTCTCCTGGGATTACCGTTACAATTTCAGGATTTTTTAACGTTCGATAATTCGTTAAATAGGCATCATAAGTGACGTCATTTAAATCCGGTTGCGCGGATGACATATTTCTCATGTTACTCATGCTATGTAGCTCATGCATGATTATCTGTGGAGATTTGTGACTGTAATCTGCAAGGAACATGATAACTTCTTTAGCATCTTGCTTTTCATTAGGATCGTTAATAATAAAAGGGGCGGATAAATATTGTTGGATTTGCAGATCATAATGAGAATGCATCCAATAAGTACCTGACTGCACAAGTTTGAAATGGTAATGGTATTGTCCACCCGGAGGAATGAGTGGTTGAGTTACATAAGGCACGCCATCTTGATTATTGGGAACTATTAGTCCGTGCCAATGTATCGTCGTAGGTATGTCCGTTTGATTTTTAACGAGAGCATCAAAGTACTGCCCTTTCACACCGTGATAACCCCAAGCTCCATCAGGTTGCTCAATACTGTAGGCCACAGTGGTCTTACCATCCACTGTTAATGGACGTGACTTTATGATTAACGTGGCAGTTGGATGAGCAGCTGCATTGAGTGCGTGAACCAAGCTAAGTATAGCAAAGTGCTTTAAAACCTTTTGCATGACGTTACTCCATATTTATTCTCTGCAAGCGCAAAGCATTGAGCACCACCGAAACTGAACTTAACGCCATGGCAGCGCCGGCTATCCAAGGAGCGAGAAGCCCTACAGCAGCAATAGGGATACCCAGCGAATTATAACCAAGAGCAAAGAATAAATTCTGTTTGATATTAGTCATTGTTTTTCGACTGATCACCATGGCGTCGACAATACTATTGAGATCGCCACGCATAATAGTTACGTCCGCAGTTTCAATGGCAATATCAGCGCCTGCCCCCATGGCAATGCCAACATCAGCAGTCGCCAGCGCTGGCGCGTCATTAATACCGTCGCCTACCATTGCAACCATTTTCCCTTGAGCTTGCAATTTTTTCACCGCTTCGGCTTTTTCTTTTGGCAGTACTTGCGCAAATACACGATCAATTCCTGCTGCGCCAGCAATTGCTTGCGCTGAACGTTGATTATCACCCGTGATCATCACCATTTCCAAACCCATTTGTTTCAACTTGCTGACGGCAGATTTTGATGTGGCTTTGATGGTATCAGCAACAGCCATCATGCCAACGTATCGCTGATTAATAGCCACCAACATCACAGTCTTTCCGGCATTTTCCCAAGATTCCATGATATCTTGTTGCACATGTTTCGCAGTAGGCACATTGTGCAGTTCGAGAAGCTTAGTATTGCCAATTAGAATTTCCTGACCATCCACCATTGCTTGAATACCCTGCCCAGGTATCGCTGTCAAAGATTCGGGATGAGTCAGCGTAATGCCTTTGGCAATAATAGCTTCAACAATAGCTTTAGCCAAAGCATGTTCCGATTGTTTTTCCGCCGACCCAATTAAGCGCAGAATTTCAGCATCATTCTCCTTTTCCAAAAGAATGTCTGTTAATTCAGGATGACCTTTCGTGACTGTGCCTGTTTTATCTAACACAATCACTTGCAATTTCTGCATTTTCTCCAACGATTCACTCTGTTTAAAAAGGATTCCGAATTCTGCTGCACGCCCAGATCCAGCCATGATGGATGTGGGCGTCGCCAATCCTAATGCACAGGGACAAGCAATCACTAACACGGCGATCGCTTTTTCTAGTGCCGATGCAAATTCACCCGGCTGAATGCCAAACAAACCAAATTAAAAAAGTGAGCAATCCAATAACGACGACAATGGGTACGAAGATAGCAGAAATGACGTCGGCAATGCGTTGAATAGGCGCTTTCGAGCTTTGCGCATCTTCAACAATTTTAATAATTTGCGCCAGCATCGTTTCTTTACCCACATGCACGGCTTTGACACGTAAACCACCATGAATATTGATCGTGGCGCCGATGACTTTATCTCCCAGACTTTTTTCCACCGGCATGCTTTCTCCGGTTAACATCGATTCATCAACCGTAGAATTTCCCGCAATCACCTGGCCATCCACAGGGATTTTCTCGCCGGGTTTGACTACAATAATATCACCGACGACAACTTGATCAATGGGAATAATCATTTCTCGATGATCTCGAATAACCAGCGCAGTTTTTGCTTGCAATCCCATCAATTTCTTGATAGCTGCGGAAGCACGACCCTTGGCAAGCGCTTCCAACAATTTACCTGACAAAATTAATGTGATTAATACAGCGCTGATTTCATAATAGATTTCAGGATAAAGATGAGAACCGTGCAAAGCCCAGAGAACAGTCAAGAATACACTATAAAAATACGCTGCCGAAGTTCCCAACACCACCAGAACATCCATATTAGCACTCTTATTGCGTAGCGCGTTGAATGCCCCAACGTAAAATTGCCGGCCAATAATGAATTGGATGGGGGTTGCCAATATCAATTGCAACCAAGGATTCATTAGCAATGAAAAGTGAGGAATCATGGATAATAACAGCGGTAGTGACAAGATTATCGCCATGACTAATTGAATTATTTGATAGCGAATTTGATTGGGCTGATCATTTCCATTTCCAACTGGAATTGCTTGATACCCCAATTGATTAATGCTCTCAATCACTTCTTCTGCCGAAAGCGGTGGGCCACTAAATTTAAGTGTGGCAGTTTCCAGGGCAAAATTGACTGTCGCATCGCTAACGCCCGGCAGACTTTTTAAGCCCTTTTCAATACGTGCGGCGCAAGCCGCACACCTCATCCCGATTATTTGGAGTTTCATCATATTTTTTCCTATAAAAAGGTGCATCAGAGTAAATCTGAAAGTTTTCAGAATCAATTTTAATCATGAGTCTTGTGTTCGTAAAGACTGTTTGATAATTGCATCAAAGTAGTGCTGCAATCTTATCTTGATACAAAATTTTTTAAAGCGTATAAAATACCCCCGGGCTTACGCCCGCAGTTTGAGGATATTAAAATTAATCATAATCATTTTTTATTCTTTGATTTCCATATGAAATCGATGCAAAAATCGATGGATAAGAGGCGCCAAAATAATGCTAATTATCGCAATAAAAGTTAATCCGCTGAACAGCGCGTAACATCCGGCAAATATTTTTCCAGCTTGAGTGTGCAGCGGCCCAAAAGGACCCATGCCGGATAAAATCATGGAAGCATTGGCAAAAGCGTCTACCAGAGACATTTTTTCGAATCGATGATACCCATACATACCGATAAACAACGCTACTAAGAGCATCAATACTCCGATTAATATACTTTTGAGCATTCGATTTAAAAATAATCGATGCGGTAGTAGAGGATTTTCGTGCTTTTCAAACATTCTTTTCTCCCTGAACTTTAGTTATGAAATAAGCCTATTGAGACTGTTGTACTTTGGCAACACCGCGGGTCTCAATGAGTTGTGACTGGGCAGCGCCAGAATAGGTAATTGATACCGCGCCTCTAGCTTGACCCGTTAAGTTTCCACCCTGCATATTGAGTTTTGTATTGTTGGCGCCAAAAATTTCTAGATTGACATTGGTGGTTTTAGTATCAGCTAAATCAATTGAGGTAGTTCCCGCCGCATGTAATTTTAAATTTTCAATTTGACTGTTGCTTCCCTTCAAAGAATGTGTACCATCCAAACTGATGGTGAGATCTTTAAGGTGAAAATCAGATAAAGTGGTGTTTTCGGTACCATACAGTTCGAGATTTGTTAATTGTGGCATTGTAATCATCACGATAGAATGATCCTGGATTTTAGCATTTTCATTGGCAATGGTTACTGTATCGCCATTTTGTTCAGCAGTATATCGCTGCGGTGATGATGAGGTTGTTATAGTCACACTATATTGATTCCCAGCGGTAATTTGCACACCCCAAGTGCCTTTAATGATCACATGATCGAAATTATTAAACTGTCTAAAATGCGTGGCTTCAGACAAGATGGCGGCAGCATTAACATCGATTGATAGCCCGACGACAACAGGCATCGCTGCAATAATAACGACAGCGGTACCCAATAAAATTTTATTACTCTTTTTCATAGATCCTCCATTTGTTGAGCTTGAACAATGACATTTTTTAGCTCTTTAAAGCTAATTTTTAACAACGACATTTTTTTTAAAAATAAAGGTAAATCATGTTGATAAAACAATTCCTGCTTGATTTTTAAAATCTTATCCTGCGCACGATTCGCGACAAAATAACCCATTCCGCGCTCTTTAAAAATAATTCCTGCTGACTCCAAGTGGTTGTATGTTTTGGCGACTGTGTTGGGGTTCACTTCAATTTTTATAGCCATTTCACGAATCGAGGGAATTTTTTCACCCACGCGCCACTCATTTTGTAAAATCCGCTCACAAATAAAATCAGCTATTTGCAAATAAATAGCTTGATTTTGCAGAAATTCCATCAGCAATTCTCACTTTCAGTAAAACGAATGTAGCTTAGCATCCAAAAATAAATGGGTAAAACAAACCAAATAAATCCAAAATGAATATAGAAACTGAAACTGAAATGATGAATATGGAATATCCAGCTCAATATCATCAGATAGAATGATAAAATCCAAGATAAAAATAGATATGCAGGCAACCGTTTTAATAATGGGATGATTTTTGAAATAAACTGATCCAAAGAAAAAAATCGATTGAAGCATAAGATATAGTTTAAGCCATCCAGAAATATGATATACGGGATGGAAAAAATAATGGCAACGTGGATGTCAGAATATAAATAAAAGATAAATAGCTGAAATAAATAGAGGATATAATATGGCAGTAAACAGCCAGGGATTAAGTACTTTTTCTACCTGAGAAGCCGGCAAAGTGAGGAAATAATAAATTTTTTGATGATGTGAAGCTCGGAGAAAGACGAACTAGTTATCCATAACCCGCCCATAAAAAAAATCCAAGTCACAACCGAGCTAGTGTGAAAAATCAATAATAGCGGCAGGATGGCAGTAGTCCATATCAAAATATTCTTAGCATTGATCACCAAGATCATTGCGTATCATCATGGCTAAACGGCGAAAACTCAGCATTTGATTACTCAACATGATGCCTCTCCTCCTAAAAAATAGCATTGATTTTTTCTGGGTCGGCAAGAATGGCATTAAATAAATTTTCAATATCCACTTGATTTTCCAAACCCTGGTCATTTTTTCTAATAACTGAATAACCACCTAATTCTTGATTAAAGTAAATAGGTGTTCTTCCCAAAGCAAGATCTTGTTGTTTTTCGAACAGCAGACTTTGATTAATGACATTAATAGTTTGATGAAACAAAATTTTTCCCCGGTCTAATAAAATCATGGTGTCTATTAAGTTTTCCATATCTTTTACCTGATGCGTAGAATAATAAATATTTGTTCCTCACTAATAGTAGAAGCTAATAATTTTCTAAATTGACTTTTACTGGGAATATCTAAATGATGAGTCGGTTCATCCAATAATAAAATTCGAGTATGGGTTGCTAAGCCAAAAGCAATTAAAAATTTCTTACGTTGACCATAAGAAAGTTTCGATAGCCATTGGTCGCAGGCAATTCAAATGCAGTTAAATTTTCCCGAAAACGTAAATGATCGAATTTGGGTAAAATGGCGCATATAAATACTCAAACCGCGTTGCAGTGATTTCCGGCACAAAAAACTCTTCTGGAATAAAGTAGATATCCGCTAAAAGTCTGGTCAACGCCTACCGGTATTGCTCCAAATACTTGGCATTGTCCCTCATGAGGGAATATTAATCCCGCCAATAGTTTCAATAAAGAAGTTTTCCCGCCCCATTTTTCCCAAATAGTCCCCGACAATCTGACAGAGGGCAGCGCCAATTCTAAGTTATTAAATAATAAGGATTTATCATAGCCAAACTGGAGTTGTTTAATATGTATCCCGCGCATCTAAAAATCTCTTAACTAGTGTATTGGTTACGTAATACACTATTATCAACCAAAATGCAATACTCAGTTAATCAATTTAATTTAGATGATTGAAACTTTTTGACATTTTTAAATCTTTCATAAAAATCTCTTAAAGAATGTGGATGATATGGATGTTTAAAATAGCTTTGTAAGTTATAATGGCCTACGGGTGGTCTGGCAGATTTAATAGGCAAAGCTTCACGTTGCCCTGTCGCAATCATATAGCTAATAACGTCCAACATCGTGCTAAACCTATATACACAGACTACGAATTAAATATATTTTTTTTATGAGGAGATTGATATTATGAAATCTACGCATTCAATTAACAATAACCCTGCTGTTAAAATCGGACTATTCGTTCGACTGGAAAGCAAGCCCGGCAAAGAAGCCGACGTGGAAAATTTCTTACGCTTAGCGGTCTCGCACTTATCCAAGAAGAACCCACTACTACTCTGTGGTTTGCTATTCGTCTTGGGGTGTCTATTTTTGCTATTTTTGATGCTTTCGCTAATGAGGAAGGACGAGACGCTCACCTTGCTGGAAAGTCGCAAAGGCTCTGTTTGCAAAAAGCGCCGGACCTTTTTGCACAAGCTCCTATTGTTGAAAAATTTGAAACGCTAGCCTCTAGGTTACCAGCATAAAAAAATTCGCTTTAAAAGCATTCCGTATTTAATTTTTATAGGTTATTTTTTATGAATAAAGGAAAGCCAGATTTAGTAGATAAAATCACTAGCCAATATATAGAAAGTATTGCGCAAGAAATTGCCAAACATCCTCATATTTTAGGCCAGGCAATTCGAAGAAATGACGCCACTAAACTTCAAAAAGCCTACGTGCCTCTATTACGGCTGCATTGGAAAGTTAAAGCTGAAATCAATACCGACTCGGTTAAAGATAGCAACGAGCTTCAGAAACCTTAACTATTTCACGACAACAAATTAATGACTTACATGCATTAAGCCGGTTAAATCCTTTTAATATCGAGAATATACGCGCTTCTTTTTCAGTAAAAACTGAGTTTGCTCAGCCAGCGTGATTATAGCAGCGCCGTTTCTCATGATATCCAGCTTGAAATTCTCGCGTACTCTAATTTGAATGCGGTAATAACTTTGTCATGCACCAATACCTGGCTGTGGGATATGCTAAATAGCAAAGACGCCATCTATATCTGGAAAGAATTAGCGGGCATTTATTTCAGTAATTATCCCAAAAAAGATGCTATTGACAGTATGAAAAAATTTAAACGAGCCTTTTTATATCAATATGAATTTAAATATGCTCAACCCAATATGCTTGATATCAAGGCTCATGTTTATCAAAAAAGCTATACTGATTACGAGATCAAAAGAAAACGCTTATTGTTTCAGATATCGATGGGAGGCGAATTAATATCGGCAGTTAAATCCGAAGAATCAAA
>CAVPCA010000057.1:0-6722 GCA_963702315.1 uncultured Pseudomonadota bacterium
TGTTGTGTACTGCCAAGAAGAAGACATGCAGAGCTTATGTGCAAGTGCGACGATTTCCTATCATTCCGTGTAATTTATGTGGAACTCAAGAAAATCTTAACCATGTATCACGTAAAAAAGCTTATTGATGAACTCACTCAAGAAAACCCAAAAATACCAAGTAATATCCTACATGCCCTGAGTAGCGTCCAGCTTAGTCATTTGATGGATCAAGACCTTCGGGGATTTCAATTTCTAACAACAACGGCAACCCGATATATTTTCAAATTCAAATAAAATTCGGCTTTTCTAAAAATATCGTGTTTTTTCAGCTTCTTTTTCTTCTCTTATAAGCATAGCGACATGTTCTCTAAGTTGTTTACTAGTAGAAAATCTTTCTCTCTGGGAATCGTCCCAACTTAATTTATGCTATTTTCTTTTGAAAAAAGTTGATTTATAGCTTTTTAGCTCTATTTTTTCAGTGTGATGGATTAATAAAGTGGCAAATTTAATTAACGCATCGGTGGTATCAGTTACAAGTGCCTCTAGTACAAGAGTTCAGCTATAATTAAACGGTGAAGAGCGTGAGTTTTCAGCTCGAGCGTAGAATGCCGCCCTGTAAAGCCACGTGTTAAGCCAGAACAAATTGTTTCGCCTTTGTTTTTTTCTTTTAAATATTTTAAAATTCCTCTAACAACAGCATATTTTAAAATCATTCAGTTACCATCTAATCTCTGAATTATCTCCCCTGGTATCTTTTCTTCTGAAATATCCTCAACTTCATCTTCATCTATATATTCAGGCAGTGAATATTTAATAATTTTCACGCCAAAAATAAGTTTCAAGTTTCTCTTTATTATTTTTTTTTGCTTTTTTTGCTGCATCTATTTCATTTTTTAGGGTATTTTGTTTTTCTTCTTCTTCCTTTAATGATTCGGACAGGGTCTTGTTCTCAGGATTTATTCTGCCATTCAAATTTAAATTTGATTTTAAATCATTACTTTGTTCTTCACTTTTTACAAGTTATTATTTACATTCAATAATTTTTTTATTTAATGCATCATATGCTTGGCAAAGTTTCCAGTCTTCAACCTTAATTTCCAGATCTTTAGTTTTCTGAGTACTAGCCAGTTCAAATTGAAGATTAAGTGGAAGTGCAGTATCTGCATTTTGTATAGGTGTATAATCCCGAGAGCAATCATCATATCTATTTTTTTATGCTCAAAATGATAATTCAAAACTTTCTTTTTTATTATTCTTTTCAAAATCTAAAAAAAACTCTAAAAATTCCGGCTGTTTAATAAAAAATTCCCTTAAAATTTTTATTTTATTATTTTTTCTTCCTCTGTCTTTTTTATTATGCGTGCAAAATTCTTTAATTGTGTATCTATGTGTTTCAAGCTGTGCCAACATACCATTTATTTTATCTATAATATTCTTCTAAAGATTTATACAGAAAAAATCCGTCACATGAATAGAATCCATACTCACGGTCAGTAAAAAAATTAATTGCTTTTAATACTTGTTCTTTTTGGAATTTTGGTAAAAATGACCAACGATTCTTTTTTTTTGGTAAAAATGACCAACCTTTCTTTTTCTTTTTTGGCATAAATGAAATCTTTCTTTTTCTTTTATATTTTAAGCCTTTGTTTCTATATCTTAATTTATAATTATTAAGGAAATATAATAGCGACACATAAAGACACAAAAACGAGCAATACCCTGCATGCCCTGGGTAGGGTCACCATGGCGGATCGCCGAGTTGCTCAATCACGGGAGGCAAATCAATAGCAACTCGACGATCGCTCGGTCACTGGGCGCTAAACTTAGCCTTTGAGGTGTAATGGGTATATACTATATTACAACCAATGTTTATAGGAGAAATAACATGTATAAAAAAACATTATCAGTGATATGTTTATTTATTTTTATGATGCCTGTTATGCTTATGAATGTCCCCCGTCAAACAAAGGCTTAAATGAATATGCTGTACCAATGAATGTTTTGCCTTGCAGTTTACCAGGGCATACACAACATGAAATCTATGCTGGACTTTATTTGCAGACTGAAGGAGCTGTCGGTGAAACAGTGAGTTATACTTTAACTTTTACTTCGGATAAAAATAGTTCTCAACCGATTAAAATGGGTGCTGGTTGGATGGTAGGCTGTCTAGCAAAAACTGATAAACAAGTTGCGGATAACTTCACTCTTCAGCCGGGTGAATCTCATACAACAAAAATTAATACAGATTGCACTTATCTATTGGCCAAACAAAACGGGTTAGTTCCAACTTTATATGGTGCTGTTGATATATTCTTAAATGATTTATATCCAAATGGAACCGTTGTGATCTCTTCACCATAGGTCTAAAAAATTAATCCTAATTCTTTGACTGCTTTATATTCCTGCCTCAGTTCTTCTAGGGTGATTTTTATTTTTTCGAGTGCAAAAGCATTATGTTGTAATCCCAATACTGGAGTAACAACTCCACCCATTGTACGGCACGGCATTGAGAAGATCAGTCCAGGATCAATGTCATATTCGCCTTGGGAGCAACGGCACATAGAGTAATCAAGGCCTTCAGGGGTTTCATGGTAAAGATCCCAAAGAGCGTCAATCACGCTATTGGCGGCGGAAGCAGCGGAAGAAGCGCCGCGGGCTTCAATCACTTTAGCGCCGCGTTTTTGGATCATCGGGATAAATTCTTCTTGTAACCATTTTTCATTTTTAATCACATCCACAGCGGATTGTGCGCCAATGCGCGCGTGATAAAAGTCTGGAAATTGCGTGGCGGAATGGTTTCCCCAAATGCTCATATGCCTAATTTCAGTCACGGAACCCCGCCCTTAATCGCCAATTGCGAACGGGCGCGGTTTTCATCTAATTTACTCATGGCAAAAAACCGGTCGGCGGGAACATCCACCGCACTTTTCATGGCAATAAGACAATTGGTGTTGCAAGGATTCCCCACGACAAATACACGCACGTCAGAAGCCGCATGTTCATTGATGGCTTTGCCCTGAGTGGTAAAAATGGAGCCGTTAATTTTTAATAAATCCCCGCGTTCCATGCCTGCTTTGCGCGGCATGGCGCCGACCAAAACCGCCCAATTGACATCGCGCATGGCGACATTGGGGTCATCGGTGGCCATTACTTTTGTTAAGAGTGGAAATGCGCAATCTTCTAATTCCATGATCACGCCCCTCAACGATGGCAGTGCAGCGGGAACTTCTAACAAATGCAGTTCCACGTTGTAATCGGGGCCAAAAGCTTGCCCAGAAGCTAAGCGGAAAATGAAAGCATAACCAATTTGCCCGGCGGCCCCGGTAACTGCTACCTTTAAAGTTTTTTTCATACGTTCTCCTGAAGGATGTTTAACCATATTTGTTTATATGCAGGATCTGCTAAAGCGATAAACTCAGGATTAAGTAAAGAATCCTTGCGATTATATTGCAACGGTTGACCTTTTAAATCAACTACCGCCCCACCTGCCTCTTCTAGAATGCACTGGCCGGTGGCGGTGTCCCACTCGCTAATCAATCCCAATCGAGGATAGATATCCGCTTGATTATTCGCCAGCCAACCAAATTTTACGGCGCCATTGGCTTGCAACACCTGAAACGGTATTTTTTGTTGAATGCGTTTAATAAGAGTCGCGCCTTTCGAGTATTGCCCGATCACCAGCCGCCAAGATGTATTTTCCGCTTTTGGTTTAATTTTTAAGGCTATGGGATTAGCATTTTTTTGCTGCAGGAAGGCGCCGCCATCTGACCAGGCAAAATAAGTGATCTCAGGAATAGGGACATGGATAATTCCAATAACCGGTCGATGGTTAATTACTAACGCGACATTGACGCTAAATAAATCTTCATGATTCAAATAACCGCGAGTGCCGTCTAGCGGATCCAACAACCAATAACTTTTCCACGTAGCCCGCACCCGATAATCCGGACACACGCCTTCTTCGGATATAATAGGGACTTGTGGGGAAAAGGTAGCCAAACCTTTCACCAAAATCTGATGCGCAGCAAGATCCGCCGTCGAACAAGGACTGCCATCCGGCTTTTTAACACACTCTAACCGCTCAAGATGATGCCAATACTCAACTAATATTTCACCTGCTGTTTTAGCAACGTCAATGCCTTGTTTGACCCAATGGGTAAGATTCACCTGACCTCTCTCATTTTGTGTATAATAAATGAATGAATAAAACATTGCCTCCACTCAGTCTTTATATTCACACGCCTTGGTGCATTAAAAAATGTCCTTACTGTGATTTTAATTCACATGCTTTACGTGAATCACTGCCGGAGACAGCGTATATTACAAAATTATGCGCCGATTTGGAAAGCCATACAGCCCATTTACAAGGACGCCCGATTCAATCCATTTTTATTGGCGGCGGCACGCCCAGTTTATTTTCCCCGCAGGCTTATCAAAAATTATTTGCTTTCATCACCGAACGTTATCTTATCGCTAAAGATGCAGAAATTACTTTGGAGGCCAATCCAGGCGCCAGTGATTTAGCGCGCTTTGCCGGATTTCGCCAAGCCGGCATAAACCGGATTTCTCTGGGTGTGCAAAGTTGGAATAATGAAAAATTAAAAATTTTAGGGAGAATTCACGATAATACACAAACACAGCAAGCAATTAAGGCTATAAAACAAGCAGAATTTGATAATTTTAATTTGGATATCATGCATGGTTTACCCAATCAAACAATATCACAAGCTTTGGATGACCTTGATCAATGCATTACTTATCAACCCACCCATATTTCTTGGTATCAACTGACCCTAGAACCCAACACCTATTTTGCGCAATTTCCTCCCTCATTACCTCAAGATGAAACATTGTGGGCCATTCAAGAAGCGGGAGAAAAGCATTTAGCAGAAGCTTGTTATCAACATTATGAAATCTCCGCCTATTGTCAGCCGGGCCGTTTTTCACGCCATAACCTCAACTATTGGCAATTTGGCGATTATATCGGCATCGGCGCGGGAGCACACAGCAAAATCACGTTAGCAGATGGTTCAATATGGCGGTCCTGGAAAGTGAAACATCCGAAAGAATATTTAGAGCATTCTATGCTGGTGGCTGGAAATCAACCCATAACCCGCGAAGAATTACCGGTAGAATTTATGATGAACGCCATGCGTCTCCATCAAGACATCACCAGCTCTTTGTTTTATGCCAAAACTGGATTAACCTTTAACGACATCGCTAAACCCTTGCAACAAGCACAAGCACAAGGTCTCCTAGAATTTAATCCCGATCGCATTCACGTGACCTCTCTCGGCAAGAGATTTCTAAATGATTTACTGACGCTCTTTATGTCAAATTGACGGATACAGTAATTTCTTCATACTCTATCTTCTTTATCTATTTGTATTTTCGCGATAATCGGATGGCTTTGGCTAGGCCGTAAAGGCTGATGATCAGCCAGGCGGTTTCGATAACGCCGGCGGGTAAATTCCAATAAAAAAATAAAGACACTAAAACTAAAAAAGATCCTAATGCGTTCAGCAAAGAATAACTCATGCTGGCTGACGACAATCGATTGGTCTGCAGAAAAATATATGCAGCCAACATCAAAATAACGCCAACCATTCCTAAAATATTTGCAACTTCGCCCATTATCATCATTTTAAATACCTAAATCTACTTCGTAGCCCGAAAATTTACGTATATTAATCACACCAGAATCCAAAATCAAATATTGACCTTTAATTCCCTGCAAAACACCTGCAAAAGCACTCTGCTTATCCAACGAAAGCGCCTTAGGCTGCGTAGGATAATTTTGCAGAGGATAATGTAATTCTAATACTTTTGCATCCGCTAAATATTGGCAATCCGCTGCAGGAAATTCAGCCACAATCGTTTGCAAATCCATTTGCGCTTTTGCCAGCAATCGTTCACGTTCTTTTAGCAAATCCAAAGCCATGGGCGCGCCTTTTAACATTTTTCGCCAATCGGTCCGATCATTCACAAAGCGTTTTAAACAGACTTCGATTTTACCAGATTGATAACGATTCGCTACTTGAAAAAGCGGTAAAGCCTGAGTTGCCCCTTGATCAATCCAGCGTGTTGGTATTTGATTGAGTCGGGTAATCCCCACTTTTAAACCAGAAGAATTCGCTAAGTAAACGATATGCGGTTGTCCGCAAGATTGATGCGCCCAATCATTTTCTGGGCATTTTCCCATTGGAAACTGACATTTTTCCGGGTGAATAATGCAAAATCCACATTCACCCAAACGTTGCATGCAAGGATAGCAATGCCCTTGCTGAAAACTTGTACGTGTCTGCCGCCCGCATTGAATGCAAAAAATTCGACCCAGGTAAGAAATTCGCATGGACTGGCCAATAATTTCATTAATCGACAATGTCTCTTTACCCAAATCTAAATGATACATGACTGGATGCCCTGGCTGAGCACTCACTTCCGTCAACATTTTTTTTAAAATCACTGTGAGCTCCTGTAGAAAATATATTCTTCTACCGGGCGATGTTGGATAAAATGTTCTTGGATAATACGCTCTAAAACATCTGGATTACACGAATGATACCAAATACCTTGCGGATAAACGACGGCAATGGGGCCTACGGCACAGATACGTAAACAATTGGCTTTAGTGCGATACACGCCACCAGATGGGTTAATTGTAATTCTTGCAAACGATTTTTAAGATACTCCCAAGCGATCATTCCCTCTTCATAGGTACAGCACTTCGGTTTTCTTTG
>CAVPCA010000058.1:0-14813 GCA_963702315.1 uncultured Pseudomonadota bacterium
GTTATCTAATCTACTTTAGGCAGTTCGATTATTGCTAGCAGCATCTTTAAGGTAACATATAGATTTCTTTAAATCCCTATCAATCCCATCTTTTCCAGAGTAATAAATTGCAGCCAAATTTAATGGCGCCAGGGAATTTCCTTGTGCATGAGCTAACTCAAATAAACGAATCGCTTCTTGGAGATTTTTTGTAACACCATATCCAGACAGAAACATAAATCCTAATTCATTTTGAGCAACAGCATCCTTTTGTTCAACGCTCAGCCCATAGAAATGAAGCGCTTGTTTAAACTCTTTTTGTTCTCGATGATAACTTCCTTGGATATTCCATTTTTTTATCTGATCTTTGGTAATAGGTTGTTTTAAATCCTGAGATGACTGAGGCAGCAAACTCAATAATGCTTTTATTGCCTCTTCCTGTCCTTGTGCGGCAGCTAATTTATAAAGTTTCTTAGCCTCTTCAACATTTTTATTAACGCCAATTCCATTCTCATAAAGCAGACCCAGTCTGTATTGTGATCCCTGAATACCTTGATCGGCAGACAATTTATAATAATCGAAAGCTTTTTTAAAATACATGTTATTAACAACTGATTTATCCATAGGGTTGGTTTTATCAAAATACATATCACCCAGCGCCCTCTGCGCTATCCCATAACCTTGGGCTGCTGCTAATAAATAATATCTCTCGGCTTCTTCTAGATTTTGCGTAACGAATTCTCCTTTTTCGTAGAAAGAACCCATCATATATAGTGCATGGTCTAAACCTTGTTCAGCAGCTAGTTTATAAAGGCTCAACGCTTTTTCAGTATTTTTTTCGACTACTCCCTGGTGGCTCTGGTGGTACATTTTTGCCAGATGACACTGAGCAGCTGCTAAACCTTGATCAGCAGCTAATGTAAAAAGCCGAAACGCTTCTTTATGATCTTTTTGAATATAACCCTGTCCAGTGAGATACTTTAAACCAAGATCATTTTGGGAAAAGGAATAATTTTCATCGATTCCTTTCTGTAACCAAAATAAAACTCTTTCTGTTTTTAGAGGCTCGTTGATTTTATTTTCTATTTCTATCCTGTGAGCTAATATATATTGCGCTCGAAGGTTACCCCTATTTGCAGCTTTGTAAATATCAATTAGTGGGATAGAAAGATCTATAACGATTCTTGCGAAGCTAGAAACAGGACATAGGTTGTCTATTGATTCTTTTAGCTCTGAGCCTTGAGAAATTTTTATTTCATTATTGACTGATTCTTTTTTTAAGGGTTTCTTTTTTTTATTATTTTTTGATAGTTTGGTTTTTGGTAATTTAGACCTAATTTCAGCTTCCTTGAAATCAGGAGGGAGCCAAGAAGATACAGGTTCTTCTGATTGTGGAATGATAACCGGAGGAGCTTTAGGACTCGCTCCAATTTTACCAATAGTTTTTCTTTCCCAAATCTCAGATTTATCAGATAATCTCTCTCCTACGTAACGATAAAAAGGTATCGCTGGAGATATAGGTTTTGTTTGTTGAGGCGAAGGTGAATCACGCAGAGATTGAACTATTCTTTTTGGAGTTTCTAAATCAAAGTAGGTGATGGTTATTCCTTCCTTATATTGGAGTAAATAATATTTGCGTAGATCCCTTAGTTCAGCCCCATAAGACTCACCAAAGTGAGGATTGCCATTGAGTTCAAGAATTCTTTCGTCACCTTTATATTTTAAATAAATATCCATAGAATATTCACCAAAGAGATACTCTGGTTCCACAAGTTCGCAGCCAGGTTCTTTTGATAAAAGTGTAAGGGTTAGACCGTGAGTAGATAATGGATGCGGGGGCTTTGGTTTATACTGTTCTAAAGCTGATTTTAACCATTCAGGAAATTTCGTCTTTGGGGGACTAATCATATAAAAAAATGACGCATATTGACGTACCATTGCAGGGTAATTTTTAAATATCTTTGAATAATTTATCAAATAAAAACTTATTTCCTCAGCTAAATCTTTCGCATGCTGACAAGGATTGGAAATACCCAATAAAGCAGAACCGTGCAGTGCTAAAAGGATTGACTCTATATCAGCTTTAAGCTCCGCATGAGGTTTTTTTTTCGCCTTCATAGACGGTTTTATAAATTTGTCAAAGATTAAATTCAACCTTGCAAATAAATCAGCTATTTGTTTCTCTATTTTTTCAGAGTTTTTGATCATGTCAAGGCAAAGATAAGGCTTTGTTTTTACAATTGCTCCGACAAAATGAATGACTTTGCTAATATATTTGATGTGAAAGGAAGATAATTCCTTCGTTTCACAGTATGAAAGCATGTGTGCAAACAACTGCTCTAATAAAGAGAAGCGAGGCATAGTCGCCAATCTCTGAGAGTTTAAGATAAGAAATAAATTACGGGATAGGTGGCCTAGCTGTAGACCATCTGCCTCTGGAATAATCTTAAAAATACTTGGCTCTAATGCCTTGTAATTTAATAAACTGAGATTGGCGATCTGTACATTATCTAAAAGGCTCCCGATTGACCAAGTAAAATCCACCACTAATTTAGACTCTAATACACTTGAGAAAACGAATTTCATTAATAAACTGTTTATATGCTTTATAGAAATAGTATATTTTAATAATTCAACTTCTCCGAGGTCTTTAAGGCCAAGCAGACAGGGCACAATGACTGCACTACTGGCTTGATTTAAATTGTTTTCAAATTTTACAATGATAGAGGTTAAATTAAATGGTTTGCCTTTAATTTTTTTTTTGAAAGCTAATTGACCAAGCGCCTTTATAGCATCTGCCATCTCAGCTGGCGATGCAGCAGTATCGTTCACCCAAGTTTGCAATAAGCATTCTAAAGTATGAGAATCTAAGTATTTTATACTAGACCCAGGTTTTTCAGATTTTTCTTCACTTAAAGCAGATAATAGGCTATGGATGGGAATAGATGTGTCGTTTAAAATATTTTTATAATGATTCTGGTAATTGGACAATAATTCTTTTAGATTGATAAATAAAGTGTTAAAATCAGTGAAATAATTTTCAGGCTTTTGGACTTTTTTGACAGTAGATGCTATTGTCGAGACAATATAGGTGACACATGAATGTAAATTTTTTAAATTTTCTTGTGACTTCATCAGGAACTTATCAAAGTCTTGTAAAGTTTGATTCATTTTATTTACTGAACCCATAAGCAATTCTAAACTGTTTTTTGGATTGCTTGGCAACAACCAATTTTCAGGTGAGGGAAACCCAGTTTTTAATGCAGGAATTAACGTCGTATTATAAAATTTTTTATCGTCTTGCATATTTTTTATTAAACTCTATATTATCCAATATGCTATACCTTACCAGGGGAATAATATTTTAGCAACGAAGTCTTGCAGCAATTCCCGCTCCGCGGGAATTGCTGCAAGACTTGTTATCAAATATCTCAATCCTGCGAGTAGGCGGGTGTCGCTGAACAATGCAGGGTGTGTTTGCTGAAGCAGTGGTATTTTGTAATGAAGATCTCAAGACCTGTTATGCCTGCCTGATACCTAGAAAATCTGGAAAATCTTTTTGTATTTTTCGGACTATACTCCGAAAAGTACTGACATTTTCGGAGTACATAGGCTAAAAAACATGTTTTAACTTGTTTTTATAACATTTTCGGAGTATACTCCGAAAAGTACTGACATTTTCGGAGTTAGCTATGTCATTAGTCTCCAGGTTACTTGAATTACCTAAAAAACATGATTTTTTATTATTTGGTCCACGCAATACTGGCAAAAGTACTCTGATTGAGCAATCGTATCCGGCCCAATCAACGTTCACCATTGATTTGTTGGATAGTGACGAAGAGGATCGATTTGCCCGTGATCCGAACGAATTGTCACAAATTGTCAACGCCCTTCCGGATTCGATAACGCACGTGGTCATTGATGAAATTCAAAAAGTTCCGCGCCTTTTAGACGTCATCCATCGATTAATGAAAAAAAAAACGCGGCCTTATTTTATTATGACAGGTTCCAGTGCACGGAAACTTAAGGTAAGTGGCGCTAATTTGCTGGCAGGCAGGGCGTTTGTCTATCACTTATTTTCGCTTACCAGTTTCGAACTGGGACCATTGTTTAATTTAGATAATGCTTTAAGGTGGGGAACTTTACCGCAAATTTTTACTTACCAAACTGACCTTGAAAAACAAGAGTTTTTACACGCTTATGCTCATACTTATTTAAAAGAAGAAATTTGGAATGAGCATTTAATTCGCCAATTGGACCCATTTCGCCGTTTCTTAGAAGTGGCGGCTCAATGCAATGGCAAAATTATCAATTTTAGCAACATTGCCAGAGATGTTGGCGTTAATAATAAAACCATTCGTGATTATTATTCTATTTTAGAAGACACATTGGTCGGTTTTTATCTGGAGCCATTTCATCATTCATTTCGAAAGCGACTTCATAATAAACCTAAATTTTATTTTTTTGATACCGGCGTAGTAAGAGCATTGGCCCGGTATACAAGTGTAGCTTTATTGCCGCAAACCAATGGCTATGGCAACGCCTTTGAGCATTTTATCATTTTGGAATGCATGCGCTTAGCGGAATATCATCGTTTGGAATATCGTTTTACTTATTTACGCACGATAAATGATGTCGAGATTGATTTAATTGTCGAACGTCCTGGCAAGCCATTGCTTTGCATAGAAATTAAAAGCGCCACAAGCGTTGGCCCAGAAGATATCAGCGCCTTTTCCAGGCTTTGCAAAGACATTCCTCACGCTGAAGCGGTGGTATTTTGCAATGAAAAATATGCTAAGAAAATAGATGAGGTGCTAGTTTTACCCTGGCAACAAGGGATTCAAAAATATTTTCATTCTACAATGATATAGTCATCGCGCCTTTGTAATAGAGGGAGAGGTTCGTCCATAAATCTCACTCATGGCGCTGTCAATTCCTTTTAATTTTTCAATTAAAGTACTTTTTGATTGCATCAACTCAGACTCAATTTCATTAACAATCTCTTCAGAAAGTTTTTTAACGGAATCATTGTTCAATAATGTTTTTAAAACCTCTATATATTTGTGCGGATTATTGTCAAAATTCTCAAATAAAGAATTTTTAGCATCATTTAAAATTTGTATTTTCATATTGATATGTGCATTTTCAATCACAGTAGAATATGAAAACAGAGTAAATCGTTTCAAATTCTTTAATAATTGAGATTGCAACAGACCAATTGTTGTCTCTAATTTTATTTCTATTCTTTCATTAATTTCATGATAGATTTTAATAATTTTTTCATCGGTATTTTCCTTTCTTGTTATTTTCCTTTGATTTTGTTTTTTTAATTCATCAGAATCCTTTTTTTCGTCTTCATCTTCTTTTCTTTCTACGGAGTGATTGCATGATTTTACGGTAGCTATTATCGTTGTGGCAGACTCTAAATACTCAAGGTTTTGATTAGGATCCTGCAAAACAGCAGGAAGTGGATTTTTTATCTTCGGTAGTTCTTCAGAACCTTTCTCTAATTTAGTGGATTCAATCATTTTACTCAAATGTGTATCTTGATCTTTACAAATTTTTTCAGATAATCCATTTATCTCTTTTTTATTCTTAATTATTTCTTTTTGAATACGATTCGAAACGTCTGGCGATGCATTTTTCAAATCTTTTTCTAAATTAGCATTAATTTCGTGTAAATAATAAAATCGTTGTGTTCTTTTTTTGCTTAGCTCACCCACCGACAAATAGATACTGTGTAATTTTGCATACACAGCAAAGGAATCGTCTTTAGATTGTATGACCTCTTCTAAAGATTTATTTTGAACAATCTGTATTGATAATCTTAGCAAATTCTTAAATGAAACCGCATCGAAAATCTTTAAATAATTCTCTAATTCCTCTTCATAAATTAACCCATTTGTATATAGCTTTAGAAGACAATTTTTATAACGAATAGTGTCTTTCGTAACCGCTTTTTTTAGTTCAAAAACGGAGTTACCATGTTTTTTTAAGTAAGCATCATTAAATAGGGCAGGAAAATTGGCTAAATTAAGTACTATTTTTGTTTTTTTTGTGAATTCTTTTGCTTTCATAATTCTCCCTCATTTTCTTTTTTTTTCTTATTTTCTCTTATTATACCGGGCTATTTATTAAAGCAATATTAATTCAAGCTTATAATATTAGGTAAACCATCCTAGCTAATAGAATTCTTACTAATTATTAAGGAAATATTATGACAAGGGTAGAGTAAAATTAGTTATTGAAAAAATTTCATGATGTTTTCTTTTTTGACTTTATTAATTGCATTTGGCTGCCAGTTTGGTCTTTGGCCTTTATCTACTAATACAGCACGCACGCCTTCTATAAAATCATGATTATGGAGGAAATTTGAGGATAAAATATTATTTTCAGATAACACTTCGTACACTGTGTGGTTTTTGGCGCGTTGCAAATGCGCTAAAGTGACCAGAAGGCTGGTGGGTGATCTGCTCAATAAATCATTTAATATTTTAGTCGCTTCATCATTGGCGGTTTGATGTAAGCGATCTATCATTTCTTCAACCGAATCTACAGAAAAGTATTGACTGTAATCTAAAAGTGATGCTTGTTCTTGTTGAATAGAAAAATTTTTAATAATTTCAGTGATTTTATCCTGATCTTGATCAGTAAACTCAGCAGCTAATAAAACTTCTTCTAATTTTTTTAAATTTTGCGAGTGCACAATCTGTTTAACGATGCTTAACTCTAACGCGGCAGCTGCACCAATTCTCTCACCCGTTAGGGCGAGATAATGACCAAAATATTGCGGCATTCGTGCCAAATAATAGCCTAAACCCACATCGGGATAAAATCCAATTTTGGTTTCCGGCATCGCCCAAATTAATCTTTCCGTCGCCACCGCATGCGAACCATGAATGGCAATTCCCGCGCCCCCGCCCATGGTTATTCCATCTAAAAAACTGATAATGGGCTTAGGATACTCTTTAATCAATTGATTAAGCGCATATTCGGTTTTGAAAAAATCAATCGCCTGTTTAAAGTTTTTTTCTAACGCCAACTCATAAATAGAACGGATATCTCCGCCTGCGCAAAATACTTTATCCAGCGCGCTCGTCAGAATTACCGCTTTAAGGTTTGCATCTTCAGCCCATATTTCCAATTGATTTTTCATTTGCAGGCACATAGCGAAACTCAATGCATTTAATCGATTGGGCCTGTTCAGTAAAATTTTGCCTAGGTTGCCATAAGGCCCGCGAATATTTTCAAATATAATTTCTTTCATTTTGAACTAATTTAATCCTTGTATGGCATTTAATAATTTTTGTGTATAAAGATTTTGCGGATACGTTAATACTTCATGCACCGGCCCGGATTCAACTATTCTGCCTTTGTACATCACGGCTACGCGATGCGCTAAAAATGATACCACCCGCCAGTCATGCGTGATTAATAAATACGACAGCTGTAATTCTTCTTGTAAATCCGCCAATAGTTTCAACATTTGTTTTTGAATAGAAACATCCAACGCGCTGGTTGGTTCATCCAAAATTAATAATTTTGGCTGCAAAACTAATGCTCGCACCAAGCACAAGCGCTGCCGCTCTCCGCCGGAAAATTCATGCGGATAACGCCATTTTGCAGCTTTCGGTAAACCGACGCGTGTTAACCAATCGTCGATGATTTGATAAGTGTGTTGACGAGAATGAGTTTTCATTCGCCGCCGCAAACCTTCAGCTAAACTATCGGCAAGCATCATGCGCGGATCTAGCGCTGAAAATGGATCTTGAAAAATAAGTTGTATACTGTGCTTCTCTATGCCGAATAAATTAATTTCTCCGTTTATATTTTTGATTAATTGCATAATTGCTTTAGCGACCGTCGTTTTACCAGATCCGGATTGTCCAACCAGGGCAAAAGTTTCTCCGCGCACAATATTAAAATTAACCGCATCTACCGCTTTAAATTTCCCAAAACTTATGGATAGATTTTTCACTTCGAGCAATATATTTTTAGATTGCACCGCTTCATTTTGCGATTCCAACGGTAAAATAGCATTTAGCAACGATTGACCATATGGAGATTGCGGCTTTGAGAAAAAAATGGGTACTGATGCATATTCCACCATACGACCGTTCTTTAACACTAAAATTTCATCTGCCAATAACTTCACAATCGATAAATCATGGCTGATAAATAATAAACCCATTTGCCTTTCCCGAACCAGCTGCTTCAATAACTGAATGATTTGAACTTGCAAGTGTGCATCTAAAGCCGTGGTCGGTTCGTCAGCAATTAAAATGCTGGGATTCCCTGCAATCGCTAAAGCAATCATCACCCGTTGACGCATACCACCCGATAACTCATGCGGATAGGCGCGCCAATAGCGCTCAGGGTTTTCAATACCCACTTCGGCTAATAATTTTAAACCATCTGCCGTTTTAATCATTTCTTGATTTGTTGACCAATGGTGAGCACGGGATTGAGCGCAGCCATCGCATCTTGAAAAATCATCGCGATTTTGCGCCCGCGCAATTGACGTATTTTTCGAACTGGTAAATCCAATAAGTTTTTTTCTTCAAAAAATATCGCACTTTCCGCGGAAACTAAAGCTTGTTGCGGCAATAATTGCATAATAGCTCGCGCAGTTAAAGTTTTGCCACTACCTGATTCGCCAACTAATCCCAAGCAATGCGCATAATTTATGGTTAAACTAATATTTTCTAAAGTAGGAATGCTTTCTTTTCCTAGCTTCAGCGTTAAATTTTGAATTTGTAACATAACTCAGCTTATAATAAAATACACACTAGGATATCCATAAATTCTCCTATTTGAAACCTTTTACAATTCGTAAATGCGGATCAAAGGCATCTCGAACGGCATCGGCGAAGATATTAGCTGATACTACCAAACCAAACATCGCAATTAAAGCACCCAATAGTGGCCACCAGACCACAGGCTCGCGGGCTAATTCCAAACGTGAAATATTGATCATATTTCCCCAACTAATCATGACCGGATCAACGCCGATGCCTAAATAGGATAATACCGATTCTGCGAGCACCAGCGCACTAAAATTGATGGTCATGGTAATCAATACGATATGAAAAACATTGGGGAAAATATGGCGCAAGATAATGCTAAAACTGCTGGACTCCAACGCTCGAGAGGCTTGGATATATTCTAACTCGCGCAATTTTAAGGTTTCGCCACGTAAAAAACGGCATAAATCCGCCCATCCGGTAATGGCTAAAATAAAACATAAAGCAACCAAGCGAATATCTGCACGCGTTGCTAAGGAGGAAAACGACTCAGCATGGACGCCCATATAAATTTGTAACATCAGCACCATCGCTGCGATTAACAATACACCTGGAATTGAGTTGAGGGTAATGTAAGTATATTGGATTACATCATCAATCCATCCGCCAAAATAACCCGCCATAGTTCCTAAAAACAACGCAAACGGCAAGGCAAACAGCGTGGTTAACGTGCCAATGATTAACCCGGTGCGCACACTTTTCAAGGTAAGATATAAAATATCCCGGCCAATCTGATCTGTACCTAAAACATGATAATGTTTAATCAGAAAAGCCAAGGCCCAAATAAAAACCCAAACGACAAAAAAAGTGATTTGTATGGTTTTCCACGCAATATCAGATTGTTTTAGTTTCTTGCGTTTCCATCTCCACAGCATGCCGAAACTCAAAAAATAACTGACGGTTCCTAATATACTTCCTAAGGCAATACGTTTGAAAATATCCCAAATACTACGCTGGGTATTGCCGAATGCTTGCGAAAAAGGTGCAGAATAACTTTCGTTAAAATAATTATCCAGCGGATGCAAAATTTTGTCCAACAAAGTTTTATCTTGAAAATGTACGGAATCCAATAATCCAATTAACACATATACAAAAAGGATAACCGCTGCACTGGCTCCTAAAGGACTGGTAAACACTTGACGCCACGGTTCCCGCCAATGTGGATAACGTCGACTCCAAAATACCACGCTAATCAGTGTGATAAAAAGAGCAAAAATTAAATAGTCGCTCAATAAAAAATTCACATGCATGGGCTATCCTTTTCCTAATGTCACTCGCGGATCCACTATCAAATAAGAAAGATCAGTAAGCAACAAGCCAATCAGGTAAAATACTGTGCCTAAAAAAACCATTACTCTGACAATTTCAAAATCCTGTTGGGCAATGGCGTCAATGGTATAGCTGCCTAAACCGGGTATCCCAAAAAATGTTTCTAATAACAAACTGCCCAAAAATAAAGTAGGGATAATCACCACCACACTGGTTAATAGCGGAATCATCGCATTTTTTAAAATATGTTTAAATAAAACAGTTAATTCCGAGAGGCCGCGCGATCGGGCGCTTAACACATAGAGTTTATGAACTTCTTCTAAAAAAATCGTACGAAACCAACGTGTTTCTGACCCTAAATTACTGACAATGCCTATCAAAACCGGTAAAGCAACAAATCTTACAGCCTGCCAGCCCGATTGGTATCCCGAAAATAGGCACCCATTGCAACCATTTACCAAACACAAATTGCCCCATGATGATGTAAAACATGGCGGAGATTGACATCAACACCACACAAACAAACAGCGCCAAAGTATCAAAAAATGTGCCTCTAAATAATGCAATTAATAGCGCCAAACTGATATTGATAAAAAGCCCAATGAAAAATGCCGGAACGGCAATCTGCAAACTCGGCCACACACGATGCATAATATCATAGTTAATATTTCTGCCTTGAATTGAACTACCAAATTTAAATGTAAAAAGTTTTATGGATTTTTGAAAATATAAGGTTTGGGTAAATTTTTGCACGCCGGATTGTTTGGGGCTATAAAATAAGGGTAAATCATATCCATGTGCTTTTTTCCACATGCTGATAGCTTCCGGCGTTAAATGTTTAGTGCCTAATTGCATACGTGCGACATCATCGGGAGTATTGGCGATAAAAAATAAAACAAATGTAATTAGATTGACGCCAATTAAAATGGGTATGGCGTATAATATTCTTCTAAAAACATATTTTACTGTTTCCATTATTTAATACCTGCGGATTGATGGGCGCAACTCATGCCGCCAATAAGTGATCACCAAAGGAATACATAATAAAACAATCAAAATGATCAATAACCAAATCGGCCAAACAACCGGATGATTCCATTGTTTTTGTAGTTTTTCACGTAATTTTCCGTCGATTTGTAAATATTTTAATGTGTTATAGGCCATTGCATTAGGCTTATTGGGGCCCACCCAGGATTGGTTGATCGTAAAATAGATGGGATTAAAACCCCACTCCCAAGGACTTTCTTTACGCACAATCTCCACCAGCTCATCGATTTGTTGTTGACGTAGTGCGCCATTGGGTAATACTGCAATGGAGCGAAATAAGCGATCTACCGCTGCATTTTGATAATTGCTGGTGTTTTCTCCACCACTTTTAACAATGCCGTTCGGCCCGTATAACAAAAATAAAAAATTTTCTGGATCTGGATAATCCGCCGTCCAGCCCCAGGAAAATATTTGCACGCCGCCACTTTGTACTTTGTCTTGAAATCGATTATACAGCGTCGCTCGAATATTGACTGCTATACCCAATTTACTAAATTGTTTACGTATCCAATTAAATTCTGCATTTTCTTCGCTACCCCCTGTTGTGGTTACATCATAATTTAATAACAGAGGTCGCTTGGTTTTGGGATCAATACCTTTAGGGTAACCGGCTTCTGCCATCAATTGTAAGGCGTCGCTTAATGGCCGGCGTAAAGGATGATTGTTTTGCCACTGATAAACCCATGGATTTAATCCGGCGGGCAATGGTTCATAACCAAATATTCCCGGCGGCAATGGCCCTTGTGCAGGAAAACCACGGCCATTTAAAAACAGATTGATATATTCTTCTTGGTTTAGGGCAATACTAATCGCTTGCCTTAATTTATCAGCTTTTTCACTATAGCCGCCAACCACAGGATCCAGCATATTAAAAGCAATGTAAAAAATATCTGGATTAATCGTAGTGGAAAGAAGCATATGTTTTTTTAATAAAAACGGTGTTAAATGGGCTTGGCCTTGTTGGCTCAAATGAATCGCTTGTGCAAAACTTTCTGCACTGATACCGGAACGGTCATAATAGCCTTGTAAAAATTTATTCCAGCGCGGAATACTCTCTTTATCCATCGTAAAAATAAAGCGTTCTACAAAAGGTAATTTTTTTCCACTGGCTGCTAAGTAACCCTTTTCCGCATCGCCAGGCGCGCCAATGGTGGGATAAAACTCTGGATGAAAATTAGGATTGCGTTGCAAAATAATTTCATGATTCGGATTATTTTGGGTGAGCATATAGGGGCCTGTGCCGATCGGGTACCAATCTAAGGTGATATTGCGTTCTGCTATTCCCGGCTGTTGATAAAACGCAACCGCTTCTGCCGGCATTGGCGCAAAAAATATCATCGCCAACCAATATTTAAATTGTGGATAATAACCATAAATTTTTATTTGATAATGATAATGATCGATTACTTTTACGCCAGACAGTGGCGCACGATTTTCTAACGTTTCTTTAAAGCCTACAATATGGCTGCTCATTAAACCCGCAATGGGTGATTGGACATTTGGATCAGCCAGGCGCTTTATTTCATTCACAAAATCATCCGCAAGCAATTCGCGTGTGCCCTGCGCTTTGAAATCAGAAAGTTGATGAATGTGCGCCAGCTGCTGTTTGCGCAAATGCTGATATCGATAATGACCATTCTGATCTTTAGCAAACGCGGGATGCGGTTGATAAAAAACGCCAGGTTGAATGGCGATGGTATAAACCGTATAGACAATATTCGCGATATTCTGGGAGAATTCGTAATTTCTTGATTTTTTGCATTGTAATAAGTTTCAATTGGCATGTTTTGTGCAACCAGCGGGACTAACGTGTAGGGTCGCAAGAGATAATGATATTGCAACGGCGCCTCATAAATTTGAGCAATAATTTGGGATTCTTCTACGGTATAGGAACGCGCCGGATCAAATGTTTTGGGAGGACTCTCAAAAGCAATATAACCTACGTTTTTTTCACGCGTCATCGCGTTCGGGTTATTCCAAGGGCTGGCAAAAGTGAGAGATAGCTGGATTCCCAATACAATTCCGATAAAAATTAAGGAAAATTTGACCAAACTCATCCTTGTATATTTTAAAATTTAACGTATGATCATAGCATGTCAGCACATGGATGTGCAGCATCGTTTGGATTTTACTTATGGACAACGAAACCCCAAATAAATCTAGTTATTTTTTTTGGAAAAATGACCAGCTTTATGTTGATTTACTGGTGCAAACTTGCGCAAGCCATGATGAAGTGGTGGGTGTGCATGGTGATCGCTTAAAAGTGCGCTTATCTTCAACCCCGGTAGCCGGCAAGGCCAATGATCATCTTATTCGCATGATGGCGGCTTATTTTGGCGTCCCCTGCAACCGCGTGCATCTCACCAAAGGACATCAAAGCCGCATGAAACAACTCTGCGTGCATAACCCAATTAATAACCTTCCTGTAGCGGAATAGCCTTTATACCTTCTATAAAGGCGTTTTTGTCAATATGCAAATCTTTACCAAATGGATTATCCAGCAGAATGATGAGTAATAAGATCGCCGTTATCATCCCTGTTAAACCACCCGTGATGACTGCTTGTGACCATCGATGTTCCATTCCAAAAAAAAGTGGCAGACTAATCACTAACACACCCAAAGCAATCAAAATCACCCAGATCACTCCTGGCACTGAAACACCAGAGTGAAAAAGTCTCATGCGCCGCGCTTCTCTCGCGTCAGACAGATGTCGCAAAATTTCACTATAAACCACAGATTCAGCTAAGCTTTGCGGTTTATATTGCAATAAATCAGACTGCAGTTGATCGAAATAGTTTTGCGATTGCGGATCAGTTTTACCAGTACTCATGGTAACCCATTCACGATTTAACACGGCATGCATGTAATTTTGCAAATCTTTCTCTACATTACTGTGTAAAGATACAGGAAAGTAAGCGGATAGTTTAGACACCACCAGTAAAGCAGAAACTTCTTTCTGAATCTCTTCTGCCACTTGGTCAAACTGCCCCCAGACTATTGATACAGAAAAAGCTAAGAGGACACCATAAATAACCCCTTCTTGCAAAAAAATAGTAAACGCCACTTCATGATGTTTCTGTAGAAAACGGATGTGAACGTATTTCCTAACGATGAAAACGCACAGGCCTGCAAGAAATGAAAAACAAATGACAATAAGAATCGCTGTGGAATAACTCATGGTTTCCCTCCTCCTATTCTAATCGGTGTCACTGATGACGCAAAAACAAAAAAAACAATAAATACAATGAACTAGATCTTGAAATCTGTTATGCCTGACACCGACAAAAATTTAAAAATATTCAGGCAGTGCAGAAGTGTCGCCCATTAGCCCTCATTCGTCAAGAGGGAAAGCAAAGGTTAAAAATACAATGAATGAGACCTATACTCAAAGCGATTAGGTTTTCGGTTTATAGCGCAGAGGGATCTATGAGATTTAAACGTTGCGATTGAGAAAAACCGTTCTAATCGGTGTCACTGATGACGCAAAAACAAAAAAAACAATAAATACAATGAACTAGATTCTGAAATCTGTTATGCCTGACACCGACAAAAATTTAAAAATATTCAGGCAGTGCAGAAGTGTCGCCCATTAGCCCTCATTCGTCAAGAGGGAAAGCAAAGGTTAAAAATACAATGAATGAGACCTATACTCAAAGCGATTAGGTTTTCGGTTTATAGCGCAGAGGGATCTATGAGATTTAAACGTTGCGATT
>CAVPCA010000059.1:0-11303 GCA_963702315.1 uncultured Pseudomonadota bacterium
TGCTGAAAGAAAAAAAGTTAGATTTAGGGGTGCGCATTTCTGGCCTGCCTTTACATTATCATGACAATATATTATCAATTCCGTTTTATTTAATCGGTGAGATCGGGCGTCTGATAACCTAGAGTTCCAAAACGCTTAAATAAAAGAAAAAGTATATAACTTACAATAAAGCCCAAATAAAAAGCCGCCCATGACATCGCTTAAATAATGCATTAAAACCACTAGCCGGCTAAATCCAACCAATCCAGCCAACACAAAAAAATAACCCCAAAAGCGTGGAAATATTAAGCTAAACGCGGTTGCCGCAGAAAAAGCCAGCGTAGTGTGCCCAGAGGGAAATGACCACATCGCATCGTTTTTCCCCAATAAATAGAATCCGTATAAATGTTCCGTTAGATAAAGTTGTGGCCTTGCGCGTCCTGCAAATGCTTTGATATAGCCACATAAATGAATCGCGATCAGTATTGATAAGATGATATAAACACCAGAGAAGAAAAAGCGCTTATTTCTTAATAAGCCGCCGCCGATTAATAACAACAAAGCAAAAATAGCATAAGCATTCGTGCTGCCAAATTGAGTGATCACCGAAAATATTTTAAAAACAATCGGTGTAGTTTCTTTGAGATGACTAAAAAACAAGGTAATCGGTAAATCCAAATAAAAGTAAGCAACTATCATTAACAACAGCCAAGGCACATAAAAAAACGGAGAAACGATTATGTTACAAGTTTTTTGAAATTCCATTTCATTTCCTTAAATTAACGATTTTAATATATAATACCCTTAAAATGAAATTAAAAATACAGCTCAGTTACTGTGATAAAATTTAACTCTCTGCTTAGCTTTGTTCAGCGCATCCGCTAACGAGCTTTGCAACGGGTGGCTGCGGAATCTTTTTCCACGCACAGCGAAGCGAGCATGGAAAAAGATGCAGCAGACAGGACCCGTTTAGACAATCTTGCGAGTAGGCGGATGTCGCGGAACAAAGCGAAGTTAGTTTATCACATTGGGTATATAATTAAGATTATGCTAAAAAAAAATTTTCTTTTAATAATATGGTTACTATTCGCGCCATTCTGTTGTCTAGCTGAGGATGCTGTCCAACCATTACCCGCAGATCAGGCTTTCAAGATCGGCGCCCAAGCTAAAGATTCACATACCATAGCCGTCAGTTGGCAGATTCAACCGGGTTACTACCTTTATCAAGTCGTTTCCATTTCAGCGTAGTCCCTCCGCAATCAGCCGTTTTAGGAAATCCCATTTTCCCCCCTGGAATCTCAAAAACCGATGAAATTTTGGGAAACTATGTCGTTTACAAAAACGCTGTCACCATTGATCTTCCGGTTTCACAAACCAAACATGCCTCGTTGCAATTGAAAGTTAACTATCAAGGCTGCTCTGAAGATGGTTTTTGTTATCCCCCGATAGAAAAAGTATTAACCGTCACTGGATTAAAAAGTGCTTCCTCCATCCCGTGGACTTTTTGGTTAGGATTATTTGGGGTCGGTATTTTGATAGCCTTCACCCCCTGCGTACTACCGATGATACCGGTATTGTCCGCATTGATTATCGGCAAGGAAACCATGGGCCATGCTCGCGCCTTTTTAATTTCATGCGCTTACGTTTTGGGTATGGCGTTAACTTATGCAGTAATTGGTTTGCTATTGGGTTGGGTAGGCGGAAACTTGCAAATTTACGCGCAAAAACCCTGGATTATTATTTTATTAAGTTTATTTTTCCTAGCCATGGCGTTGTCTTTATTCGGAGTGTTTCAACTAGAACCGCCAGAAAAAATTCGCGGCGTAATGTCACGCTGGTCCAGCGCCCAACATCAAGGAAGCTTGTGGGGTGCAGGAATTATGGGTGTTTTATCAACCCTCATTTTATCTCCTTGCGCCACACCGCCGATAGTTGCAGCTATTGGATTGATCATCCACAAAGGCGAACCCATTTTAGGGGCCATAGCCTTATTCATTATGGGTTTGGGAATGGGTATCCCATTACTGATCATTGGTTTGGCGGGAAGGCGTTTCTTACCCAAGCCGGGTCCGTGGATGAATGTTGTGAAATATTTTTTAGGCGTTATGTTAATCGCCCTGGCGATTTGGATGATTTCCAGAATTGCAGATACGCGAGTCGTGTATTTGCTATGGGCGGCTTTAATGATTGGCATTGCCATCGCATTAAAGACTTTCAACAGCACGCAAACCGTAAGAGAAAAAATCGGCAAAGGCGTGGGCATTATTCTATTTATTTATGGTGTTTTATTGATTGCTGGCAGTATTCAAAATTCAGATTATCCATTCAATCCATTTTTTAATAAAAAAAATTGCGTGTTCACAAATGCAAAGCAGGAATTCATTCCGGTAAAAACCGTCAGCGATGTGCAGCATGAATTCGCACATTATCCCCGTCAATTAGTGATCCTAGATTTTTACGCCGATTGGTGTGTGTCTTGTAAGATATTAGAGCGACGGGTGTTTGCCAATTCCGAGGTGCAACAAGCTATGCATGATGTCATTTGGTTACGAGCTGATGTCACCGCCAATGACGCCCAAGATCAACAATTATTAAAGTATTATCAAGTCGTCGCCCCCCCAACGCTTTTATTCTTCAATCGTGATCACAATGAGGTCAATTCCTTGCGTGTGGTGGGCGACATTCCTCCCGTCATCTTTCTTAAGAAGTTACAATCTTTACATCAATAGCTATTAATTTGTTGACAATTGCAGCGATCTTGCTAATATCTCCAGCATGGATACCCGTAAAATTAGAAAATTGATCGAGTTGGTTAAAGAGACCGGCATTGGCGAATTGGAAGTCAAATTTGGTAAAGAATCGGTTCGCATTTGCCAAAAAGGTCAGTTAACCACAATAGCGTCACTT
This sequence comes from uncultured Pseudomonadota bacterium, assembly GCA_963702315.1. GTDB lineage: Bacteria > Pseudomonadota > Gammaproteobacteria > Coxiellales > Coxiellaceae > JAFEDN01. The sequence goes on from CAVPCA010000059.1 coordinate 2,887, forward strand.
CCACAAATTAATAGTAGTGAATTGGCTCCAGTCACGATTTCTGCCTCAGCTATGGCTGCGTCGGTCCAACTACCGCCGGAAAAACCGTTCGGAGACGGTCACCCGGTGTTGTCGCCTATGGTGGGAACGCTGTATTTGGCCCCTACTTCCGGAGCTATGCCTTTTGTCGCAGTAGGCGACCGGGTTAAAGTCGGTGATACATTGTGCTTGATTGAAGCCATGAAAATGTTTAACAAAATTGAGTCGGATGTCAACGGTGTCATTAGCGCGCGTTTGGTGGAAAATGAACAGCCAGTGGAATATGGCCAACCGCTATTCCTAGTTGAACCTAGTGAGTAACCCATGTTTAAAAAAGTGCTGATTGCGAATCGGGGTGAGATTGCGTTGCGGATTCTACGCGCTTGCAAGGAATTAGGTATCCAAACCGTAGCCATTTATTCATTGGCGGACCGTGATTTAATGCATGTTAAATTAGCGGACGAAGCAGTCTGCATTGGGCCGCCCAATTCTGCCGACAGTTATTTGAGTATTCCTGCCGTAATCAGCGCAGCGGAAGTGGCAAATGTCGATGCAATACATCCTGGGTATGGATTTTTAGCTGAAAATCCCAATTTTGCCGAACAAGTAGAAAAGAGTGGATTTATTTTTATTGGTCCGACACGTGACATGATCACGCAAATGGGCAATAAAGTGCTGGCCATCAAGGCGATGACTGAGGCAGGGATTCCTTGCATTCCCGGTTCAAACGGTGCGCTTTCTAATGATCATCCGACCAATCTCGCCTTGGGAAAAAAAATAGGTTATCCCATTATTATTAAAGCTTCCGGCGGCGGCGGCGGCAGGGGTATGCGGGTCGTGCGCAATGAAGCGGATTTATTAAGCACAATTGCCACCACGCGCACTGAAGCTGGCGCAGCATTTGGCACCGACGAAGTTTACATGGAAAAATTTTTAGAAAATCCACGTCATATTGAAATTCAAGTGGTCGGCGATAGTCACGGGCATGCTGTGCATTTAGGCGAACGGGATTGCTCGATGCAACGCCGGCATCAAAAAGTATTGGAAGAAGCGCCCGCACCTGGAATTAGCGAAGAACAGCGTCAACAAATCGGCCAACGTTGTGTGGATGCGTGTATTGCTTTGGGTTATCGCGGCGCTGGAACCTTTGAATTTTTATACGAAAATGGCCTGTTTTACTTTATTGAAATGAATACTCGCATTCAAGTAGAACATCCGGTAACCGAAATGATTACCGGAATTGATATTGTCAGAGAACAAATCCTGATTGCAGCGGGCGAGCCGCTCAGCTTTACCCAAGAAGATGTGAAAATTTCCGGTCACGCCATTGAATGTAGAATTAACGCCGAAGATGGCAAAACATTTATGCCTTCTCCCGGCACGGTGACACGCTATCATCCTCCCGGTGGCATAGGGGTTAGGATGGATTCGCATTTATATAGCGGCTATAAAGTTCCGCCTTATTACGATTCATTAATTGGTAAATTGATTGTGTATGCAAAAAATAGGGAAATGGCGATTATAAAAATGCGCAACGCGTTGGAAGAGTTGGTGGTGGAAGGCATCAAAACCAATATCGATTTACATCAGCGTTTAATGGATGATCCTAATTTTATTGCCGGGGGGCAAAATATTCATTACCTCGAAAAATTACTGGGATTATCTCATTGAGTTATGCCTTGGAAACAGTTAAATATTTTAGTCAGCAATGAGCAAGTCGATATTATCAGCGATTATTTAGAGTCCCACGGTGCTTTGGCGGTTAGTATCAAAGGCGATGAAGATGAGGATTTGTTTCAAGAAGCGTTGAATGAAACTCCCTTGTGGACAAAAAATTTTTTACAAGCGCTTTTCCCAACTGAAGAAAATGTCGCATTGATTATTGCGAATCTTGAAAAAGAATTACAAGCCATGCTCGATTTTAATCTAACTTCAGTTGCAGATCAGGATTGGATTACCAGTACGCAAAAAAATTTTCCGCCACTGTCATTTGCCGATCGTCTGTGGATCGTGCCCTCTTGGTGCGACGCTGCTGATTTAAGCGGAACAATTGTGCGGCTAGACCCAGGATTAGGATTTGGCACCGGCGCGCATCCCACCACCGCTTTATGTATTTTAGAACTTTTAAAGTTAGATCTAAAAAATAAAGTTATCATTGATTATGGCTGCGGCTCTGGAATTTTAGGATTAGTGGCGCTGGCGTTAGGTGCACAAAAAGTTTATGCCGTCGATCACGATCCGCAAGCCTTAATCGCCACTCAAAATAATGCAGCATTGAATCATTTTACTGCCGCAGAAATCGCTACCTTTTTACCGGAGGAACTGCCCAAGCTTAAAGCCGATTTCGTATTAGCCAACATCCTGGCCAATCCACTCCGCCAATTAGCCCCGCAGTTAATGGATTTACTCGCTACCGATGGCGTCATAATTTTATCCGGTTTCCTGTCTACAGATTTAGAAAAATTAACCGCAATTTATACTCCAACTTTAAAAATTAAAACCTGCGCCGCCAAAGAAGATTGGCAATGCCTGGTATTGCGAAGAAATTAATCAACTAGAACCTTGGAGTAAATTTATGACGTATTATGGAATGATATAATCAAAGTAAAAGTAATAAGCGATTATAAACTCTCTTTAACATTTGAGGATGGTAAAATTGGACAGGTGGATATTGCCAAACTAATTCTATTTGAGAGAGTTTTTCATCCATTAAAAAATAAAAATTATTTTAATTCGGTTCGAGTTGATTCAAAACAGGTATTATTTATTGGGAAAATGGCGAGGACTTTTTTCTCCTTCTTTGTATTGAAAAAATATATAAACCGAAAATCTAATCCCTTTGAGTATATTATACGCTATAATTAAGCGTATGCAAATTGAATGGATTAATATTCCGCTTGGCTTTTCTCGAAGGTTTGGCTCTTGTTGTATCCCCTTGCATATTACCTATTCTACCTATTGTCCTATCCGCTTCCCTAGCGGGTGGTAAAAAACGGCCTGTGGGGATTATTTTGGGATTTATTATTTTCTTTGCGCTGTTTACTTTTTATTCGCGGCAATTGGTGGCCATTGCAGGTATTAATTTAAATATTGTGCGTTATATCTCATTTGCTATCTTGTTTATTTTGGGATGTATTCTCCTTTCTTCTAAATTAACCGAAAAGTTTAGCTTGCTCACTCAACGTATAGGTGCATTGGGTGCGTCATTTAGCAAACCAGAAGGTGGATTTTGGTATGGTTTATTGTTTGGTGGATTGATTGGTTTAATTTGGACACCCTGTGCAGGGCCAATTTTAGCAGCGGTTATCGTACAAACGATTATTCAAAAAAACAATCTCAACAGTTTAATTACCATAGTTTGTTTCAGCTTGGGTGTTGGCATTCCTATGCTGATCATTACTTTTTTCGGTCAAAGGATTATGAACAAATTATCGTTTTTAAAAAGAAATACGGAAATGATTCGCAAAATATTTGGGGTGTTAATTATTTTGAGCGTCGTCTATATGGTTATCATGACTGAGAAGGGATTATTGTTGCCGCAATTCACTCATGCAGGGAAAAGTTTTAAACCTTCGAATCAGCTGATTAACCCAGTCAAGAATCCTTATCCAGCTCCGCCTATTCAGGGGATTACAGAATGGATTAACTCACCGCCAATAAATTTAACGGATTTAAAAGGTCAGGCGGTTTTAATCGATTTCTGGGCTTATTCGTGCATCAATTGCATACGCACAATTCCAGATGTCAATAAATGGTATGCAAATTACCATGACAAAGGATTGGTTATTATTGGTGTGCACAGTCCTGAATTTGATTTTGAGTCCAAACCGGAAAATGTTAAAAAAGCGGTTGCCAGTGATCATATTAAATACCCAGTCGCGATAGATAATCAATTTGTCACTTGGCAAAATTATCATAACTTATATTGGCCTTCAGATTACCTCATTGATAAAAATGGACAAGTCGTTTATACCCATTTTGGTGAGGGCGATTATGATATTATCGAAAATAATATTCGTGTGTTACTTGGTTTAAATCAAATGAATAAAACGGCTGTAAATTCAACACCGGCACTGAATATTACACCAGAAACTTATTTAGGTTACGAACGCGCTGATACATTTCATAGTCCAGAATCGATAAAACAAGATACGGCGAATGATTACACTTATCCTCAATCATTATTAGAAAATGAATGGGCGTTACAGGGAAAATGGACTATTCAAAATGAAAAAATCATCGCTCAAGACAAAAACGCCAGCATAAAATTACATTTCCGCGCCCAGAAAGTATTTGCAGTCATGGGTAGCCATACAGGCGAAACAATTACCGTAAAAGTCTTTATCAACGGAAAATTCCAAAAAATCTGCAAGTCCAAAATCACAATTTATATATCCTATTGGAATTACCCCAATCCGGTTCTGGAATAGTTGAACCGGTCACGGATAATCCTGGTTTGGAAATTTATACCTTTACTTTTGGTTAAAGATGTTAAAGATAACATTTCTCGAGAAATTCTTCTTCGGTGATTTGTTGTTTTTGCGGGCCCATCCAAAGAAGATTGGCAATGCCTGGTTTTTGGATAAAATTTTATAAAAATAACCTTTATTTTTGGTAAAAATTAATATAAAATAACCCTGATTTTTAGTATCAATTTTTAATATTTTGTTTTTAATCAACAGGTTATGATTTGAAAAGAGATATTTTACAGCATCTCAGCCTTTGGCGAGAACATCCTTATAGAAAGCCGCTGATTTTAAGAGGGGCTCGCCAAGTAGGTAAAATCATGGGTGGTCCAGGAATTTGGTAAACAGTTTGCAGAGTTTGTCACTATTAATTTTGAGGAGAGACGTCAAGCTCACGGCATTTTTGCGGGAAATTTAGACGCCGCTTCTTTATTGGAAAAGCTGTCTTTATACGCTTATCGAAAAATCATTCCTGGGGAAACGTTATTGTTTTTAGATGAAATTCAGGAATGTCCTAATGCTCTGCGGGCACTGCGCTATTTTAAAGAAGAGACGCCTGCATTACATGTCATTGCTGCTGGTTCTTTAATTGATTTTGCTTTAGAAAAAAATAGGGATGCCAGTCGGACGAGTTCAGTTTATGTATTTGTTCCCCTTATCATTCTCGGAATTTTTGACTGTACATGGGCGTAATGATTTGCGGGAATATATTAAAACAGGTCAAATTGACCCGGTTATTCATCAAACTATCCTTGAATATTTAAAAAACGGTATTTTTGGCTAGGGGGTATGCCGGCCGTCGTTAATGCTTGGCTCGAACAGGGTGACCCCAAATTGTGTCATGAGATTCAAGATGAAATACTGCAAGCTTATCAGCAGGATTTTCAAAAATACGCCGGTGAAAAACAAATTATCTATTTAAATAAAGTATTTTTATCTATTCCAAAACAATTGAGAAATAAATTTAAATTCAGCCATGTTGAAGCAGGCATTCATAGTTTACTCTTAAAAGAGGCTTTAAATTTATTAAGTAAAGCGGGTGTTGCTCATTATTGTTTTCATACATCCGCGCACAGTCAGCCATTGGGCGCAGAGATGGATGAAAAAAAATTTAAAGTTTTCTTTTTGATACCGGCTTAGCGCAAAGATTATTAGGATTAAATATTCGAGAATGGTTGATAAAGCCTATCAAAGTAGAAAATATCGGAGCGCTTGCCGAGCAATTTGTTGCCCAGGAATTACTGGCTTACCATGATGTTAAAAATAAATTGCAATTATATTATTGGCATCGTGAAAAAAAGGCAGCAATGCAGAAGTTGATTTTGTACTGCTTCATGAAGATAAAATCATTCCAATTGAAGTTAAATCTGGTAAGGACGGTCGTATGCGTAGCCTACATCTTTACCTAAAACTCACCCGGAAAGTCCTTATGGATTAAAAATTGCTGAACATCTTTTTTCAGCACCAACGAATTCGAGAAATTCCTCTATACGGCATTGAAAGCTTAATATCTGGTGGCTCTCAGCGCTAATCCGGTAATGACAGTAGCCGTAGTAGCAGCTGCAGTAGCAGCGCCAGCAGCAAAGGAAAACCGGCGCGCTCTATTCGCATTATTTTCATTATTTTCTCCTTGAAGTAGAGCATCTTCATCTTGTATTCTCAAACATTGCCGAATACAAAAAAAAGCACACGCCAGCTACAGATCCCAAAACATCCAACCGCATCCACTACATGCTGTTTGAAAAGATTCATGTGTGGTTCTAAATCATTTTGTATAACGCCCATTTATTACCTCCAAATTAATTCAAGTTATTCTTTAATTTAAGATAATATCAAACAGATCGACATGCGTCTACAAATAACATTTCTCGAGAATTTCTTCTTCGGTGAGTTGTTGTTTTTGCGGGCCGTCGGCTTGTAGGCGGATTTCGCCGGCGGAGAGGGCGAGTAGACGGTTGCCGTTGGAGAGAGCGATATCTAAATTGTGGGTGGTGATAACGGCAGTGACCGATTTTTCGATAATCAATTTCTCGGTGTAGGCAATTAAATTTGCCGCGATTTTTGGATCTAATGCGCTGGTGTGTTCGTCCAGCAAAATAAATCCGGCGGATGCTGCAGGCATAAACCCAACACCAAACTTTGCCGTTCGCCGCCCGATAACGCAGAAACCTTGGTTTGCATTTTATTGGGAATTGTTTGTGAAATTCAGCCAGATAAGCTTTAAAAAATTGCATATCCTTTCATATCCGGACTTTAAGAAATTTTTTTTCGAAAACGCGTTTCCCAAAGCAAGCAATTTTCAATCACGGTTAAATCGAAAAACAAACAGTCGCGTAAATCTTGAGTGAAAGTTGACAATGCTTTGACTCAAATTTTAGTGGCGTATGTTTGTAAATTTTTTTGGTTAAAATAAATTTTGCCGCTGGTGGGCTGGTAAGTGCGATTGAGTAATTTTAATAATGAACTTTTTCCTGATCCATTACTGCCCAATAAAATAATTCGGTCGCCGGGCTGGATAGAATAATTGATATTTTTCAAAATAGGGCGATCGGCGCCAGGAAATTTTAAATTTATGCCTTCTAACAAACAAAGTGAATTTTCAGTTGATGCAGCATTCATAAGTTAGATCGAGATTTTCTTCGAGAAGTCAAACGTAAAAAGGCAACTAAAATTAATCCTAAAATCAATTTTAAATTAATCGGATTCACGCCCCAAGCTAAAAATTGATCCATCCCAAAAAAATACAGAAATACACCTAAAGCGCAGCCGGCCAATTCAAAAGGTAAATGAAATTGGGCTGAATGATAAAAAGGTTTTAATAATTGTTTGCCAATCACCACCGTGCCGATGCCGGTTAACGCCATGCCAAATCCCATACTTAAATCAGCATAACCATTAATTTCTGCGGTTAAAGCGCCGCCCCAAGCGACCAACAAATTACTCAACCCAAAACCAAAAAAACGGTAACCTTCGATACGATGTCCCAATCTCGATAATAGTGCGGGATGTTCTCCAAATGCCCTCAGCATCAATCCCAAGCGGCTATTCAGCAGATAGCTGAGAAAAATAATAACGATCAGCACAAAAATACCCACAAACCACCAGCCGCCGAGATTTTGCGTGTCAAATAAACCGATGTTGGGTTTTCCCATCACATCAAAATTAATGCTGTATAACATAAATAAAGCGAGGATGCCGGCGAGTAAAGAATCAATTTTTCCGGCGCCATTGAATAAGACTGACGCCGATGCCAGCAAAAAACGCCGCCTAAACCGGCAATCAGAAAAGCCAGAACAACGGATGTGGCCAATGCGTTAAAATTCGCGCAAAAATAGAGTGCGCTGACACAAAACTGCCATCAACCGTTAAATCGGTGGCTTGCAGTATTTGATAACTAAAATAAATCCCTAGCGCCAGTGGAAAAAATAATAGGCTTTGTTGCAAGGCTGATAACAGAATATCCATAAGACATTATTGATCACTCATTCGTTAAGACGGTGTATTGATGTTCCTTGGCGTAGCGATTGAGTAGATCGATATCTAAACCTGCTTGTGTGAATGCGGGTGAATTCAGAATATATTCAATTGGCTGATGTTTTGGATAGGCATTGCGGAAATAGGTTCGCCTTTTAAAATGCGAGCCGCTAATTCACCGCCTTCAATACCAATTACTTTTTCTTCAACACCCAGCGCCGCTGTTGCGCCTTGACTGACTGTGCCTTCATCGGAACTGATCAGAGGAATATTTCGTTTTTTTGCTGCAGCAATCAAGGTATTGATTCCGCTAACCACTAGATTATCTTTTAATATAAAAATAGCTTGACTGTTGGGATCAATACGTTGGCTGACAGTATATAAATCACTTAGGTTTTGAATCATCATCTTTTGCAAGTGGTAATTCCCAGGGTTGTAGGCAGCGCTCACAGCTTGATT
>CAVPCA010000060.1:0-11532 GCA_963702315.1 uncultured Pseudomonadota bacterium
TTTTCGGGTTTTGGTGGTTTTGGTTAATATCCTGCGCATCGGGAAACCCGATACTGGGGATGAAGGGGGAGAATCGCGATTCTACCCCTTGCGATCCCCCATCGCGTAAGGAATCGTTATCGCTGGAGAAAACTCCTGCAAAATGATTTAATTCATTTAAAATGTCAGAAACGTCCATCACCAACTTTAAGGTTTCCTGTTGAATCAACTGGTTACAGCCCTTCAGCCAAGGATTTTGCAGCGAACCTGGGACGGCAAACACCTCCCGGCCTTGCTCAGCAGCAAATTTTGCTGTGATCAATGATCCACTGGCCATTGCAGCTTCAACAGCACAGGTTCCTAAACTAAGGCCGCTGATAATCCGATTGCGTTGTGGAAAATTTGGCGCCAACGGCGGAGCAAATGGCGGAAACTCGCTCACTAAAACACCCTGCTCGATAATTCTTTTCGCCAAAGCAACATGTTTCATGGGGTAAACACATTCCAAACCACTGCCCAACACCGCCACTGTCGATCCCTTTGCGTGTAATGCGCCGCTATGCGCTTCTCCATCGATACCAAGGGCCAAACCACTGGTCACTGTCAGACCTGACCTGGCTAAATCATGAGCCAAACGAAAAGCGATTTCTTTGCCGGTGTGAGAGGGATTACGGCTACCCACTACGGCAATCTGCGGAGCGACTAAGGTTTCGGCGTTACCTTGGGCAAATAAAATGCATGGCGGGTCATAGATATTCTTTAATAAAGGTGGATACGCGGGATGCTCCCAAGTCAAAATATGCCGACCGGGCGTTTAACCCCACGAAAAAAAAGTGTCAATCTGCTGACGATCAGGATTTTTCAAAGCTTGGAGTTGAATGGGTTTTACGCCCACAGCCAATAACTGGCTATTATCCGCCTGACAAATATTTTTTGCCGAGGTGAACGTCGCCAGTAATTGTTTAACCAACGCACCTTTACAATAGGCTTGATAAATGACTAACCAATTATATAAATTATCATCGTAGAATGATTTTTTCATGATCGTATTATTAAATGACCATTATGACAGCGCATCAATACCGTAGTCTAAAAATTATTTTCGCTGGGACACCTGAATATGCTGCAGGCATATTATCGACGCTCTTGCAGGCTCATCAGCAAGTTGTGGCGGTTTACACTCAGCCAGATCGCCCCGCCGGACGTGGTCAATTACCCAAGGCCAGCTTGGTGAAAACATTGGCTTTGGCCCATCAAATCCCTTGTTTTCAACCAGCGAAATGGGATGAATCTGAACAGCAACGTTTAAAAGATTTTGATGCCGATATCATGGTGGTTACCGCGTACGGCATGTTGTTACCCAAAACCATTTTAGATATGTTTCCGTATGGCGCGCTCAATGTTCACCCTTCTTTATTACCGCGTTGGCGCGGCGCGACACCGATTCAATCTGCGATTCTGGCGCAAGATACCGAAACCGGCGTTTCCATTATGCAAATGACGCCGAAAATGGATGCGGGCCCTGTCTTATTTCAAGAAACCGTCGCCATTCAATCCGGAGAAACCAGTGGTCAATTACACGATCGTTTAATGAAATTAGGAGGGGCGGCACTACTTAAAGTTTTAACGGTTTCTCCCACGGCATGGCAACCCAAATCTCAAGACGAAACGCTGGTGACGTATTCCAAAAAATTCAAAAAAATAACGCACACATCGATTGGCGTCTATCTGCCCGGCAAATTGCCGCGATAATCTCCGCGTTTAATCCTTGCCGGTAGCATTCACCGATTTCAAAGACAATGACTTACGTATTTGGCAAGGCACACCTCTGGCAGAGATTACTCAATCACCGCCCGGAACATTAGTGGCGATTCATAAAGATCACTTGGACATTGCAACTGGAGCAGGTGTATTACAAATTTGGCAAATTCAACTGCCAGGAAAAAAACCAACTTCCGCAAAAGATTTTATTAACGCCCAGCGAAAAGATTTAATTCCCGGGGTAACACAGTTTGGAAAAGGGAAAAACACAATATGAACACGCTGAATTTAACAAGGATTTGCATTTGGTTGCGACGCATTAACTGACTATTTTATCGTTAGACGATAAAATAGTCAAATGGATAAGACTCTACATGATGAAGCTTGCTAACTTAAAGAGTAGAGGATGATTGAATTTGGAAGTGTTTTCCACAGAAAGCTAAACCTATTTTGAGAATATGAGTGCGGCCTCGTTGTTTGGCTTCGGTTAAGTAGTTTTGCTCTGCAATCTGCGCTAATGCTTGTTTCGCTGTTTCAGTTAGTATTTTATCAAGATCTTCTGAATTCATTTTTTCGGTTTTCTTAACGCGTTTAATCTCTATCAGTATCGTCGGTTTCGATAGATCATGGGAATAAATCATGTAATCATATCGTCCATAGCCGCTTTCTCGATTTGATTTGATTTGATTTCATAATTTTTATTATAAAATAAATTAGCTGTGGCGCCGACCATAAATCCGTGATAAAACGCTTCCGGATCCTTCGATGTATCATGCACGCTAAAAGTTAACGCCGCGCTAAACATGCCACGTATAAAACTGATCATTTCTTCATAATAGCCATGTATATAGGCTGATTGAATCGGTGTGTCGTACTCAACGTAAGGTATGCACAAAGTTGTGGTCTTTAACATCTTTAAAAGTGATAAAAATGACGGGATATTGTCCTTGATGACGCATGTACTCATCACCCATCTCCGTAATTTTCAAGCCAGTAAATAATCCTTTTGTGGATTGACTATTGACTTCAGGAGCTAAAAAAATGATGTAACATAGACAAATTTAAAGTTTTGCCGAAGCGACGCGGACGTGTAATAACAGCGACTTGTGTTGCCTTATCGTCTAAAATTTCCTTAATCCATAAGCTCTTGTCAACCAGATCCAGTTTTTGGTCTCGAATCATTTTGAAATTATCATAGCCTAAAGGCAATTGCATTCATGTCTCCTTATCCCAATAAGAAGTATAATTTACTTTTTTTACATTATCAAAACTTTTTGTACAAATCAAATGTTTTATTTATTTCGTCAAGCGCTCTAGATTGAGATATACGATGGCATTTTACATTATAAGACACTTCTCCAATTTCTCAACTTTGGGTTCTGGAACTTTCACAACTTTTTGTTCCATAGTAGCTTGAGAAACAAACGGACGATTCGATAGTATTTTAAGGAGATAATTGCATGTACCAAGCCGGATTTCCTAATATCCATTGTTTAAAATGAGGCAATTGTAGCAGTTCAATGATTTGCTGGTCAGTACAGTTCTTCATGACAGTTTTTTTAAGTAACTCTAAATATTGGCGGAAATAATTTGGAAAATTAAGAAAGATCAAATTTTCAAATTTTTCTATGTTGTTTTTTAAAAAAAAGTTTAATAGAATAAGTGTGCATCGGCTAAAGGTTAAAATATAAAGCTGAGGCGTTGTGCACAGGGTTAGTCAGAAGAGTTGAATTTTGTGCTGGGGACTACAAGCGTATTGGCGAGATTTACAGCTGAGATAAGGAAGTAATCTATGAAAGCATTGCTAATGAAAGGAGTTGAAAAAATTACCACTAGTTTTGAACCGGTTGAGGTTCAGGAATTAAAAAAACACATACAAAATCCGCATACCCAGGATGAGCTAATAACCAGTCTGAAAAAGCTCCAAGAGCAAAAAAATATTACACAAGAACAAGAAAAGGAAACCTTTAATTTTTTAGTAGAAGAATTGCGTGAATGCAAAGGTCAGATTGGAGATAAAGAAAAAGACCTGTTCTATCTGTTTAGCTATTGGTTATTGCATATCAAAGACCAGCATAAGATTAATCAATTTTTGGAAAGTATTCGTCGTAGGGGTAGGGATTTACTTAATACATTCATTATAAAGCATAGACTAGAGTTTGTGCGCTCTTTGCTAGACATTATTGATTATTTTGATCAACGATACCATTGCAATAATTTAAATTCATTTCTAAATTCTTATACACGTATACCTAATAACGCTTTGATTACGCCTTTTATGCTGGCATCTCGTGTAAATTCTATAGAATTAGTTTTGTTGTTAAAGGAATATGGCGCCATGGAATCACTCTATCTATTGAAAGATAAGATGGTGCCAGTAACTACCGCTTTTCATTTTGCTTTTTGCTCTCGTTACCCGGATCACTCCAAAAACCAAATCAGAACAGCTTTTTATTTATGGTTAAATGGCGCGGTGATGAGTTTTAAAATTAATCATTACATTCATTCGTCACTATCTCTGCCATTGCCAATATACAGTTCCGAATCCTTAATACTCATTACGCTAATATGGTTGGAATTCCTGTTGACTCACAATCAATTTTCAAATATAGATGAAGACTACCAAGAATTACAACGAAACGTTTGGGGGAGCGCCCCTCTTAGAGATACAACTTTATACCAAAGACTATCTTTTTGTCTAAAAACAATAGCTGATAAAAATCCTATTTTATATAAAAAAGGGCAGAAGATTCTTGCTTTATTAAAAGAAAAAGGCGCAGATATCGATGGCATTATACCCACAAAACCTCATAAAACTTATCGCAATCAAGAGTTTCATTTTGTAACATTATGTGCAGCGGCGGAATTAAAGGCAGTGGAAGCATACATTCAAAAGGAAGGGAAAAAAATAAATTTTTTTCACTATGTTGATACACCTGCTTTTATAGCGGCAATTATAGGTAGTAAAAAACTAGAATTACGAGACAATGCTTTAAAAATATTGGATTTATTGCTTAATCATGATATTACTTGTGCACGGTATGCTACTAGCAAGGGCACTATGGCTGTGACTCAAGCGGCACTTCAAGGTGATCACGAATTATTAGAAAAGTTAATTACGACCTATAAGTTGCCGGTTAACCCTATTGGGGCAGAACATAATCCTCCGGTAAATGAGCTTTTACAAGATTTGTGTGAGCAAAAAATCTCGAAGGAGGAATTTACAAAACAAGGCCTCAAGGCTTGTTTAGGGTTATTAATCGAACGCGGCAGTTGTGTTGAACAGAATGTTGTTCCTTATGGGCAGCCTCCCCGGCCAGCACGACAATATATTTTGGAGCAAAAATTATTTGCTGAAAATGACTCAAAAGATTCTGAAATTCATACAAACCAGCTGATTAATCCTGAAGAATTACTCTCATATCCTAATCTCATGTCGAGTATTCGAGCCAATCCAATTCAGACCTTCATTTATTTTTCATGGTTAAGTGACTACATGAAAATAGACGCTATGCAAGATCAAAATTTTGCTAAAAAGCATGATTATTTTGTAGAAAATTGTATCGATCAAGGCATTTTCTCAATAGCGGATCTCTGTAAGCTTATCGCTTCATATGCTGCTAGTTCAACCGAAGAAAAATACCAAAGAATGAGCGGCCCTGGATTTACTTTAATTGACAACCATTATGCTGAAGTTATGAGGAAAAAAGAAGAGGAAAAACGGGAGCAAGATCGACAGAACGCGCGCCCATAACGTGATCCCGACAGGGTTTCTGGATGGGCGCGTTAGTAAAAATGCGTTAGGTTTTTCAATTTTTTTAATTATGTCTATTTCTAAAAATCATGGATGTTTGAGGAATTGTTATATTTTCTAGCGTCTGCCATTAAATGTGGACTTGGGATCGATGTTGCAAGCCGCATTGAAACGTTCTGACTGAGAAAAGCTGCAGGAATACTCGTTGTATTTCAAGAAGAACGTTTCGCCGGTCACTGGCCGCTATAACACCGAAAACCTAATCGTTTTGAGTATATGCACGAGGCTGTATTGCGGCTGACAATATTAATGAATTACATTTATGAGATAGCTTGCTAACTTATCCAATCGCGAATCAAAAAATTCTTTTGACCAAACTTCTAAAGAAGCGAGTCCTTGAGATTTTAAAAATCTAGCAACATCTTGGCGCGCTGCTTTCCAGTCTATTTCTGCAATTCTTAATTTTAATTCTTGCAAAAACCACTGCGGTGTTACGGCGATTTTCTGCGATTTCCAAGGCCCCGCTTGGACTATAGCATTGCTCAGTAATTCAAAATTAATTTGTGTTTTCCTAGCTACGTACCAGATAAAATCATACCAATCCCTGCCTTTAACAGGCAAAGTAATGCATGACATTTTCCGGCGAATAAACTAGGCAAGTCTTGGGTCTTAATACTATAGGGAAATGGGAAATCTAAATATTTTAATTCATAAGTTGATCCTGCAGGGGGGTGAGCATCAATTTCTAATTTAATTTTTAGTTTGGGCTTGTTAGTCCTGCTATCTTTTATTGTCAATATTCCACCAACTGAATCGGCTTTTAAAAAAGCAATTTTGACTGAATTTTCGAGATTGCTCCTTTCTTTGACCTCTAAAGTAAAACCATATACTTTAAATTCTTCATGCATATTTCGGATATATTTATCCCAATTAAAATTCTTGTCTGCTTTTTCTAATACAAAATCGAGATCTTCAGAAAAGCGTTCCAGACCATACAAAATTCTTAAACAGGCACCCCCTTGAAAAGCAGCCTCACGAAAAAAACCGGTCCGGGACAATCCCATTAGGGCAATTTCCTGGGTAATTTCTTTTAGTGCGTTTTCTTGTTCAAGCACTGTCTTGCATTGATAGGATAATAATTTTTCTTGGATAATAGAAACACTCATTATTGCAAATCTCCGGCAATATTTTTTAAGAAGCGGCTGATAGCACGATGGTGATAATAGTCATCGAGAATTTCAATCTCATTTTCGGACAATTCAGGTAAATCCTCTCGATTAATTCGTAAACTTTTAATCAAAGGCAAAAGATTGTCCCATTTTTTTTTATAGCAGTAGATATAATCGCAAATAGCTTTCCACGGTTTAGCCATCATGAATTGATAATTATTTTCAGTGATCAACTCCACTTCAGTATAGAAATTTTCAGCCGGTAAATGTAAATAACTAAATAACCCAAGCGGAGTTTGAAATTTTTTTGAACGCTTGGAACATGCACTGGTGATCACATAAACTGCTTCGGGAATAAGTTGATGATATGCAAATGCTGATTCAAAGCTAATATAGGACGGGGCATAAATGTATTGCGCCAGTTCAAAGGGATGTGGTTTTACAAAATTTTGCGTTTCATTAAGATAATATAAGCCGCGCCGGATATGTAATATTTTACCTTGTTTTAAAAACCGTTTCACCCGCCCATAGCGGCTATTAGCAGACCCATCCAGCAAGGACTCAAGCTCAATATCAGTAAGATACGGCCGTTCTAGATGTCGTAAGTCATTCTTGATTATTCGCTTCACAATTTTCCTTATACTGTCAAAAAATGACAGTTTTAGGCTAATTATAATAAAAAAAATAGCTAATAATCAAGTTAAGGAGGCTGATCAAATAAGATAATTCAGAAATTCATCCGCGCTAATTAAAAGGATTTGCATTTGGTTGCGACGGATTAATTGAAATATTCCAGGTTTTTTTAACACTTGAATGAGAATGGACATTCTAAATGAGAGGCGAAAGCACGCCAATTTTCGCTGGGATCATCGTGATTGAGCTTAGCCTCTATCGGTAACCAAGGTTTTTTGTTTTTTACAATCAAAAAATCAATTTCTTTTTTATCTTTGTTTTTTAAATAATATAACTCAAAAACTCCAAAACCGGCATCTGAAAGATAATGACAGTATTTTAGTAAATGACCGGCCATTAAATTTTCAAATCGCGCTCCTTCATTTTCGATTTCACTCCAATCCCACAAATATAATTTGCCTTCCTTTTAAGGGATCGAGGTAGCGATTTGAAGTAAGAATTCGAAACAATAGTAAAGTTCTTTTAGATAATTCATCCACCGTTTGATCGTAATATAAGAAACTTCTAAATCCTCACTGAGGGAGCGAATACTGAATGGTTGCGCCGTTCGTCAGGCAATAATGCGGCAAGCATTTCGATTTGGCTTAATTCAGGCAATCGACTTAAATCTCGCAAATCTTCTCTAATAATTTTCTCTACGCGATTTTTTTGCCACAAACTTAAAATACGTTTTGAGCCTGTGAATAATGGTTCTGGAAATGGGCCAAATTCATATAATTGCTGTAAGTGCTCACGAGACTGCGGCGTCGCTGGTTTTGCGCGGGCCAGAACAACTGTTAATAATTCTTCTGCTGGAGTCTCATGCTGATGTCGGGACATTTCACTCAAAGAAAAAGGATGCAACCGGAAATGGTAATAACGGCCCAATAGACTGTCGCTCCCTTTACGATAAACATTTAATCTAGCGCTGCCAGTGACCAAAATGTCACAAGAAACTTCTAAAGTGTCGTATAATCCTTTTAGTGTCCTTTTCCACATTTTTGGCTTTGTGAATTTCATCGAAAATAATAAGTGGCTTAACTGAACCATTTGATTTGGGAATAATTTGTGAAGGATCTTTGCCCACAGACGCCGGAATTTTGATTGGTCCAGTTATAGTAATGGCTTCTCCACGCTGCTTAAGCAATTGTTTGCCCATAGTCGTTTTTCCAGCCTGGCGTGGCCCTGACACAAAAGCCATCTTGCCTGAGGAAAAACAAATTTCTTCAATAATTGGGGCCAAATAGCTTTTCTTATCCATTTGACTATTTTATCGTCTAACGATAAAATAGTCAAATGGATAATCAGATTAACACCAAAAATATCGGATTATTTGTATGCAACTGTCATTTTTTGACAGTTTTGAACCAAAATAGGATGGCCTTTTACTTTATAAGGCACGTATTTGAATTCTCAACTTTGGGTTCTGGAACTTTAACAGTTTTTTGTTCCGTAGTGGCTTGAGAAACAAACGGATGATTCGTTAGTATTCTAAAGAGATGGGTAGAACGAAAGGCATTAATATCGAGTCTCGTGGTTCTTTCATCAAGACCATCTACATAAGAAGTAATTTTTAGCCCAAGATTAATAATCAAATTTCCAGCATTCATATTTTTATATTTACAAAAACGTTCCAAGGCAATCATACTGGCAGCTTGATAATATTCAATGGGCGCCGCACCGATCTTTGCTAAATAATTACTGAATAGAAAATCTTTTTGACGACCTTTCAGAATTCCTGCTTGAACTGCCAAAACTACATTCCAATAAGCCCCGCTAATCGGAGGTTTCTTTATGGATAAATAGTCCAAGCCGATTTTTACAGCATCATTCTCTGTTTTTGCATTTGCAATACGCATTAAATTGTTAAGATCATCTGTTGGCTGTAATTCAGTAGGGGGTAGGAAAAATTGGCAAATAATTGGCGGTTTATTGAAGTTAAAATTTTTATATAAATCAGGATAATCTAATAAAAATAGATACTCAATTATTTGTATTCTTTGTATATCTTCGTAACCTTGAGGGGATTTCGCACTTCTAAAAGCGTCGCGAAATTGTTCAGAAGTTTTAATAAACTTCTTTAATAACAACCCAAATACGTAGTTTCTTTTCATTGCAGCTTTTTTCAATCAGTAATCCTTCTAGAGTATCCAGTTTACAATGCGGGAAATAATCCTTTTCGTTTTTTAATAACAAAAATTGTTTAGAATAATCCGAATCCTGGAATAAATAGTATTTTAGAACCTTTAAGTTTTGAGTTTTGATATCCATGTTCCAAGAATATACGGAACAATTCTTGGTAGCGGTGATACGTAAGCGGGTCTGCTAACAACCATTGTTTAAAATTAGGCAGCTTTAAAAGATTAATGACTTGCTGATCAGTACAGCTCTCAAGGACAGTTTCAAGCCAATCGCTTATAAAATAACCAGGGTGTAAGTCTTCATGTGATAAATCTTCATCTATAAAGGTTTCCAAAGTCGTTAAATTAAGCTCAAACTTACCAACTTGGACATCTTTGAACGTGTTAGACCAGTATGGATTGATCCACTGAACTGCTCCGTTTTCAAGTTTAATAAAAAATTGGAATTGATAAGGCGCATCAGGGTTAATTTTTGTTTTCAACAAGCCTTCAATATGCGAACGAACATCAGGGTGAGAAAAAAAATCACGGAGCAAACTATTTTCAGTAAATTTAAGCTCATCGAGTACAAAATCCTTTCCTGTTTTTGAAGCTGAACTATTTTCGTAAAGTGACAAAAGCGGAATAGTTATCTTCATAATACTTACCTTTTTATGTTAATGTTAAAAACAAATGGTAACAAAAATAGTTCAAAATAAACAATTTTCCTCTTTATTTATATCAACATTTGCAGGTAAGATGTAGCCATTATGGACAAATTGTTTATTATTTTAGATCGCGATGGGGTGATTAATGTGGATTCGCCGGATTTCATTAAAACCCCAGATCAATGGAAACCAATTCCCGGGAGTTTAGAAAAAATTGCTGAGTGGACCCGGCAAGGACATCACATTGTGGTGGCCACTAACCAATCCGGTATTTCACGTGGGTTATTTGGTTTGAGTGATTTAGTGGCTGTTAATCGCAAAATGCATCTCGCTTGCCAAGCGCTCGGCGGCCGTTTGGACGGCGTGTATTTTTGTCCACATAAAGAAGAAGACTTATGCCCGTGCCGCAAGCCCAATCCTGGGATGCTCCTGCAAATTGCTAAAGATTTTGCCGTCAATCTGGCCGGGCAAACGATTGTGATCGGCGACAGTTGGCGGGATCTTCAACCCGGCGCGCCATGGGCAGCCGCCGAGCCTTGGTTTTGACCGGCAATGGAAAAAAAACAAAACAAAACAATGACTTACACGGAATTGAGGTTTTTGATTCTTTAGCAAGCTGTACTTTTTAAGGGCAGGATATGCATAAATCTGCTATGCTTTTTAGGTAAAGTTAAACCGACGGAGGTATTAAAATGAGTAAAATATCCAAAATAATCTTGGGCTGCGCTGTGGCTGGCTTATTGGCAAGCCCCGTGGCTTTTGCGCCACCACCGTTGTCAATTCACCTTCGACAACAGCGGCTGTTCCACCCACCACAACGACAACAGTTGTTACCCCGGCTAATCCTGCACCTATGACCACCGTTACCCCTTCCACTGCGGTTACAGTGACTAAAACCGGTCCTGTCGGGTATCACGTGTGTTACCGTCCGGCAAGCCGTCGTGTAGATGCTTCGCGTATTGTACAGCGTTGCGGCTATAACGGTTGTCATACTTTTCGTATAACCCGTACGTTTGATGTGACGGTTTATGAAAATTGTCACTGGCAAATGACGCCTTGTGCTGCAAGCGGTTTTGCTCGTTTCGGATTTTACCCCACCAAGCAAGAAGCTCGTGGCGCGGTTGATCGCTGTATGCACACCATTGGAGGCCAAGTCCCTGCTGATTGGCAACCAACGTATTAATCATCTCTTAAAATGAGAAAGTCAGTGATCTTATTATTGGGTTTTTTTTCTTCCCAATAAAGGTCACTAATTTTGCTTTTGGCGGACCCGTTTTCAGCCAATCTATACTCAAAGCGATTAGGTTTTCGGTTTATAGCATCCCATTGATCTACGATCTTTAAACGTTGCTCAATCGAAAAACCTCGAAATACAGGCAGTATTCCTACGGTTTTTCTCAATCGCAACG
>CAVPCA010000061.1:0-16201 GCA_963702315.1 uncultured Pseudomonadota bacterium
CGATGGAATTCGAAGCTGTGGGCCTCGTCCTCTGTGGGGGTGGGTTCTTGCCATCGCGCGGCACGCTCGGCCACTTCGGTGGCGAGTGCCGGCTCGGCGCTGGCCGCCGCGATCTAGCGTAGTCCTCTGCCCCCTCCGGCGCGTCCGGCCACTCCGGTCGCACCTGGCGAGCACCGGCCGCGATGACCCGCTGGTCGTGGTCGAAGTCGAGCCGGTCACCGTCGAGGAACACGGCGCCGGGACGAAGCACGCCCCCGTAAACATTGGCGATGTTATTGATGTAGTGATTGAAACCGTTGAAAATGGATTTGGTGAAACTAGACTTTCTCGCGAAAAAGCGCGTCGTGCACGAACTTGGTTGGAACTAGAAAAAGCTTACGAAAGTGGTGAACCTATTTTAGGCACTATCATTGAACGTGTGAAAGGTGGATTTACTGTTGAAATTGATTCCGTACGTGCATACTTACCCGGCTCTTTAGTGGATGTAAAACCCATTCGCGATCCAGGCTATTTAGAGGGCAAATCATTAGAATTTAAAATCATCAAGATGGATCAAAAACGTAATAACGTGGTTTTATCACGACGCGCGGTATTGGAACGTGAGTCCAGCGCTGAACGTGAAGCCCGTTTAGATGAGTTACAAGAGGGCCAGGAAGTCATCGGTGTTGTTAAAAACATTACTGACTACGGTGCATTTTTGGATTTAGGCGGCATCGATGGATTGCTGCATGTTACCGACATTTCATGGAAACGCGTAAAACACCCCGGCGAAGTGTTGAAAGTGGGTGAAGAGCACCATGTTAAAATCCTCAAGTTTGACCGGGATAAAAATCGTATTTCCTTGGGCATGAAACAATTGATGGAAGACCCATGGCGCAATATTTCCCGTCGTTATCCCAAGAATTCCAGGGTATTTGGAAAAGTCAGCAATATTACCGATTATGGTTGTTTTGTTGAATTAGAAGAAGGTGTTGAAGGGTTAGTCCACATGACCGAAATGGATTGGACCAATAAAAATATTCATCCCAGCAAAGTGGTGCAATTGGGCGACGAAGTAGAGGTGATGGTGCTCGAAGTGGATGAAGAAAGACGACGTATTTCTTTAGGCATCAAACAATGCAAAGCCAATCCTTGGCAAGAATTTGCTGAAAAACATCAGAAAAATGAAAAAATCAAAGGCAAAATTCGCTCAATCACCGATTTTGGCATATTTGTCGGCTTAGAAGGCGACATCGATGGATTGATTCACTTATCTGATATCTCCTGGACTGAATCCGGCGATCAAGCTGTCCGCAAATACAGTAAAGGTGAAGAAATCGAAGCTGTTATTCTTGCCATTGACTCAGACCGCGAGAGAATTTCTCTGAGCATACGTCAATTAGAAGAAGATCCCATTTCTGAATTTGTAGATAAACGCAAAGATGAGGTTTTCGAAGCAACAGTTACCGCTGTTGAGGCCAAACGGGCTACTGTTCAATTAAGTGATCAAGTCTTCGGCCAATTGCGCATCAGTGAATTTAGCTATCAACGCATCGAAGACTTGCGAGACGAACTCAAAGAAGGCGAAAAAATCCTGGTTAAAATTATTAACGTGGACCGAAAAAACCGCCAATTACAAGTCTCCCACAAAGCCGTCGAAAGCAAAACCATGGATAAAAAATCTTCCCTGGGCGTAGAATCCACCAAAACTACTTTAGGTGATTTGCTAAAAGAGCAAATGAAGAACAAGGAAGAAGAGTAATAAAATATTCCGGGCTTACGACCCGGAGTGTTTTCTCTGTTTGATTTCCCCTTTGCTGCCCCAGCTACTTAGCCAGGCCGTTACTTTGTAATGGTCAATAAATTTGGCTTTTTTACTATTTGCCTTTTCTACAGATTTGCTAATGGCCTTAACTTGCCAGTCTTGCAATTCTATATAACTCTCAATTGCTTCAGCTGCTAAATTAGACATCGCTTTCCACAGTTTCTATTTTCTCAGCAAGCTTCGCTTCTAATACACTTATGTTAGGCAATGTTTCTTTAAGTTCCTTAGGTAGTTCATGTGATAAACGATATTCGGCGATTCCAATCGCCCCATCAGTACGTTTTAAGGAATATTCAGCGACTAATTTATTATGTTTCTTGCAAAGCAAAAGTCCGATTGTGGGGTTATCATGCGGTTTTTTTAATAGTCATCTACGACGGCTAAATAAAAATTGAGTTTGCCAATATGCTCTGGTTTTACTACAGTTGTTTTAATTTCGATCACAAAATAGCAAGAAAGATGGACATTATAGAAAAGCATATCTAAAAAATAATCGTCTTCGCCAACTGTAATTTTATATTGATGTCCCATGTAGGCAAAACCAGTGCCAAACTCAATAAATAATTCTCTTAGATGAGATACCATTGAGTTTTCGATTTCTAATTCCTCGGCCTCTTCGGTCACTGGTAAAAATCTTAGGTCGTATGGGTCTTTAAACAACTGGATAGCGAGGCCAGATTGTGGAGACGGCAGACGTTCGGCAAAATTAGTTATTTTATGAGAATCTTTGCTTTGCCTGTCGTAGAGATTTTGTTCTATTTGCATGATTAAGATGTCGCGAGAAGTACCGTTTTTCAATACGCTTCTAGCATACCATTCACGGACTTCGGGGTCTTTCACTTGTTGAATAAGGACAATAATATGACCCCATGGTAATTGCGGCACAGCTTGTGCCGCAAATTCTAAGTGATTGTATAATTTGGCAAATTTACGCATGCGCTCAAGATTTGTTTTTGAAAAACCAGCAGTTCCAGGAAATTCCGCCTGTAAATCTTTAGAGAGCTGCTCTAAAAATTTACTTCCCCAGGCAGTCTGAGCTTGCTTTTCAATGATCATCTGACCTAGCTGCCAATAAAAATGGATCATTTCTCGATTGACGGAGTAAGCAGCCTTGAGCTGAGCTTTTTGATAATGTTGTTTTATTTCGGTTAATAGAGCCTGGTATTCTGGTTCAAGAGCAAGTGAGTTCATAACTTTTCCAATTGAGCTAGGTAGCATTACTAGCAGTTTTAAGTTTGGTCATATTTCATTCCTAATTGCTATTTTTGTGGCAAAATATCGGGATTATTTGTGTAAGCAAACAATCCCGACCGTCTATCTACCTATCTCAGTTTATTTTCCGCAGTTTCATCAATTGCCGATGGGCTAGATCGACTAAATCATCTAGCAAAGACAAATATTGACGTTGCGATTCGGACGGCACTGACGAGATGTCAAAATCCGTCGTCACGATAATCTGCAACATCGCTTTGGCTTTTTCTAGACAATCTTCAATGATTTCCGAAGCGTTTAAACCTCGATGCGATGACAAGACGACATCCGAATAATCGGATACAATGGCTACAGTCATAATCAACTCCTTGTGTAAGTTGGTTTTGATTAGTCTCGTCGCGGTGATGGTGCACTGCGTCGGGACGCTCATAAATGTCTCCGTCTGTTGCAACCTTCACGGGATGGCAGATGGAGACTCCTAACAAACAGTGCGAACAGCACTGTCTTGACGTAATACCTTATCAGAACTTTTTGTACGAAGCAAATTTCTTTGTATATCTTTATTTAAAAAACGTATAAATTTCTGTTTTATACGTTTTGTTTTTTTATTCGTATTGAATTCCCAAATTCGAAGTTGCTTATTTTATACTGAACTGTTAGACTGAAAACCCAAATTTGAGTATCCCTTTCTGAGGTTTATGGTCATTCGAGCTTTACATTTTTTATTATTGCCCATTGCCGCCACCTTCGGTTGGTACCTTGGGAAGAGGGACCATTTATCTTCTCCATCGTCTCATCCCTTGCATCGTGATTACTTAAGAGGCTTGAGCTATCTGATTAACGAACAGTCAGACAAAGCAGTGGACGTGTTTATCAAATTATCTGAAGTAGACAGCGATACCGCAGAAATTCATCTGGCTTTGGGCAATTTGTTCAGAAGAAAAGGAGAAGTCAATCGGGCAATTCGTATCCACCAAAATTTATTGGATCGTCCCGAACTCGATAAGCGCTACCACCTGCAAGCATTATTTGCTTTGGGCCAAGATTTTCTAAAAGCCGGGGTGCTAGATCGTTCGGAACATATTTTTTTAGAGCTTGCTGAGATAAAAGAAGGCTGGACAGAAGAGAAACACAGCAGTTTGCGCTTTTTGTTAAGTATTTATCAGCAAGAAAAAGAATGGCGCAAGGCGATTGAAATAGCTAAAAAAATCGAAGAAGAGACTGGTGAAAGTATTGAGAAATTGCTTGCGCAATTATATTGTGAATTGGCTGAACAAGAGGCCCAACAAGGCCATGGTGAAGAAGCATTTGTGCATCTGCAACACGCGATTTATGCCGATCCCAATTGTGTACGCGCTAACTTAATTGCCGGACGATTAGCGGAAGGAGGCAATACCCCGTTAAAAGCTATTTTATATTATCAACAAGTCAAACAGCAGGATATTCATTTTATTCCGGAAATCATTACGGCATTGGGAAATTGTTATAAACAAATTGGCGAAGAAAAAAAATATATTGGCTATTTACAGGAATGTTTAGAAGTTTATCCGAGCTTTACCATTTTAATGCTGGTTGTGGATTATTTACGTAGAACAATGGGCATAAAGGCCAGCATCCGTTACATGTTGGAACAGTTACAGACCGATTTCGCTAAGCAAATAGCAGTTAATCGCTTAGCGTATTTATATTTAACGACTTCGCATGATTCTGAAGAAGAAAAATTAGCCTTATTAAAAAATATTATTTTGGAATTGTCGTTAGATAAATCGAATTATCGATGTAATCATTGCGGTTTTTTATCAAAAGTTTTATTGTGGAAATGCCCAGGTTGTCAAAATTGGTCTTCCATTTACGCACTTTTACCCGGTAATGAAAAAAAAATAAAAGTTTTTAATAAAGAAGCAGAAAAGGTGTTGATATGAAAATTGCTTTTTTTACCCACGAAGCTCTGGTTAATATTGCAGAAACGACTCTGCACAACATCAAGGGCTATACAAGTGGCGCCTTGGATCAAAATGTGGTTGTGATATGAATATTATCGGCAGTAGTTTAATTGCGATTTTTAGTACCTTGATTTGCATTTGGCTTTTGCGGCTGATTGCGATTCGAATTGGATTTGTGGATAAACCCGGCGGCAGAAAACAACATTTGAAAGAAGTGCCGTTAATTGGCGGTATCGCATTATTTTGTGGATTTTGTTTTGCTTCGTTATCATTACCGATTTCATTACAAGGGTTTCGTGCGCTTATTGCTGGCAGTGGATTGCTGGTTATTTTGGGTGTTGTAGATGATTTTCGTGAGCTGAGCTCCAGAATGCGTCTTTTGGCGCAAATTGGCGCTGGCTTGTGTCTTGCGGTGTGGGGGAATCAGCAAGCTGCATATTTAGGGAATTTATTATTTTGGGGTGACATTCATTTAGGATTTTGGGCGATTCCATTTACTGTCATGTTAGTGGTCGGCTATTTAAATGCGATGAATATGGTTGACGGCCAAGATGGTCTTGCCGGCAGCATTGCGTTAGGTCAAGTATCGCTCTTAGCTTATTTAAGTTGGTATTTACATGAATCCACAAGTTTCGCGCTGTTATTAATTGTGGCTTTTCCTTTGATCGTGTTTTTGGGGTTTAATTTACCATTCCCCGGCAGACAGCAAGCCAAAGTTTTCTTGGGCGATGCAGGTAGTACATTTATTGCTTTTATTATCGCTTGGTTTGCAATTTATTTAGGCCAAAGTCATCCCAATCAGTGTAAACCCGTGGTTATTTTATGGATTTTGTCTTTCCCGGTGTTTGATTTATTTCAAGTGTGCACAGAACGTTTTAAAAAACGTAAACCGTTATTGACCGCTAGTTTGGACCATATGCACTATATTTTAAAAGTCGCCGGCTGGAAAATACCTATTTCTACCGCTTGCTTAGCAGGTTTTTCCTTTTTGTTGGGATTAACCGGCGTTTTATTAAATCAATATCAAGTCAATGAAGGCTTACAATTTATGGCTTGGTTAGTGGTCTTTATTCTCTATTTTTTAGTGGTTAAATTTGCACGAAAATGGCAGAACTTAGTTTAACAGTACAGAAGTTCCTGCTGAAGGGGAGCTTCACTGCTCGCGATGGGGGTTCGCAAGGGGGAGAATCGCGATTCTTCCCCTTGATTCCAAGCATCGGATTTCCCGATGCGCAGGATTAAAACAAAAAGCGATTCACGCTGTCTTCAGCGGGAATCGCTGTTAGCAGTAAAAGATTTAGGTTTAAAACGTAATGAAAATTGGTTGTGGCAAGGTTTAGCCTTTAATATTTTACCCGGTGAATTATTACAAGTTGTAGGAGAAAACGGCTCAGGAAAGACCAGTTTATTGCGTGTATTAGCGGGCTTAACCCGACCTACCCAAGGCGATGTATTCTGGAATGGCAATCCTATTAATTATCAAGACATTGGTTATAAAGAAAACTTGCATTATTTAGGCCATCAAACCGCCGTAAAAATGGATCTGACCGTTTTCGAAAATTTAAAATTTAATACCCATCAAGCTTTTTCCACAGTTGAAATTAATCAAATCATTGCGCGAGTAGGTTTGTCTGCTGTAAAAAATATTCAAGGATTTGCGTTGTCACAAGGACAAAAACAACGTCTCGGATTAGCCAGGTTGTTGTTACACGATGTTCCTATTTGGATTGTAGACGAACCATTGGCTGGTTTGGATGAAAATATAGCCTTAGAAATTCAAAAAATTTTATCAGAAAAATTGGCGCGCGGTGGAATGATTATCCTAACCACCCACCGGCCCTTAACTTTTTCCCTTTTAACCGTGCGTATAGTTTCCCTCTTGTTGCAGCATTAAGAATTGTTCATAATGTTTTGTCAATTCAGCCTGGATGTCAAAAATGATGGAATAGTACGGTTTCTCTAGACACCTTATCAGATTGTTCAATTCTTTTTTAGCACCGCTATTCCATTGTACTATTATTTGGCTAACAATAGTTTTTAAAACGAAGTTTTGCTTATCTTTATTGTAGAAATCTAAAGCGTAATGCATGGTTTCAACAATTCTTCTTAGGTCAGCTTTTTCTAATTTTAGCCATAAATCTTGTACGTGGTCCCAATCACTTTTAAAGAGAGTAAATCCAAAAATGTCAAATCCAGGGTCTAACTGTTTTTGATCTGATGCCAGCCCTGTTTGAATTGTCTGTGTAAAATTGGAAATATTTTTCACGCTATCTT
The DNA here is from genome assembly GCA_963702315.1 of uncultured Pseudomonadota bacterium. GTDB lineage: Bacteria > Pseudomonadota > Gammaproteobacteria > Coxiellales > Coxiellaceae > JAFEDN01. Next base: position 7,234 of record CAVPCA010000061.1, read on the forward strand.
TGATCATTTCTTTGATCAATCGTTTATATTCTTTTTCATCTTTATTATTAGTTATGATCGGAAAGAGTTGTACAGAATTGAGTTTCATAATATTTATCTCCCAGTTAGTTTATTAAATACGTTAAAATAAAAAATTCTTCATAAATGAATTATAAGGGTAGGGGGGTTTATTTACAAGAATGCACAATTTTGTGATATACTCACAAAAATGATACTAAAGGGGGTTTCATGACAAAAAAACAGGCGTACCAATCAATGCCAGTATGGGTGTGCGGTAGAAGCGGCGTTATGTTGAATCAATGGATACGGGTTATGCAGCGTGAGCTTTTGCTGGCGCGTCGAAAACCGGCAGATTGGATTCACCCTTTATTTATGCGAGGGTCCTAAAACTGCAAGATTGTTCGTTATGATTTTTTACCATTTCTTTATAAAAGAGTTGCTGCAATTTTTGCTGAAATTCTGTAGGCTCTAAACTCATTAAAATCATTAGATTTTTCCATTTTTGAATATCGTGTGCGCTGGGTTGTTTTCCTGACTTTAAATTAACTTGTGAAACCTTAATCATCTGGATGATTTGCTGAGGTTGTTGGTTATTGAGCGACAAAGCGTCTAAAGGATTTAATTGAGTGATAATTCCAATAATGTTACTAACAACGTACGCACTACATAATACCTTATCTGTTTGTTGCGCGAGTGTCCTAATTGGGAGATGTTCAATCTTAAACCCATCGAACCTGCCACCAGATTGAGTGAGAGGTGTCAGTTGAAGCAGCGCTTTTTCTACATCATTTTCTAGACCAATACAATAAATGTTCGATTCATTTCTATCAATCACCACTGCGATAGCAGGAGGCAATACAAAATAGATATATTTTGCCTCTGGAGGAAACTCCTGCTTCGATAAAGAATCGGGGCCTACCATGATTCCGCGTGCTGTTTGAATGTTTAATTCATTAAAAATAGCCGCGCAACTGTGGATAATCGCATTATTATCATCTTTAAATTCAATCACTTTTACTATTTCATTCAGTATTGTTTCAGGAATACTGGAATAAACTGTTAAATAGGATGGATTTAAATAATCTGTAATTATATCGATAGCATTACTCTTAATATCATTTTCGGAACATACTTTCTTAACTACTTTCTTAACTGAGGAAGTAAAAAGACTATTTTGGTAATAAGCCATTCGCTGATCTAGCGGTAAACGTTCAGCAGCATGTATTGCTTTAAAAAAACCACAGGATAGTAAACTTATTTGTTCTGGTTCGTTGAATTTGACTTTTTTGTGAACTTCCGTCAAATGGGCTGTTAATAAATTGATAACCGTGTAACGTCCCAATAAACCTTTATTAGCAATCAAAAAATCATAAATTAAAAGCAATCTATCGTGGAATTCTTTTAAGATAAACCTGCCCGGGTTTTTGCTCTTTGACTTTATTTCTTTCTGTACCGGGCCTGGAATTTCATTACTTGCCAATATGATTGGCTTTTCAGAGCTACCAAATTTTAAATTTTTCAATAGATCAGCATTTAAATTGTAGATAAGTCTCTGTTTGTCATGTAAAATAAAATTATTTTGATATTTGAATAAAATCGGCTTCCATTTTAGTTTTGAATATCTTTCAAAGATCTCCACAAGAGTTAAAAAATAGTCATCTAAAGAATGTGTTGTACTGAACTTTTCTTCGGCAGAAATCAAAACGAGATCATCGTCTTCTATTTCCTTTATCAAAGCAGCAATAGACTCAGAAGTGACTTCATCTTTTGATGAAGATAATCTACGGATAAAGGAGATAAAATTTGTATGATCATCAGATCTCATGGGTACATGGGAGATTGTCGAATATTTATGGACTTCTTGGGGTAAAAGGTCTGCTTGATCGGTATCAAAGCAATAATAGACTAGAGCAGTTGTAATTTTTGAAAATAAATCATAGACAGGGGTTTGATTTAAAGCAGCCGGTAAAAAGCTCAGGCAAGGATAGGATAATAAATCCAAAAAATTAGTGACATAGAAGTCTGCATACTTGGAAAGTGAATGTCCAGAAAGTTTTTGTAATGATTCCTCAAAATCTTGTTTTCCCAAATAGGCATGACATATTTGCCTGATAGTGACTTGGCTTGCATCAAACCAGAAATTGTCCGGCGCCGATATTTCCTGTTTGGGATCATGGTGCAAGACCAAAGTAACGGTAAATTGGTTGGAATTAATGGGGTTATTGATGAGTCTAAATTTTATAGCGCCTATGTCAATAAGATGATGAAGAAATCTTGATTTTGTTAAGCGTTGCAACAGGGTATGACCTTTTTTTGATGTAATTTTTAGAATTTTGGACAAAGGGTCTTTGTATCCATTAACTTCAGCCTCCTCTAATTGATCTTTTAATTGATCTTGGGAAATAAAGCTTCTGTTGACTGTTTTTTCGTCTGATCGAACAGCATATTCCAGGGCGTAATGGTATTTTCTGATATATATTTTTCCATATGCAACTTTACTGTCATCACCGTTTATTATTTCAGATGACATCGAATAAAGGTCATACCCTTGCAACAAAATTTTAAAAAATTCATAATTTTTATTTAAAAAATTTGTCACATTGTCGATTGTAGGCTCATTGATGGGGAGGGTTAAATTAAGTTTAAATTTGCCGTAAATTAAAGTGATAGGTTTTATATCAGTGCTTAATCCAGGTTCATTTTGAATGTTTTGCTCCAGAGGGGGATCTAATGGATTGAGCAATAATTCAAATCGATTGAAGAGGTCAATAGCAAATTTTGTGTTTAGATACGAGTGAGTAGACTCCAACACTAAAAATTCTTTAACTGGTTGCAGAGGGAAGTGTGTTTCGTCATGCCAGCGTTTTTTCGTTTGATAGTACTCTCTTAGACCATCTAAATTATTTTTTTCTAGCATTTGATTAAAAGTCCTTTCAATTTCCGAAAAAACTTCACGATCCAACGATCCGTCATCGAAGACTTCTTTATTTTCTTCCCGACTTAGCTTTTTAAGAAAAGGTTTTATTTTATTATTAAAAAATTTTTTTAATTCTTCCTGTTTAGAGAGCTCCGGAGAAGAGATTTCTTTATATAATTGAGGTATTATTGCATTTTTTAAAATCAGTATAATTTGTTTTAGATGCAGCCGTAAAATACGAGGGATTTTCTTTTGAAAAGTACTTTCGACCATGTCAAGCATAGTATCGCAAACTGTTTCGGCATCCTTTATCTCATTGCTTTTTAGTTGAGATTTTTTCAAGCTTGTAATTAATGTATTAATTCGGTTAGATTTTCCCATGCCAAAAATTACCCAGGCTTTTTGTAATAACTCAATTTTTTCTCCTATAACTGCAAGCTTTGCCTGGTCAATGAGTTTATTCGTTTCATCAATTTGCAGAGATATTATTGTTTGGTGTAGATTAGATAGGTTATGATTTAAGTTATTTAGAGCTTCTTTTTGCCCCGCTAAACCCATTACTGTACCCGAAAAATCGGCTTCTTTGTCAGTTAAAACTTTTTCACAATGAGACTTGGCATCCTCTAATTTTTTTCTTATTTTTTCTAAATCTATAGGTTTTAAGTCGTTTAATCTGGGTATCAAGTCAGCAATTAGCTTAAGTTCCCCTCCTTTTGCTTCTTTAAATCCTTGATAGGCTTCTCCAAGTTCTTTAATTTGTTCTTTCATTAAGTCGGTCCTCTTAAACTTTTTTTCTAATGATTATTATAAACTGTAATTGTAGGTGCTTTCAAGGTGGTGGTGGAATGATTATCCTAAATTCCGCAGTTGCCTCCGTAACGAGAAGACCTAGTGCGCTGAAGATTGAGGCTTTTTTGTGGATTTTTTCCTGAAGCCGTACTCATCCGTACGGTGAAGGAAAAAATCCACAAAAAAGCCTCAAGATTCAGTGCAATAGGTCTTCGCAGTAGGAGGTAACTGCGGAATTTAGGATAATCCTAACCACCCACCGGCCTTTAACTTTTCCAAATTTAATAACGGGTATAATTTCTTTGTTAACTGCTAAAAATAAGTCTATAAGTGATATCCCATAATGATGTTAGTAATATCATTTGAATTGATACTAGCAGTCTGATCCAGAATTCCTTTAATTAAGTTTTTACTAAATGAAGCTTCATATTCTTTAGTGAGCCGTTCGCACTGTTTTCTTAACTCTATTTGAATATCCTCAATAATGTTTGAGTATGATTTTTTCACTTGTTTCCTTAGAGACCATAATCGGTTTTTTTCACTATCCCTATCCCAGCCGTAGATCATTGTTTGAGCGATAGTTAGTAATAAAGTATTTTTCTCATCCCCCTTGCAGACACTTAAAGCGTAGTCCATTCCTTTAATGATTTCTTCTAAAAGTAAAGCCTTATTTCCATCATAACTTTTATAATCCCCATCATTGCGTTTTAAATCACAAATGATTTTTTTTATGGTGGGATTTTTCATTAATTCTTCAGTTATGTGTCGTGCATGATCATTCGGGGTTTTAAACAAAGTGACGCCTAGTATATCCCAACCGGGTTCGCCATTATTTTGAACCTGAGTAAGCACGCGGCTGAAGGCCTTGATAAACGCAGGAATATTTTTAACGCCATCTTCGATCATCAGCGCTAGCAAGTTTTCATATTGTTCGTGATCTTTATCACTCTGTTGAAAAAAACTTAATCTAGTTAACATAATATTTGTCTCCAATTAGTTTATTAAATACATTAAAATAACCATAAATTTATAAAATAAATTATAATGATGGAAAATATATTTACAAGAATGCACAATTTTGTGATATACTCACAAAAATGATACTAAAGGGGGGTTCCATGACTAAAAAAAACAGGCGGACCAATCAATGCCATTATGGGTGTGCGGTAGAAGCAGCGTTAGATGTGATTGGCAACAAATGGAAGGGCGTTATTTTATTCCATTTGCTGGAAGGTACCAAACGTTTTAACGAATTTAGGCGGTTAATGCCCAGCATTACCCAACGCATGTTGACGTTACAATTACGTGAATTAGAACGCGATGAAGTGATTAATCGTAAAGTATATCCTGTCGTGCCTCCCAAAGTTGAGTATTCTTTAACACCTTTTGGTGCAGAATTAAAACCAATTTTGTTGTCTTTGCGCCAATGGGGTTCAGGAGTCATGCAACGGAGTCTGTGAAAAACCTATGCTGAATCAATGGATACGGGTTATGCAGCGTGAGCTTTTGCTGGCGCGGCGAAAACCAGCGGATTGGATTCACCCTTTATTGTTTGTGGTACTGGTCGTTATCTTATTTGCTTTGGCCTTGAGTCCGGACCCTAAAATATTACAAAAAATGAGCCCCGGCATTGTATGGGTAGCCGTCGTTTTATCTACCTTAATGTCTTTACATCGGTTATTTCAGCTGGATTTTGAAGATGGCACATTAGAACAGTGGTTGCTTTCTCCTTATCCATTTACGCTGTTAATCTTGACCAAGATTTTCAGCCATTGGTTAATTTGGATTATTCCCTTGTTAATCATGCTGCCTTTTTTAGGATTTATGTTACAACTGACGCCTGATATTATCCGTATTTTGTTAGTTACCGTTGTATTGGGGTCGCCTTTATTGATTTTAATCGGCGCAATGGGCGCCGCTCTAACGGTTGGTTTGCGGAATCACGGATTATTATTGGCTTTGATCCTGTTGCCTTTGTATATCCCCACCTTAATTTTAACTACCGGTGCAGTGAACTTGGTGCTGGATGGTTTAAGCCCTGCGGGGCCTTTAGCCTGGCTGGGTTGTTTAACTTCACTGGCGCTGATATCTGCGCCATCAGTGGCGGCTTTTTCTTTAAAAACAGGTATGATGTATCGATGAAACGGTTTAAATTAATGATTTACCGCGCGGCTTGCCGCGTGACAAAGCGATGGGGGTTTCCAAAGGGGGAGAAGCGCAGCTCTTCCTTTTTGGTCGCCCGTGCGAACTTGCTTCGCACGGAGCGAAATCTAACAATATTTTTTTATCAATTGGCATCGCCAAAAACTTGTTTTCAATGGGTGGAAACATTATTACCGTGGATTTCTGCTGTAACCTTGATTTTGTTTGCCTATGGACTGGTGGGAGGGTTATGGTTAGCCCCAAGCGATTACCAACAAGGTGATGTTTATCGCATTATTTACATTCATGTGCCGGCGGCCATTTGGTCATTGGGCGTCTATGTTTTTATGTCGGGGGCGGTCATTATTTATTGGATTTGGAAGATTAAAGTTGCCGCCAGTGTGGCAAAAATCAGTGCTTGTATCGGCGCCTTATTTACCGCCATGGCGCTGATCACCGGTTCGATCTGGGGAAAACCCACTTGGGGGACCTGGTGGATTTGGGATGCACGTTTAACCTCAGAATTAATTTTGTTATTTATTTATGCAGGCATCATGGCATTGCGCTCTGCGTTACCCGATCCTGAATTAAGCGCAAAAGCTTGCGGATTGTTAACCTTGATCGGTTTAATTAATATTCCCATCGTGCATTACTCCGTAAATTGGTGGCAGACCCTGCATCAAGGCGCGACAATTTTGCAATTAGCAAGGCCAACGATTGCGCCGGCTATGCTTTATCCCTTACTGTCCATGATAGCGGCTTTCTTTTGTTACTTTTTAATGGTTTTAGCATTAGGGTTGCGCTATGAACTGCTAAAACGTGAAAGGAAATCATCCTGGGTGCAAAGTTACCTGGCCCAATTTAAAGAACCGGTAAGCGTTTTTTCCTTGCTGGCGGTAGGCGGTTATACGGGTTATATTGGTTCAGCTTATGGCATTGCCTTAATTATGTTAATATTTCCCGTGTATTGGATAAAAAGAAAAACGAATCAGTTAAAAATGGACCTGCTTTAATCTTGGCTATGCAAACACATCGTAAAAGGCGATTGTATTTTATTATCTGTTTAACGTTAGGTTTCGGGGTTGCAAGCGGTTTGGCGCTGTATGCTTTAAGGCAAAACATCAATCTTTATTTTACCCCTAAGCAGTTATCCACTCATCAATTTTTAAACACTCAGCATTTTCGCTTGGGGGGCATGGTGGTAAAAGGCAGCGTAAAACATGGAGAAAATTTAAAAGTTCAATTTGTCTTAACGGATTATCAAGCAGATTGTGCGGTAGAATATCAAGGTATTTTGCCTGCCTTATTTCGCGAAGGCCAAGGCATTGTCGCAGAAGGCCATCTTAATGCGGCAGGTGTTTTTATCGCTGATCAAGTATTAGCAAAACATGATGCGAGATATCACCCTCCAGGCGTTTCCGTCAGTGGAAACGCCTCTTTGCACGATGGAGGATATAAGCCATGATCCCAGAGTTAGGACATTATGCACTTATATTGGCGCTCGTCTTGGCGGTGGCTCAAATCACCTTACCCGGCATTGGAAAACATACCGCGCGCGGCCAATTTTTTTTAGTGGGTATTAGTTTTTTGGCTTTGGCGTATGCGCTATTGAGCAACGATTTTTCAGTAGCTTATGTAGCCGCCAATTCGAACTCACATTTGCCTGCTGTCTATCGCTTTTGCGCTTTGTGGGGTGCGCATGAAGGTTCTTTATTGTTGTGGGTGTTTATTTTAACAGGCTGGATGACGGCGATCAGTTATATCAACCGTCAGCTTCCGCCGGTTATTACCGCGCGGGTTTTAACGGTATTATCGTTAATCGCTATTGGTTTCTATTTATTCTTGTTGACTACATCGAGCCCTTTTATTCGTTTACTACCTTCTATTCCACCCGATGGCGCAGATTTAAATCCCATCTTGCAAGACCCAGGACTAGCCGTCCATCCGCCGATCCTTTATATGGGTTATGTGGGTTTTGCAGTTCCTTACGCTTTTGCTATGGCTGCGTTATGGCAGGGTAGTTTAGATCCTGCCTGGACGCGTTGGGCTAGGCCGTGGACGCTAATGGCTTGGTGTTTTTTAACCTTGGGTATTATTTTAGGTAGCGCTTGGGCTTATCGAGAATTGGGTTGGGGCGGTTGGTGGTTTTGGGATCCCGTAGAAAACGCCTCTTTCTTACCTTGGTTGGCGGGCACGGCGCTTATACATTCTTTGGCGGTTACTGAAAAACGGCAAATTTTCAAAGCGTGGACGGTTTTATTGGCGGTTTGTGCGTTTTCTTTAAGTTTACTGGGCACTTTCCTGGTACGTTCCGGCATATTGGTTTCTGTGCACAGTTTTGCTGCTGATCCACAGCGTGGTTTATTTATGTTGGGATTTTTATTATTGGTGGTCGGCGGATCTTTGGCTTTGTATGCGTGGCGCGGTCCCGCCATTTAGTGATGACCGGAGAGTTTACTGTGTTGTCGCGCGAATCTTTCTTACTGGCGAACAACATTTTATTGTTTGTCGCCATGTTAACAGTATTGTTGGGCACGATTTATCCTTTAATGATGGACGTTTTGCATTTGGGTAAGTTATCTGTGGGCGCGCCTTATTTTAATGCGATATTTATTCCCATTATGTTTCCGGTTTTATTGTTGATGGCGATTGCACCTTTATTTCATTGGGGTGATACGCAGCTTGCGCATTTAAAAATAAAGTGGCTGATTTATTTATTGATTACCGCTGTTTTGGCATTGATTTTGCCGTGGTATTTGGGATTTCCACTCACTTTTTTAATTTTCTTAGGTTTAATGCTGAGTTTTTGGGTTATTTTGTGGTCTTTGAATCATGGTTTCAAATGGCAAAAAGGCTCTTTAGTCCGCAGGCGAACTTCTGTCAGTCATTGGGGAATGATACTCGCGCATATTGGCATCGGCGTAACCACCATTGGTATTATTGCAACGACCGCTTATAGTCAACAACGTGATGTTTCCATGCGCATGGGAGATTCGATTACTGTCGGGCCTTATACTTTTGAGTTGCAGGCGATTAGGCCATTATTGGGCCCAAATTATCAGGGTTGGGTGGGGCAGGTTGCGGTTATTTTGCCTAATCTGACTCGCAAAATTTTATTTC